>NZ_JARXWN010000049.1 GCF_029892965.1 Dysgonomonas sp. PF1-14 | reverse complement strand
GACTTTCATTATGCTTATGATAGATTGAATGTCGGTTATATAACTGTAAATGATGAAAAATATAAAATAGACTTTCACTATGCCTATGATAGATTGGATGTTGCCTATATAACTGTAAATGATGAAAAATATAAAATAGACTTTCATTATGCTTATGATAGATTAGATGTTGCCTATATAAGAAAGAACTAAAAATATTCTATTCATTATAAAGTTGTCTCCTTATGTCACTGGGGATTTATCATCCCCAGCAACTAAAAGATTAATTATATCCCCGACCAGCCATCTACCTGTGTCATTTCATCGTGTACACGCATAATATCCGTTACGGCAACTTTCATATTCATTGATTTTATTGCTTTTAGCAGTTCTTCGTTATTCATTGTCTCGCTAGGTACGTCTATAATGGGTGGTGTTAGCCGCCCGCCTACTTCAAAAATATTTCCCAAAACTTTGCTTGTGAATATTAAACTTCGGGTGAAATGTATAGTCTATATTTGTAAAGGAAACAGCCCCTCTTAGTCTCCCCACAGGGGAGAAACAGGGAAAAAAGACTATAATTATGAATAGCATACTATCCTATATCCGTTCCAAATCCCCCCTACGGGGGCTAGGGGGCCTATTGTTGGGCTTGCTTTTACTGACAGCCTGCAATGGCGGTGACGATCCTTACAATCCTGAACCAACGCCGACACCAACTCCCGAACCTACACCCAAAGAGAATATCGTCTTCAACCTTGATGGTGACCTTATCCGTGCGGGAAAGGAAAAGTCGGGCGATGCCGTCTTTAACTTCGACGGAGACTATGTGCGTGCGGGAAAGGACAAAACGGGCGACGTGGTATTCAATATAGACGGTAAACTGATACGGGCGGGAAAAGAAAAGACCGGCGATGCTGTCTTTAACCTCGATGGCAACTATATCCGCGCAGGCGCGGATACCAAAGGCGATATTGTATTTAATATAGATGGGGAATATGTGAGAGGGGGTGAGGATGATAATAATAGTTATATATTTTCTATTCGGGAATCGTATGGCGGTTCAGGGTATTACGAGGTGAAAACTGGAAGTTTGAATGATTGGTATAATAAAAATAGTGTTTTATTT
>NZ_JARXWN010000048.1 GCF_029892965.1 Dysgonomonas sp. PF1-14 | reverse complement strand
CACTGCTGTCCCATTAAAATCGCAAATATCTCTTTAATTTATTTGATAATTAGTTAGTTACAGGTATTTTTCGAGCGCGACGATTTCAATTTATAGCTTTGCAGTCAATAACAGAAGCTGCAATGAATAAAGAGAAGTATGTATTTGCTCAATTGGTTTCATTCTTGAATGAAGATAAGTTTCGGCGTATAGTCAACAAGTACCAGGGAAATCGTTACGTCAAACACTTTACCTGTTGGAATCAACTGTTTGCTTTAATGTTCGGTCAATTGTCCAATCGTGAAAGTCTGAGAGATTTGATTATTGCTTTAGGCGCTCATCGCTCCAAATGTTATCATTTAGGGATGGGTAAGAACATATCAAAATCATCCTTAGCCCGAGCAAATCAAGATAGGGACTACCGAATCTTTGAAGAGTTTGCTTACTTCCTTGTCAATGAAGCACAGCAAAAGCGTAAAACAGACATATTCAAACCGGGAGGAAAGGCCTATGCTTTCGATTCCACAACAATCGATTTATGTCTGAATGTCTTTTGGTGGGCGAAGTTCCGAAAGAAGAAAGGCGGCATCAAAGTTCATACTCTGTATGATGTAGAAACACAGATTCCGACATTCTTCCATATTACAACAGCTTCTGTCCACGATTCTAAAGCAATGGATAAGATTCCTTACGAACCAGGCTCTTATTATATCTTTGATCGAGCCTACAACAACTTTAAGATGCTATATCGGATTCATCAGATAGAAGCCTGTTTCGTGGTTAGAGCAAAGACGAATCTTCGGTACAAAGCTATCAAATGGAAACGAAGAATGCCTAAGAATATACTCTCAGATATGACAATCGAACTGACAGGGTTTTATCCAAAACAATACTATCCCGATAAACTTCGGTTAGTTAGATATTGGGATGAAGAACAAAAACGAGAGTTTATCTTCTTAACCAACGCCATGAACATATCCGCTCTACAAGTTGCAGAGTTGTATAAGAATCGCTGGCAAGTTGAACTGTTCTTCAAATGGCTCAAGCAACACCTCAAAATTAAAAAGTTCTGGGGTACAACAGAGAATGCCGTAAGAATACAAATCTATGTTGCCATCTGTACCTACTGCCTAGTCACAATCATTCAACATGACATGGAAATTGACAGAAGCACATA
>NZ_JARXWN010000047.1 GCF_029892965.1 Dysgonomonas sp. PF1-14 | reverse complement strand
TTATTTTAGATACTCTTTTACCTGTTTGTAAACGTTATCAGCAGTGAATCCCAGTTTCTCGTCCAGCACCTTGTACGGCGCCGAGAAGCCGAAAGAGTTCATACCCCATACCTTGCCCTTGTCGCCAGTGAGTCCCTGCAGGGTAACAGGAAGGCCTGCGGTCAGTCCGAACTTCTTCTTGTCCGTTGGCAGGATGGCTTGCTGGTATGCTTCGGGTTGACTGCGGAACAGTCCTTCGGACGGTACGGAAACGATTCTGGTCTTTATGCCGTCTGCTTTGAGTAGCTTAGCTCCGTCTACAAGGGTAGATACTTCCGAGCCGGAGGCAAGCAGGATAACGTCATAGTCAGCATCTTCCTGTACGATGTAAGCGCCTTTTTCGGTCTGTAGGGCTTCGTTATAGCGGTTGCCAGTAGATGGCAGGTCGTTGATGTTCTGGCGTGAGAAGATAAGCCCTGTCGGAGTGGACTGGTTCTCCATAGCCATCTTCCAGGCTACGGTGGCTTCGGTCACGTCTGCCGGACGAAGTACAAGCATAGAGTTGTGTCCATGATGGTTCTGTAGTTTCTCCATCAGGCGTATCTGTGCTTCTTGTTCTACAGGCTCATGGGTAGGGCCGTCTTCGCCTACGCGGAAGGCATCGTGTGTCCAGATGAACTTAACGGGTTGTTCCATTAAGGCGGCTAAGCGGATAGCGGGCTTCATGTAGTCGGAGAATACGAAGAAGGTAGCGCAGGCAGGGATAATACCGCCATGAAGGCTCATACCGATACACAGGCAGGCCATCGTCAGTTCGGATACACCGGCTTGGAGGAAGGCTCCGGAGAAGTCTCCTTTTTTCATGCTGTGGGTATTCTTCAGGAAGCCGTCTGTCTTGTCCGAGTTGGACAGGTCGGCAGAGGAGACTACCATGTTCTCTACTTGTTTGGCCAGTACACCCAGTACGGTGGCTGAGGCTGCACGTGTAGCGGCGTTCGGTTTTTGCTCGATGGCTGCCCAGTCGATCTCAGGGGTATAGCCTTTGAACCATTTGTCGAGCTTGGCTGCCAGTTCGGGGTTCTGGTTTGCCCATGCTTGCTTGGCAGCGTATTTTTTGGCTACGATCTCTTTGAGTTCGGCTTTGCGCTTGTTGTAGAGTTCCTGTACTTCGGGGAAGATGCGGAACGGGTTCTGCGGGTCTCCGCC
>NZ_JARXWN010000046.1 GCF_029892965.1 Dysgonomonas sp. PF1-14 | reverse complement strand
TGAAATAGTTTCGATCTGATCTGACAGTTAAAGGGCAAACAATTAAGTTTGTATTGCTTAATAAACAAAAAGTTTAACCCTTTAACTTATCAGAAAAATGAGTTTAGAAACAAAAGTAATTAAAAGTCGTTTAGGATTATTATCCTTAGCTGAAGAATTAGGTAACGTATCGAGAGCCTGTAAGTATTTAGGTTATAGTAGAGAGACTTTCTACCGCTACAAAGATTTATTTGCAGAGGGTGGTGAGCAAGCTCTTAAAGATATGAGTCGGCGAGTTCCTAATGTAAAGAATCGAATTGAAGCACATATCGAAGAACGTGTTGTTTGTTTTGCCATTGAGAACCCTGCTTTTGGTCAAACCAGAGCCTCCAACGAGCTAAAGAAAGAAGGCTTATTTATTTCTCCCTGTGGTGTTCGTTGTGTTTGGTTACGCCATGATTTAGAAACGTTCCAAAAGCGCCTGAAAGCCCTTGAGGCTAAAGTTGCACAAGAAGGATTGATTCTTACCGAATCACAGGTTGTAGCCTTAGAGAGAGCAAAAGAAGAGAAAGTTGCTCATGGAGAGATTGAAACCCATCATCCCGGATTTCTTGGGGCACAAGACACTTACTACGTTGGTTACATCAAAGGTGTTGGCAAGATCTATCAGCAAACATTCATTGATACTTACTCTAAAGTTGCTTCTGCCAAATTGTATGACCGCAAAATAGCATTGGTTGCTGCCGATATGCTCAATGATAGAATTATACCTATGTATGATAAATATGGTATTCCTCTTATGCGTATATTAACAGACAGGGGAACCGAGTACTGTGGAGCAAGAGAACATCACGAGTTCCAGTTATATCTTGCCATCGAGGATATTGACCATACAAAAACTAAAGCTAAAAGCCCTCAAACAAATGGCATCTGTGAAAGATTCCACAGGACGATGCAAGACGAGTTTTATGCAATAGCCTTTCGTAAGAAAATATACAACACGATTGATGAGCTACAAACAGACCTTGATCTTTGGTTGGAATATTATAACAATGAAAGACCTCATACTGGCAAGCATTGTTATGGCAAAACGCCGATGCAGACTTGGAATGATAGCTTACATCTTGCAAAAGATAAACTATTATCCAATCATTATCAAAATGTTGTATCTTTAACCCTGTCAGGCGAAATGGAAACGGGCTCTGCTGGGGAGCAACCTGTCAGCGATAACCTGACTGACTGGAATGGTCAAGGGGGACTAAAATCCCCCTCTAACTATATCCCTATTCCAAGAAATTATGGCTTAGAAAACCCAAATATACAACCTTGAAAAAATACCCAACTGTCAGATCTAGTCTAAACTTTTACA
>NZ_JARXWN010000045.1 GCF_029892965.1 Dysgonomonas sp. PF1-14 | reverse complement strand
ATCTCGCTTTTTAGATTCGGGATACTTCGTTGCTCTCAGGATGAACAAAGAGAATAACACTTTGATAATGTAATTTTACTTTTGAGACACCCTCTTTAAATAAGTCATTTCTATGAATAGAATATTTCATTTGTTGCTATTATCGATAATTGCAGTTTTACCCACTTTAGCGCAGCTAAAGACTAAAGTCGATGAACGTTTTGAATTAACTAGTATTGCTTTTCGTTTAGCCGGGGCCGAAGAGTATACAAACAATGAAGTTTCTGGTTATATATCAGATATAGATAATTATTTTTCCAAATATAAAAATCATGCTTTAATCGGATACATAAAAAAGATTAGAGAAAGAGATGAAATTGCATATAATGCCATCTCGGGATCAACAAATCTTTTAGAAATAAAAAAAGGAAAGGTTCAAATAAAACAGGGAGTTAATATCGCAAATTATATAAAAGATGACGATAGATGGTCAGAAGTGACATTAATTGAATATTTTCGATTGTTGAATATTTTCTATAAGGATACTAAATTTCAACATTTTTTTAATACACATACAGATTTCTACAAACAAACAGAAGCGAGACTAGATGATGTAGTAAGCAAAATAAACATTTCATGGTTTGAATCTTTTTTTGGGGAACCATTAAAAGATCCTGCTATCTATGCAAGTTTATGCAATGGAAGAAATAATTATGCCTTACCATCTTCAGGACATATCGACAATCATATTGAAAAATTCGGCATAGTGATTGGTTGTAACCAAATCGATGAGGCTGGTATACCAGTATTTGATGCGATTAGCTTAACTCCTATAATAATACATGAATTTTGCCATCATTTCACAAATCCGTTAGTTGATAAATATGATAATGAATTAATCTCCTCTGCAGAAAAAATATTTCCGTATGTAAAAGATCAATTATATAGAGTAGCTTATAATACACCTAATAGCATATATAGAGAAGGATTTAATAATCTATTTGTAAATATGTACTACAGAGAGAATCCAACAACAACAGACAAACATGAGATTGCGAAAAATGAAAGACATGGTTTTATATGGATGGAGAGAGCTATTTGCTTTATGGATAACTTCTATTATAACCGCAAAGTATATCCTTATATTGATGACTTTATGTCCCAACTTACTGGTTTCTTAGAATTCGTTTCAAAGAATATAGAAACAATTGTTAACGAATACAAGAATAAGAATCCTTATGTTGTAAATATCTTCCCAATATTGGATAGTAAAGTAGACTCTTCTTTGAAGGAAATTACGATTTATTTTTCACACCCGATGTGGAACTCTTTCGCTATATTTCCTACAGAAGAGGAAGAACTAAAGATTCCTGA
>NZ_JARXWN010000044.1 GCF_029892965.1 Dysgonomonas sp. PF1-14 | reverse complement strand
ATGGGACTGTCCATAACTTTGTGTAAGCTCCAACTACACGGTTGAATATTTATCATATAAATTCTTTCAAATTCTCCCCCCCCAAAAAAAACGGGGGAGTTTGAAGGAATTTTTCTCCTTACCGGTTCAATCTTTCTCCAAAGATAACCAAAAACTGATTGAAAATAATCCCCCAATTCCAAACAGGCTGAGTCCACTTTTTCTCAATCTCACTGATAGCCAGATAAACAGACTTTTTGAGGGCATCATCCGTAGGGAAAGACAACTTGTTTTTAGTGTATTTTCTAATCTTACCGTTCAGATTCTCAATCAGATTAGTGGTGTAAATAATCTTACGGATTTCCAACGGAAAATCATAGAATGAGGTCAATTCATCCCAATTATTGCGCCACGAACGGATGGCATAGGGATATTTAGAGCCCCATTTCTGTTCAAAAAGGTCAAGTTCAGAGGCGGCAGCTTCTTTGGTAGGCGCATTGTAAATATTCTTTAAATCGGATGTAAATTCTTTCTTCTCCTTCCATACGACATAACGACAAGAGTTGCGTATCTGATGGACTACACATATTTGTGTGGTGGATTCAGGAAACACGCTCTTTATGGTATCTGTGAAACCGCTCAGATTGTCGGTTACGGTTATCAGTATATCTTCTACTCCACGAGCTTTTAAGTCGGTAAGAACGCCCATCCAAAACGAAGCTGATTCTGTTTTACCAACCCACATGCCAAGCACTTCTTTAAAACCATCTTTATTAAGACCCACACACAGATAAACTGTCTTATTGATGACTTTACCATTTTCCCTGACTTTGAAAACGATACCATCCATCCACACTATCAGATATAAGCTCTCTAAGGGACGGTTCTGCCATTCTACAGCCGATTGTGTTACCTTATTGGTAATATGTGAGATAGCCGATGTGGACAAATTAACACCGTAAATCTCATGCATCTCTGATTCTATATCAGAGACACTCATACCTTTGGCGTAAAGGGATATGACTAACTTCTCGATAGATAAGCCCCGACTTTGATACTTGGGCACAACAACCGGTTCAAAATCGCCTTCGCGGTCACGGGGAACTTCGATGACTGACTCCCCGTGTTTACCCTGAATCTTCTTCGGGTAACTGCCGTTACGGGAATTGCCCGTGTTGAAACCTGCTTTCGAGCCTTTCTCATAACCTAAATGAGAATCCATTTCACCCTGAAGCATCTGCTCGTAAACCTTAACATGAAGCTCACTGATAAAGGCTTCAACATCTTCCTGTGTCTTGAACTGACTCAGGAACTCCTTACTTAAAAAATCTTTCGGTATGTCCATAATAAACACTTTTGATAAAGTTATACATAAATGAAAAAACTACAAGCTTTGCAACCTGTAGTTTTCATTTACACAATATTATGGATAGTGTC
>NZ_JARXWN010000043.1 GCF_029892965.1 Dysgonomonas sp. PF1-14 | reverse complement strand
TCCATTCCTTCCACATTCAGTTTATCACCTTCTTTCAGATCTTCTATAGCCACACATACGTTGTCTGACGGGGCTATTTTTAAATATTTGTTCATTTTATTTTTCTCCTAAATTTAACCTTATATAATATACTGAAAAACAGCACCTTTTGTCTAATAGTTGTCAGTTGATAATATTGAACGTAAATAAAATTTTAACTAAAAAGTAACGAATGTAATGGATTTACGTTGTTTTGACTCTTCATTACTTTCTTTAGTTGCCACGACTTTTAAGTCGTGGGTTGTGAGCCTTTTCGAAAATGACCTTAGTCAAAGCTATTCGGCTGAAGCCTTTCACTTTTCGGCTCTGTTATCCTCCAGCTAAAGCAGGAGGCAACTGATATTTTAACTAAAAAGTAACGAATGTAACGATTTCTCATTGTTTTTTATTTTCATTACTTTTTTTAGTTGCTTTCAACTGTAATCGCCGGTCGCTACCGGCTTTCTACTTTATAGATAAAGTTTTTCTTTTCACATAAGCTTACTTCTGATAGCCGCAAGCATCTCCATGTATTCTTCGTCTGTCAGGTATGTCTTTTGCGGATTCATTACGAATGTAGAACCAAAATCCGCACCATCCGTATATTTGGGTGCCAGATGTATGTGGAGGTGTGGCAATTTGTCAGAATATGCACCGTAGTTTATTTTCTCGGGAGCAAAAATATCTTTCAATGCCTGTGCTACCTTATTCACATCTTCCATAAAGGCAAGAAGTTCTTCACCTTTAAGCTCATACAATTCTTTTGCATGATCTTTATAAGCTACTACGCATCTTCCCTTGTAAGTCTGCTCTCTGAACAGGTACACTGTAGATACTTTCAGCGGACAGATTTCTATCATTAAGTCGTGCAGGGTCTGATTTTTATTGCAGTACAGACAATCGTTATTTATTGACATGATAGTAGTTTTTAGTTGTGGGAGAATATAGCAAATATTCTCCCGTATTTGTTTTGATTATGCCATTACACTTTTCATGGCGTCAAGCATTCCTTTATTCAGTATGAGCTCTACGTCTTTCGATACTTCATCTATAAAGTGAGGAACATCCGAGAAGTTTTCTTTCCACATCGACTTATTATTAACGATGCCCGATACCCATCCTTTGATATTGTTCTTATCGAATGATTTTTGTATAAATTCGATAAACTCAGGGGTGTCGTTCGGCGTAAAGTTCTTGGCAGCAGACTGTCCTGTGTACAGAACCAGTATGGCAGCAAAAGAGAATGTAGTCAGTTTCGCATTCTTGTTCAGTTTCTTGCAGCAGTCATACACTGTCGGATAGTCACGCGTTTCCCATTTAGAGATGGAGTTGAGTGATATGTCTTTCAGATAATGTTTCAGATACGGATTGTAGAAACGTTCAAGTATTTTTGCCGCAAATTCTTTCAGTTCGTTCGGGTCTTCATCTATACATGGCAGTACCTCTTCGGCTACCATGCGGTTGATGTA
>NZ_JARXWN010000042.1 GCF_029892965.1 Dysgonomonas sp. PF1-14 | reverse complement strand
TGTTCATTTATTTAATCGTTTGTCAGACAATTAAATATAATCATTTAATTGATAATGAACAACTTCTTTTTTATTTAGCTAAATGCACCACGGGTTTCTTTAATATATTTTTATTGCAAAGGAAATTATATTTATAATACTATGCGCACCTTGTATAATAAATTCAATAATATTCCCATCTACATCATAAAAATAAAAGGGTGTCTTATTTAAAGAAATTATTTCACAATAGTTAAAACAACTATTACCATTGGGCTTACCATTTTATTATATTTTTATTCTTATTTAATAGAATTTAAGGTTACTATTGCAAATATAACTTTTTTTTAACAAGTTAGCTAATATTGCAATATTTTTACTAGTATCATCTCGATTTGCTGGTGTTATTTTAATCTTTTGTAAACATTATACTCAAATCAAAAAATATATCTTACGGTTTTCTTCCCTTGTTTTTTCTCTGATTTTGATTGATATTATTTTGCCGTTTCTCGGACCTTTTATCTCCTTTTTGAGCTTTCGTTACTCTTGGATCGCTCCATGATTTTTTATAATCTGTATCGGCTTTATTCTCTTTCCACAGGTACGGGTATGCAAAAGTACCGATACCATACCATTTGACTTTCGCTTTGGTTATATAGCCGTTTTCAATCAGGATTTTATCCCGTATACGCATTTCGTATTTGCCGAATTTTACAAACTCATCGGGATTGTTTTTACTGAAAATAACCCTGTTTTTTCATCATTCAGGAAAGCATAAGCAGAAAACTGGCAGCTACCATCACTTTTATTCAACCCTTCAAGGAAAACAGAGCCGTCACCCATCAGGGTTTCTCCCTGCTCTGGTGTTAATTCCACACCTCTCAGGACTATGTTTCGTTTGGCGATTTGGGCTTTGGCTTCCGCCTCTTTCCTTGCTTTCTGTTTGGCTTTTAGCTCAGCTTCCTGCTGTATTTTCTGCTCCTCCTGTTCCCGTAAATACTCCTCCTGCCCTTGCCGTTTTGCTTCTTCAATGTTATTTTCAAACTCCTTTTTGAGGTTTCCGAAGCTAAATTTCCGATCCACTTGTGAACCTTTGAAAGAGATATCATTATAGCGGAACGACACACCTTCAATCTCACCCGTTGTCCGTTTTTGTTTATATTCAAGCTCTATTCCGAACTTTTTCAGAGCAAAGCGCAGGTCAGCCGGATTCTTACAGTTTGACAGAATCGACTTTATGGCATCATGGATATAGTATTTTACTTTATCGGGATTATCTAATTTTTCGCGTTTGACTTTCTCTTTACCTTTACCGTAAGTCAAGTTATATTTGTCTTTTAGCTTCTTGCAAACCTTGATATTTCGCTTGTAATCGTTATTGACGGAGATCAGTTTCAGGTCGTTGTAGATACGGTTGTAGACAATATGCAGGTGCGGGTTTTCTGTGTTTTCGTGCCTGACAATGATGTATTGAGTATTATTGACCCCCATTTCCTGCATATATTCTTTAGCTAACCGGATCATAAATTCATCTGACATCCTTTCTTTATCTTCAGGCGAAAAAGCAATCGGGATATGC
>NZ_JARXWN010000041.1 GCF_029892965.1 Dysgonomonas sp. PF1-14 | reverse complement strand
CGCTGTTGTTCCTTAAATGTTTTCAATATATTTTCTATCGCCTGCAACCATTCCTCATCGAATACGCTTGCATCGCCGGTTGTCTTCCAGTAATGATATGCCAGACGGATGGGGTAACACAAGGAGTCAATCTCCCATTTGCGTTCATGCAGCTCGAGTTTCATGTCCGTAAGGTCGGACTGCCACTGATGGTCGGGGTTGGGATCGTACGGGTCGAGGAAGGCATTGGCATAGGGGTCGATGATGATGCACTTGAACTGGCGGCGGATAACGCCTGCGAGCATTGCTCTGAGTTCGGGATCGTTGTTTGCCAGTTGTACGTATGGCCATACCTGGGCGCCGGAGTCGCGAAGCCACATGGCGTGGATATCGCCGGTGTAGACGATGGTGTCGTCTTTGCCATTGTTCTTGCGGTGGCGAACGGTGGTATCTAATGTATTGGGGAAGCAGTTCTCGAACATCCAGGCTAACTTGGGATTGACTAGCAGCTTCTTCACGCGGACGATCTCATTTTCTACTGCTTTCGATGTGAATAAACGCTTCGATAGATCGGGACGATTAGTTGTATAATCAACAGATTTCACTTTCGTATTATCCTGTACGGGAACAATCTCCATCGGCGAATACGATGCCGAAGCCCACACAGAGCTTAACAGGCACAGGCTTATAATACTCGCCCTTAAAGGCATTAAATTTTTCATGGTCTTACTTTTTATTTTTAAGCGTTTTTTGTTGGGCTACTTCATCTGAGAACGAATAGGGCAGGTCACTTTGTTGAGTTCCTCGGCTTGTGTTCGGCAAGTTATCCATTTTATAGTTAATAACCGCACCATTGATCAGCTGTTCATGCGTCAGATAGTTTTTTGTATATGGTTGTCCGTTGACAGTCATTGCTTTGACATAAGGGTTTGCCTTATTGTTGTTATCTGCAGTTATCTCTACCTGTTTTCCGTTATCGAGTGTAAGGGTTACTTTCCTGAATAATGGTGAACCGAGTATATACTCATCCGTTCCGGGACATACGGGATAGAAGCCCAGTGCAGAGAAAACATACCACGCCGATGTCTGCCCATTGTCTTCATCGCCGCAATAGCCATCGGGATTCGGAGTATATAGTTTATCCATCACCTCGCGCGTCCAGTACTGGGTTTTCCATGGCTGGGCAGAGTAGTTGTACAGGTAGATCATATGTTGAATTGGTTGGTTCCCATGTGCATAATTACCCATATTCATTATCTGCATTTCACGTATTTCGTGGATCACAAAGCCGTAGTAGCTGTCATCGAATAATGGCGGTACGTTGAATACGGAGTCCATCATCTGGTTGAAGCCTTCTTTTCCGCCCATCAGGTCGATCAATCCCTTCGGATCGTGAAATACCGACCATGTATAGTGCCAGCTGTTACCTTCGGTGAAAGCATCTCCCCATTTCAAGGGATTGAAAGGGGACTGGAATGTTCCGTCCTGATTCTTTCCTCGCATCAGCTTATGTTCTTTGTCGTAGAGGTTCTTATAGTTGAAGGCTCTCTGTTTGTATATGGCGATATCCTTTTCGGGTTTGCCTAGCTTTTTACCCAGTTGATAGATACACCAGTCGTTGTAGGCATACTCGAGTGTGCGGGCGGCATTTTCGTTGATATTTACATCGTAAGGCACATAGCCGAGTTTGTTGTAATAGTCGTAACCGTTGCGCCCCGTAGAACTTACTTGCGGATGTACGGCATTAGCGCCATGCTCTACGGCTTTCCAGAGAGTTTCTATATCGTATCCTCTGAGTCCTTTCAGATAGGCATCGGCTACTACAGAGGCAGAGTTGTTGCCCACCATACAGTCGCGATGTCCGGGGCTTGCCCACTCGGGCAGGAATCCGCTTTCTTTGTAGGTATTGACCAGTCCTTCCTGCATTTTTACGTTCATCTCAGGGTACATCAGGTTCAGGAAAGGGAACAGGCTGCGGAAGGTGTC
>NZ_JARXWN010000040.1 GCF_029892965.1 Dysgonomonas sp. PF1-14 | reverse complement strand
GACAGAACGGGCTCTGTAATGACAGGCCTTCCTTGAAGCATAAGAAGCGATCTTTGAAATCAATGATAACAAGAATAAAGAGTAGTACAAGAATATTTTATTGGTGATTTCTGATTGAGTTTTGTTTATTCATAACTTTTAATTTATGATTCATCCTAAGAAATAGGGTATTACCGTCAATTTATTGAGCCCTGACAGGACAAAGGATTTAATTAAAAAAATATACAAAGAAGAGTTTGATCCTGGCTCAGGATGAACGCTAGCGATAGGCCTAACACATGCAAGTCGAGGGGTAACAGAGGGATAGCAATATCTTTGCTGACGACCGGCGCACGGGTGAGTAACGCGTATGCAACCTACCTACTACAGGGGGATAACCCGGAGAAATCCGGACTAATACCGCATAATACAGGGGTCCCGCATGGGACTATTTGTTAAAGATTAATTGGTAGTAGATGGGCATGCGTTCCATTAGCCAGTTGGTGAGGTAACGGCTCACCAAAGCAACGATGGATAGGGGAACTGAGAGGTTTATCCCCCACACTGGAACTGAGACACGGACCAGACTCCTACGGGAGGCAGCAGTGAGGAATATTGGTCAATGGACGAGAGTCTGAACCAGCCAAATCGCGTGAAGGAAGACTGCCCTACGGGTTGTAAACTTCTTTTATATGGGAATAAAAATAGGCACGTGTGCCTTGTTGCATGTACCATATGAATAAGCATCGGCTAACTCCGTGCCAGCAGCCGCGGTAATACGGAGGATGCGAGCGTTATCCGGATTTATTGGGTTTAAAGGGTGCGCAGGCGGGAACTTAAGTCAGCGGTGAAATCTCGACGCTTAACGTCGAACCTGCCGTTGAAACTGGGTTTCTTGAGTATAGATGAAGTAGGCGGAATTCGTTGTGTAGCGGTGACATGCTTAGATATAACGAGGAACTCCGATTGCGTAGGCAGCTTACTAAACTATAACTGACGCTCATGCACGAAAGCGTGGGTATCAAACAGGATTAGATACCCTGGTAGTCCACGCCGTAAACGATGATTACTAGTTGTATGCGATATGATAGTATGTGACTAAGCGAAAGCGATAAGTAATCCACCTGGGGAGTACGCCGGCAACGGTGAAACTCAAAGGAATTGACGGGGGCCCGCACAAGCGGAGGAACATGTGGTTTAATTCGATGATACGCGAGGAACCTTACCCGGGCTTGAAATGCAATCGACCGACCTTGAAATAGGTTTTCTAGCAATAGCGATTGTGTAGGTGCTGCATGGTTGTCGTCAGCTCGTGCCGTGAGGTGTCGGCTTAAGTGCCATAACGAGCGCAACCCACATCATTAGTTACTAACAGGTCAAGCTGAGGACTCTAATGAGACTGCCGTCGTAAGATGCGAGGAAGGTGTGGATGACGTCAAATCAGCACGGCCCTTACGTCCGGGGCGACACACGTGTTACAATGGGAGGTACAAAAGGCCGCTACCGGGTGACCGGATGCCAATCCCCAAAACCTCTCCCAGTTCGGATCGGAGTCTGCAACTCGACTCCGTGAAGCTGGATTCGCTAGTAATCGCGCATCAGCCATGGCGCGGTGAATACGTTCCCGGGCCTTGTACACACCGCCCGTCAAGCCATGGAAGCCGGGGGGACCTGAAGTACGTAACCGTTAAGGAGCGTCCTAGGGTAAAACTGGTGACTGGGGCTAAGTCGTAACAAGGTAGCCGTACCGGAAGGTGCGGCTGGAACACCTCCTTTCTGGAGTTTTGTCAGGCAAGATAAAATTACCTGATGAGTAATACCCGAAGTGCTACCCTTTATTATTGTTATTATTAAGATATAGACTTTCAGTTACGAGTTACAAGTTACGCGTTAGAAGCCAACAATATGAAAAGATATTGTATTGTTGTTAACAGTTGACTGAAAGCAAGAGAAACCAAGAAGCTGGAAATCCGGTTTCAGGCCAGAACGAAGAAAGCCAGTCCTATAGCTCAGTTGGTTAGAGCGCTACACTGATAATGTAGAGGTCGGCAGTTCAACTCTGCCTGGGACTAC
>NZ_JARXWN010000039.1 GCF_029892965.1 Dysgonomonas sp. PF1-14 | reverse complement strand
GGACAACCATATACAAAAAACTATCTGACGCATGAACAGCTGATCAATGGTGCGGTTATTAACTATAAAATGGATAACTTGCCGAACACAAGCCGGGGAACTCAACAAAGTGACCTGCCCTATTCGTTCTCAGATGAAGTAAAAAAGTAGATATTATATGAGAAAGAAAAATTGGTGGTATCCGACAGTTATTATTATAATATTAATTACTCTGATCGGCTGTAATACGGTCAATCTGAGTAGTGATGAAACTGGTAACAGGCATATTTTCTCAATAGATGGGAATGCGATACATATATATTCGGCAGATATCAAGGATACCATAAGCATTATATTGCTATCTGACACTCATTTGTCGATGAAAGACGAAAGGGAGAAGCCCTACGAACAATATAGTAAACGAATGTCCAAAGCATACACAATTACCCGGCATTATGGAACGGGAGAAAAAACAACTCCGGAGCAAGCTTTTATTGAGACTATAAAGATTGCAAAGGAAAAGAATGTCGACTTATTGGCATTGACCGGAGATGTTTTTAGTTATCCATCAGAACGGGCTATAGAATGGGTTGACTCCGTTTTAGTCGATTTCCAGTTGAAATATGTTTATACAACGGGAAATCATGACTGGCATTATGAAGGAATGACGGGTTCTTCTCAAGAGCTAAGGAAAACATGGATAAACAACAGGCTCTTATCGCTTTATCAAGGAAAAAATCCATTATTTTATTCTATTGAAATAAAAGGACTTAAGATTGTAGTGATCGATAATTCAACATATGAAATTTCTCCCGAACAACTAATTTTTTTCCGGCAAGAAGCTGCTTCCGGCTCACCTCTTATCCTAGTGATGCATATTCCTCTTTACATGCCCAGACGTCCTGTTAATTATGGTTGTGCTCATCCAGATTGGAACAAGGAAAATGATAAACTTTATGAACTGGAAAAGAGAGAACCATGGGCTGAGAAAGGACACACAAAAACGACTCTGCAATTTCGGGAAGAGGTATTGAAGACTCCTAATCTATTGGCTACCTTTGCAGGTCATATACATGAACAGAGTCTGGATGTCATTAATGGCCTACCATTATTTGTAGTAAAAGAAAATGCTCCAGGGAATTTCTATGATATTAAGATTGTACCTCTAAAATAAGCTGGGTGTTTGTTATGTAATTTGCTGATTCTCAGCTCTATTTTCGGAGAGAGAGGGAATGCTTGCTACTCCGTATATTGATGATAATGAATATCTTATAATCCTGAAATTTTAATGCTCCCCGATTTCGCCTGTTGCAAACACATGCAATCTCACTGAATTTCATTCAGTTACAAATATATGTATTTATTCCGGTAAAACAAAACTTCCACACTACTGTTTTTCAGCAAGTTATGAAAGATAGTTTGATGTACACCTATCCCTTTTTATTATAATAATTGCTATGAGGAAGATCTTTTCTATAAAGATAAAAGGCGCCCTTCCATGCAAATATCAAAACAATTCCTATATTTACATGGACTATAATGTGAAAGATCATGTATATACATCGCTTTCTTGAACCTAGTGTGTTAAAAGCAATACAGAATTTCCCTGTTACTGCTGTAACAGGACCTCGTCAATGTGGGAAATCAACGCTAGTTAAGCATCTTTTAGAAGCATATCCCGAAAGTATTTATTTAGATTTAGAGAGACCGTCTGATTTGCGTAAACTTGAAGATGCTGAATGGTTCTTAACTTCACAGAAAGAAAAATTAACTTTATGAGTGATATTGTTAATTGAATAGGCCAATAGTTCAATCTATTTTGATTAAAATATAGTTTATGGAGGAATACTGGACAAGAATAATAAAATGGCTATCTAAAAATGCTTCTTATATGATTGATAGTATAAATAGAGGAGCTACTTCGGAAGATATGCAATCTATAAGAGTGACTATTGGCGCTCAATTACCCAATGATTTTGTTGATTTCTATATTATTCATAATGGTCAATTATCAAATACGAAAGGTATAATTAACGGTAAAGAATTGTTATGTACCACCAGAATATTAGAGGAATGGAACATTTGGAAAAAATTAATAGATTCTGATTATTTTATTGATATTGCAAGTTGTCCAGATAGAGGCATTAGAAGTGATTGGTATAATAAACTGTGGATTCCTATAACCTACGATGGTGCTGGCAATCATTATTGTTTAGATCTTGATCCTACTGATGAAGGCAGTTATGGGCAAATTATAAGAGTTTGGCACGATAATGCTCAAAGATCATTAGCAGCACCTTCTTTTAAGAAATGGATTGAAGATTTTGTTGAAGACTTAGAAACCGGTAGATATAAATGACACTATCCATAATATTGTGTAAATGAAAACTACAGGTTGCAAAGCTTGTAGTTTTTTCATTTATGTATAACTTTATCAAAAGTGTTTATTATG
>NZ_JARXWN010000038.1 GCF_029892965.1 Dysgonomonas sp. PF1-14 | reverse complement strand
GGTGCGCCCGTCAAGGCAGCATAAGAAATATCCTTTGGCAAGGATTAGGTAAGTGTTCTTTGAAAAACCTATCATCACCCGGCTTATCTGAAAGGGAAATTAACCGAACAGGGAGTGTAGCATGCCGGGAAGACCATAAGTCAACCAGTTATCAGGTTGCGACTGAATGGGGAGATGAAAAGACAGATACGAGGATAAAATCTGGATTGATTGAACGATAATCTGAGCGGTATTAGGCTGTACCTGCGACGTCAAGATAACTATACTCGTCGTACTGTGATTCACTTCTTCCAGTCTTTGAGGAGGAAGTGCAGGAACTAATCACAGCGCAACTGCAATAAGCAGTAAAGGATGAAAGTCGTATCCGACAATCTGTCGTGCCAGAGACTATGTATAGTCTCATAGTTCTTTATGTATGCAAACGGGGATTACCTATACCGGAAAGCCAGTTGTAAGGCTATGGGGGTTGCCCCTGAATATCCGGAGTGGTAACGGAGCCTCCGTAGTAGTCCGAGCAGGGTAATGACCTGTACATGGCGAAGGGAGGCAGCTAAATGTAGTTTTAATACAATTAACGAAAAATGTGAGAGACATTATGAGAAATTCAGAAAGAGTATTAAACAGTCTGGCGAAACACAGCAAGCTTTCAACCTACAAGTATGAAAGGCTTTATCGTGTTTTGTTCAATGAAGAGATGTTTTATGTTGCCTATCAACGTATTTATGCGAAACCGGGCAATATGACTCCGGGTTCTGACGGCAAGACTATTGACGGAATGAACCTATCTCGAATTGAAAAACTGATACAATCGTTGAAAGACGAAAGTTATCAGCCCCAACCCTCAAAAAGAACCTACATACCGAAGAAAAACGGGAAAGTACGCCCTTTGGGAATGCCTGCTATTGATGATAAGCTGGTGCAAGAGGTAATAAGAATGATTCTTGAAGCCATTTACGAAGGACATTTTGAAAACTGTTCTTATGGTTTCAGACCCAAACGAAGTTGCCATACCGCATTAAGTCAGATTCAAAAGACATTCAATGGTGCGAAATGGTTCGTTGAAGGAGATATTAAAGGATTCTTTGATAATATCAGCCATGATGTAATGATTGATATTTTAAGAGAGCGTATCTCTGATGAACGATTCATACGACTGATTCGGAAGTTCTTGAATGCAGGATATATTGAAAATTGGAAATTCCATAAAACACACAGTGGCACTCCACAGGGAGGTATTGTCAGTCCGATACTGGCTAATATCTATTTGGATAAACTGGACAAATACATAATGGAATATATCCGAAAATTTGATAGAGGGGAAAATCGCAAAACAAATAAAGAGCGTATTCAATATGAATATGGAAAAAGGCTCGCTGTGGTGAAACTAAAAAGTGTAACTGACAAAGATGAAAGAAAAACAATTATCAAACAGATTAAAGCATTTGACAAGGAAAGAGCCTTAATCTCATGTGGAGACGAAATGGATTACGATTATAGAAGAATGAAATATGTGAGGTATGCAGATGACTTCCTTATAGGGATTATCGGCAGCAAATCAGACAGCCAAAAGATTAAAGAGGATATCAAGAATTTTCTTCAATCCAAATTAAAATTAGAACTGTCGGACGAGAAAACGCTGATTACCCATACGGAGAAATCTGCAAAATTCCTCGGATATGAAATCTATGTTCGAAAATCCAACCTTACCAAAAGGAATAAAGCGGGTCGTCTTATGAGAGCCTTTAATAAAAAGGTATATCTAAAACTGACAACGGATGTTATGAAGAAGAAGTTACTCGAATACGGTGTTTTGGAAATCAAAACACATAACGGAAAAGAGCAATGGAAACCGAAAGCCCGGGTCCAGTTTATAAATAATGATGACCTTGAAATACTGGATAGGTATAACTCTGAAATCAGAGGTCTCTACAATTATTACTCAATTGCCAATAACTGTTCGATAATGCACGCCTTCAAGTATATTATGGAATACAGTATGTACAAAACTCTTGCTCTAAAATATCGGACTTCTGTTGTAAAGATATGCCGTAGATATAAGCAAAACAAAGTATTTACTGTACACTTCAGAAATAAGAAAGGTGAAAACCGAATCAGGGTCTTTTACAATGAAGGTTTCAAACGCAAAAATCCCAACTATCAGTCATGGGTTGACAATCTATTAGCATCATATTCTATCAGCACTACCAGTCTGACAGACAGGTTAAAAGCTGAAAGATGTGAATTGTGTGGAGCAACAGATAAGAAACTGCAAATGCACCATGTAAGAAAACTCAAAGGCTTAGATAATAAAAAGCCTTGGGAAAGACACATGATTGCAAGGCGTAGAAAAACTATCGCGCTCTGTGGAACTTGTCACAAATTGACTGACATTGGGAGAATGGACTGATACTTTAGTGGAGAGCCGGATACGCTGGAAGGTGTACGTCCGGTTCGGAGGCGAGTGCTTGGAAACCGACCATAGTAATATGATACGGCGCCGGGTGCTTAGCCTACA
>NZ_JARXWN010000037.1 GCF_029892965.1 Dysgonomonas sp. PF1-14 | reverse complement strand
TTAAAACGGCGGTAACCTACTCTCCCACTAATCGCAGTACCATCGGCACGACCGGGCTTAACTTCTCTGTTCGGAATGGGAAGAGGTGGAACCCCGGTGTTATAACCACCTGAATGCTCTTCAGTCAACAGTGAGCAGTGAGCAGTCAACAGGGATATTATACCCTTAAGCTGCCTTGTGTTCACATGCCAACCGTATATGTCGACACGATGTAAAAAGATCAAGTATTGTTCGGCTTATTGTTCTATAGGTATCAAACCGTATTCTTTGTCTGTGCCAGCCAGGTCTATTGTTAACGGTTATTGATAACTGTTGACTGTTGACTGCTAACTGACACTACAGAAAGCGTCCGGGCTATTAGTACTACTCGGCTATGACATTACTGCCTTTACACCTGTAGCCTATCAAGGTCGTAGTCTACAACCACCCTTAAGGGATATCTTATCTTGAAGCCGGCTTCGTACTTAGATGCTTTCAGCACTTATCCAATCCGCACTTAGCTACCCGGCGATGCTCCTGGCGGAACAACCGGTGAACCAGGGGTGCGTCCAACACGGTCCTCTCGTACTAGTGTCAGATCTCCGCAAATATCCTGCGCCCACGATAGATAGAGACCGAACTGTCTCACGACGTTCTGAACCCAGCTCGCGTGCCACTTTAATGGGCGAACAGCCCAACCCTTGGGACCTGCTCCAGCCCCAGGATGTGACGAGCCGACATCGAGGTGCCAAACCATTCCGTCGATATGAGCTCTTGGGAATGATCAGCCTGTTATCCCCGGAGTACCTTTTATCCTTTGAGCGATGGCCATTCCATACTGAAACCACCGGATCACTATGCTCTAGTTTCCTACCTGATCGACTTGTGGGTCTCTCAGTCAAGCGTGCTTATACCATTACACTCTACTGACGGTTACCAATCGTCATGAGCACACCTTTAGAAGCCTCCGTTACTCTTTTGGAGGCGACCACCCCAGTCAAACTACCCACCATACAGTGTCCCCGCATCAGCGGGTTAGACGTCAAACAATCAAAGGGCCGTATTTCAAGGATGGCTCCACTAGTACTGGCGTACCAACTTCATTGCCTCCGGCCTATCCTACACATTAAGTGCCCAACGTCAATGTAAAGCTATAGTAAAGGTTCACGGGGTCTTTTCGTCCCATCGCGGGTAATCGGCATCTTCACCGATACTACAATTTCACCGAGATCACAGTTGAGACAGTGTCAAGATCATTACACCATTCGTGCAGGTCGGAACTTACCCGACAAGGAATTTCGCTACCTTAGGACCGTTATAGTTACGGCCGCCGTTTACTGGGGCTTCAATTCAATGCTTCTCATTGCTGATGACATCTCCTCTTAACCTTCCAGCACCGGGCAGGTGTCAGACTATATACTTCTTATTGCTAATTCGCATAGCCATGTGTTTTTGATAAACAGTTGCCTTGACCTATTCTCTGCGACCGCCATTGCTGACGGTACCCTTTATCCCGAAGTTACAGGGTCATTTTGCCTAATTCCTTAACTGTGAATCGCTCGAGCGCCTTAGTATTTTCAACCCGACTACGTGTGTCCGTTTGTGGTACGGTTGAACAAAAGATTAAAGTTTAGCGGGTTTTCTTGGCAGTCTGATTACCTGCATTATCTGCGCGCCCGAAGGGTTGCAGTCCTGTGGGGGTTCGACTCTCCCGGCGGATTTGCCTACCGGAATCAACGTCTACGCCTTTCAACCACCGAATCCGTCTGGTGGCAGCAGTATCACTCCTGCGTCGCCGCATCACTCTTTTATTCAGTACCGGAATATTAACCGGTTCGTCCATCTGCATTGCCGTTCGGCTTAGCATTAGGGCCCGACTTACCCTGATCCGATTAGCGTTGATCAGGAAACCTTAGTCTTTCGGCGAGGAGGTTTCTCACCTCCTTTATCGTTACTTATACCTACATTTGCTTTTCTACACGCTCCAGTGAAGTTTACACTTCGCCTTCAACGCAGAGTAGAATGCTCCCCTACCGATAATATTTATCCCATAGCTTCGGTAACATGTTTAATGCCCGATTATTATCCACGCACGACCACTCGACTAGTGAGCTGTTACGCACTCTTTAAATGAATGGCTGCTTCCAAGCCAACATCCTAGCTGTCTTAGTAATCATACTTCGTTAATTCAACTTAACATGTATTTGGGGACCTTAGCTGATGGTCTGGGTTCTTTCCCTCTCGGACATGGACCTTAGCACCCATGCCCTCACTCCCGGTAAAGATATTGTGCCCATTCGGAGTTTATCTGGACTTGATAGGCGGCGAAGCCCTCGCATCCAATCAGTCGCTCTACCTGACACAATATTATAAGCCGAGGCTGCACCTAAATGCATTTCGGGGAGTACGAGCTATCTCCAAGTTTGATTAGCCTTTCACCCCTACCCTCACGTCATCCGAAAACTTTTCAACGTTTAACGGTTCGGTCCTCCAGTTGGTGTTACCCAACCTTCAACCTGCACAAGGGTAGATCACTTGGTTTCGCGTCTACTCCTACTGACTCAGACGCCTTGTTAGGACTTGCTTTCGCTTCGGCTCGGTGCATACTTACACTTAACCTTGCCAGTAAGAGTAACTCGTAGGTTCATTATGCAAAAGGCACGCCGTCACAGCTTAAGCTGCTCCGACCGCTTGTAGGCACATGGTTTCAGGGTCTGTTTCACTCCTCTGTTCGAGGTGCTTTTCACCTTTCCCTCACGGTACTGGTTCACTATCGGTCTCTCAGGAGTATTTAGCCTTACCGGATGGTCCCGGCAGATTCACACAGGATTTCTCGTGTCCCGCGCTACTCAGGATACTGCTAGGCTTCGCGTCGGAGTCGTATACAGGATTATCACCTTCTTTGATCGAACTTTCCAGATCGTTCTACTTCCAACGTTTCGTGCCACAACGCAGTCCTACAACCCCGGTATTGCCTAAACAATACCGGTTTGGGCTGGTCCCAGTTCGCTCGCCACTACTTTGGGAATCATTGTTATTTTCTGTTCCTACGGGTACTTAGATGTTTCAGTTCCCCGCGTTAGCTCAATGCATAGCATTGTAACAGAGTACTACTCTGTTGGGTTGCCCCATTCGGAGATCCAGGGATCAATGGTTATTTGCACCTACCCCTAGCTTTTCGCAGCTTATCACGTCCTTCATCGCCTCTGAGAGCCTAGGCATCCCCCATGTGCCCTTTATTACTTTCTTTATTCTTTTACG
>NZ_JARXWN010000036.1 GCF_029892965.1 Dysgonomonas sp. PF1-14 | reverse complement strand
CATTACTGGAAGACAACCGGCGATGCAAGCGTATTCGATGAGGAATGGTTGCAGGCGATAGAAAATATATTGAAAACATTTAAGGAACAACAGCGTAAAGACAATCTAGGCCCTTATAAATTCCAGCGCGAAACTGCCAAAGCATCCGATACAGTGATGAACGACGGCTGGGGCAACCCCGTACGTCCGGTAGGGCTGATCGCTTCCATGTTCCGCCCATCGGACGATGCTACCATTTTTCAGTTCCTTATCCCGTCCAATTTCTTTGCTGTGACATCGCTTCGCAAGGCAGCGGAAATACTTACCACAGTCAATAAAAAGGCCGCTTTGGCAAAGGACTGCACCGACCTGGCCGCCGAAGTAGAAACAGCCCTTAAAAAATACGCCACATTCAATCATCCCGACTACGGGACTATCTATGCCTACGAAGTAGACGGCTACGGTAACCAGCTATTCATGGACGACGCCAATGTACCCAGCCTGCTTGCCATGCCCTATCTGGGCGATGTAGATGCCGATGATCCCATTTATAAAAATACAAGACGATTCGTTTGGAGTGAAAACAATCCCTACTTCTTCAAAGGCACAGCCGGCGAAGGCATCGGAGGCCCTCATGTATCACACGAAAGCCTGTATATGATCTGGCCGATGAGCATAATGATGAAAGCCTTTACCAGCCGGGACGACGAAGAGATAAAGACCTGTGTAAAAATGCTGCTGGATACCGATGCCGGTACCGGCTTTATGCACGAATCATTCTATAAAGACGATGCCAATAAATTTACCCGTGAGTGGTTTGCATGGCAGAACACATTGTTTGGGGAGTTGATCCTGAAACTGGTAGACGAGGGGAAAGTTGATTTACTGAACAGCATAAAATAATATCTTTTATTGTTGAATATTAAATCTTTAAATACCGCTACAGATGAATCTAAAAAAACTATCGTATTTGCTCATTGCCTCCGGTTTATTACTGGGAGCCTGCTCCGGCAAAAACAATCAAAACTCATCATCAGAAAATCTGACACAATATGTCGACCCGTATATTGGCACCGGCGATCATGGCCATGTCTTTGTCGGAGCCAATGTTCCGTTCGGAATGGTACAGCTTGGACCTACTAACATTACCGCTGGCTGGGACTGGGTATCCGGCTACCATATCTCCGACTCCACCATCTGGGGCTTCACCCATATGCACCTGAACGGTACCGGTATCGGCGACCTGCTTGATATTGCCTTTATGCCCGTCACCGGCGATGTGAAGCTCGGCAAGGGCGTTATCGAAGATAAAGAATCCGGTATGTATTCCCTCTTCAGCCGCGACCGCGAAACCGTTAAAGCCGGCTATTACGCCGTCCATCTCGACCGTTACGATATAGATGTGGAACTGACAGCAACAAGCCGCGTGGGCTTCCACAAATATACCTTTCCCGCATCAGATAATGCAAAGATCGTTATCGACCTTAAAAGCCACCTGAACTGGGACGAGCCTACCGATACCTATCTGATATACGAAAACGACAGCACCGTTTCGGGCTACCGCTATTCCAAAGGCTGGGCTAACGACCAGCGCATATTCTTTACCGCCAACTTCTCTAAGCCGATGAAAGGCTTCCTGTTGTCGGAAAACGAAGACCCGAAAGATATAAAAGAAGGCACCGAACTAAAAGCAAAAGGCGTATACGGCCAGGCACTGTTCGATACCCAAGACAAAGAAGAAATCTATGTGAAAGTAGCACTTTCTCCGGTTAGCATCGAAAATGCGAAACTGAATATGCAGGCAGAACTCTCAGGCTGGAACTTTGAGCAGACCATAGCCGCTGCCGATAAGAAATGGAACGACGAGCTGAACAAGATACAGATACAGACAGACGATAACGCAGTGAAACGCACCTTTTACACTGCGCTGTATCATACCATGATAGCCCCGTCCGAGTTCTGCGATGTAAATATGGACTACAGAGGAGCCGATGCACAGATGCACAAGAACGGTTCGTTCCGCAATTATACCACCTTCTCACTATGGGATACCTACCGCGCAGCCCATCCGCTGATGACCATTATCCATCCCGAGAAGATGAGCGATATTATCAATACCATGCTTACCATCTACCGGCAGCAAGGCAAACTCCCCGTATGGCACCTGACAGGATGCGAGACCGACTGTATGGTAGGCAATCCCGGTATATCGGTCGTAGCCGATGCCATTCTGAAAGGATACGGCGGTTTTGACAAAGAACTGGCATACGAAGCCATGAAAAACTCCGCTATGCTCGACGAACGCGGGCTTGGCTATCTGAGACAATACGGCTATATCCCTTACGATAAAGACCCCGAAGGATTATCCAAAAGCATGGAGTATGCCATTGCAGACTGGACGATAGCACAGGTTGCCAAACAGATGGGTAAGACCGAAGACTACGATTATTTCCTGAACAGGAGTAAAGCATATAAGCACTATTTCGACAAAGAAACAGGCTTTGTGCGCGGACTGTCGTCCGATGGTCAATTCCGTCCCGATTTCAATCCCTTCGAGTCCGTCCACCGCGACAACGATTACACCGAAGGCAACGCATGGCAATATACCTGGCTCGTACCGCACGATATACAAGGATTGATGGACCTGTTCGGCAGCAAAGACGCTTTTGTTACAAAACTGGATTCCCTCTTTGTCGTAGAAGGCTCTCTTGGTGACCATGCCTCTCCCGATATCAGCGGGCTTATCGGGCAATATGCGCACGGCAACGAACCCAGCCACCATGTCCTTTACATGTATCCGTATATCGGTCAGCCCTGGAAGACTGCCGATAAAGTACGTCAGGTATTGTCGGAACTCTATCACGACCGGCCTGCCGGCCTATCAGGTAACGAAGACGTAGGCCAGATGTCGGCCTGGTATATCCTTTCCGCTTTAGGCTTCTATCAGGTAGAACCCGCCGGAGGGAAGTACATATTCGGCAGCCCTATTGTAAAGACAGCCGTTGTAAAAGTGAAGGATGGCAAGACATTCAACATCACAGCCAAAAACAACAGTTCCGCCAATAAATACATACAGAGCGTGACACTGAATGGCCTGCCATACGATAAATATTACATCAGCTTCAAAGACATCGAATCCGGCGGCACCCTCGAATTTACGATGGGAGACAAACCCTCCGATACATGGGGCACTACCGTAGATGTTTTACAGGCGACAGGAGAATAATTAAGAAAAACTTTATCTATATGTATACTAGTGTACTAGTTATAAGTGTACTAGTATACTAGAAAAAAGAGGACTAGAACTAGCAAGCTAGTAAACTAGTAATGTTTGTCAGCTTTTAGTTAAAAATAAAAACAATGAGAAGAAATATAATATTTATACTGATTATCGCGTTCGTTTATTCCGGTTTCGCTTTTTCGCAGAACCGTTACGAACTGAACAGCGGTTGGAAATGCCTGCCCTCTGGCAAGACCAAGGACACCGGCGAGAAAATATCGACCGCTTCCTACCCTGTATCTAAATGGCAGCCTGCCGTTGTGCCGGGTACAGTGCTGGCCACACAACTGGCCAATAAAGAAAT
>NZ_JARXWN010000035.1 GCF_029892965.1 Dysgonomonas sp. PF1-14 | reverse complement strand
GCATATCCCGATTGCTTTTTCGCCTGAAGATAAAGAAAGGATGTCAGATGAATTTATGATCCGGTTAGCTAAAGAATATATGCAGGAAATGGGGGGCAATAATACTCAATACATCATTGTCAGGCATGATGATACCGACAATCCCCACCTGCATATTGTGTATAACCGTATCAATAACGACCTGAAATTGATCTCCGTCAATAACGATTACAAGCGGAATATCAAGGTTTGTAAGAAGCTGAAAGACAAATACAACCTGACTTACGGTAAGGGAAAAGACAAAGTCAAACGAGAAAAATTAGACAATCCCGATAAAGTAAAATACTATATCCACGATGTGATAAAGTCGGTTTTACCCACTTGTAAGAATCCGGCAGACCTGCGCTTTGCTCTGAAAAAGTTTGGAATAGAGATTGAATATAAACGTAACCGGGCAACGGGTGATCTTGAAGGGGTATCGTTCAGGTACAATAATATTGCTTTCAAAGGCTCGCAAATCGATAGAAAATTCAGTTTCGGAAACCTCAAAAAAGAGTTTGAAAATAACATTGAAGAAGCGAAACAGCAAAGGCAGGAAGCGGAACTAAAAGCCAAACAGGAAGCAGAAGAGAAAGCAAGGAAAGAAGCGGAAGCCAAAGCCCAAACCTCCAAACGAAACATAGTCCTGAGAGGTGTGGAATTAACACCGGAACAGGGAGAAATCCTGATGGGCGGCGGCTCTGTTTTCCTTGAAGCTTTGAATAAAAGTGATGGTAGCGGCCAGTTTTCTGCTTATGCTTTCCTGAATGATGAAAAGAACAGGGTTATTTTTAGTAAAAATAATCCGGATGAGTTTGTAAAATATGGTAAATACGAAATGCGTATTCGAGATAAAATTCTGATTGAAAACGGCTATATAACCAAAGCCAAAGTCAAATGGTACGGCTATGGAAATCATGCCTATCCATACCTCTGGAAAGCCGACAAATCCGACCCCGACTATCAGGAATCGTGGGATGATCCACGCTTACCCAAAACTCAAAAGACAGAAAAGAAACCTGAAACGCCTACAATTATTCGAAAGAAAAATAGGGGGAGAGAAATGTAAAAAACAACTCGGTAACGCATAAATTCTCAGAGGCAAGCCTACGTGTATGGTATGGCTTGCCCAAATATCAAACCTCTGATTTATCAGGTCATAAAAATTAAAATATCAAGTGTGAAATTAAATGTTAAGCTTCATCTAATCTTTATATATTATGGGACGTATTCTCGGCTTTGGTTCAATCCTTGTTACAACCGGTG
Organism: Dysgonomonas sp. PF1-14; assembly: GCF_029892965.1. Taxonomy (GTDB): domain Bacteria; phylum Bacteroidota; class Bacteroidia; order Bacteroidales; family Dysgonomonadaceae; genus Dysgonomonas. The sequence continues at coordinate 3,727 of NZ_JARXWN010000035.1, read as the reverse complement.
GTGTTACTAATACATTCAGATTTGTTGCTAATCCTATGAAATTTCGAAATGCTATAAATAATCAAATTTGAAAATTTCGCTATCGGTTTTTTGTTTCTTTTTTATCCGCTCAGGCTCATTGAAAAAAGAAACGGATTGAAATTTTCAGTCCGCATTATCATTGTCCTCTTTATCTTCTTTAGGTTTCAGATGTTCAAAGACATACCAACTGTCCTTATACAGATGACCTATCAGATTAAACACTCCCGTTTCTCCACACTTGTCGGCAAACTGTTTGGCTTCCAATATACTTTTAAACTCACCTAATTTCTTAAATCCTACGAATAGTTTATACATATCCTTGTTATTTTTATGTTTTTCTACTTCTGCCTGTAAAACGGCATACGCTTCATTATAGTTGCTCTTTTTCTTCTCTAGTTTAGCTTTGGCTTTAAGTAGTCGTTCATCCGTATTTTCATCAAAAAACAGATTATTTTGTACTTCATCTTTTATATATTGGGCAATAACTCTTTCGACTTTTGTTATCTGTGCCTTTGCCGAAGCGACTTTCGATAGCAGGAAATTAAATCCTGTCTGTAAGCCTGTCCGCTTGTCGTATGCACAATGATAAACGGTTACTTTCTTCCGTGGGTACTTACAGACGAGTTTTTCCCTGCGCCATTCGATAAGCCACTGCCATCGGTCTACCATATCACGGGGTAGGTCAATTTTATGCAATATCTCTCTGTGTCCGTCTTGGTGTCGTATCTCGAAAGTGATATATACCGAGTGTTCGATCTTTAGTTCACGTTCTGCTTTTGCCAAATCTTTCGCATATTGCATCCAATCTTCCATTGTTTCCTGTGCCATGATTATTTTGATTTGGTTGTTACTATTTCTTTATGCTGCTAATCTCTGTTCAATAAGAGGTATATTTTTCTCTACAAGTTGTACTATTTGGTTGTGGTACACGGTATTCTTGTTACATACTCCTCTGCTTTGTATAACTTGAAGTTTTGAGAGCGATACTTCAATAGTTTCTATCTTCTTGCCGTCAATACAGGCTGTCAGAATCAAAGAATCTTCTTTTGAATAATAACCTCCTACACAATGGTGCATCAGTTTTCCTTCCAATATGATTTCCTCTATACTTTCAAGTACCCGTACTTGAATAAGCCCATCAGAGAATATAAGTCCGAAGAATTTTGCTTTGGTTTGTCGGAATGTTTCTTCCTTTTCCCGTAGCTTTTCGATTTCTTTCTGTGCATCGGCTTTTGCTTTCTTCTGCATATATCTGTCATGTTCTTTGTGCAGGTCATTCGGGCATACATATTTAGCGTTATGCAGGTCTTTTCCGAACATGCGCAAGTAGTCGATATAGTCAAACCACAGAGTAGCATCTTTGATTGTGTATCCGTTGCGGATGCAGATGCGGATAGATGCCCAGTAATTATCCAGTTTTCGGCTTGTATCACTTAGGAATGCTTTAAATAGATGTATTTGTCCCGATTTTAACAGGGTTTCCATTCGGTTGTCTTTTAATAATGCCCTGTATACATCAAAAGGTCTTTGATTGAAGTGACGTTTTTTAATGCCTGTTCTTTTGAGTTCGGGTATTAACTGCTGTTTCGGATAGTAGTAATACGGGAACAGCCTGTTATAAGCATCTACTTCGCTTCTCAGTTCCAACGGAGTGCTGAATATCCATGAATCATAATACATTGTACCCATTGTCTGACGCAGTTTTGCAAATGTGCAGTATCTGCCGTCAGATGCAATCCAACGTTGCATAACTTCGGCATGAGTGTATTCGGGATATGAGCCTACTTTAGCTGTGCATTTTATCATCAGGTAGCGGATGACCTGATAACCTTGGCATGTGGTAATAAAACAGAGATATTCACAGCCTTTAAATATCCGTTTGTTAGTGGTCTGAACTTTCAGCTTTGCTTTGCAATTAGGGCATTGGTGTTCTCCCTCTTCACCTGCAAATACATGGTTACATTCAGTACAGGTAATTTTACCTTTGGTGGTTCGCTGTCCGATATGTTCGATACAGTTCTGATATCCCCATTGTATCTGTTCTTGTGTGATAGACGGTAATTTTCTACTTGCTGCTACAACTGCTGTTTGGAATTTATTCTGTGGTTTCATAGGTCAAAAATCAAATAATGTGGGTTGTGGATTCAATTCTACTCTCTTAGCCTTTTTAACAGGCTGTTTCATCTTAGTATAGGCTTCGTTCTGTAACCTCTTGATAGCTTCCTGCCGTGCTTCTGCTTTTTCTTCTTCTGTGAGCGTTACCACATGGTTGACTACCGTTCGGGCATTTATCGGCTTACCGATATTGATGTTATCTTGTTTGTAATAATTGGTTGCCATCAGATAAATTTCTTCATCGGCAAAACCATTACAACCGCTTTTCTGTACAGTATTCAAAATGTATGTAATACAGTCGTCAATATTCTTATCTGCTTTTGCGAATGCTTCGGCGAACAACGGGTCTGTTTCTGCCCGTTGCTCTAAATAGGTTAATATCGTGCGTGTAAAATATGCTGTTGATTTCATGGCTATTGTTATTTATTCAGATTTAATACTCCTTCTAATTCTTCTCTCTTGGTCTTGGAAAATATTCATCCAGCCTTCTTGGTTTCCTTGTATATTAATCGGGGATTGAATTTCCCACCCATAGCAGACAATAGGTCTTTAATAGGCTTGGTATCTCCAAACAGGGCAATAGCTTTCTCGGAATAATCAACTATCTCAAATTGCAGATTGTCGGATTGTATGTGTATAGTAGATTGCTGTTCCGATTCGTTTGGACTTATATTATCGGTATAATCTATTTTATTATTAATCTTGCCTGTCTTATTAGGTTTGATGTGGATACCATCGGGAGAGCCTGCTGTGTAGGCGAATTCTTCTATTGTCCTTTCTCGGTTATAGATAGGCTCTTTCTCTATTATCCAACCTCTGTATTTACTTTCGCCTAAATAGTAGCCTGCACCCATTGAATACTTTTCTCTGTGTTCGTAATCTTCGTTATATTCCGCTAAATAGGCTGTCCCTTCAAAATTAGATGCGTGTTTACGCATTTCGGAGAATATATCCCGTGTATGTTTGGAGAAACCTAATATAACATTGCTTAGAGTAGAGGATGCAAAATAGTCTGTCTGTGAATCGGATTCATCTTGTTTCAAACGACCTACAATAATGGCTTTTGCATCAGTTGGGAGATTGTTTTTAAGCCATTCACGACCAACAACCCGAACTTCTTCCCTGCGTTTTTCTTCGGCTCTCTGCTGTTCCATTTCATCTACATGTTTGGCTTGTGCTTTGGCATAGAGTTCTGCTACTTCTTCTTCGGTCATAAACTCAATGTTCTTATCATCATAGTACATACCGATACCGAACTTTTGGCTCAATGGCTTAATTATCTCGGACTGATGGAAATCAAGGGTTTTAAGGTTGATTAAGTGGTAATGATACCCGAATTGGTTATGTGTTATTTTATGGACTACATACCTGCTGTATGAATAACCTTCCATTTGTACAATTTGGTTTACTTCTACTGATTTAACTTCTGTATCTGTTGTTGTTCCTCCGAAAAGGGAATATAATTTTGTCATGGCTGTTTGGTTTTAAAAGATGAGTCAGTAGTGTCCCATTAAAATTGGGACGTTATTAAAAATCAAATAAACTTGGCTCATTAGAGTCGCATGGTTCTTTGTCATATTGAAAATTAGTT
>NZ_JARXWN010000034.1 GCF_029892965.1 Dysgonomonas sp. PF1-14 | reverse complement strand
TATATAATAATATTTTTATATCAAAATATAAATATATAGAATAGATGTCTATAAATTAAAGGTTTCTTAAAGCAATGGACGGGAAGCCTGTATATGAATCTTAAAGATGAAAACTGTACGGTTTTGAACTTCTGAAGATCTTACGGCCAGCATAAAAAAGTATGGTTTCTATCTCTTCAGGAACCTGATCTGCTTACACCGGATTTTGCAAAACGTACTTTTATGTGTTATAGTCGCATCGCGAGCGTTAAGGATTGCAGGGGAAATACTCGTAGAGATTGGAACGTAAAGCCTGACCGTAAGGGAACGCCCAAAATAAGAAAGATTAACAACGTTAAAGATTGGCTTAATTAATGACAAGATTAATAAACTGTCTAAATTTGCTTTTCAAAGCTGTTAAAATATGAGTGGATTGAAAATAAAACTCTTTTACCTTGAAAAAGGTAAAGAAGTATTAATACCGGTAGCTGAAGAGAAATTCCCTGCGGGTTTTCCAAAAACGGTTTCTTCTAATACAACTCGATTTGTAAATTTAAGTGAGGAACTTATAAAGAATCCTTCTTCTACTTTCTTCGGCCAGATCGAGGGAGACAGCTTGGAAGAAATTGGCCTGTTCAACAATGATTATTTTTTAATTGACCGATCCCTGATATCCGATGTAGAAGATGGTATGTTAATACTTGCCGTCCTGAATGGTGAATTTACACTTAAATTCCTACACATTACAGATAGTAAGGAATACATTTTACTGGAGCCGGCTAATGCAAATTATAAACCAATCCGGGTAAATGAATTTATTGATTTCCGGATCTGGGGTGTTATAACTTTCGGTATCAAAGATATTTTAAAGAATTTTCGTTTTAAACATAAATAGGAATGTTCTGCTTAGTAGACTGCAATTCTTTTTTTGTTGCCTGTGAACAACTGATTAACCCGCGCTTAATGGGTAAACCAGTTGTTGTATTGTCATCCAATGATGGCATAATAGTTTCTTTGTCAGCACAGGCAAAAGCAGTCGGTTTAAAACGGGGTGACGCCAAATTCAAAATACAGGACATAATAGAAAGACATAATGTACATTGCCTGTCCGGGAATCATGACCTGTATGACGATATTTCTGACAGGGTAATGATAGAGATCGGCAAGCTCGTGCCTCATATCTCTGTTTATTCCTGTGATGAATGTTTTGCTAATTTAAGTGGCATTCCGGATATTCAGCAAAAAGCATTTCAGATAAGAGAAACGTTACTGAGGAATGTAGGCATTCCGGTATCAATAGGAGTAGCATCGACTAAGGCACTTTGCAAGGTTGCCAATAAATTTGCTAAAAAACATTCCGGATATCAGGGCGTTTGTATGATAGATACTGAAGAAAAGCGAATCAAGGCCTTACAGAAAACAGATGTTGGCGATATCTGGGGTATCGGTAGGAGTTACAGCGAAATATTAAATTCCCACGCAGTTAATACAGCCTATGAATTTACTTTAAAGCCCAGAGCTTGGGTAAGAAAGTATCTTTCAGTAGTTGGCGAGCGCTTGTGGTGTGAACTGCAAGGTGAGCCTTGTATTATAACCGATATGCCGGAAGTAAAGAAACAGATACTCAATTCGCGTACATTCGGCCATCCGATAACAGGCTTCGATGAACTGTTAAGCGCATTGGTCTATTTCGCTGACTTAGGTATGAAAAAGGTAAGAAAGCAAAAGTCACTGACCAGAGGTTTAGGCATGTTTATTTCGACTAGCCGTTTTAGTGATCCGGATTTACGTTATTACGCTTCCCGATATATAAAACTACCTTACGCAACCCTCGATACCGGAGAGGTAAGCGGTTACATCAGGATCTTATTAAATGATATTTTTAAATCCGGATATGCCTATAGTCAGGCCGGCATTGTCTATTCCGATTTTCAGCCTCAGGATAATTGTCAGCTCCACTTGCTAGACAACAAAGATCGTGTAAAACAGTTACGTCTGGCAAAGGCCATCGACGCTATCGAAGATCGCTTCGGCTCAGGCACAATTAAGCCTGCTATAATTGACTGCGGGAAAAACGGAAACTGGCGGCCAAAGGCGCAGTTTCTTTCTCCCGGATCAACCCGATTACTTGAAAATGCAATAAAGGTAAATGTTGGAAATAAAAATGTATATTTGTGATATTCAACCAATGTGCTCAATGCCATAAGCAAGTTGTTGAAACATATATAAAAGGGGAAAGACTGTTGATAAATAGGCTTTCCCCTGTGTAATATAAAGCTTTAAATATTTTTAATCTCCTGCAACATTTCTGCAAATACATCGTATTGCATATCCTTAAAATCTTTTGCTTGTGTTTCATATGCTCGCTCGGTAGCAATAATCAGTTCATTGATTAACTCTCCGGTCTGCTTACGCTCGATCAACTCATTTTTAATATCCCGGCATAATAAATAGTTTTCTTTATCTAAAGCCACTTTAAAGGCATAGATAAGAGAAACTGAATTGCTATTTTCGATTGAATTTTTATCCATATAGCTTAACATTCTAAATTAATTTTGTGTAAAAAGATTTCTAATTGTTCTTCCTTTCTTAGAGCTTCATCAGCTTGCTTCTTCATGTAATAGTTGTACAAAATATCAATATCATTAAATAATTTGACATATCCTGCTGACAATCTGTTTAACTCACGAATCAGCCAGATTACGGCCAAAATGATAGGCAGTAAACTACTAGTGCAAAGCACAATAGAAAAAGTAAAGAAATAAGAATAGGATAGGCCTGCAAAAGCCAGAACGAACATTCCGATCAGGAATATATATCCTGTATAGTTTTTGAAGTATATTTTTTTCATGTGCATTTTAAAATTAAAGCGTGGAACACCGATTAAATGTAGTGCGGGCTCTGGTAAGCCTTTTTCCCAATAAAAGATGCCCACGCCTATGCAGCATGAACACTTCTTTTATCTACGGGGAATGAATTTACCAGATTAGCACTACCGTATATAAAGAAATGTACTTAGATATAATTCTAAGACAAATATAGGATAAATTGCTTTAACGATTAGAACAAATTTCCTCTTTTACTTACATTCATATATTTAAGATAGTTATACATTGTTGCTCTCGATATCTTCAAAGCAGAACATATTTTTGAGACACTATGTTTATATTTATCGCCCTCTTTCTCCTGATACATTGTCTTCAGGACAACGGCGGTTCTCTTTGCATCTTTCGACAGGCCTTTAGGACGGCCGCCAAGTTTACCCGCTTTGCGTGCAAGTTCCTTGCTGGCCTGCTGCCTCTCCTTTCTTATTTCCAATTCATATTCAGCCATGATAGAGAATAACATAAGCATCATCTTTCCTGTGGCCGTCGTTGTGTCTATATTCTCTGTCATAGATACAAATTTGACGCCTTTTGCGTCCAAATCTGCAATGATTTTAATAAGGTCTAGCATTGACCTGCCTAGCCTGTCAAGTTTCCATACAGCAAGCGTATCGCCTGTTTTCAGGCTATTCAATAATTCATCGAATAACGGCCGATCTGCTGTTGCTGAAACTTTTTCCTGTACAATCCGATCACAACCAAACTTCTTTAATTCTTCGAACTGCATCTTTAAGGATTGCTTTTTTGTCGATACACGAGCATAACCGTATATTTGAATATCCGCTTTATGTGAGATATCAAATATCTCCAATACAAGTGAATCCAAAGAATTATAGATACGGATTATTTTATTTTCTCTATCAAACTTAATAGTGGGGTTTATTCCCTGCCGGCTTTTCTTCCTTTGTTCTATCAGCTCATTAACAATAGAAACAGTAGAATAATAAACCCCTTCAATAGTAGGTTCCTCAATTTCTCCGAACATATCCATCGGCCGCATATACGTTTTTATGCGCGAAATATAAGTAGATATCCATTGAGGTATAGACTTATTCTTCCGATGATCTTTTATTTCAAAATATTTTTTTTCCATTAGTTAATGATAATGTACAGAAGTATTTGAGAATATCACAATAACAAGAAAAAACTATAAACAATAGTAAATGAGAATGAACAGAAGTAAATGAGAAAAACACATCAGAATATGATAAATAATTACATAAATAATTGATAAAGTGAAGACTCCTATTCTTCACTTTTTGCAATTTGAATACTCTGATTCTTCAGCATTTCAGCAAATTCGACATTCTCTTTTTCGCTTTTTTCGATTTGCTGAACAATCTGCTGCAACTCTGATAGCGGTACAATTGTATTTCCAAAAATATGAAAACGCTGATATCCGGAATCAGTTAAGATATACTTCCTGTGGCCGAAAATTGAAACTGATTCATTTCTCTTGAGCCATTGGTTAAGCGTCTTCAGCGAATTAAAATACTTTTTTCCTATGTAGATCAGCGGATATGCTATATCAATTTCCAGTTTAAAGGATGGTTGTTCTATCATTGTCTAAAATTTATGTGTTAGCACAAATGCAGATAACATCAATTTCTGTTCGTCATTAAGCAGTAGCCATGCACTGCTCCAGTTGCGCCCATTTCCGAATAGATCTATTTTTGCTGTTTCTAATAGTTCTTTAGCATTGGGTATAATATCAAATAGCAATTCCAGAGAATTATTATTAGCCATTAAATAAAACTGCCTTATTGTATGGCTCTCGAATGGGAATACATCCCATCGGGACGCCCCTTTCATTAAAGCCATTCTCAACGCTAAAGAATCATCGTACTTATCAGGCTCCAACTCTATAAGATAGTAGTTAAACATCTGCCGTATCACAGCTTCATCAATCCCCAGATAAAACCCTGCTATATCTCTATTCATGGAATACCATCGGTCAATCAGGTGTTTTATTTTCTCTGGTTTACTCTCGAAAAAAACACTTACAAACTCGTTTTGTATTTGCTTTTTTGACATTTCGTGCCAATAATAAGCAATATTCTTGGTAAAAGAATCTATAGCCTCAGTTGCTCTCACTATTTGTTCAGTTTCAAATACTTTCATATTAAAGTTGTTATAAATTATCGTCCTTATGTCCTTTATCTAAATATAAGCTAAGATAACTTTAGTTTTTTATACTGGTTTTTTATACTGGTTTTTTCATAAAAAAAGGTAGTTCAAAAAACCTATACATTTATTATACTCGATTATTCAAAAATTGAGACATTTGTATGTTAATTATTTTATATTAAAGTATATAACCAATATATACCCCCTATACCAAATCCTGAAGCTAATCCTATACAGACATTAAAAGTTAATTTTTTCTTTACAGTAAAATACAATAACAACAAACATGTAATTGCCATAAAAGTTAATTCAATATATTGATTTTCGACAAGCTGGAATATCAGATAGTATAATAATAAAGCTCCACCAAAGGCAGCAATTTGTTTAAGAGCCTCAGATTTTCCATTTAAAGAAATACTATGAATAAATAGTCCTATAAAAAACATCAAAGGAATGCCAAAGGCAGCATATAACAATAATGTGGATGTCTGACTTTCAAACGGCAAAACGTTGATGTTCGGATTCGACAAAATTCCTAAAACAAACAATACTGTCATAATACCTAGTGTTGTAATACCAAGTATATTAACGATTCTGAACTCCTTCTTTTTTGACATAGGGTAACAATTTAAATTAATTCCACTTTTGTTCTGCTTAAGCATGCCCAAAACGTACCATTACAAAAATAAGCACTTCCATTGTGATAATTATTCCTTTTTGCTAATTCTTTTTCGTTCGGGCGTATCTCTATACTCGTAGTATAGATATTGTGCCCTATACATACTTCAAGTGTACAATTTCTCCACGTTTCGTGTAACGTTTTAAAACCGGTCTTTCCTTGCACCTGAGATATAGCTTCAGCCACAGCATCTTTTGCTTCATAATTCATTTCTTCTATGCTAGATCTGTTACCTGCTAAATATAATACTTTCATCATTACTTCTTTTTAATTATTCCTCTTAGGGCATCAAGACTAATAAAATAGTTATCAACTTTATCCATAGTGTTCAGTTTCCAATTGTTCAGCTCTTCGATTTGTCGCTCCAACTCTTTTATTCTCATCACATGAAATTTATAAGAATTTATAGCTTCTACCGCAGCTCTCGAAGTCGTAACAACTCCTGTATGTTGCTGTATAAATGCAATGGAATCAAATTCTGTTTGTGTAGGTTCATTAACCTTAAGTATCCGTTTACGCATAAATAATAAGTTTTTACAAATATATAAAAATATTTTGATATAAAAATATATTTATATTAGAATATTCATATATTATAATATTTACATATATAAATATTGAAATATAAAAATATATGCCTATATTTGTCTAAATTTAATTCTATATTATGACGAAAATTATTGCTATCATTAATCACAAAGGTGGAGTTGGTAAAACAACGACAACTATAAATCTCGGTTCCGCTCTCGCCTTAAAAGGTTTCAAAACCTTGTTAATGGACTTAGATCCTCAGACCAATTTAACCCAGTCATTCGGCAAAGAATCATCTGATCGCCGTAACATGTACAACGCATTCGTTGATATCGTTAATGACAATAAGATTGATTTACCTATTGAGCAAATAAAAAACAACTTAGATATAGTCCCATCTTCTTTAGATTTATCGGCCAGTGAACTCGAACTAGTCAATGAGCCGGGCAAAGAGTTTCTAGTCAGAGAGCTGCTTAAACCAATAGAAAGTAATTACGACTATATAATAATGGATTGTCCGCCAACATTAGGCTTGTTAACTATCAACGCGCTTACAGCCGCTAATCACGTTATAGTACCTATTCAGGCTGAATTTCTGGCGATGAAAGGAATGTTCAAATTAATCTATTCAATAGATAAGATTAAAAACCGTTTAAATAAAGACCTGTCTTTCTCAGGAGTTCTTATTACTCAATTTGATTCACGCGTAAATCTTCATAAGACTGCGGAAGAACAGGTAGCCGCTAACTTTGATAAATTGTTTAAAACGCGCATCAGGAAGAACATCGCACTGGCCGAAGCGCAAAGTAATCAGATTGACATATTCGATCATGCCCCTAAAAGTCCGGGTGCTGAAGATTATATGAACCTAGCAGAAGAAATAATAATTAAAATTCAATAACAAATGGCAAAGAAAATAGGTAGTGGTTTTAGTGGTATGTTCAATCCCGAATCATCAGGGTTTGATAATACAAAGAAAGAAGTTCAGAAAGAAAAATTATTTTGTCAGATTTCATCAGATCTTAAAACAAAAATGTTGCTATACAAGGTAGAAAATCGTATATCTATAAGTGATATTGTTGAAACAGCTTTACAGGAATTTTTTAATAAACATAGTAAGTAAATATTTTTCTATAATTATATTTAAATATTAAAATATAAAAGTAAAAGCCGGAATCTATTAAAGTCCCGGCTTTGTTCTATTCAGTCATCAGTATATCAAAATCCTGAGATAAAAGCAAAATCTTCCAATGTAGATGGCAGGCCGTCAAAATCTTCCGCAGCGCCCAGCATTTCGGCCACTCCTAAAACTATATCATAATCTATTCCAAATTGGTTTGCGAGGTCTTGTAGATACGCTTTCCTACTCTCATATCCTTGCTGTAAATAATTGTTCGTTTCCATAATTTCAAAATTTATTATTAATATCAGATTTATTCTTAGATTTCGGTTCGTACTTTTTTCAATTAAAAACATTTTTCTTTCTCCGAGCTTTTTTTTTAATATTCATTCCCAGTGTGTCGGACGTCTTTTTTCAGTTGCCTCAAAGGTTATATTTAACCCGCAAGCAA
>NZ_JARXWN010000033.1 GCF_029892965.1 Dysgonomonas sp. PF1-14 | reverse complement strand
TCTGATAAGTTAAAGGGTTAAACTTTTTGTTTATTAAGCAATACAAACTTAATTGTTTGCCCTTTAACTGTCAGATCAGATCGAAACTATTTCAGTTAATGAATCCCTGTCTAACGACTCAAATAGATCATCATCCAGTTCAAGAAAAGGGTCATACCAGTCTGCTTTCTTTCTGGCCCAAGAAATCCACTTCTGAACGGCTTCGGTCATCATGTTCCTCTCAAGGATATTTCTCTCATACTCATTTATATAATCTCGAATGATTTTAGTTTTTTGAAAGCGATCAGCTAAGGTAAAGAGTTCTTTAAAATGTAGTAATTCCAATTCTTGGCTTTTCTTAAAGTCACGTTTAATACGTTCCTCTTCTTCCTGTATTTTATGCCGATAATCACGTTCTAATCTTAACTCATATTCTTCTTTCCCTTTAACTTCCATATAGGCAATGATATTTATCATTCTATCTTCAATTAGCAGATCATCTTTATCGATCCATTCTTTTTGATCAAAATTGAAATGCCCACAGCGGAAGCAAAGTTTTCCATTGAATACAAGCGTATTATCTGTACGGCCCCATTTGTTAGTTTCCTGTTTCCAATTAGATTTTTCAAGAATGCTAAAATTCAGATAATCTTCTTCGTTGTTATACAAAAATTTAGTTTTTTCATATTTAACTTCAATACCATGTCCTCTAATTCGGAGATTTTTAATCAAGGTATCTAAGAATAATAAAGATCGATTAATATTCGAGTCTGAAGTTTTTATTCTTAAGGTATCATTAGTATACATACTCCCTCTTCTCTGATAGTCTAAAATCAGTTTGTCTGGATTGTTAAATTTCTTCGGAATCTTAAATGTCAACCTTTTATCGTTTTGAACATTTTTCTCTTGTAATTTTAATTTTCCCTGAAAAGATATTTCAGGAATATTAATAGTATCTAAAGCATTAAAATCTATAAAAGGTAAATCTCCCTCATACTTTTCAATGAAGGAAATTCTTGTTACAGGTTTGTTGAGTTTTATATTAGTCCAGTAACCTTTGAGTGGTAATGGAATACACATTTTATCACAAAGTTTTTTTAGATTGGGATAACTGATATTAAACTTTTGAGACAAACCATATAGAGGTTCTGTCCAGATTAATTCATATAATTCTTTACGTGTGTATTTTGTCTTTAATTCATCCATAATATCAGATTATAAGTTTAATACAAATATAAAAAAAGCCTCTTACATCAAATTGTAAAATGCTCATTATAAAAGATAAATTCTGATAACTATTCTTCCTCATTTTGCACAAACCCGACTCTCTTTCGTGGTTTATCCTCCAATTCTTTGATACTGGCTAATTCCGTCAAAGCCTGATATACCTCATTGAATTGCATATTGGTTTCAATCATAAAACTTTCTAATTTACTGTTCAACTCTGCATATCCCAAAGCATATTTTCTTAGCGTAACAAAAGCCCTGATTATTGAAATATTTACCTGAATAGCCAAAGGACTGTTCAAAACACTGGATAATTGTGCTATACCTTGCTCTGTGAAAACAAAAGGCATATATCGTATTCCTCCCCAATTTGAGGTGCCAAAATTGCACCTCAACATTTCCCATTCATCAGTTGTCAACTCAAACATAAAATCGGAAGGAAATCTGTCGATATTACGTTTAACTGCTCTTTTCAGGTTTTTCGTTTCAACCTGATACAATTCAGCTAAATCAAAATCAAGCATGACACGTTCTCCTCTTATCTCAAATATTTTATTCTGTATTACTTGTAATTCCATTTCAATTCAAAGTTTTAAGTGAATGTTCTCTTGTGTAAGTATTGGATATGACAATAACCTCATGGCTTTTCTGCTCCTTACTATATTCCCGAAAAGCGTTCAATACCCATTCCCGAAAAGCTTTTGTATAAAGCGATTGAATACGAAAACTCAAAAAGATAATTATTTCAAGATTGTAATAAGTACGAATATATTCTTCTTTCTCATTTCGGGTATATCTATACTCCTTTGTAACATCACTTTCTCTCAATAAACCATCTTTGAATATGGCTTTTAGATGTTTACTGATTGTCGGGGAATATACCCCGAACAAATCAGCTATCTCGTTTACTGTCATCCAAACCGTACCATCAATTATTCTCACTTCAATAATGGGTTTATCAGTTTCTATATCTGTGAATTTTATATATCCTGTTTCCATAAAGCCTATTTATTAATGTATTTCCGTCTTTTATAGTTTTTCGCCAAGCTATCCATATCTGTACTAAGCTTCTGATCGACTATTTTAGCGTAGATTTGAGTAGTCCGAATGTCTGTATGCCCGAGCATTTTTGATACCGTTTCAATAGGTACTCCATTGGCGAGCGTAACGGTTGTTCCGAAAGTATGACGTGCTATATGACAGGTTATTAGCTTATCTATTCCGCAGATTATAGAGATTTCTTTCAGACAGCAGTCGAATGGATTTTATTGACTCTTTATCAAATAGTTACGAAAGGATGTTTTTGATGAGGTAACGATTTGGTAACGGTTCTTTCAGCTTGCGTTTACATCATTTTGCATATTTGTCAGATAATTAATTGTAAAAATATATAAAATAATAATTCTACAAAATTAATTCTAAAGAAATCTGATGTTCTATCTTTTAATTATTCCTATTATATTCCGTTTCCCTTTATTCTGTTTGTTAGTCATTTTTTTTAACATAAACAATCTAAGAGATTGTCTCTCAGGAACAATCTACTTAAATTTTTCTTTCCACACATATTCTAAAGGGGAAAGTAGTCTTTGTCCTAAACTCCTATTATCAGTGATAATCTCAGCGATTCCGGAAAGCTCGCCTGTAAACTCGATCTTTTTTCCTATAGCTGTTTCGAGTCCGTTTAATAATTCAACCTCGATTGTATAATTATCTTCTGTTGAAACCAAGGATATATTATTAATCCTTGCTTTCAGCATACCATATTCCATATAAGGATAGCCATTCAGCTTAATATTTACAGTTTGTCCTGTTTTCACTTTTCCAATCCCTGATGTAGAAACTAGTATTTTTCCTACCATTCTTCCCGAATGTTGGGGTATAATAGCAAATACCTTGCTCCCAGCTTCCACAAACTGATCTTTTTGCCAGTATGTGTTAAATGTAACAACCCCGTTAATAGGTGAAGTCAAAAGATAAGTCTGTCTCCATGATTCTAGAGTTGCAACTAATTCTCTATAAGTAGATTTTAAATCAGAGTAATATTGATTCTTATCTTGAAGATATTGTAGAGAAAGTTTCTTTACAGATTCATTCATCTGAATAGACTCTATATTTTCATTTATAATTGAAGTACGAAGTTGTTGAAAGGATTGCTGAAGATTTAAGTATGTTTGTTCGGCCGTTTCCAGTTCGGCTTTGGATATAATCCCCTTCTTATATAATTGATTTTCCCGTTCATAAGCTTCTTTAGCTATTTTAAGCTCATTTTCTTTCAGTTCTTGTTGCCTTTGCAGATTAATTGAATAATCTTCTTTACCATGTATTTGTTTCTGTAAAGCCATTCTTTCCTGATTCGTCAGATTTACAGAAAGAAAATTCTCATAATTTACAGCAGCTCTGGTAAAGGATGAAAAGGCTGACTGCAACTCTCCCAGTTCATAAGAATGTGTATATAGTTCAATTGGTATAAAAAATACAGAATCTGAAATAATAATACCTTTTAATAACTTATCTAATTCTTCTATATCTTTTGTTTTAGCGGGATTATCTATTACAGCCAATAAGTTATTGGATTTAACTATTTGCTTATCCTGACATGTTAATTTTTTAATACGTCCACTACTTCTGGCAACGACCCATACAGGTGGATTTTCAGTAGTAATAACAACTTCTCCTGTTATTATATCGGGATATTTGAAGAAAAAACTACCAATCAATAAAACCAAAATGACACCACATATAATAGATATACCATAACGAATAAGGCTATGAGGTGGTCGGCTCAAAATTTCCTGAATTTCATCGCTACGTAGTTCTATCTTTTCATATTCTTTTCGTTCCATTATAATTCAAGCTGATTTTTTACTAAGCGGTAATATGCACCTTTATTTTGAGTTAATTCTTCATGCGTACCTATTTCGACTATTCCTCCTTTTTCGAGAACAATAATTTGGTCTGCATGCCGAACCGTACTCAGTCGATGGGCTACCACAACAGAAGTTCTACCTTTAAAGAAGTTCTGTAAGTTATCCATAATGGTACGTTCATTATTGGCATCCAACGAATTAGTCGCTTCATCGAAGAATACAAATGCAGGATCTTTGTAAACGGCTCGTGCTATCAATATCCGTTGTTTTTGTCCCTGGCTCAGTCCATGTCCTTCGCTTCCTATTTTTGTATTGTAAGAAAGGGGTAAAGATTCGATAAACTCCCTGATGTTAGCAGTAATTACAGCATTCTGCAAACGTTCTTTATCTATGTTCTCAATTCCGGGAGCAATATTCTTGGCAATGGTATCCGAAAAAATAAAGCCATCTTGCATCACTACCCCACATTTTTTGCGCCATTGGCGAATACTATAAACATTTAGGCTACTATCTCCCAAAAGAATCTCTCCTTTATCTAAAGGATAAAATCCTAATAATAATTTTACCAGAGTAGTTTTGCCGCTACCACTTGTTCCGACAATCGCAGTCTGTTTTCCGGAAGGTATTAATAGACTAATATCTTTTATTACTTTTTCCCCAATGGATGTTTTATCGTAACTAAAACTGATTGTTTTTAATTTGAGATCTTTATCCTGTGGTATATCTTGTATGTGTATTTCATCTTTATTTTCTTCATCATCTCTATTATGTATCTCGCCCAAACGGTCAATACTTAATTTTGCGTCTTGCGTCTGTCTGAGAAAGTTTATCATTTGATTGATAGGACTATTTAATTGCCCAATAATATATTGAACGGCCAGCATCATGCCGAGAGTCATCTCTCCTTCTACTACTAATTGAGCGACCAATGCCGTAATGACTAAGTTTTTTGTCTGATTGATTAATACAGCACCTGAATCCTGATATTGTCCTAAAGCCAGACCTTTTATACGAAGACGGAACAATTTAGCCTGAATACGTTCCCATTCCCATCGTTTCTGTTGCTCACATGCATTCAGCTTGATTTCCTGCATACCTGTTACCAATTGAACGACATTGCTTTGGTTGGCTGATTGTTGTGCAAAATTCTTATGATCCAGTTCTGCTCTGCGTTTCATAAATATCCATACCCAACAAAAGTATAGGACACTACCCACCAAAAATATAGCAAATATTTTAGCACTATACAATAAAAGGACAATACTGAAAATAATAAGGTTCACGAATGAAAATAATATACTTAGTGTGGAATTAGTCAGGTAACTCTGTATACGGTTATTATCATTAATCCGTTGTAATATGTCACCTACCATCTTTGTGTCGAAATACTGCATGGGCAACCGCATTAATTTCGCAAGGAAATCCGAAATCAAGGCAATATTGATACGAGTCCCTAAATGCAACAGAATCCATCCCCTGATAAATTCAACAGATGTGCTGCTGAAAGTTAATACAAGTTGGGCAATTAATACAAGGAATATAAAATTAAGATTTTGTGTATTAACCCCAAAATCAACGATTGACTGTGTAAGAAATGGTATTATTAATTGTATGAGACTTCCGAAAAGTAAGCCTAAAAAAAGTTGGAGGATAAAGTTTTTATAAGGCCTTAGGTAAGAAAATAAAAAGTTAAAACCTTTTTTTGTTTCCCGTTCATCTTCCTGTTCATAAAAATTGGGCGTGGGTTCTAATAATAATGCTGCGCCTACATCTTCCCCGTTTTGCTTGGAACTAATCCAACAACGACAAAATTCATCTTTGGTATATTTAAGCTTACCTCCTGAAGGATCTGCAATATAGACATAATCTATCCCTCGTTTTTTCTTAATATTATATATAACAACAAAATGAGACTGATTCCAATGTATAATACAAGGTAAAGGTGCTTCTTTCAGATCATTAAAAGAAACAGTAACACCCATTGTGCGAAAACCTATATTATCAGCAGCCTCACTTATTCCTAACATCGAAACACCCTGACGAGTGATATGAGATTTTTCCCTTAATCCATCTAAGGAATAAGTGCGACCATAGAATGTAGCGATCATCCTTAAACAGGTAGGACCACAATCCATTGCGTCATGTTGAGTGTAGATGGGAAAAGATTTCATCTATTCTATTATTAATTCTTCCATTTTTTTCATCAGTTCTTCACCCCGAAGGTTTGTTGCTATAACTTTCCGGTCATTGTCCAATAAGAAATTCGCAGGGATGGCTGTTATTCCAAAACGGTTACAAATATCTTTGCCTTCCAGAGTGGTCATATTTCCTCCATAGACATGGGTAAACATTTCGCATTTGTCCGATAATATTGTGTTTTCCCAAATTTGTTTTGTATTATCAAGTGAAATAGCATAAATAGTCAATTTTTCTTTGAATAGATCGTATACTTTCTTTAAATGGGGAATCTCTCTTCTGCAAGGGGCACACCAGGCTGCCCAAAAATCTATCAGAATATAGGGGGTCTTAATATCTTCTAAGGATACAGGATTCTCCTTTATGTCATTAAGCACAATATTGTCTATCATGTCGCCCAATTTAATTTTGTTGTACTTTGTAAGGTTATCGGCTTGCTTCTGAGTAGTTGGTCTAATTGATCTATTCTTTTTTAAAGTATTTATTTCGTTTAGTCTTCTACCGAAACTTTTTTTTGTTTTAACAATATCTTTATATTCTTGTGGATATTCAGGATATTGCTGCGCTATTTTACTATCAGGAAAACGCTCTTTCAGGACGGAGACTAAGCTATCTCTATCCAAACCGACAGCATTATCCATATATACTACATATATTTGAGGGTTCTTTGTCATTTTCAAGAGATCAATAGATAAGTCTTTTCGTTGCGTTATATAATAATTGAGGCTATCTCTTGCCCATCCCTGATCCGGTGATTTATCTAATATATCTTTTATCCGTTTAATGCAAATATTTAATGGGCGTATATGTAAGCCATACTCATATAATTCTCTGGTAACAGAATTTTGGGTATAAGGGATCAAGGCCAATACTTCTTTTGTAAAGTCGACGGTGATATTATCTCCATGATTAAGAACCAACATAGATTGAGGACCATTTTTCTCGAAAATAAGCATGGAGACATAGCCTTCTTCAAAAGTTAATTCCCCATTCAATTCTAGTAGTTTTTGACCTTTTTTCACCATAAATGAGTCAATCAGTACATTTTCTGATGTCCAGTACAGCCACTGATCTTCCTTTGTAATTGAATCATTCAGTATTATATTGAGTCTGACTGGTTTATTCTCTGAATTCATCATTACGGATATAAAAAATAGGAATATGAATAATATTTTTCTTAATATAATTTCCATTTTAAATTTGTATTTTAGGGCTGACAAATCAGCCCTATATTTAATATTAAGCAAATTCACCAATATATTCGGAGTCTGTTTGATTACACATATATTCAGTTTGGGCAAATTCCTCTTCCAATCCTAATTGCTCAAAAAGAGTATTGCCAACATTTATCATTGCTTCTCCAAAATTTGCAGCGCATGCATATCCGGAATAAGAACTGTCATACATAGTTATTGTACATGTAAATAGAGTTTGTCCAGACGCACATGAGGCTCCTCCTTTTAGCATCGACATCATCAGTTTATTTATTTTTTGTGCTTGAAAATCTCTTAATGTTTTCATAATCTCAATATTAAGTAAAAACACCTACTCATAAAGCTTTTCGGCATCCGCTCTTTCTTTTACACAACCTGTTTGTTAAAAATACAAACCGGATATGCTAAACCTGTCCATATATCTATGGAAATTTTAGTCGTTTATGTATCTTTGCCGCACCTTCTTGTCGTTTAGTTAATAGTTTAAATCCAGTCAAAGATTCTTTGATTTATTCTATACCTCGCAAGGAGGCTTTTTTGACAAACAGAGATGGCGAGCCTCTGTTATTAAATTACAACTTTATAATAATAACTTTAAATCATTTTATTTGTTTTTCTAATTCCTCCATTTTTTTTATCAAGTCTTCACCCCGAAGGTTTGTAGCTATAATTCTCCTGTCTTTATCCAATAGAAAATTCGCAGGGATGGCTGTTATACCAAAACGGTTACATACGATCCGTCCTTCTTTTGTATCCCAACCGCCTATCCGGATATGTGAAAATGCTTCCAACTCTCTTGATTTTATAATTCTTTTCCAGTCTCCATCTTTATCATCGAGAGAAATTGCATATACCGACAATTGACCCTGATATTGTTCGAGAGTCTTTTTTACATTTGGAAAATCTCTTAAACAGGGAGTGCACCAGCTTGCCCAGAAATCTATCAGTATATAAGGCGTCTTTATATCTTCCATAGAGATTATCTCGCCCGATTGTCCGTTACCTGTTAAAGCCTTGACTGTGTCGTTTATTGAATAAGGTTTTACAGAAATTAATTCTTCTGTCAGTTCTTTTTTTTCTTTTTCCGGTAGATCCGTGACTAATTGTATCCCGTGTTTTTGCGCTTGTAATTGCTCCCAGCGCTTGCGAACCCTGACATTCTCTTCTGCATTTTGTGTAAATTTTTCATATTCGGGAAAATATTGTATCAATCCGCTATGAGGAAAGCGACTTTTCATATCCTGTAAGTAATCTTTATATTCTTCATTGGTAAAGAATTCTCTTAGTGATAAAAAACAATAATAACAAAAATATGGGTTTTGAGTCTTATTGAAGTTTTCTCGAAAAATGCCTTGTAGAATCTGGTAATTATAATATTCGATACTATCAGATAATTGTTTTTTCTGATCTGTATCTGTTGTTTCTTTCAATGCTAATTCAAATTTTTGTTTTTGCCATCCAGCTCGTATACGTGCCATAAATTCATCGAAGAATTCTTCTGTCATTACAGATCCTTCGTATTTGTGGGTTTTCATATTTGCACTGGCTCTGTCTCCGGGATATAAAAAAAATTTGAAGGCATCAGGCCCTTTTTTTGAGAAAAAGATACTGCATTTATTATATTCCTCGTCATTCAAATATCCCTGCATATCCAGCATCTGCTGCCCTTTTTCTATATAGCAGGAATCTACTAAAAATCTTCCTTTCCTGTTAGAACAAAACCAATAAACCCATTGATCTTCCGACATAGATTTATCATCTAAAGTAAGGTGAATGGTAGTTAACTTCCCATCTGTTCCTTCCTGGGCTAATACATTTGATAAGATTAAGAGGAAAAAACTTATAAATAGCAATGTTTTCATTTTTGTTTCTATTTTGAGGTTGTGCCATAGGTACATCCTCATACTATGACACAACCTGATTATTTTATCAACAAGTTACTTCAGATTCATACCATATTTCGACAGCACCTTCTTCGTCACCCATTGCCATAGCTCCGCTTGCTAAATCTCTATGAGCAACCGTTTCAGCCTCAAGCTGACTTGTTGCACACATATAACCTTCATAACTGCTTCCGTATGATGTGACAGTACAGGTATATAGTGTTTGGCCAGAATCACATGCAGCATCTTGATAAGTTCCACCTTTTAGCATCGACATCATCAGTTTATTTATTTTTTGTGCTTGAAAATCTCTTAATGTTCTCATAGTCTTAATGTTAAGCAAAATTACCTACTCGTAAAGCTTTTCGGCATCCGCTTTTTCTTTTACACAACCGACTTGTTAAAAATACAAACCGGATATGCTAAACTTGTCCATATATCTATGGAGATTTTAGTAGTTTGAGTATCTTTACTCGCCTCTTTGTTGTTTAGTTAGTAATAAAATCCGGTCAAGATTTTTTAGTTTAGCTACGTCTTGCAAGGAGGCTTTTTTTGATGAACAAAGATGGCGAGTCTCTGTTATTAAATTACAACTTTATAATAATAACTTTAGATTACCAAATTCATAGTATTATATAGAGGAAAATATGCTTGTTAACATTTATTTTTCTATTAATTCTTCCATTTTTCTCATCAGTTCTTCACCTCGGAGGTTTGTGGCTATAATCTTCCGGTCTTTATCCAACAAGAAATTCGCAGGGATAGCTGTTATACCAAAACGAGTACAAATCTCTTTACCTTCCGGAGTGGTCATATTTCCTCCATAAACATGGGTAAACATTTCACTTTTATCAGTTAATATTGCGTTTTTCCATGCCTGTTTTGCATTATCTAGTGATATGGCATATATTGTTAAACTATCTTTATTAGCTTCCAGTGCTTTTTTTAGATATGGAATCTCCTTTCTGCAAGGGGCACACCAAGCTGCCCAAAAATCTATTAAAATATAGGGAGTTGGAATATTATATAATATGGCTTCTTTATTTTTTACATCTTTTAATTCAATGTTGGGGAAAATATCATTAATACTCGGAGGCGCATTCGCTTCTAATTCTACCTTTTTGAGATTTTTCTCTTTGGTTTTATTGTTATTAGATATACGGGCCGCCAGTATATTTTCAAATCGTCGTTCCATATCTTTACTTTCCTTACTTGCAGGAGGAGATAAATGTTTCTCAGGATACATTTGTATCTGTTTAACTTTAGGGAATTGTTCTTTCATCTCTTTAATTAGACTGTCTTTTTGTGATTGGCTACACTTCAATATATCAACTTTTGATAGGTAATATGCAGGATTTTTGCAATTTTTAAGTTTTTCCAATGGTACAATATAATCTAAATAATGAATGAGAAAGTCGAGACTATCTTTATATCGTTTTTTTTCTTCCCCTATAGTTTCAAAGACTAAGTTTGAGAGTTCTCGCCTCCTTTTTTTTAGTTCTTTATTTTGATCTTTACAATATATATCGTTTGTTGGAGAACCTTCTGTTGGAAGAAAATATGGCGTAACAGAATCAATGTAAGCTACTACATGTTCTCCAGGGCTTACATAAAAAACAGTTTTAAGAGGCCCTTTCTTTGTAAAACTAAGCCAATTTAAATACAAAGATTGATCATTAATAATACCTTCTAATTGTATTTTTTTTTGTCCCTTTATAATCTTGCAAGAATCTAAAATCCTATACTCATTATCATATAAGTGAAACCAATATACCCATTGTTCCTCTTTGCTTACTTTATCTGATAATTCTATGTCTAAAATGATAGGTTTATTATCAAATCCAAAAACAAATATGGGTGCTACCATACAGCATAATACTAAAATAAAAGACTTTTTCATTATATTATTCTATGAGGGTGTGTTCCAAAAATAGGGCACACCCTCAACTTTTTTAATTACATTTCATAGAAAAGCCATCTTCATACACACCTTGATCATCCAAAGTCTGATTTGCAACCATTTCCGCTGTTTCTGCACTAACCGCACATATTCTACCTCCTGAATATTGACTACCTGAGATTTCATCAATAAGAGTACAACTATCAGTAGTGTCCCATTAAAATTGGGACGTTATTAAAAATCAAATAAACTTGGCTCATTAGAGTCGCATGGTTCTTTGTCATATTGAAAATTAGTTTTGTTAAA
>NZ_JARXWN010000032.1 GCF_029892965.1 Dysgonomonas sp. PF1-14 | reverse complement strand
AGGCCAGAACGAAGAAAGCCAGTCCTATAGCTCAGTTGGTTAGAGCGCTACACTGATAATGTAGAGGTCGGCAGTTCAACTCTGCCTGGGACTACCAAAAGGGATAGACAGACAAGTGTATCTCAGACAATAAAATAAAAAGCATTTATAAATTAATATTATTAATTTATAAATGCTTTTTCGTTTATAGCACTATATATAATCATAAAATTAATAAGTCGCATAGGATTAATCTCTTACGTGACTTTCTTATTTGCTATAGCCTCATTATTATCAGGTAATAGCCTCTCAAATAAGGTAGAACGGTTATTGGAACACACAACCTCAAATGGTGAATGAGAACTCTTCCAAAAGATATTTTCCCTATCAATCAATCTGTCAACCATTATTTGAAAGGGATAATGAAAGACCTGAAAATAGACAGATTATGAACCTTTCATAGCAGAAGGCATACTCTCCGAACGATAGCCGCTAAAAGGGGTATCAGAGAGAGTATAGCTGAGCGTATTGTAGAGTATGCCGAAGTCAACAACATTAAAGATGTTTATACCCATTTGTATGACGAAGATATTATACGGAAATGAGAAGAAGATAGTGCTGTATGTAATTTACATTTAGGTAGTTATCGCTCGAGGCTGTAAGGTTTAGCATGAGTGGTCGAAGTTATGAAATAACTTTCTATTCCGCTTGGGAGATAACCAAAGTTGCTACTATAATATTATTGTTGAATAAAATTTAAACAGATACTAAGGTAGGAAGTTTATAAAAAAATTGCTTCCTTTGCTTTATAGATTAGTTTAATGCCACTAATAAAAGGAAAGCATAAATTTTCATTATGAGCAGTGAAAGCTACTTCTAAACTGTAACTGTATAACAATAGCGAATTGTATGAAAGAGTTATCTGATCTGAAAATCTTTAATGAATTGTATACGAGTTGTCATAGTCGATTTGCCCGATTTGCCAATTCATATATAAGAGATCTGCCAGCATCAGAAGATATTGTGATCGAGTCGTTTATGGCCTATTGGGAGAATAGGGATAGACTTTCTGAGAATTCTAATATTCAGGCTTATATTCTTACTACAATAAAAAATAAATGCCTCAGTTATTTACAACATCTGGAATTGAAAGCCAGAGTACTGAATAATATAGAAGATAATGCACAGTGGGAACTGAATCTGCGAATATCGACACTCGAAGCGTGTGATCCTAAAGAACTATTCTCAGCTGAAATACAACAAATTATTAATGAATCATTGGCCTCATTGCCAGAGAGGACCTCTGAGGTCTTCAACCTGAGCAGATACAAGAATAAATCACACAAAGAAATAGCGGAAGTACTTAATATAACAACGAAAGGTGTAGAATTCCACATAACTAAGGCTTTAGCTCAACTTCGTAAAGATCTGAAAGACTACATTTTATATATAATTGTGTTATTTTTTTTATAAAAATCAACATTATCACTAGGGATACGCCCTCCTCCTTTGTTATTAATAATAGATACTGGAAAATATGAATTTTGAATTATTATATAAGTTTTTTGAAGGCCAGACAACAAAAGAAGAAGAAGAAAGCATCAGAATCTGGCTAAACAGTTCTCCCGAAAATAAAAAATATTTTTTGGAAGAAAGGAAAGTGTACGATGCTATCATATTAAATAGTGAAGAACAGACAGAGAAATTATCAATAAATTATAACGTAAATAATGATTCTACTAAGCTCTTCTCTCGAATTCCGATTCATTTCAGAGAATTTATAAAAGTAGCAGCAATAATTACAATAACTATATTGGCCAGCTGGTTTTTCTTTTCTCAGAATGATGGGAATAGCAATGCTATGGCAGAACAAACGATAAGTGTTCCTGCCGGACAACGGCTCAATATCACGCTTCCGGACGGGACAGATGTATGGCTGAACGCAAAAACGACTATTCGATATCCGGTTTCATTTAACACGAAAGAACGCCTTGTCAGTATAGATGGACAGGCATATTTCGATGTTGCTAAAAATGAAAAAGTACCATTCATCGTAAAATCACCTAGTGGAACAGTCCAAGCACTGGGAACAAAGTTTGATATATTAGACTATTCAGATAGTGGCATCTATGAAACTATGTTAATGGAAGGTAGTGTTAAAATTAATTTAGTAGATGATGCCAATCAGGAAGTGATTCTTACTCCGGATAAGAAAACTGTTTTGGACAAAGGAAGGTTGCAAACGATAGAAGTTAGTGATCTTTCTGCATACCAATGGAAAGACGGACTTATTAGTTTTAAAAATGAATCATTTGAGAATATTATGAGATCATTTGAAAAAACATATGATATTAAAATTGTTGTAGAAAATAAGAATATAGGAAATCGTGTATTTACCGGAAAGTTTAGAATAATAGATGGAGTAGAATATGCTCTTCGGGTATTACAAAGAGATGTTAATTTTAGATTTGAAAGGGATGTGGAAAGACATATAATATATATAAAATAAATGTAGTATAGAATTGACAAAGAAATATTTTAGACGAAGAATAACCTTAAAAGAATCAATAGCCTATGAGAAATTAATAAGTATAAGGAATAGAATGAAAAAAGCCAATAACTGCGGCAACAGCTATTGGCTATAGCAATCAATACAATTTTTTAGACCGTATTAATTAATAACATCGTAAATCTATGGAAAATAATGTTTTTCAAGACCACTTTTTGCTGAAAAATAAAAAAATTAACCATTTTTTTAGAATTATGAAAATCACAACACTTTTCCTATTTATAGGAATACTCTCCATTTATGCAGAAAACTCCTTTTCTCAGAATGCCCGGGTGTCTATAAATAAGCACAATATTCAGTTAGAGCAAATTCTGACGGAGATAGAGAAGCAGACGGATTACCTCTTTATTTACAATGATCAGGTAGAAGTAAAACAGCGAGTATCGGTCGATGCTAAAAATACGCCCGTATCTCAAGTGTTAAATAATCTTTTCAGAAATACAGATATAAACTTTATTCTGGAAGGAACGCATATTATTTTATCGAACAAAGGAGATCGAAATTATGCACAGTCAATAGTAGCACCATTGCAGGATACAAAAGATATATCGGGAGTAATTACCGATATTAATAATGAACCTCTAATAGGGGTGAGTGTAGTAGTGAAAGGTACGACAAACGGTACAATGACCGATGTCGATGGAAAATATACAGTCAGAGCTGCAAGCAAAGATATTCTCGTGTTTTCCTATATGGGATTCGTACCGAAGGAAATGACTGTAGGCAGCAATACAAATATAAACATAGTTCTGGAAGAAGATAATGTTATTTTGGGCGATGTGGTTGTTACCGCCTTGGGTATCAGACGTGAAACAAAAGCCCTGACATATAATGTGCAGGAGATAAAGGCCGAAGAGTTAACGTCCGTTAAAGACGCGAACTTCATTAATAGCCTTGCCGGTAAAATAGCCGGAGTACAGATCAATAATAGTGCATCGGGTATCGGAGGGTCTTCGCGTGTAGTTATGCGCGGTACCAAATCCCTGTTTGGTGAAAACAATGCCTTGTACGTTATTGACGGAGTTCCCATCCTGAATACGAAACAAGAACAACCTGACTCTTTTTATGAATCGCCCGACGGGGGAGATAGCGACCCTGTGTCGTTTCTCAATACAGATGATGTAGAAAGCATATCTGTCCTTACGGGGGCTGCCGCCGCTGCATTATATGGTAGTCAGGGAGCTAATGGAGTTATCCTGATCACAACAAAAAAGGGTGAGGCCGGCAAACTGAGAGTAAGCTACTCTAACAATACCCAGTTTATGACTCCTTTTGTAATGCCTAAATTCCAGGATAGATATGGCTCAAAAGATAATGGCTTTAATAGCTGGGGAGCGCTGGGAACAGCCAAACCATATGATCCGAAAGATTTCTTTCAGACCGCATTTACCGAAATGAACTCGTTGAGCGCGTCTGTCGGTACAGAAACAAATCAGACTTATATTTCTCTTGGAGCTATGCAGGCCAGGGGGATCATTCCTAATAATGATCTGAACAGGATAAATGTAAATATCAGGAATTCAACAGATCTGATAAAAGATAAGTTGATGTTGGATTTGACCCTTACTTATGTAAATCATAAAGATGTGAATATGATGACACAAGGTCAGTTCCATAATCCATTGTTGCCTCTTTATCTGTTCCCTCGCGGAGACGATGTGGAAAAATATAAAGTATATGAGCGTTACAATGCAGAGCGTAACTTTAAAACCCAGTTTTGGCCTTATAATAATTTGGGATTAGGTATGCAAAATCCTTATTGGATTGCAAATAAAGAACAATTTAAGAATAAGACAGACCGTTATTCCCTTACTGCGGCACTGAAATATAATGTTCTCGATTGGTTGAATATAGCAGGACGTGTGCGTCTGGATAATACCGATAATATTTATACCAGAAAAATATCAGCCTCGGCAGACTTACTGTTTGCGTCTGAAAATGGTTACTATCAAAACCGAAAACTGACAGACCGCCAGACTTATGCAGATATATTGGCAAATATAGATAAACGTTTCGATAACGGAATCTCATTAACATCTACTATTGGTGCCAGCCTGATGGATATGCGCAACGATGTTTCCGGACTGGAAGGATTCCTTGTTCAGGTTCCCGATTTTTTCTCTTTTGAGAATATGGATATGAATGATGCACAGACCAAAGCTATACAATCTGGCTATCGTGACCAGACACAAGCAATATTTGCTACAGTCCAGGTTGGGTATAAGAGTTTGGTTTATCTCGATCTGACAGCACGTAACGAGTGGGCATCTCAACTGGCATTTACTAATGGCGGAACATCTTTCTTTTATCCATCAGTAGGTTTATCCAGTGTTTTGAGTGATGTGTTCACTTTGCCGAGAAATGTAATTTCATTTATGAAAGTCAGGGGGTCATATAGTGAGGTCGGTAACGCACCTCGTCGCTATTTAACTCGCAACTCTTATGGTATGACCAACGGTAGCCTCAGTCTTATATCGTTTTATCCGGCTGTTGGTTTAAAACCAGAGTTGACAAAAGCATTTGAAGTGGGAACCAATATCCGCTTCTGGAAAGATAAGTTCAATCTGGATGCCACATATTACAATACCAATACATACAACCAGCTATTCGAAATAGAGGCCGGAGCCAGTGCCGTAGGTATAAGCAGCGCTTATATAAATGCAGGAAAAGTAAATAACTGGGGAATAGAACTATCACTCGGATTCAATGATAAGTTTGGGCCTGTAGGTTGGAACTCTACTCTCACATACACCCTGAACAGGAATAACATAAAAGAGTTAGTGCCAGAAGGTACAATAGATCCTACGACAGGCGAATCAATGAGCCGCAGTTCGTTTATTGTTAGTGCCAACGGCAGTTACCGGATGGAATTGCATGAAGGACAGCCAATGGGTGATATATACGTCTCTACTTTACGCAAAGACCACAATGGCTTTGTGCATGTAGATGGTGAGAGTGGAGCAGTTACTGCCGATCCGAACAACTGGATCAAAGCAGGGAATGTTAATCCTAAATATAATCTGGGATGGAATAATACAATCTCATATAAGGGATTCGATTTAAGTTTCCTTATCGATGCCCGCGTAGGCGGAGTAGGAGTGTCTGCTACACAGGCATTAATGGATCGATTCGGTGTATCTGAAACATCTGCTATAGCTCGCGATGAGGGAGGTATAATCGTGAATGGTGGACGAGTAAATCCTGAGAATTATTATGCAGTAGTAGGTGGAGGTACCACAGGTATTCTTTCCGAATATATTTATAGTTCTACTAATGTGAGGTTGAGAGAAGCATCTCTGAGCTACACATTCCCAAGCAAATGGTTTAAAGGTTATATCAACCAGTTGAGTTTATCCCTTATAGGCAGAAACTTATTAATGATTTATAATAAAGCCCCTTACGATCCTGAAATAACAGCGTCTACAGGTACATATTATCAGGGATTCGACTATTTTATGCAGCCTAGTCTTCGCAGCTTAGGTTTTAGTGTAAAAGTTCAGTTTTAATAAATAATTTAAAATGAATATTTCTATGATACAAAATAAATACCTTAGGATAAAAGCATTTATCGGAGCTATACTGATATGTCTGTCATTGATGATGGTTGCATGTACCAGTAAATTTGAAGATTTCAATACAGATCCTAATCGAGCTACAGATGAACACCTTGAAAAAGATATGCTTGCTTTGGGAGGTATGTTTCCTCCTATGATGGTCGATATTATTCCTACCAGCGATATAGATGCAAATGAGTTCCAAAGAGCCCAGA
This sequence comes from Dysgonomonas sp. PF1-14, assembly GCF_029892965.1. Taxonomy (GTDB): domain Bacteria; phylum Bacteroidota; class Bacteroidia; order Bacteroidales; family Dysgonomonadaceae; genus Dysgonomonas. Next base: position 5,656 of record NZ_JARXWN010000032.1, on the reverse strand, counting down.
ACCTGACCGGAGATATATTTTCAGGTTATATGGCTGCTATCGGACAGTGGAATAATAGTAGTAATAACAGTACATACAATCTGTATTATGGAGAATGGAACGATGTAGCTTTCGATGTAGCTTATCGTATTATGGGATATTGGTCTCAGATTAAAATAAAAGCGGTAGAATATGAATCCCAAAGTGCATTCTCTTTGGCGCAAATCTTGAAGATTATGGCTCTTCATCGCATAACGGATAATTATGGCCCGATTCCATATTCAAAAATGGGACAAGGAGCTTTAGGTTCTGCTTATGATTCCCAAGAAGATGTTTACAAAGGATTTTTTGAAGATTTGAATGAGGCCATAAATGATTTAAGAATCTTTAATGCGGCCGACCCTGGTGCTAAGCCTCTTAGAAAATACGATCTGATATACGGAGGCGATTATAAGAAATGGATCGTTTTTGCAAACTCTCTGAAACTGCGTTTAGCTATGCGTATGGTATATGTAGAACCTGCTTTGGCTAAGCAGTATGCAGAAGAAGCTGTGAATAACGAATATGGTGTGATGTTAAGCAATCAGGATAATGCCGAATTGAAATCGGGCTTAGGAGTGTCGGTTTACAATCCGTTATGGGTTTGCTGGGATAGATATGGTGATATCCGTATGGGTGCCAGCATGGAATCTTTCCTGAAAGGATATAGCGATCCTAGAATGGGAGTATATTTCAAGCCATCGGGTATTCCTGGTGAGGACTATAATGGAGTAAGGAATGGAGTGGTAATAAGTAACAAAAGCCATTATATGCTTACATCCAGCCCCAAAGTAGAAAATAATTCTACCACATCTCCGATTTTGTGGATGTGCGCTGCCGAAATGTATTTTTTAAGAGCAGAAGGAGCTCTTCGCGGATGGAATATGGGCGGAACAGCCGAAGAATTATATAATAAAGGTATCGAAACATCTTTCGAGCACAGGGGTGTTACAGGTGCAGCAGCATATATAGCAGATGCAACTTCCACACCGGCTAATTTTACCGATAAAAGAGGGAGTAACAGTATATCTGCGACTACCGATATAAAAATAAAATGGGATGGTGGTGCCGCATTCGAAAAGAACCTTGAGCGTATTATTACCCAAAAATGGCTTGCAATGTTCCCTGAAGGTCAGGAAGCCTGGACAGAATTTCGTAGAACCGGTTATCCTAAAATATTTCCTGTGGTAAGGAATAATAGCGCAGGTACAATCGATACTGATATACAGATACGGAGGATACCTTTCCCTGAATCGGAGAAGAGGGCGAATAAAGAAGAGGTAGATAAAGCTGTAACTCTGTTGGGTGGCCCTGATAATGGTGGAACCAAACTCTGGTGGGATAAGAAATAATTCGTCAATTTATAAAATAATAGATTATGAGAAATTTTATATATACAATAATACTGTTGTTATTTGTCCCTGTTGCCTTTGTCGCTTGTGATGATTGGACAGAGGTAGAGACAGTCAATGTTCAGCATCCGAATGAAAAAACCGGAGAGTATTTAACCGATCTTAAAGCATACAAAAGTGTTATGTTCGACCGTCAGGTTGCATTCGGATGGTTTGGAGGCTGGACAGCGTCAGGTCCGTCTCTGAGGACACGATTAAGTTCTGTTCCCGATAGTGTAGACATTGTAGCTTTATGGGGAAATATGTGGCATAGGGATAAAATGACACCGGAAAAAATAGAAGATCTGAAATATGTCAGAGAAACAAAAGGGACGAGAGTACTTGTTACAACTTTACTTGCCTGGGTTGGCAAGGAGTTTCCTGATATTCCGGAAGAAGATTGGCCTGAAGGACAAGAAGGGCTCATTGCCTATGCAGAAGCTTTAGCAAAAGAAGTTATAGATCTGGGATTTGATGGGCTTGATATCGACTACGAGCCTACTATTGGCGGATACGAGGATGTCAGAGACTGTCCTCGAGGCGAAGATATGGTAGTTTTTGTGAAAGAATTAGGTAAATATCTGGGCCCGAAATCGGGTACTGGCAAACTATTGGTTATCGACGGGCAAAACTCATTACTTCCTGCCGAAGTGGCTGATTATTTCAACTATGCAATAGGTCAAAATTACACTAGAAGCAGTAATTCTAGCTTACAGTCTGACTATAATGGCATTAGAACAATATTCAGGCCTGAACAATATATTATAACCGAAAACTTTGAAAGTTATTGGAGAGATGGGGGCGTTGGTTTTTCGCATCCGGATTTGGGGACTATTCGTTCGCTGAAAGGTATGGCACTCTGGAGCCCTACTCAAGGCAGAAAAGGGGGCTGTGGTACATATCATATGGAATATGAATATATGCATTCCGATAATGATTATAAATATTTGCGTGAAGCAATACAGATAATGAATCCTTCTGTTAGATAATTGTTAAATATTTAACTCAAATCAAATAAGAAATAATGAAAACAATAATAAAATATTTATTACCTATTCTGCTTTTATCAGGGTGGTTGACCTCATGTAATAATGCGGAAGAGTTTAAAGATGTTGTTTATTTTACGGGAACTGATGTTTCACCTGTTGTTAAATATTCACTCGAGGAACCTACTCCTATAGGACTGAGCGTTCGCTCTTCAGCTAAAGTAAGCGGAGATGTAAAGGTTGGTATCAAAGTGAACGAATCACTGGTCGATCAATACAATGAAGTGAATGGTACAAACTATATACTTTTACCTAAAAATGCCTATTCTTTCGATATTAGCAGTGTTACTATCGAGTCAGGGAAGTATGCTACCGAACCTTTCTATTTGAATATAACTTCCATAGATGATTTTAGGGATGAAGATACTTTTTGCCTTCCTATCGAAATTACGGATGTGAAAGAGGGGGATATGCCAATCTTGGAATCATCCAAAGTGATGTATGTTGTGATAAATAAAACAATCATTACAAAAGCCGCTACATTAAATGGTACTTATTTTAGAGTAAACTTCGAAAGTGATCCGAGCCGGGATTTATCAGCTGTACCGCAAGTGACGATGGAAGCCAGGATAAACCTGTTTGATTATCAGAATGGCAGCCCATATATCAGTACCGTCATGGGACTCGAAGAGCATTTCTTAATACGTCTGGGAGATGTTACCATCCCTAAGGATATCATTCAGTTGGCAGGTGGAGGATATCCGGTTTCCAGTACAAGGAATATAGGCTTGAACGAGTGGGTGCATGTAGCCGTAACTTACGATGGCGCAAGAATATGCCTCTATCTGGACGGAAGCCTGAATGCCTATGTTGATGCGCCTCGTGGACCGATAAACCTACTGGGTATATCTCCTGACCGTACTTTCTTTATAGGGACTACAAGTAACTCTACCGGGCGTACCCTGAAAGGCTATATAAGTGAAGCCCGACTGTGGACACGTGCTCTTACCGAAGCCGAGATTGCTAATAACATATGCGCTGTATCGGCAGATGCTCCTGATTTGTTGGCATATTGGAAGTTCAATTCATGGAAAGACGATGCTACTAAGAATATTGTAGTAGACTATACCGGCCATGGTTATGATGCGGTAGGGAATAGAAATATCACATGGGTAGAAGGAGTAAGATGTCCTTAATCTAAGATTATAATTTAAATGTCTGGTGCAGATAATACCTGCACCGGATTCGATAAATCTTTACAAATCAAAATGTTTATTAAATATGAAAACACTATATAAAATACTCTTGTTTGCCATCGTGCCTTTTATTTTATGTGTCAGTTGTTCCGATGACGATGATCAGCAGATTGGAAACGCAGAAGATATAATAATAAAAGAGGCTGTCAACGATACTGTATTTATTGATAAAGGGGAATCTCTTAAGGTAACAGTGGAAACACGGCCGGCTAATCAGCGCGTATGGTTTTACAGTTCTGATGCAAATGTATTTTCTGTGACAAAAGACGGGGTTATTTCCACAGCCGATAAAGGTGGTATCGCTTCACTTCTTGTAACTGCACAAAACGGTGCGGAGTGGACAAAAAAAACGTATGTATTGGCTGTACTGGAGTATGTAGAAGAAATTGCAGTCAAGACTTCGGGTAGTCGCATCGAACTTAGTCCCGAACAGGTGTTTGATCCTGAAAGCTATTTTGTTGTAACACCTTCTTCAGCAACGCTTAAGAAGTTGGCTTATATATCGGATGATCCGTCTATTGTATCTGTCAATTCGGAAGGAAAGCTGGTAGCTGTGAAAAAAGGGATTACAAAAATAGCGGCTAAATCAACTGATGGCACTAACATCGTTTCAGAAAAGATAGAAGTAGAAGTATTGCCATTGTTAAATAAATCTGGTTGGTCGGCCGTTGCAGAATATTCTCATGCGTATTATCCTCCAAGCATGCTGATTGATGGCAATAACAGCAATTTCTGGTCAAACCCATGGAGTGGGGCAGGCTTGAAAGTGCCTTGCTGGGTGATAATAGATATGAAGAAGATAAATAAATTCGATAAAATAGGATTAGTTCAAGGTTCTTATAGAGAAGCAAAAGGTGTAGATATTTACATCAGCAAGTCGAATACTGATAATATCAGCTACGACGATTCATCTTTCGAACTTATAGGCTCGGTAGAAGTGGTGGCTACTACCGGAGGAGAAAGCGTGTTGGACTTCTATCCTGCTGAAGAAAAAGAAGCACGTTATATTAAACTCGATTTTGTGAGTTCACGTTCGGGACGCTATTTGAGTTTAGCAGAAATGAATGTGTATTATCAGAAATAAAACGGGTATTACAAAAATATCTGAGACTATATTTGTTGATGCAGATAAATTGGTTTTTTTAGGCTTTAATTAAATACAGGTATTATCTGCTGATTGGGCGAGTCAGGAGCACTTCTTCTGACTCGCTTCAATAAGTAGAGTTTGTCTGTATCGTTGATATCAACAGATCTATATATAATGAAGTAAAAATATTCTTTTTATTTATATGGAAAATAGAAAAAAATACATGAGAAGAGCTTTTGCTGTATGTTTTTTGAGTCTGAGTCTCGGAGCAGTAAACGCCTCTACGATTAATTTATTATCGTATAAGGTAACTCCCCTCCAAGACAACACTATCGTAACCCCTGTTGATTATACAACTAATCGTCCCGATCTATCGAAGCGTTTATTCACATCGAAAGCAGTGGAAAATGAGATTGTCCGCGTGAAGAAGCTGCTAGTCAATCCCAAGTTAGCCTGGATGTTCGAGAACTGCTTCCCCAATACATTAGATACGACCGTTCGCCACCGCAAGAACAATGGCAAGGATGATACCATCGTCTACACCGGCGATATCCACGCCATGTGGCTTCGCGACTCCGGTGCCCAGGTATGGCCTTACGTACAACTGGCAAACAACGATCCCGAGCTGAGAGCAATGCTCGCAGGCGTTATCCGCCGCCAGTTCAAGTGCATCATCATCGACCCCTATGCCAATGCCTTCCTCGACCCGTACGATCCCAATCCCGATCATCAGTGGCAGTCCGACCTTACGGACATGAAACTCGAACTGCATGAACGCAAATGGGAGATAGACTCCTTGTGTTACCCTATCCGTCTGGCATACCATTACTGGAAGACAACCGGCGATGCAAGCGTATTCGATGAGGAATGGTTGCAGGCGATAGAAAATATATTGAAAACATTTAAGGAACAACAGCG
>NZ_JARXWN010000031.1 GCF_029892965.1 Dysgonomonas sp. PF1-14 | reverse complement strand
ATAAATTGAAATCGTCGCGCTCGAAAAATACCTGTAACTAACTAATTATCAAATAAATTAAAGAGATATTTGCGATTTTAATGGGACAGCAGTGACTTCATTTATTTTAATAAGTACCAGACAGACCAACACCTTGACCGCCTGATATTGCAAATATACAACTATTCCGACACTTACAATAACATGATACTGAATAAATAAAAAGGCTCTTATCGGCTTGTATTCGGTTATCAGGGGGGGAGGTACATAGTCGCCGTTAGCGGGTCGGTAGGTCTCAGATACCACCCTGACCCGATATGATAAGCCTACAGGATACATCCGACTTAAAATAAAGCGATTTAAGCCCTTATTTTATTTCGTGCAAGCATTTTGTTATTTCAAGGTGAAAAGTGACTTAAATCGACCAACAAACACCTCGAATGCTTAAATAAAGTTAATTATTGTTTTAGAAATATTAATATTTATTTAAAATTAGTCGTTAGAAAGCGAATTTTACCTCCTTGTGACCCCCAAAATAAAAAATTCTGAAAAAAATTATATATTTTATATGTGGGAGGTCATATTTTAGGGTAAAATACAGTATAAATCTCTCAACCCAGCTCCTAGGGATTCTCTATATATCGCAACACGCTTCATTTTCACACAGATTCTATGTTCTTATTATTTTACTCTAACAGGTATAAAACAGGTGCTTTTTTTGACTATTTTTTCAAAAAATGTACATATGTCTTATGAGTGTTACCACCTCTGGAAAACTCCCCTCCCTATAGATGCTTTTTCCCATACCCCGATAGTCAGATTATAAAGTCTTTTATATGCTCTGTCTGGGTTACATCTCTATGTTTGGAATCGTGTTTTTGATGTCAGGGGGACTGTCCTCTCTTCTCTATACTAATACTAGGATATATGTTACATACTAACACTTTATCTATATGTAAGTCTGTAACATTTTTTCTCTTGCTGCTTCAACTCGTTGTTTGTATTGCTGTATCTTGGGATGGTCCAGCAGCTCATCAACTTTACACTCAATCATTCGTTGAATATCATCCTTTATGTCGGTCAGGGAGTGGGTCTCCGATATTTTGTAAGCCTTTGCTTTCATCCGCTGACGATTTGTGCTACACCGTTCCCATCTACTTAAATGTATCCATGATCACACTTCAATTTTATCTTCCGTAGAAATATCTTCTTTCAATAACTTCCGTATGTCTATAATATCTATATCTTTTAAAAGAGAGTTAAGATAACGTCCCGAATGAAACCAGAAGTAAGGTTCAAGTAAATCTTCAAGATATTGTATTTCCCCAACTACTTTTCTTGCTTTAACCATTTTCTTAAATCGAGTTTCTATCCTTAATATATTGTCGTCTTTATATCTTTTATCTTGTCTCGACTTGGAGTATATTTTTATTGAATATTGAGAATACTTAATTTCGTCCCCAATGTTTGTTAATTCTGGATAACAGGTTTCTCTTTTTATTATTGAATCTATAAAACAAATGGGGTCGTATGATAGTTTTAAATTTACCCCTATCTCTATATTCTTTATCTCGGCATAATTTGGATTAATACCTATCTCATCACACATATCCATTAATACATTTTCTAAATCTGAATAAAAGAAGTCATCCGCATTGTGTTCTCCGCTATTCTTGAACTTATGTAAAGAACCATTTATCCAACATGAATTAGCTCTAAGTTTAATTTCTAAGCCCTTATACATAGCACTGTGATAACTTTTCTTAGCTTCAAAATGCAGGTTCTTATTTCGTCTAATCCTCTCTACATCTTCTGGATGTCGAATAAGCAAACTTAAACCATCTATCATAATAAATATAATATGGGGCTACTGAAAGCCCCAATACTTACAATGCAGTTAGTTAGTTTGAATTTTATGTTCTACCATAAAACTATTCAAGTCATCCAGATGAAAATAAATTTTCTGTCCGAACTGAGAGTACGGAATGTACTTCCTATCCCTCCACGTCTGCCATGTTTTACGAGACACACCAAACATTTGTCTAGCGTCTTCCGACTTTACCCACATCCACATAGGAGAATCTTTTGTTTCCTCCTTGAGACATCTCTCCACTTTCTCCAGCGTACCTTTTAGCTGTTCCAAAAAATCATTTGACACCACTGCCATAAGATTGTTGTTCATATGAAATCAATTTTTAAAATTAATATAATACAAAGTTACAACGGCAGTAGTGTTCTTTTTAAGGGAAAATATTAGAATGTGAGAGAATGTTTTCCCCTAAAAGGGGCAACAGAAATCGAGTCTAACAGTATGAGGATAGAAATATATTTGTATCTTTATATGTTAATTATCAGTAGAATGGTTCTTCGGAATACTGAAATTGAGAAAAGTTATGCAATACTTATGCAGTCAAAAAAGAAAAGGCTGCAATCCACTGAATTACAGCCCTTAACTCTCTTATTCTAGTACCCTTAAACGTTCTATTCTCGAACCAATTTCTTGAAGATTTAGACTTAATTTATGAATTAAGAGAGTGGATTCCAAAACCATGAATCTTAGTGTTATCTAAATTTATTGAGAAAATAAATTTTTATCTATACCTCAAATAATTATCTTTGAACGTTATAAACTTCAAAGATGTTATATTATCTATGGAATGGTTTGAAGAACTACCAGAACAATGTCCACCAGAAAATGCGTTAGAACCTAACAATGAAATGTTCTTTCGTGTAATTAATGGAGATGATGTAGATGTTTCTGACTTTTTATCCCAAAGAGAGGTTTATGGAAAAGATAAAGTTTTTAAAGGTAAAGAAATAACAGAATGTATTACAAGAGCTGTTTCTGTGTTTAAAAATTTACAGGATGCAAATAATTTATTAAAGTTTCCCAAATTTAGAAATAAAAAAATCGCAAAAGTAACACTAAGAAAGAATGATGGTCTATTATTGAAAACTCTTAGTACTTCTCATTATTCATGGTGGCGTTCGAAAGATTTTAATATTAATAGTGCTTGTTTGTATAAGGATGAATAAGTATATCAACATAGAAAGAATTCTTGAATATTATGATGTTCCCCAATTATTTATAGGAAGAGATAAAATTGGGACAAGGTACTTATGTCTTTTATTTGATGATTCAGATACCTATAATTATATCTCAATCGCTATTTCATTAGAAAAGTTAAGTTTATTCATTTCAGGTAAATTAGATTTAAGAGAGTTATATATACATCCTGAATTTGAAAACGAATACTATAAAGTATCATATAATGACAATATTTTTCTGCTCGAACAATTCCCCACGAAAGCTCTTTCAGAAGATATGTTGCCTGAACAAGGTTATTTCTATTCTGATGAACAAGAAGATGTCTCTATAATACAAGAAGCAATAGAACATAATCACCCTGTAATACATTTGGGATTTGTTGATGCTATTAATTCTCATAGCATATCTGTAAATACATTAGCAGTTCTTACTACTCAATATCAAGCAATGGTATCTAATTGTTTTAAAAAGATTGATGGTACAAAAAACGATAATGATTTTAAACTAAATGTATTTAGCTATTCTGCTGCATCATTTAATGTTCATATGTATGCAGAATCTAATTTGGATTTATTTGGTTCATCTCGAATAGATAAGACCTTAAAGACATTGGATAATCTGTTAAAAAGTTCAACTGAAGAAGAATTAAGAAAAGCCATTGAACCCTTAAAAGGACATACTATCAGTAGTTACAAAAATTTCATTAAGGAACTTATACAAAATAAAATTTCTGTAAAATACAAATGGGTATCTTCAATCTCAGAAGCTCAGGTATTAAAAAATAAAGTATCAATTCCTGTGTTGGAAAAAATGTATGAAATATTAATTGAATCATCTGAATTAGAAAGAGAAATAAAGGTATATGAAGGTTATATGGTTGGCTCATATTTAGACTCAGGTAAATGGACTTTAAAAACGATTGATGGAGATGAAGTGAAAGGTATCACTAATATGCCTAAACTATTATCAGGAGTTGTTCTTGCTGAAACAAAATATAAAATAACTTGCGAAGAAATAATTGAACAGAATAATATTAGTTCAAAAGAGAAGTCTATTTTGTATTTATTGGAAATTGATGAAATTGAGTAATTATATTTATAAGTGCGTGCAATCACGTGTAACAACACATAAATTTTAATAAACTATATATTTGAAAGTTGCTGAACAGCAACTTTCTTTTTTTTAGATTAAATTTTTTCAACTAACTATTTACTATTAATATTTATACTTTATATTTTAATAGATAAAGTTTCATTTTCTCTATCAAGAAGGGGAAAATGTATCCTTCAGGCTACATAGTTAATTCAAATTATATAGTCTGATTGAAAAATAAGAAGTTTAATTATTAATTAAAAATGAGTAGTTATGAAAATAAACATTTAAAATTTGATACAGTAAAAATTAGAACCAATAAAGAATACTTAATAAATACTTTTATTAAGTTTAATTCAAGATATAATACAAAAGGAGATTTAATAAATATATCTTATAACTCTAAGGATGATAAGTTGATACCATATAATTTATATATTGGTATTAATGATAATTCCCAAACCTTAACATTAGAATTTTCATCTAAGATATTATTAGATGATTATCCTAAACTTATAACAAAAGATACATTTAGGCAATGTTTAAAGAATATCAATCAGCTTAGTATTTGTACTCTCGATGTTGATTCTATTGCAAGTGATTGTCATTTTTCAAAAGTTCATGTTACCAATGATATAAAATATGAATTGAATGACAATGTACTGAATAGCCTTAATTCATGTGTAAATAATTACAGACGTTTCAAATGGGAACGTTATAGAAATGGGGGAATACGTTTTAATAAAGATGTAAAAACAAAAACCTGCAAAGAATCTATTGTTATATATGATAAAGAAAAGGAAATAATAAAGAATGAAGATTTCCTTTCAATCCTTAATAATCCAAACGACGTAATAAATTATTTTGATGGTGTTACACGTTTTGAAATGGAGTTAGAGACTCCAAATAAAATATGTAATGCCCTGAATATAGATACTACCCATATAAGTAAAATATTCAAATCAATGGAAAACCCATTACACACTCAATTCAATAAGATTTTTGGAGAAAGAGATATTAATAATAAACAATACATAACCAATTATGAGACCTACGCTATGAATGTTATTATTGAAAAACATAATGGAGATATTAAGAAAATTGAACAGGAAATGAAAGACCAACATATATATAGTTCTAATTCTCGCAATGGCTTATCAGAACGAATGAAGAAGATTAAAACTCTTATTCAACAACGAAACGAGCAGTTATATAATTACAGTGGAATATTGACAGAAATAAGACAAAAACTAAGCGAATAGGTATCATATTACAGGGTATTTGACACGTATAAATGTATATTTATATGCTCCAAACGTACTATTTACGTTTAATTTGGCGTTTATCGCTCCATAAAGATTATCCTGTGTATAAAATATGTATTTTGTGTGAAAATAAAAATGTATCAATATAATCTATAAATAGACTTATTGATACATTTTAGTTTGTATGAATTTAATTTAAAAGGTTAGATTGATTATTCAGTTTCAATATTGCATTTAATATATCCTTTAACTTTCATCAGATAATTATAATCAGGATACATATTTTTGTTTAGGGGTAAAGTGATATTTTTAAATTCTAATTTTATATTCTGTTTTGATTTGTCATATTCAGTTACAACGACCTGACCTTTATATTCATTAAATTTATCTTTATTGGAAACAAAGGAATTGTTTAGAAGATACATTTCCTTTTTGTAATATAAGGTTACTTCATAAGATTTATGGTTTGCCAAATCATCACCAACTTTTATATTATCTAAATCCAAATTAAGAAGCTGTATTGATAGAAAAGTGCTGTTATCTTCATCAATGAATATGGTAGCTGTTAATGACTTCGTTCCTGTTAAATTAGGTACACGATAGGTTATAGTGCTTAAATCTGAAAACACATTAACAGAATTGTTATTTATAGCCAATTCAATAGATTGAGAATCATTATCCTTATCTTCCTCATCATCAGAACAGGACGAAAAAATAAAACCTGATATTAATATTAATACTAAATAAATTGAATTTTTGAAGTTATTCTTTTTCATAATTTTATATCTGAATTAAGTTTGTGATTTATAATTTATAGCTTATTGTGAGTATAGGGACAGTCTGTGAGCCTGAGGAAGACATCGCACTATATTTAAACTGCAACCCTGCATCAAATCTTTCATTAATTGAATACCTACCACCAAGACCAAGATTTGCACCAAATTTAGTATCATTGTCGCCTAAGGCACTATCTCCTTCTCCACCAAAGCCATCCCATACAGATAATGCAAAGCCAACAATAGGAAATACTTTGACTTTGTCGCCAATCCTATATAAACGATGATAGTCAAAATTGATTTCTCTCACTTTGATATCATCTTTGGGAAGAAAAACATTGATAGATGGAGAAAATTCGTGCTTTTTTCCTGTAAGATTAAAGGTTAGTCCAAATCCTGCTGTTTTAATCTTTGAGCCATACAAGATATTAGCTTGGAAAGAGTTTTTAGTATCCTGTGCATAGATACTACCACATACAAATACCATTAACAATGGTATAAAAAGTTTTTTCATAACGAAATACGTTTAATGTTACACAATAGTTCCAAATGTGTAGTTTACAAAAATAGGAAAGCGTGGAACTGCTAACTCATTCATCTTCGAGGTATCGCCAAACACCTGACACACAAACAAGCAGCAGTCCACGCCCTATCTCTTTATAGAACGTGAACGCTGTTGCATTATCCTGTGTGTCTCTAAAATTTGGCGATTTTCGAAGATAGGATAAATTAAACGCTTTCGTTTTTTCAATAAATCCTTCAATCAAATCAACACTTTGATGTATGATTGAATTACATCACAAAGATTAACAATTTATTTAATTCCTGCAAATTATTCCAGAGTAAAATTATCGTAATTTGCTTTAGTCCAGACAGTTGCTAAAATAAGTAAATTATAAATTCTTATTTTAACTAATTATTTGAATGTCTTTTTTGTATGAGTATTCCTTTGCGAATTACTGCCTTATCATTAACATACTTTTCATCTAAACCTCGATTATATAAAGTCTGTGCTGCAATACCTATCTGTTCTTTACTGAAAGTGTCGTAAACAGCTTGTATTGAGCCAAAATAATAATGTTCATCTGTACTTAAGATATGAACATGGATAACCTGCCTCTGTTGTGCTTCTTTTTGTTTCATTATGCAAAGATATAATTATTTAGTAAATATAATTAAAATAATTACTCCTTTATTTGGTAAATATATTGAATATAATTACTTTTGAGTTGTAAATAAACATCAAACAAAAATGAAACGAGTAGTAATATACGCAAGAGTAAGTTCAACAAATGGGACACAAGATTACCAACGTCAAATAAACGATTTAACAGCCTTTGCAAGACAAAATAACTTTGAAATAGCAAAAGCCTTTGCAGAGCAAGTAAGTGGTACTAAAAAGAACTCAGAACGCCCTGTATTAATGGAAATGATTGAGTTTGTTAATACTAATAATATTGATAAAGTGTTAGTAACAGAACTTAGTCGTTTAGGTCGTGATACATTACAGACTTTGCAAACCATTGAATTGCTTAATCAAAACAAAATATCATTGCATATACAGAACTATAATATAGAAACCTTATCACCAAACGGCGATATTAACCCTATGTCACAATTCCTTATTACTATATTGGCAGAAGTCGCACGTATGGAGAGAAAGACTATTCGTGAACGTGTAGAAAGTGGTTATAAGAACCATTTGGCAAATGGTGGCAGTGTAGGACGTAAAGTTGGTTACAGAAAGGATAATGAAGCTATGAAGAGCCAGTATACAGAAGATATTAAGCTATTGAAAAAAGGTTATTCATTAAGGAATATCCAAAAGATAACAGGAACAAGTGTAAATACATTGCGTAAAGTGAAAGCTATTGCTTAACAGGTGGGGCGTATCCCCTACCTACCCCCTACCAAGGTATCCACCTGACTAAAAAATGAAAAGACCTAACCCTAAAAATCGAGTACATTATCTTGTGTGTATGCTCTCTCAAAAAAAATCCAGAAAAATTTCTCACCAGAATTTGGGAATCAAAAATAATAAAGGTATAATTGCAAATATTAGTGAAAACACAAACATAGATAGTAGTCACCCAGTAGCTTACTAATATATGTAAGTTGGTATTTTTTCTCGAAAAGAATATCAATAGCATTGCTATTGTGGAAAAAATAAAGATGGAAAAATCTTTATGAATGGTAAGTTTAGAAGTATGTAAGAAAATTTTAAACAAAAGGAATAATAAATATAGCGAAGAAGAAATAAAGCTAATAAGAGATTACCTCTATTTTTTAGCTGAATTACAGATTGAGAATAATAATAAAGAAAATTAAAAGGTATGATGAATATATATAAAAATGCAGTAATATACTGTAGAGTGAGTAGTGATGAACAGGCAAAAGGCACAAGTCTTGATTTTCAAGAAGCATCTTTAACAGAATATTGTAAAAGAAATAATATTAATATAGTGGGCAAACCTTTTAGAGAAGATTATAGTGCTAAAACGTTCTCTAAAAGACCTAAAATAAAGGAAATGATGGCTTTTCTGAAATCAAATAAAAATGATGTTGATGTGGTTTTATTTTATACATGGGATAGATATTCACGAAATTTAGAATATGCTTTAACCAACATTCGACAACTAAAGAAATTAAATATTGGGGTAAATTCTATTGTAAATCCATTGGATAGTAATTCATCAGATTTTCCAACAATGTTAGGGATTTATGTAGGAAGTGCAGAATCAGAAAACAACAAAATATCTTTGAGAACTAAAAATGGTATTCATGATTCATTAGAAGCAGGAAAATGTACAAATAAAGCGCCAAGAGGATATAGAAATGTAAAAATAGACGATTACAACAAATATGTTGAAATAATTGAAGAAGAAGCTATAAAAATACGTCAGATATTTGCAGAAGTAGCAAAGGGAGTAGAAACACCAAGTTACATAAGAAAGCAGTTTGCACGAAATGGATACAATATACCTGAAACATCTTTTTTTGAGATGTTAAGGAAACAGTTCTATATAGGTAAAGTCTTTGTTCCTGACTTTGTAGATGTGGCAAATGGACGTAAAGTTATTCCTGCTCATTATGTAGATGGGCTACATGAACCTATCCTTAAAACTGAAAAAGAGATTGAAGATTTTTGGAAAGTGCAAGAAATTCTTGATGGGAAGAAGAAGGGAGCACCTAAGTTATCTAGGAAGTCACACCCAGATGCTTTTTTGAGAAGTTATTTAAAATGCCCTGTATGTGGTGGCACAATTACAGGTGCACCAAGTACTGGAAATGGTGGAACGTACTATTATTATAACTGTAGTGTCGATGGAAAACATTTCAGATGCAGAGCAGAAAAAGCTATCGAAGGATTTACAAAATATGTTTCTTCTTTGAAACCAAATAAGGAAATCTTAAAGTTATACACAGAGGTCTTAAAAGATTTAAACAGAACAAATAATGAAGAAAAGTCAATGGAGATTAAAAATTTCGATGTTGAAATTATAAGAATAGAAGAAAGACGAAACAAATTAGAAGATATGTATTTTGATGGAAAGATAAAGCAGGAGGACTATGATAGGATGAAGGAAAGATATGAAAGGGAGATTGCTATTATCGAAAAAAAGAAGCATATAGATGAAAACTTGAATCGTTCCAATATCGAACCAAAATTAAAATACTCTATTGAACTGATAAACAGATTAGATTACTATATAAGTGAGGGTAAGGTTGAAGTAAAATGTAAGCTATTAAGTTCGATGTTTCCCCAAAAAGTAGTTTTTGATGGAAATTCATATCGAACCAATTCTTATAATATGGTACTTGATTTAATTTATCAGCAAACCAATGAATTACGAGGTGTGAAAACAAAAAACGGAGAGAGTTTTTCAACTTTCTCCGCTTCAGTACCCAGAGCCGAACTACTAACTTTACATTCTATTACTTTCTAATACATTTTAAATATACTATTAACCAATTACTTATATATAATTTGAAAATATTAAAAAGTAACTGAATGTAATAAAATATACAAAAAGTTTCAGTAAAGTTTCAGTAAAATTATCTATCTTTGTTTATAATCAAACCTGATAGAGATATGGCTACAACCTTTAACTTCGAGCTAAATAATAAACCTACCAGAAACAAAACTTATGTAATTTTACTGCGGGTAACACAGAACAAGAAGCATAAGCGTACAAAGACCTCTATAGAGCTAAAAAGCAAGAATGATTTTAACCCTAAAGCAAAGGCGGGCAACTGGATACGCACATCTGAACCAAATCATAGAGTCTGGAATGAATCTCTGGAAAATGAATTAGAAAAAGCGAAGTCCACATATCGGGAATTGAGGGATAGCGGTATGGCTACAAAGGAGAAGATTGTAGCCACTATGGTTGCAGGAGAGAAGAGTACCTCTTTCCTTGAATACGCAAAGAAGAGAACGCAGGAGATTTTTGACGAAGGCGGTTACCGTAATTACAAAAAGTACAATGGCTTCTATAATAAATTAGAGAATTTTTTATCAAACAGTCAGGGTCGCACAAGGGATTTGACCTTTGCGGAACTCACGCCATCACTCTTAGCTCGCTTTGAAAGCCATCTCAAATCACTGACGAATGAACGGCATCCAGATAAGAAACTTCATCCGAATACTATTGCTGTAGTATTCAATATTTTCAGGACATTAGTAAATCGGAGTATAGAGATAGACGGTCTTATAAAGCCTGAAAAGAATCCTTTTATGTCATATTCTTACAAAGGAATAAAGACGGTCAAAGCCAAATTAAATGAATCAGAAATGAAAGCACTGGAGGAACTTCCTTTGCCAGATGGTACTCCGAAATGGAACAGTCGTAACTATTTTCTTTTTAGCTTTTACTGCGCAGGGGTCAGGGTCGGAGACTTCATTCAGTTGAGATGGTCTAATATCGCAGAAGATGGACGACTTGTATATCAGATGGACAAGAATCATAAGATAAGAAATATAAAACTCATACAGAAAGCCAAAGACATACTTGCCTTATATTACAGAGAAGATGCAAAGCCGATGGACTATATATTTCCCTTGCTGGATAATGATACACCTTATGCAAAAGCAACGGATGCAGACACGATGCTTCCAGAACTTAGGCGGACTTTGCTTGCTGATGTAGAGAAGAAGACTTCCTACATTAACAAGTATCTCAAACAGGTAGCGAAGGAGGCTGGGATTACCAAAACAGTTTCATTTCATATCGCAAGACATACATTTGCCAGAATTGCCAAAGACAAGAATATTGACAACGCTGTTGTTCAGGGCATACTCGCCCATGAGCGCAGTGATACCACAGATAGATATATGGGAGAGTTTGAAACATCAGTTTACGACCAAGCATTAGAAACTATATTTGAAGACAAGAAAGCACCTCAAGAAGAAATATTATCTTTGATTGGTAAATTAACATCAGAGGAACGAACCAAGTTAATAGAACAGTTACAGCAATGACCTCAAACACCGTCCAGATTGAACAGCTACCACTAAGCAAAGATACTTTCCAAGAAGAGTATATAACAGCACTTTATTTTTGTTGTTTCGATTATATGTTAGGAAATTTATGTGAGGATGATTTGTATGCAGACAAAAATTTTCCCTATATAGATTTCCTGAATTTTTATTCTGATGACAGCAACATAAGAAAACTAGCTCCCTATCTATATGTTCATTGCCGTATCCAAAAGGAGATGTCTGGCAGTCTTGTAAAGTCATCAGAAGAGAAGGATAAGGAGAAGGAAGTTGTAGCATACGAAAAGGAGCTTACGAAAGCACTACTCCCATTCTTTACCCCAAAGTATTCCGAGTCTGTAAAAATTAAAATAATAAATAGTCTGGATGATGCAACCATCACTAACAACACTCTGCCCCTACTTATAAAAGACACCCTGCTTAATGAGTACAAAGCTAAGTGCTACCATCATAAACCTATAACAATAAATGAAGCCAGAAGGATATTGAATAGTAACTCAGACCCACAATGGGTTGAGGACTATAAAAGCAGATGGAATGTCAGGCTGTCAATGCGTCACAGGGAGTTTGAAGTAGACGATGTTGTTATAGAAGAATATGCAGCATTCCATTTTGAAGAGGAAGATATTAACTATAATTACTTGAAAAATAAATTTGGACAACTCCAAAATACCTCAAAAGGTGCATTAGCCACAAATGATACTTTGGCTCAATTTGCTGAACGGATATTCTACTTTATATGTTACAACCGCTTCCTTGAACAAGACCAATATGACGATATAGAACAGCTGCCAATTACCGATAACGAAAGTGTATTTATAGCCAAGTGCCTTTCCTATTTTCAATTAATGGACGGGCGAAACGCAGGCACAGATAATTCTTTGAGAAACTATATTCGGATGATTATAAAGCAATACCGACAGTCCAGAAAAGATATGTATAGCCATGCCAAACATAGAGATACAGAGAAGCATTTGAACCGTATCCGAAAATACCTTAGGGCAGACAAAACTTATTATATAGATTTCTGCCATTTCTGGGATGTGAAGCTGATTGACTATACATATTGGGATGTAAAATAGTATCTGTTAATTCAATAGCGAAAATATGTTAAATTAATATAGGCTTAATAGATGGGACTGTCCATAACTTTGTGTAAGCTCCAACTACACGGTTGAATATTTATCATATAAATTCTTTCAAATTCTCCCCCCCCAAAAAAAACGGG
>NZ_JARXWN010000030.1 GCF_029892965.1 Dysgonomonas sp. PF1-14 | reverse complement strand
AGCCGGATACGCTGGAAGGTGTACGTCCGGTTCGGAGGCGAGTGCTTGGAAACCGACCATAGTAATATGATACGGCGCCGGGTGCTTAGCCTACATCACAAAATCCTTTTCCCGATAGTTACCATCATCATTATGGAAACTTTTATCAATAAAATGAGGCGGTTAAAGGGTACCCGTAAAGTCATATTAATTGAAGAGGCATGGAAGGCTATAGCTAAAGAAGGAATGGCGGATTATATAAAGTATTTATTTAAAACCGTCCGCAAATTCTTCGGCGAAGCTGTCGTGGTTACTCAGGAAGTGGATGACATTATCTCGTCTCCGGTAGTTAAGGATGCCATTATAAACAACTCGGACTGTAAAATTCTCTTAGATCAGCGTAAATACATGAATAAGTTCGATTCAATACAGGCGATGCTGGGACTGACAGATAAGGAAAGAGCTCAGATTCTCTCCATTAATATGGCGAACAACCCAAACCGGAAATACAAAGAGGTGTGGATCGGACTCGGAGGGGTACAATCCGCCGTATATGCGACGGAAGTAAGTCCGGAAGAATATTATGCATTTACGACTGAAGAAACCGAAAAACTCGAAGTATTCCGTCTGGCAGAAAAACTAGACGGTAATCTGGAATTAGCTATAAAACAATTAGTGGATAGCAAACGAAGTAAACAGTAAACCCCGGGAACTATATCCCGTTAATACTAATTCTAAAAAAGAAAACAATATGTTCGGATTTAAAAAAAAGAAAGTTTCAATGAAAGATTTATTGAATCTCATAGACAGGCAGAATGATGTAATTAAAGAGCTTCTTTCGTTATATTCATCCTTAGCAAGCAAGATCCCTGAAAATGCAAAGCAGTACACTCCTGATACAACAATCTTATTAGACAAGATATGCGGGAAATGGCATAGTCAAAAATTGGATATATGTATCATTATTAAAAAAGAGAAGTACAGCGATAACTATTATGTTGAAATATCTGATCTGGAACGTCTGCCGGAAGATTTTATTGTAACATATCCTATTGAACTATATAAGGATATGATGTACTTTGTATTAGATGGCCATGTCATATTCATGGAATATGAGGCAGATAGCCATGAACTTAGTATTTGTGGAAAGTTATCCCTGCTTAGAACGGTTACGGATGCTCCCCTGTATCCGGGTATTCCTCTCGATTTATAATCACAATTAAACAACTCTTTTAATCAGATTTATTTACTTAAAATTTTAACGATATGAAAGCAAAAATTTTCATGTTGTGCATGAGCTTTATGCTCCTTACAACAAATATTAATGCTCAATGGACGGTCTGGGACCCAAGTAATTTCACCCAAAGCATTGTCAATACCAGCAAAGAGATTGTACAGACATCGACTACAGCTCAGAATATGGTAAAGTCTTTTCAGGAAACTGTCAAAATATATGAGCAGGGTAAAAAATATTATGACGCTCTGAAATCGGTCAACAACCTAGTAAAGGATGCCCGTAAAGTGCAGAAAACCATATTATTAATAGGTGATATTTCGGATATCTATGTGAATAACTTTCAAAAAATGCTGTCCGATCCGAATTTCAGTATCGAAGAATTGAACGCCATTGCAGGAGGTTATGTCATCCTGCTGGAAGAAAGCGGGATTGTCCTTGATCAGCTAAAAACAGTGGTGAATATCACTACTCTCTCCCTGAATGACAAGGAAAGGTTGGATGTGGTTGATGAATGCTACAGAACTGCCCTTAATTACAAAAATCTTGTTCGGTATTACACCAACAAGAATATTGGTGTATCCTATCTCCGGGCAAAGAAGAAGGGGGAAACCGAGCGAATCCTTTCCTTGTACGGAAAACCGAACGAACGCTATTGGTAAATCAATGTGCCGGTGTGTCAATTCGGTTACAAGAAAGAACACTTCATTGGCACACTGGCATATTATCACACTAAATAATTATAAACTATGGATTTTGATAATTTACATCAACTGCTCAGACAGCTTTATAACGATATGATGCCCTTGTGTGGCGACATGGTAGGGGTTGCTAAAGGAATAGCCGGATTGGGGGCACTGTTTTATGTCGCATATCGCGTTTGGCAGTCACTTGCAAGGGCTGAACCTATTGACGTATTCCCTTTATTACGACCGTTCGCAATCGGCTTGTGTATCATGTTCTTCCCTACTATCGTAATCGGAACTATCAACAGTGTCATGAGCCCGATTGTGCAAGGGACCCACAGTATGATGGAAAACCAGACAATGGATATGGAAGAGTATGCTCGCCAAAGAGACCAGCTTGAATATGAAATAAAAATGAGAAGCCCGGAAACGGCATACTTAGTCGATGATGCTGCTCTTGAAGCTAAATTGAGTGAATTGGGCGTTACCGATGTTGGAGCCAAGGTAGGATTGCATATGGACAGGGCTGCATACAATTTCAAAAAATGGCTGCAACGGGCACTCAGAGATTTGTTGGAACTGCTGTTTCAAGCTGCCGCTTTAGTAATCGACGTGGTGCGTACCTTCTTTCTTATAGTACTTTCCATACTGGGGCCTATCGCTTTTGCTTTTGCCGTATGGGACGGATTCCAGTCTTCCCTGACCGGATGGCTGATGCGCTATATATCAGTATACCTCTGGCTGCCTGTTTCAGACCTGTTCAGCAGCATTCTGGCACGTATACAATCATTGATGTTACAGGCGGATATTGAGCGTATGAGAATTGACCCGGATTTCTCACTTGACTCTTCCGATGCTGTATTTATCATTTTTATGATCATAGGCATTATCGGATATTTCACTATCCCTACTGTCGCAGGTTGGATTGTACAGGCCGGTGGCGGTGGAGCTTTATCTAAAGGCATCAACAGTTCGGCCGTTAAAGCGGGTGCTATTGCCGGAGGGGTCGCAGGTGCTGCCGCAGGAAATGTATCCGGAGGGGTTGTCGCCGGAGGGAAAGTGGTAGGAGGTAAACTAATGCAAGGCACTAGGTCCATGATGCGGAGCGGTGGAAGAAGCAGTAACAGTAATGATGGTAATGCCAGTAACGGACCTTCTTCCTAAAATCTTAGTCATTAACTTTTAAAAAAATCGAAAATGCAATTTAAATCATTATTGAATATTGAAACCAGTTTCCGGCAACTCCGTATTTTCAGCATTGTGTTTTTATGTTTGTGCGCAACTATTACCGGATACTCGGTATACAGTGCATACGACTTTGCCGAAAAACAACGCCAGAAGATTTATGTACTGGATAACGGAAAATCGCTGATACTCGCACTTTCGCAAGATCTGTCACAAAACAGACCCGTGGAAGCAAGGGAACATATCAGACGTTTCCATGAACTCTTCTTTACGCTCTCTCCCGACAAAAATGCCATCGAAGGTAATATCAGTAGAGCATTACTCTTGTCTGATAAGTCGACCTTCAATTATTACAAGGACTTGTCAGAAAAGGGATATTATAATCGCATAATTTCCGGAAACATCAACCAAAATTTACGAATTGACAGTGTAGTATGTAACTTAAATACATATCCTTACGATGTATCTACTTATGCCAAGCAATTTATTATTAGGGAAAGTAACGTAACCGAACGTTCGCTGATTACACATTGCCGGCTCTTAAATGCTGTCAGATCGGATAATAACCCTCATGGCTTTATTATCGAAAATTTTGAAGTTGTGGAAAACAAGGATATACGTGTCCTTACCAGTTAAAGAAATGCTTATGAAAGAACGATTAAAGGAAATCAGATACTGGTTGGAAGACAGGCTCAAAGGTTTCTGTGGAGAACTGACTCCCGATAAGCGGATAACAATAATACTAATTATGCTTCTGATATTAACCGCAGGCAACCTCTACTTTACTTTTTCGACCATATATAACTGGGGAAAAGGGAGTGAAAGGAAAAACAACCCCGATATAGAGCATATCAAAAAGCCTGAACTAAAACGGGATAGAATAAAAAGCCATGACTTTATTGATTCTCCCATCCCCGACAAGCTCTTCGACCTGCATAAACAGAGAATCCGGAAAGATTCCATTGATAGTATAAACAGTAACAAACAAAATTTTAAGGAATATGAATGGGAAAACAAGAATAAGTACGGAGCAAAAACAAAAGCTTAAAAAATATGCGGTCTTCGCATCGATGGCACTTGTCTTTGCAGCATGTATGTGGCTAATATTTGCCCCGTCAGAAACGGATAAGGCCAAAGAAAAGCAAGGAACGGGCTTTAATGCCGATATCCCCGACCCGGATGGAGGAGGTCTCATCAGTAACAAGAAAGATGCCTACGAACAGGAACAAATGCAGAATAAACAAAAAGACAGGATGCAGTCCCTGCAAGGCTATATGGATGAATTGGGCAATGAGGCTAAAGACAGGCAAGTCAATATTGCTGTCGAGGAAGAACAGCAACAATTCCAGCAGGAAGTGAAACAGCAGGAGCCTATTAACAGTTCAGTTTCCGCCTATCGGGACATCAATCGCACACTGGGTACTTTCTATGAACAGCCGAAATCCGATCCCGAAAAGGAAGAGATGAAGAAACGGCTGGAGGAACTGGAAGCCAAAATGAAAGAAAAGGACAATAAACAGTCGGCGATGGATGAACAGTTGGAACTGATGGAAAAGTCCTACCAGATGGCAGCCAAATATATGCCGCAGGTTCAGCAGGACAACGGTAACCAAAGCCTGAGCAAAAGAATAGCGAACGGTACGGTTAAAAATAGCAGTAATAACAACAAAACAAAAATCACACCGATACGACAGATCCGAAACCAAACGGTATCTGCATTGGCACAGCCCATCAGCAACGATGAGTATTACCAAATGTATGATCAGCCGAGAAACATCAGCTTTAATACGGTGGGCGGGACAGTCGGGGTATCGGAGAAAAATACGATTGCCGCGATCGTTCACGATGACCAGACTGTCGTAGACGGACAGACCACCCGTCTGCGCTTGACAGAGCCACTCATGGCAGGAACTACTCTTATCCCCGAAAACACCATTGTAACAGGCCTTGCCAAAGTGCAGGGAGAACGAATGGAGATTCAGATTTCCTCTATCGAGTACGAGGGGACAATTATCCCTGTGGAAATGATGGTCTATGATTCGGACGGACAACGTGGAATCTACATTCCCGGCTCATTGGAAATGAACGCCGCCAAAGAAATCATGGCCAATATGGGAAGCAGTGTCGGCACGAGTTTTACCATGACCGAGAGTACAGGGGCACAATTGACCTCCGATCTGACCAAAGGGGCGATACAGGGCTTATCGGCTTATATGCAGAAAAAAATACGGCAGGTAAAGGTTACACTCAAATCGGGATATAGGGTAATGCTGATGCCGAAAGCTAATTAGCTAATTTGGGAATATGCCGATGTACCAATTTAAAGAATGGAAAACAAAAATTAAAAATGAACAATTTAAATCAAAAAATAATGAGAAAATATATTGTATTAATAATACTGGCGGCAATAACTGTCGCAGCCAATGCCCAGACAGATACTATTCCGGTTATCAATCAAACACCGGAGGATATGCAGGAAGACCTGCAACAAGTGCTCAAACCCTCTTTTGGAGATTACTACGAAGGGCTGACCAAGAAAATCACATTCGACCGCATGATACCGCCATACGGGTTGGAAGTTACTTTCGAGAAGACCGTGCATATCATCTTTCCGGCAGCTATCCGTTATGTGGATTTAGGTTCGAATAATATCATTGCGGGCAAAGCAGGAAGTTCGGAAAATATCTTACGGGTAAAAGCGGCTGTCCGCAATTTTGAAACGGAAACCAATATGGCGGTCATTACCGAAGAGGGTAGCTATTACACTTTCAATGTAAAATTTGCCGATGAGCCGGAAAAGCTCAATATCGAGATGAAGGATTTTATGCACGACGGTGTTTCTGTCAATAAGCCCAATAACAGTATGGACATCTACCTGAAGGAGTTGGGCAGCGAATCGCCCCGCATCGTCTACCTGATAAACCGTGCTGTCTACAATACCGACAAGCGGATAGTTAAACATATCGGTTCCAAACGATTCGGCATCCAATACCTGCTCAAAGGCATCTATTCGCATAATAACCTCCTGTACCTGCATACTTCCATCAAAAACGCATCTAATGTACCCTTCGATGT
Organism: Dysgonomonas sp. PF1-14; assembly: GCF_029892965.1. Classification (GTDB taxonomy): domain Bacteria; phylum Bacteroidota; class Bacteroidia; order Bacteroidales; family Dysgonomonadaceae; genus Dysgonomonas. Next base: position 6,854 of record NZ_JARXWN010000030.1, on the reverse strand, counting down.
AGACTTTGTACGCATGAAAATAGTAGACAAGAAAGTAATGAAGCAAACAGCCATTCAGGAAACAGTTATCTATCCGCTTCGGGCTTATAATTTAGTTTCGTCTGTCGGGGGTAATAAAACTGAACGCACCGTGTTCACAATCGATAAAATTACCATACCCAACGACAAGCAGTTAGTAGTCGAGCTTTTTGAGAAAAACGGAGGCCGAAACCAATCTTTTGTAATTGAGAATGAGGATTTATTGAGAGCCGAAGAAATTAACGAACTAAAAGTCAAATAAGATGAAGCGTATCACATTACTTATAATTCTGAGCCTTGCCCTAATCGGGCAGGCTCATGCTCAACGTTACTTACCGGGGCAAAAAGGTATTCAGCTGACAGGTGGCTTTGTGGATGGCTTTGCAGTGGAGAAGAAAGACGGGCAGGCGTTTTACGGCGGCATCGCCTTATCTGCCTATACCAAAAACGGAAATCGGTGGGGATTCGGCGGGGAATACCTGCAAAAAAACTATGAGTATAAGGATAAGTTTATTCCTCTGTCCCAGATAACAGCAGAAGGCGGTTACTACCTGAACTTTCTGTCGGACAGGAGTAAAACCTTATTCTTCTCGGTCGGGTTATCAGCTGTCGGAGGCTACGAAACGATTAATTGGGGCAAGGAGTTATTATTCGATGGGGCAACGATTACATCAGAGGATAACTTCCTGTATGGCGGAGCGGTGTCTTTCGAGATTGAAACATTCCTGTCCGACAGGTTCGCCCTGCTCATCAATGCCAGGGAGCGTATACTCTTCGGCTCTCAGGTTAATAAGTTTCATACACAGGTGGGAATCGGAATCAAGATAATTATAAACTAAGGAGCCTTCTAAGGAAAGCTCAACATACAATATAACAACAATTAAAAATGAATAAAATGAAAAAATGTGCATCTTACATCATCTTTACGCTATTGCTAGCCGCAATAGCGTGTGCCTGTAGCGACAATATTGATATTCGCCAAAGTTATGAATTCGAGGTTACTTACTTGCCTGTGCCAAAAAAACTGAAAGTCGGAGAAACAATAGAAATTCGCTGTCAGTTAGAACGAAGTGGCTATTATACCAATACGGCATACCGATTTCGGTATTTCCAAAGTGACGGAGAGGGCGAGCTGCGGATGGGTGGTAGCGAGCCATTCCTGCCGAATGACTATTACGATTTGACCAAAGAGTCATTCAGCTTTTACTACACATCTCGTTCCGATGAACAGCAGACGATAGATATCTACTTCTTCGATGACAGTGGCAACTCGTGTGTCCTTTCTTTCCAGTTTAATTCCGATAATAAAGAGGAGGAGAAATAGCTATGACAACAATGATGGTAGTTTCATATATTATTACATGGGTAAATATAATTTATTCCCTGATGACGGCTCCAAATGAAAAGGAATATATCGAAAATTAATAACACTTTTGTCTCCATATCATTTTTAGATTAACACCAGAGAAGCCTCCGATGTGATATCAGAGGCTTCTTATTATTATATAGATTATATTAACACAACGAAAATCTCAGGTGTATTGTTATAGAAAAGTAACACGCAATACATTGCTATTGTGTGTGTTAATATTTTAACAGCCTTATCATCTTATTTATTTTAAAAAGCATTTCATTTTTTATATCTTTGTCAAAATAAAGCCTTCTTTCTTTAAGTGAATAATAATTGTACAAGTAGCATTTATAATTAAATTTCCAATAAGGCTCTAGGAGAAGGCTTTTTCTATTTAACCACCCTTCCGGTTTTGCATCTGAGATGAGCAATAATTTTATTTTTTTCTAAAAAAGGTATCAAGTTTATATTAATCGATTCGTATTATCATGAATAATGTTATATCATTACATCTGCATTTAGGACAAACTACTACTCCCTGACAACGATAATCTTTGAATTTTTGCCTGCAACTATACTCGTCTGGGAACGGGTATATAAAATTTATTAGAGTCATATATCATTTTTTCACAATGATTATCTTTTCGGATAAATATACTGGCATTTATCATTAATACTTATTTAGTATCTATAATATATTGACACACTAACAATTAAGCTTAATTTAGGCTGTTTAAAAAAATAATCCACGCCCCAATGATTCATATCTAACATACTGAATATGGCATAATTATTACATTTTTAGTATCTGCATATAAATATTTAACTATATTTGTAAGCAAATATTTATTATACAACTTGAATCAAAAAAGCATGTGATTATTTTACACGAGGCTTGCCACCTTTTCAAGAATAAAATATTTATAATAAGACTTAATTGATGGATATAAGAATGCTACTTGTACAATTATTATTCACTTAAAATTTAGACAGGCTACACACAAATTAAAAAGTAAAATAAAACATCAAAAGTTTAATATCCGAATAATAATGGGATATTAAAAACAATCAATGAAGATGTCCCTCAAGCACTATAGGATGTTGGATCAAAACGATTGATATTACATTATAAGCAATAAAACCAGCTTAAAGGCATCTGACAACACTTCAGGGACAACTTCATCTGTTATTTATACTAAATAGACATTGATATAATTACTACAAAAAAACGATACTTTTACCAACAATATCCATCGTTCCTGATCTAAAGTTATTTTACCGCATTTTTTAAACATTTCTATTAACGGCTAATTTATTTAAGCAATAAAAACGCCATATATTTCTCCGCGGAACATTATTTTCATTTGTTCATATATACAGAAATGTTTTATTTCTTCTATAAAAGAGGACAACATAGATAATACAAATCGACAAAAACTTAAAATATATAATTATATTTTAATATTTATCTATATAAAATAATTATATTTACATCTAATTAAACAATAAAAGTGGATAGATTATATTATATAGACTCTTATACATAAATCCAAATTTATTTATATTATGCATGAAACTAATTACAAAATTGACTTGAAAGTCAATTAAAAAAGCGGTGATGGCTCATTGTTGGGAAAAGTTTACGATTTTCAAAAAAACCTGGAACAACACGAAGATTTAAAACTCAATGTTTTTAAAAAATGCCCGTTATTAACACCTTGTGATAATAAAGTTAGAATATATGACAGGCATAAGAAAAACGAATCTGATGTTTATATGTTTGGCTCAAACAATTACTTAAACTTGATAACAAATGATTCTGTTATCAACAAAACTATCGAGTCTATTCATAAATATGGTGTTGGAAGTGGAGGTGTACCGACTTTATCGGGAACAACAGAAATACATGAGAAATTAGAATCGTTAATTTCTGATTTTACGGGATTCGAAGACACAATATTATTTTCTTCAGGCTTCACAGCTAATTTAGGAGTTATTTTGGGATTAATAAGACCTAACAACCTCGTTATTCAGGATAAATTCAACCACGCCAGTCTTATTGACGGAGCAATGATGTCCGGAGCGAAAATGTTAAGATACAAACATAACGATCCGGCTTTTTTGGAGAAAATATTGAAGGAGAATTATGATGAGTTCAAAGATGGTATTTTAGTTATAACAGACGGTGTCTTTAGTATGGATGGAGACATTGCTAATATTCCGGAAATTATTAAAATCGTTAGAAAATATAACGCCATACTATTGATTGATGAATCCCATGCTACAGGTGTTATCGGGGAAAAGGGCAGAGGTACTTTATCTTATTTTAACATCGAAGACAAATCGAATATATTATTATCCAGCTCATTAAGCAAGGCTCTTGGCACTGTTGGTGGTTATGTTTCCGGCAGTAAGGAAATTATAGATTATCTGAGAATTTTTGCTCGGGGAAATTTATATTCTTCCTCTATTCCGCCAAGTGTTTGTGCTACAGCAATAGCAGGCTTTGAATATATGATGGAATCGGATATCGTGGAAAAGCTAAACAATAATGCTTCTTATTTGAGACAAGTATTAGCAGAAGAGGGTTATAATATTCTCAACTCTATAACTCCTGTTATTCCGGTAATAATTGGTGATGAATACAAGCTTACAACTCTATCACGGGAATTATTGGATCACGGGATTTATATAAGTTGTATTTTCCCCCCTGTTGTTTCTCCTAATTTATCGAGAATCAGGATTAATGTAATGGCAAATCACACGAAAGAAGATATGGATTATTTAGTAGATGTTTTAAACAAACTGAACTCTAGGTATTCAATCAAATCATCTAAAGAATAATTCATTTAGGGAATAACCAGCTAAACATTATATGAAAATAATATTTAGCTGGTTTATAATTCCTATTTTAGTGACTTAATAAAGTCTCTTGGCAAACCTGTTGCATAATGAATAGTGGTCATATTCACTTTTTTTTCTAATAATTTTTTTGCAACATTAACCAGATCTGTATCATGGTCGGTCTTTATATATTCAACCTGTATTTTCCCTCCGGAATAGACTAAACTTATAATTTTATTCACACAATCTTTTAATGAATCAATAGCTTCTTCTGTATCAAAATCAATAAAATTAAAAGATGCAACTTTACGATGTATTATTAAATAATATATACCACCTATCAAGACGGCCGATAATAATTTTACATCTATTTGTTTATCTTCAAATTCTTTACTGAAATAATCGATAAGCATACGAGAATTATTGTCTCGGTTAGCAGCTGTCCGACGGGTTATGTAGTTAATTTCATTCATCTCCCACGCAATTAGTTTCTGCATCGAATCATTTTTAATCAGGGATTCAATCAATTCTTTCATGATCTTCTGAAGATTCTCCACGGGAGTATGGTCTTTAGTATCTATCACAAGATTATCACTTAACCAATAATCGTATTCTCTCACATAAGTATCAATAAAAGCTTCCATACTTTTATACCTATTATAAAATACCGGAGGATCAACACTTGCTTCCTGCAACAAACTTGTCACAGTCAAATTTCCGAAACCAACATCTTTAATAATTTTTTCCGCAGCATTATATAAAGTTGATTTGATATCATCATCCGATCTTCGACTCTTTTTGGGTATTACCGGCGGGGCATCTTCTGTTAGTTTTTCTGAATTCATAGACTTAGTTATTTACATTAATAATAACTAACAAATATAACGAAAATCTCATTTTTTTCTCAATACTTTATATAAATAATCATTAATTTATAATAAATGAGAATTAGATTATAATATCGTTAGTTATTTGATATGCAAAATCAATAATTATTAATTATTGATTATTTTCTTGTTTTTTAAAATTTGTACGAATTCAACTCCTCTTCAACAGAATTCATATCTCCTATGACTTTTTCATTTAATATTTTAGCATATATCTGTGTTGTTTTAATATCGGTATGTCCCAACATTCTTGAGACGCTCTCTAACGAAACTCCTTTTGTTAGCATAAGCGTGGCATAAGTATGGCGCCCGCAATGAGTGGTCAGATTTTTTTGTATTCCACAAAGTCCTGCAATTTCTTTCAAGTATATATTCATATTTTGGCATGCTCGAACTGGCAATAGTCCTTTTATCTCTTTTCTCATATTTTCGTATTTATTTAAAATACGTTGAGGAACATCTAACAAAGGAATAAAAGATTCGTTCCCGGTTTTCTTTCGATCTTTTATAATATATTTTTTACCATCAGCATATTGGACTATATCACTTTCTTTCAAATTTTTCACATCAATATAGGCAAGCCCGGTAAAACAACAAAAAATAAATACATCTTTGGCTTCATTCAATAAATCACTCTCGAAGGTTGTTTCTAAAAGTTTTAATAATTCAGGCTCTGTTAGATATTTTCTTTTTCCTCTTTGAGAACTCAATGTTATTCCGTTAAAAGGGTCTTGTAGTAAATAATGGCTTTTTACGGCATCTGTTATTACTTGTTTTAGATACCTCATATGACGCACCATTGTATTATGGGCACACTTCCCCTTTGTGAGCAAGAAAACCTCGTAAGAGCGAATTAAATCATATCTCACGTCTTTTATCCTAATATCATCCTTATCATATTCATAGTTTAGGAATTCTATCAGTTTATTTCTTGTACAGATATATTTATCTACTGTTTCCTTACTGATAATGTTACTTTGATTCAATAATTTTTTCTGTTCTATTTTTTTATCAAAAAGACTGATTAGGGTATTTTCTTTTTCTTCTATACCCAAATAGCTATTTTTTAACCTATCCGGTGTAACAGTACCACCTCTTTCTAAAAGACTATAATACTGGCTGATTAAATCAGCACGTATTAACTCCAGACTTTTATTTATCTCAAGGGCACTTTTTGTACGGCCAATTACTTTACTGGTTTTAGAATCCCAGAAGTCTGCTTTTATTGAAATCTTTGAGCTGAATTCCGTTGCCTCGCCATCGATAGTAATACGAATCATTACAGTTGATTCGCCGTTCTTCTTAGTATTCGTTTTTCTTACCAAGAAAAGGATGTTAAATGTACTTTTCATAACTACAAAAATTAGTATACAAAATTAAGAAATTATATGTAGTCATGGAGATGTACAGAAAGAGACAAAACCTATACAATGTAAGACATTGACATTTATTGAATTACACAAACAATTCGTGAATATTTTTTTCATTTTTTACAGTCACGAATTAATCAATCCTGTTGTGTTCCATTTTGTAGGGTCAATGTCTGTAATGCATAAAGACATATAACAAAAAAAATCCGCAAATCATCTGATTTACGGATTCTTGTCTTATTTCTTTATAATTCTGACCGAGATTGTCTATGCTGACTATCAGTCGCTTGTAGTCCCAGGCAGAGTTGAACTGCCGACCTCTACATTATCAGTGTAGCGCTCTAACCAACTGAGCTATAGGACTGGCTTTCTTCGTTCTGGCCT
>NZ_JARXWN010000029.1 GCF_029892965.1 Dysgonomonas sp. PF1-14 | reverse complement strand
TATGGCGGTTCAGGGTATTACGAGGTGAAAACTGGAAGTTTGAATGATTGGTATAATAAAAATAGTGTTTTATTTTCTATTCGGGAATCGTATGGTGGTTCAGGGCATTACGAGGTGAAAACTGGAAGTTTGAATGATTGGTATAATTAATCTTCGTCACTGGGGATTTATCATCCCCAGCAACTAAAAGATTAATTATATCCCCGACCAGCCGTCTACCTGTGTCATTTCGTCTTGTACACGCATAATATCCGTTACTGCAACTTTCATATTCATTGATTTTATTGCTTTCAGCAGTTCTTCGTTATTCATTGTTTGGCTGGGTACGTCTATAATGGGAGGTGTTAGCCGCCCGCCCGCTTCAAAGTGTTCTTTGAATGGCGACTCATAGCTTTGCCACGGTTTGGAAAAGAAACTGTTAAGGTCAGTGGGTTTTAACTCCCTGCGCTGTGAATTGATATAGCGGACAAGCCCGAGATTTTTGGATGTCGATTCACGGTTTACCACATACTCGCCGCCCTCTACTTCTATATTTGTACCCTCTATGCGCATACCGCCCTGTGAATGGCGTTTGCCATTGAGGAGGCCACCGTCGGCAAATTTGGCTAGCTGCTTGGTCATGATGCCGATCTGAATAGCTCCCATCGCACCAACCATACCGGCAAAAACAGGCCCTAACGGCCAGCCCCACTTTAGTGCTTTGGTTACACCTTCGGCGACATTGGCAGTTGCAGTTACTATTTGGCTGGCTAAATCTATTTTGCGTTGAATTTTCTCTACTTTGCGTTTTTCTACTTCTTTCTTTGTCTTTTGATTTTTTAAATCATTTTCTTTGTTTTCGTAATCTTTCTGTATAGCTAGCTTTGTTTCTAGTTCGTCTTTTTCAGCTTCTGTTACGGATTCTCCTAAAGCTTTTAATTTATCTATTCTTGCTTTTTCTCTATTGCTATAATCTTCTTTTTCTCTAGTCGTTTCACTTAGGTTTTGACTAATATCTTTTATTTCCTGATCTATTTCATCAGTCATTGCTTTAAACATTCCGGTAGCCGAAGTAGTTATCATCGAAACCTTGTCTTTCACATCAGTAGCTATTTTCTTAAAACTTTCTGCATACTGCTGCCACTGCACCAATCCTAAGTCCTGCTCTTTCTTTTGTTGCGCCGTAATATTCTGGCTGGTTTTTATAATCTCTTCGCCATAATATTTGATGGCTGCGGCTTTTGCTGCTTCCAGTTTCTTTGTTTCCTCATGGTTTCCCTTTGCCGCCTCCAGATCCGCATCGTATTGTTCGATTATCGCACGGCCATTCTGCTCCAATGACAGCTTATAGTGTTTGAGCGCTTCGATGTTTGTATTTATCCTTTTTCGCGTTTCTTCTACATCTATTATAATCTTTGTGGCTTCGGCTGTTTTGGCTGCAGCCGCGCCTGTAGCGGTAGCTGCTGCAGTAGCGCTTCCTGCCGTTTCTGCTGCTTTCTTTGCTTCGGCAGCGGCCTTCTTATTCTTATCCTGTGCATCTATAGCCGCCTGAGCCACTTCTTTAAGCGCCTTTTGGGGTATTCCTAAAGCCTCGGCGGCATTTGATGCGGCATCGTTTACCATATTCTTTGTTTTTTTCGATACGGTGCCGGCGGCAACGTCTGCGCCATCAGTCAGGCTTTTGTAAAGTTTATCGTTAAAGCTTTTAGCCGATGCTTCGTAACTTTTTGCATTTTGTTTCAGGTCTTCTTTTAGCTTATTGTCGATGAGGGCAATGTTTTCAGCTTTTAGCTTTTCCATAGCTACAATGTCGCCGCCTGCCTTTTTCGCTTCCTCATATTCATTATTTATGCGGGCTTTCTCTATTTCAGCCTGTTCTTCCAACAGGTTTTTCTTTTTTTCGTATGCGGCCATCACCTGTTCCACCGATTTCGCACTTTTGGCGAGGGCATCTATTTCGGCCTGACTGGCAGCCAGTTTGGCTGTCGCGGTCTGCGTAACCGTTTTATACGCTTTCTCGTTCAACCCTTGCATCTGTTCCATAGTCAAAGACAGTTTTGTCGACTTTGCCGACAATTGCACAAAGCGTTCGTTCATATCCTTATTATATCCGCTAAACGATTTAAATAATTCGTTGGTAGTTGCATAATATTGCTCTTTAACTTTTGCCGTCGATGCAATTATCTTATTGGCATTTTTACTCAGGTTTTCCAGTTGGCTGTCTATTTTCGAGGCAGCACTTGGTTCTGCTATTTTTTCTATAACTTCTTTTGCCGATAAAGCTTCTATTTTTATATCTTTCAATTTATCTTTCAGCTTATCGCCGCCTTTGTCATTAATAATAATGTCGAATTCTTTCATTGTTGTCATAATGCTTTTATCATATAGATAAAGTTTTTAAAATTTCATTAAACTATATGTCGCTTTATTAGTCTAATATTTGTAGAATATTTATTCTCAGCGCTATGAAAAAGTATTTATATATATTATTTCTTTTATCTTTTTGTTTTGTTGGGTGTGAAAAAGATGAAATCCCGACAGAAGTTCCTGAATCAAAAATACCTTTTTATTATACATGGAATAATGCAATATATAATAAAATATCGGAAAAGGTTTATTACATTATAAATGGTAATATCTATGATAAAGAACAAAATTGGGTTTATTATATTATTGATAATACCATAAGGGACGGAACAACAACAGTGTTTTATATCAATGAAGATAAAATCTATGATTATTTAGGAAGCCAAGTTTATTATATTTATCAGGATGATATTTACGAAGAAAAGTTTGTAAAAATTCTTACTATATCCGAAGATAAAGTTTATAATATGAAAGGGGAACTGTCCTATTATTTGAAAGATAATTATATGTATGATTTGAATAATAAGAAAATATTTTATATTGATGACAGAGATGTATATTTAGTGCATTAATTAAGATGTCCTCTGTCTTTTCAGACTCTACTATACCCTTTTCATCAAAATTTTACTTATTTATCTATAGGGAAAAGAAAAGGAATTATGAGTTATGAATTATAAATTATGAATGAGAATACATCTCATCTCTAGTAATTCATAATTCATCACTTATAACTTATAATTAATTAAAACCCTATGCTGAAAATTAAATTTAACGAACAGAAAATCTCTGTGCCCGACAATTGGGCAGACCTTACACTAGCCGATTACGAAAAATGGTTTATGCACCAACCCGAAGACAAGATGCAGTATATAAAGCTGATAGCCGATATCTGCAAGATAGATACCGATATGTTATTGGAATCGACAGCTCAACTTTTAGAAGAGACATCTAATGCCATACAATTTGTATTCGATACCGATTTTGAACCATCCAACAAAGTAAAGATAAACGGGCAAAACTTCTACGTTCCGCTATCGGATAAGATCACACTGGGCGAATGGATCGATATTGAAAGCATTCTCGAGAGCGACAGCGACACCAAGATTTCGGAAATATTGGCAATCATATGCCGTCCCATAGGCGAAAAGTATGACACAGACACAGCGGCCGCCCGCAAAGAATTGTTCCGCACCCTACCTTGTAACAAGGCGATGCCGGTGCTCGCTTTTTTTTTACACAAAAAGAAAGAGTCCGAAGCGATTTTGAACCACTATTCTCAGGTGGTGGCGCAGGCAAACCGATTTCTAAAGGATACAAAGACTTTTGTAATAAATGGGGGTGGTATAAAACAATTGCCGATCTGGCAGAGGATAAAATATATCTATTTGACCAGATCACTGGAAAAACAGTTGTCGAAGTTTTCGGATTTCTCCTCTACCGAATAGACAAGGCGCGGGCTGAAGAAGAACAGTATAAGTTTGAGAAACAAATAAGACGGTGATACAATCGCCCGATACGAAAAGCGGGTGTGTCAAAAGTAATTTCTATTTTCTTTATGTTATCCTGACCGGAAGCATCTCTTTTGATGGAAGAGATGCTTCGCTAACGCTCAGCATGACAGTAGAGAACAACACTCAGGTGGCACTTTTTACTTCTGACATATCCGCTTCTGTTTTCTACAACAAACCATACCTTTTCATCAAAACCATAAAACTTTATCTATAGTATAAAAACCATTTTTATACCAAAAGATTATGATAAATAACATTTTAAGCATTTTCCGCCAACAGGCGCGCGAACACAAGACTATAAAGGCATTTTACTACAACCGCAACTACGAACTGGGCAATGGCAAAGAAAACCATCCGCTGCTGTGGCTCGAAGATCCTGTCTACGGACGCAATCAGGACAATGTATTTGTCAACTCAGTGAGTTTCTCGGTGTTGTTCCTGCCATCGACCGAAGAATCGGTTTCGCATCTGCAAAATCTGGGATTCTCCATCGGATTGAATATTATAGAACGGATAAAAAAAGATACTGCTTGCGGAATCAGCATCCGTCCCGACTGGACATACACCACCCTGCGCGACTACTACGACAACAATGCCTGCGGTTGCCGCTTCTCCATCAACTTTTCGCAGGTGAACATGCAAAACCTGTGCCTGATAGACGAACAGTTCGATACGGAAAAGGAATTCGTGTCAGATCTGTCGGGATTGTTATCCGACAATACGGAGATATTCGACCATAAGCTACCCGATTTTGATATCAAAACCCGTAAGCAATGAACACCGATGCTATTGTAAAACTCACCGAAGCTATAGCTGCCGATGTAGTGAAACTCTTCCATCAGATACTGGATGAGGATAGTATGGGGACAAACAGTAAAACAGGAAAAAATACGCTCAGAGACAGTGCCATGAACAAAAATATCCGGATAAAGACTTACCAGACGAAGGACAGCATTGTAATAGAAACCCTGTTGGACAACTACATAGATTACATAGAGCAGGGACGCAAACCCCGCTCGGGAAAGCAGCCACCTATAGATGCACTCAGAGACTGGGCACTCGCGCGCGGCATACCTACCGACAACAGCACCCTGTTCCTTATCGGCAGGGCAATATGGCGCGACGGATACGAAGGACGCCCGATAATGGCTACACTGGAAGACGAAATAGAAAAAGCCTTTGACGAGCGATGGGCAGAACAACTCTTGGAAGTAATAACAGATGAATTTACTAAATATTTTAATGAATAATACACATGGGATTTATAACCAAAAACATAGCAAATATAACAGAACCGGTCAAAGTATCTCTGGCGGGAAACCCCAATTTTGTAGAATTTGGCAGTACAACTACTGTTAATAACAAAGACAGTAACCTGATAGATTTCAGCATTGCCATTTCCGATATCGGAATAAATAATAGTTTGGAATTAAGATTAGTGGAGAAAGGAAATAGCCAGGAACATAAATTTACAGGTAGCAGAGATAAAGCTGAGCTGAATAATAAGACTTTTTACATTCACCACAGCGATACAACTATCACCGTAGAGAATATAAAAGCCTGCATGTTGCAAGATACATTCCTGAGAAGCAATTTCGATATTTCCATCCCACCGGTTAGCAATGACGCCAGTTTACAGAACGGAAAAACAATACGGATAACAGCTAAAGGATATGGCAGCCTGTACTGTTTCAAGGAAGTGAGCGGAACCAGCCCCTTTGTCAAGGTAAGCGATAATTATAAAGATTCTGTTTCGGGCGATTCCATCATGGAAGATGGCGAGAACTGTGAAATACAACTCGAAATATACAAAGAAGCCGATAATAACAGTAGCGAGTACGGCGCATACATCACCACCCTGTCCAAGTCTTATTACGGAAAGCCGCTATGGTTCAACCTCAACAGTATGTGGTCGAATCAGAACAGTTATTCAGACGATTTTCTTCTTGCCGAAGGATGGTGCAGCCCCGGTACAATGACAGGGTTCCACTTCGTAGCCAAAAGATACAATGGTATAAATAATGAGACGTTCTACTATTCGGATGTGCTGCATGTGTTGACCGGTTATGACCGCAATCTGGAAAAAAACGACCTTGCAGATTACACTTATGATGCGACAGAAGGCAACAGAATAAAGCCTCTGACACGCCAGCCTGTACTCACACATATAAAAGGACAGAAGCAATATTTCAACTTTATACTATCGGATAACGGCAGGAATAACAACAGCCCGAATCCCGCTCTGGGCATAATGTACAGAGTATATACCCAGGCAAATGCTTTCTTGGGATGGAAGGTAACGAATGAGCAGCCATTGGCATCGTTCCACGATGTGAACTGTATCTGTGCCGATATAGATTCCGTTATAGCCCAATATCCGACAGCCGGCAAAGTAGAATTGTACCTTTGCTGCAACGGAAGTATTATGAGCGAACCGCAGACATATCGTATTCTGCCTCATTGCCTGCATAGTGTGAACGATTTTGCTTTCCTCAATTCGCTTGGCGGGTGGTCTTCTTTCAACTTCGGAGGAACAGAACAGACAGACTTCAAAGCTGATACAACTACCATCTACCGTACCCAGACACCTGAGTTTACAACAAGCAGCCGTATCGAATCGGTCTTCGATAAGGAAGTGAGCGAGCAGTTTATTGTACAAACGAATCCCATTACACGCGAAACTGCCGACTGGCTGAAAGAACTATGTTCTTCAGTAGCTGTATATGAGCTATCTACAAGCCGATACATCATTGTAGATGAACTGAATATAAAACATAACAGCAAAGACGATCTGTTTTCCTTGCAGATGAAGTATCATTATACCGATTCGTTCAATGCAAAAATGAAGTAAGTCCTTATTAATGCAAATCAGTAGTTGAAATTGTATGTTCAATTATTTACTGTGTGCAATTGCTATGCAAATTTGATCCTATAAAAAAAACAGATTTTTATATCTCAAATCAAACTACTGGAGCCGGAACTGATGTTCCGACTCCTTATTTTAGTGTATAATAACATGCTTTAACAGAACAATTTCGACACATCTTACGTTTAATGTGCATAGTTTTGTAAAGTTTGTGTTAAGGTTGAAAGGGGCTGCGATGTGATATCGAGGCCTTTTTTATTTTATAGCTGTGTCTGAGGGGATTTACACATTACTTCCCCCGAAAAAAGAAACCACTATCAAAGTCTCCCTGCTTGTCACACGCATTGTCGGGAATCCATAACGGATAAACCTCACGATGGCTACGGAGAAAGTCTGTCAATCTTTCTTTCAGCGTATCGGCATCGTTCTTTATCCATTGGCGGAGTTGGGCAAGATCTTTTATATCTATTCCTTTACTGTTTTCGCTCTCGCGGATAGTAATCCCTTTATTCACAATAGTTGCCCAATGAAACGGTAAAGCCTGATACACAGCATAGAACGACAGAGCCGGTGCAATCTTGAGTATCAGTTCACTGCTTTCGGCAGTCAGTGTATTCGACTTTACCTGCTCATGCAACTCATCCATCAGGGGAATCCCCAGTATGCCAGCTATATGCAGATCCTGCGCTATGCTGATGTATGGTATAAACTCGGAGATATCCGTATTAGACGTAACGGGAGAATGCTGTTTAAACAGCTTTTCGGTTATTAAAGGCAGTTGATTCATAATTTATCTACTTTTTGTTAATTAATACTCTATTCACGATATAGATAAATATGTTTCAATTTCATAAACTGCATGAATTATTGAGGTATCTTAAAAGCTGATCAGTACACTTTATTGATTATTTAAACCGCTGTTCGTAAGGCGGATAAACCACAACTTCCATCTTTTTTCCTTTATTGGGGAACATCCGTTTTATGTCGGCCTCACCGAATCCCATCTCCTTAGCAAACAGGTCGATGTGCAGCCCTGCCCTTATTTCGGAAGAATAGAGCATCCTTATTACAGTCTTTTCCTGTTCCGACAGATAGAACGGCTGATTCAGAAAATTCTGCACCTCTTCCTGTGAACGGAAATACTGAGGAATCACCGATCTGCCTATCGTCAGGTAGTCAGGGTACAGGTTGATCGGATGATCTAAGCCGATAGCATGTTCAAATTCATGTAACAATGTCTGTGCACAAGAGTTGCAACCATCATAAACACATGCGAAGGTGATATTCCACGAACGAGTAGTTGCTTTGTTTATTTTCGACAATCCGTTCACATATCTTGGTTTCCATTCATGTTTGGCTTTCGATGAAGTCACCTGTGTTACATTGCGGTACACATGCAGGTTGCCCCCTTTTTTTACTCGCTCTATCTTCAACGGAGCTACAAGCGGAGCAAGCAGGACGATTATAGAGTCTACCTCATCTATCGACTTCCTGTCCAGTTCTTCGATATTTTTTATCTCCACCTTTATGTCTTTGTTCCACTTGCGCACGCGTACGCCATCGCCCGCAAAAGCGATGTCGCAGAACAAAGCAAGTTCGCTCATTGTAAAGTCTGCTTTCGAAAACCGGGTTGCATCGAAACGGTTCATTGCTTTTACTGCCTCGTTTTCGTAATAGAAAGATACCAGCCCCACTACTGTGGCCAGTATAACGATGGCGGATATGCTGTATTGTAGAAACTTTTTCATGGTGTGCTTCTGTATTAGTTTCTCATTTCTGATTGCCCCTACAGGGATATGCCTCTCAATAATCCCTGCGTTATAATGTATAGAGTAAATGGTTAAGGAAATTCCATAAATGGGGGAGAATATTTTTAATAAAAATAAAACCACCTCTGATTTTGAATATTATCAGAGGTGGCTTTTGCTTAGTTTATTGTCTATTTATTATCTCTTTTTAAATACTTTCTCACTGGTTTTGTTGCCTTCACTATCTGTGGTTTCTACTATGTAGATACCGTCATTCAGTTCAGTACTTTGAATGTTGAAGTTGACTACGTTCTTCTTCTGATAAACGAGACTTCCTGTATTGAGGTTATATACTTTTATGGATACAGGGGTAGAACTTTGACTGGTAGCTGGTCGTAATTTATCCATTACACCCGATTCGAGCCGTTCTATACTATTGTCCGGATCTTCAATACTTCCGCCACCCGAACTGGTTCTATCCAGAATTCCTGTTCTCCATATAGTTCCTGTAGTACCACATTGGTTGGAAAGGCTAAGCCCCAAAGAAAAAGAGGTGCTGGTTCCATAAGGGACATAATTTGTATGTACATCTGCTGCACGACCTCCTGTATGAACACTTTCTAAAGTTGCAGAACCTTTTACTGTCCAATTATATGTATTTATACTTGAATGTTCCTGCCCCATAAATGTATATGTTGTACTTGGATTTAATTTTTTAGATGCACTTTCAAATCCGATGATTGTTATTGAACTTGATGGCGCGCCTACCCATACGTCTGAATTTTCCATTTCGAAGGTTTGTCCATTATACGATACAGTAGCTTTAACTTTACCGACACCATTGCCACTACCTTTAAAAATGGCATTAGATGTATCTTGTCCTGAGACTAAAGAAAGATTTTGTCCTTGCCAATTAATCTTAATGTTATTTGATACCAGATTAGTCAATGTATATGAGACTGTAGAATTATTGCAAATAATGCTATTGTTGCTCACTGAACTTAATAAATTAAATTTGGGAGAATTTGGTATATTTAAATTTATTTTGATAGAAATTGTATCGCTTTTAGCTAGTTCTCCACGAACATATTCTTGAGCTATAATGTTTCTAGTGACGGAAGTTGTTGCTCCATATTTTGGTCTGAGTGTTATACTTCGATGATCATGAATTGGATTGTCTATTTCTTCTAATAATTCTGTATCATAAAACCACTCTACTTGATGTCCTGAATATACATGAAAACTATACATATTGTCAGAACCAGAATCTATCGTTTTATTCCCAGTAATCTTTTTAGACGGACTTACTGGAGGATCTACAGGAGGATTTACTGATTTCTCCATTATTTTTACAGTATAAGTTTTAGCACTAGTTGGCGCCCCACCATTTTTATATGCAGTAATCTTCGCATTAGTAGTGGCAGTATTTCCCCATGTTACCCAAAATTCGTAATACATTTTGCCTTTAGCAACATTCACAACTCTAGCAGTATCAGACGAATCTGAAAAAGTTCCAAATTTTCCTGTTCTGATAACATACTTTGCATCTTCTTTCAAAGGCGTATTAAACCAAATACGATATAAATGTTTTTCTCCGGTATAGACTTCCGGTATACCTGTGAATCTATCCACCTGAGCAAATAGATTAACGCTCCACAAGCAACAAAAAATAACTCCGAGTAAAATCTTTTTCATAAGCATTACATTTTAAGTTAGACAATCAAGATGAAATTAACAATAATTTAGTTAAGTTGAAAATATTGTGTTGTATAAATATACTGTTGTATAACATATATCTATAATATAAGTCATTAAATAAAGAGAGCTTATATGATTATTAGTTAAATAATCTCATTTTCTGCATTTTCCCAAAACCAAATTATCTATAGGTAAAAACAACGGGTAGTCTCTCCGAATAATCAATATAACTACCTGATTTTTAATTAGCTTATCCTATTCTTCAAAACAGTGTTCAGCGGAGCTAATTTATAATTTATAACTTATAATTCATAATTACATGAACCTACCTATCTACAACTGCCTTATTGACGACGATGACAATGACGTTACAGGCATCTGTGCCATTTCGTTTGTCGATTGTCCGGCTAACGAAGTCGACTTTGTCGCACTGAAAAAACAACAGGAACAACTCTACCTCAACCGCGATGCCCGTAAGCAAATACTTACAGGCGTAGTGCTGAAACCCGAACAACTTATTTTTCGCCACAGCGAAGAATTGGGAGACTATTACATCAAATTTTCGGCAGAGCAGATCGAAAAAATCGCTCAGAAAATGATGCGTACAGGCGTTGCGCTGTATAATACTACCCATCAGCACCAGAGCGTGCTCAAAGGTAATTTTCTCACCGAACTGTGGATTGTAGAAGATCCGCAGACAGATAAATCAAAAGCATTAGGATTTGAAAACCTTCCCAAAGGAACCTTGATGTGTAGCTACAAGGTCGAAGACAAAGCATACTGGGATAAAGAGGTGATGACCGGCCATGTCAAAGGCTTTTCTTTGGAAGGTTTTTTCAATCAACAACCCGATAAATTGAATATTAAGAATCAAGTGAATCAAAAATGTAAAAAAATGAACAAAAAGAAACCGAAACAAACCCTGCTGGGGCGTATTGCACACATGCTGCTCGACATAGAAGCTGTAGAGAAAGCCGATACTACAAGCAGCGGTGTACCGTATGTCGTGTTTGTACTTGCCGATGGTAAAGAGGCCTATGTAGACGAAGATGGCTTTGCCACACTCGATGGTGAGCAAATGCCTGCCGGAGAACACAAATTGGCAAATGGCAATCTGCTAGTGATAGACGAGCAGGGACAGTTTACCGAAACCCGCGAACCATCGGAAGACAAGACCAAACCCGAAGATGCCAAAGCCCCGCAAACGCTGAAACGCAGTAAAGCAAAACTTGCACAGTTTGAGCCGAAAACGGCCGATGCTCTGAAAGCAAAGATCGCCGAGATGCAGCAGACCATCGACTCGCTTACCCAATCGCTTACAGATGCACAAAGCCTGCTCGAAGATACTAAAGGGCAGATAGAAGAAATGCGTAAGAAAACACCTTCGGCACAGCCGGCTATGCAGCGTCAGGGTACAACAAAGAAAATGAATGAGATGACCACAGCCGAACGCATGGCAGTAGCATTGAATCAGACAGTTAATCGCAGAAAATAACCAATTTACACATTAATAAATCAAAAACATTATGGGAAATATGTACAACATCTCATCACTTACTTATCAGCCTTCGTCTAATATGGACTGGTTTACAAAAGCCATTTTCGGAGGGAAACTTATCGAAAAGGGAAAAATAACACCTGTGATAGGAATAAAGGAATCGACTATGCTCAACCTTATCGACCTGACAGGTAACATCCTGCAACCCGACGGAAGCGATTGCAGCTGGACACCCAATCAGGTGACAAGACTGAGCGAAAAAGAGATGAAGATAAAAACTTACAAAATCAATCTCGAACAATGTATCGACGACCTCGAACGCAAACGCACAGTGTGGATGCTTAGTCCGGGTGCGCGGAATCAGGAACTGCCTGCCAACCTCGAAGATGCTACAATGACAATTCTGGCAGCAGAACTGAGCAGCGAAATCGAAGCTAAGATTTTCAAAGGCGACAGCTCGGCCGATGCCAACGACTTCGATGGCGTCATCAAAGTGCTTACCGACAGTACACAGGCTGTAAAGATTGCCGGAGTGGCTCTGACAAAAGAAAATGTATTGGCCGAAATTGAGAAAGTATTCTCCGCCGTTCCCGAAGATGTATTGGCTATCGGGTTGCAGGAAGGCTCGCTGAATATCTACGTCTCGTATGCCACACTGTTGAAAGTAAAAATGGCACTGGGCGGCATTTTCGGCAGCAATGTAGTTGTCAGTCCTAACTTTACGGTCGAAGGCGATGTAGTTCGCTATATGGGCGTGGAGGTAGTTCCTGTGAAAGGGCTTACCGATGATGCGATGATTGCCGCCGATGCCCGCAACTTCCTAGTAGGAACGGACTTAGTAAACGACCTTGAAGAAATCCGTATCGGACAAAAGGCTGCGCCGGAAGACAACAAAATATTCATCGACGGTCGCCTGCGCTTAGGATTCGCCATTCCGTTCGAGGACGAAGTTGTATTCTACAGTTCGGATAATTAATCAATATGCTTATTAACTAATTTGCTAATGTGCCAAATAACATTTCATCCTGTACTTATTCTTTCTACTTCATTGGCATATCGGCATATTAACTCATTAAAAAATTAAAATAAAAAATTATGTCTTGTAAATTAACTTCAAATATTACTAAAAACAACTGCCAGTATTCGTTGGCAGGAGTAAAAGCCGTTTATCTGTTCAACTACGACTCGGGAAACGAATACACAATGAATACCGATGGCGGAATAGAGACTCTCACCTTAGCCGATAATGCAAAAGCATATAAGATAGACTTCGTAGATAATACAGCTTCTTTTTCCGACGAACTGGCACAGAACGGCAATGGCGGAAAGTACCGCACACATACGCTGAACTTTACGATCAGTAATTACGATTACGAACTGTTGAATCAGGAAAAAGCGCTAAGTCTGGGTAAGTTTACGGCTGTTGTCGTCGATAAGTCGAACCGCGCGGTAATGCTGGGACGAAACAACGGAATGAGTGCTACAGCTTTCAACTACGCTTCGGGTGCGGCAGAGGCCGATGCTAACGGATGGACAGTAACAATGGCCGGAACCGAAATAGAAATGGGACGCCTGCTTACCAGCGAAAGCGTTATTTCGGCAATAGTAGATGCAACGGTAGTTACTCCATAATAACTAAGAGCCTGTTTAAATTTTATTCGTTCAGGTTTTCAGAACTATTTTTGGAATGATTTTTTCTTTTCTGAAGCGCGAATAGCGGGCTATTCAAGCTGAAGAAAGGGGAAAATCGGACAAAAAGAGACTGAAAATGAACGAAAAAAGAACGATAACAAAATGTTTTGGTAAAATTTAAACAGGCTCTAATAAATTCTGATTGCCTGATGTGCCGGTAAAAACAGGTCGTGGGCAGCAGACTGATAGCCCATCGGTGAAAGCCATGGGCTATTTTTAAAATAACTCGATTTTATAAAATTATGACATGCAAATTGATCCGAAATATAAAACACTCCTGTGAGTATTCTCCCGGAGGTATCAGAGACATCTACCTGCTGGATATACGAGACTTTGTCGGATACCGGTTCCGAGACGATATGCTGTACGATACATGCTTTGTGGAAAAAATAAAAGTAGCATCGCCGGAATATATGGAACTGTCATCGGTAGGGGAAAGCAACTTTGTGGAAACACTGGAGTCGGGAACTTACAAACAAACGCTTACCACATTCGTAAGGGTACTCGAAGCCGATAAAACGGCAAATCTTACGCTTACGGCTTCGAACAAATACCTCGTCATATTCAGAACGGCCGGTGGTAAAACTTTCTGTTTTGGTTCTGACGGCGGAGCTGCTGTAAGTTTTACACAGCAAACGGGGCAATCGGGTGAGACAGACGGATATAGTATAACCATTACGAAAAATTCAATTTATCCTTTGTTCGAAACCGATCTCGACAATACTCAGTATATAACAGGAATATTTAATTACACTTATAACGATACTTATTTATGACACCAAAACAAATAAAACAGGCAGGACGCGACATTGCCAACAAGACACAACCGGAAAGTATTTCCCAGACCGATGTAGGCACGCCTATAGAGCAGATAGGGATATATCTGGAAAATATAGACCGTCTCGATGCTCAGAAAGCTGATAAGAGCGAGATGAATAAAATTATAAAAAACTTCTCGCTGGGAATCATCTACAAGGGAGAATCTGCCAATGAAACAACAATAAAAGCCTTACAGAATGTCCAGAGAGGAGATGCCTATAAGGCTGCCAATACAGGCCATTACTGGTGCTACGATGGCAAATCGTGGAACGATGTGGGAATTGTAATCCCATCTGATACAGCTGTTAAATCCGATGTCGACACCCTCACCGCCCTTAGCCTATCCATCTATCCGCAAAGCAACTGTTGCATAGGAGAGACAGGCGCAACAATGGGCGTGAAAGGATGGAA
>NZ_JARXWN010000028.1 GCF_029892965.1 Dysgonomonas sp. PF1-14 | reverse complement strand
ACCCCTAGCTTTTCGCAGCTTATCACGTCCTTCATCGCCTCTGAGAGCCTAGGCATCCCCCATGTGCCCTTTATTACTTTCTTTATTCTTTTACGCATTATATATAATATGATACGTGGGTTTGATAGTCTATATAAAAATAAACTAACTTCACTTGCTCTTTTTTTTACATCATGTCAAAGATCGTTTGTTTAATTATTAATTATGAATTATTAATTATGAATCTGATTGGATTCATCAGTCATCAGTCATAAGTCTTAATTAAATCAAGTGGAGAATAACGGATTCGAACCGTTGACCAAAGTCTCCTCAGAATTACCTTCCTAGACTATACTCCTAAAATCCGTAGCGATTCTGCAACAATACAGCACTCTGTATCCTAAAATCAAATCGCTTTTCCCGAATGCGGATGCAAAGGTAGTATTTTAAAAACAAATTCCAAACTTTTTTATCGGGTATTTTTCTTGTTTATTACTCCCTGCCTGATTTACAAAAACATAAAGACACAAAAAATGAAAGATCAAGTATAGATACAAATTATTATTGTTAGAGGTTTTCATATTTTTATTGGTAACAAGCGGAGTTTACATTATTTTTCAGGTTAAAATCAGGAAATGTCGTAGTCAGACACAACTCAAATGGTATGCTAAAAAAGCACATATCATACTTAGAGCCTGTTTAGATTTTACCAAAATATTTTGTTATCGTTCTTTTTTCGTTCATTTTCAGTCTCTTTTTGTCCGATTTTCCCCTTTCTTCAGCTTGAATAGCCCGCTATTCGCGCTTTAGATAAGAAAAAATCATTCCAAAAATAGTTCTGAAAACCTAAACGAATAAAATTTAAACAGACTCTTAGTTGTTTTCTATTGTCAACACTATATCCTCAACCTTGAAGAACTGTCCGGATAACTTCCCATCTTTTTCCAGCAAGTAGAATGAAGGTGTACCGATAACATTGTAATTGGAGAAGTTTACCCCTTCAAAGCCTTCGAAATCGCACAACTTGTCTTTCCACAAGAAGTCCTTGATACCATTTTCGTACTTCTCCCTGTCCTTATCGGCAGCTATGGACACCACCCGAATACCTTTATCCTTCAGTTTGGGATAAACTGTTACCAAGCGGAACATCTCATTGACACAGTTGCCGCAATCCGAATCGTAGAAAGCAAGCAAAGTCTTCGTATAGGGTGTATCAGCCTCTGCTAATCCGACAAGTGCCGGCATAGTTTTACTGTTTCGGGCGCGGTATGCGCCTAAGGCGCGTTGAAGGTTGCGGTGGTCGGGAATATACTGCGGATGCAGTCCTGCGAGGATGCCATCCTGTGCCTCTTGCCAGCCAAAGCGTTCGGTTTCGGTGACACAACCCGCAAGGAAGGCCTCATAAGAGGAAGCCGGGAGGCGTTGCGAAATTTTGAGTACCGATGCCGCATACTGCTGTTGCTTGTCCGTTCCTGCCGTATGGTTGAACAGACTCAGGTAGAAGTTGAGCACACTGCCCCATAGTTGTCCCGAATGATAGAGCGAGGTTATGTCCACCGATTCTTCCATCTCCTGCCGTATCGCTTTAGCTCCTTCGCTGTCACGTTTCTGCTCGGTGTCGAACAGGCGGTTCATAAAGTCTGCCAGACGGTAATAGCGGGCTGCATAGAGCTCAGATGAAGCAATCTCCTTATCCAGAGCCTGCATAGAAGCATTGACCTTAATGAGTTCGGGTGGAATGGCAGACAAAAGGGGAGAATTGGCATCGAGCAGTTCGCTGCCCGCCTGTAACCATGCCTGCTGCTGCATAGAGCGGCTTTGGGCGGTAAAGATATGCTTGAGAAAATTGTTTTCTTTAGATTGGGCAAAGCCGACTGTCTGGGTATTCAGTTCGTTGTCGGCACATTCGACTATGACGGTAGGTTCTGCAACCACCAGTTCCACGCCGCCTGCACCGGGAACTATCAGTGCCGCCATACCCCTGTAATTGCCCGAAGGGATATCAAAGCTAGCCTTACCCGAACTGTCTACCACCGACAACAGCGAATCGCCGGTTGCTCCGGTATAATAATACAACTTGGCTTCCTTGCCTGCCAATGGTGGTGATTGCAATTGCACCTGCTGGGCGTTCAGCATAAATGGAAAGAAAAACACCAAGACGCCAACGCATAAATATTTTAATTTATACATAAATATTTTAATTTAATTCACCTCCCTCCCCCTCTCTGCAGAAGGGGCTTATTTCTTGTTCCCGCAGGCAGGTATCAGCCGCCTGCGGGTGATGCACAATGTGCACCGGTTGATTATTTATTAATTGTCTTAAAAAGTCTTCACACAACGAGTATAGTAGTTGCCCGCCCTATCGAACCTGTACGCAAAGTGGAAAGCATAGTCCCAAGTCCATTTGACGGTACTACTAGACTCATTACTACTCCAGTAGAAGTTAGAATGCAGGTTGACAGTACCCGGTGCGGAAATATCTTGGGTAGAGAGTGTAGAGTGGATACTTTGCAGTGCACCCAACTCGACAATAGTAGGAACTCTCCAACCCATACTGCGGTGTTCGGCATCGATGTAGCTGTTTGCTCCCTGATAGCCATTAGCGCATCCGCCCTTAACCGGAGCCCATATTTGAAGAGCAGACGTACCACTCGAATTCAACACATCGGTCTTATAGAAGCAAACATCCTTACCCGTGGCTTTAAACTTAGGGGATATCTGTGAGAAAGTCTGCTCACGCGTTGCATAACTCAGATAACCTTTTGCATCCAGAGCAGACGGTAACACCGTATATTCTCCACCTACAGCCATATATCCCGGGCATTTGTAGATTGTAACCACAACTATGCAGGTTTGGTTGGCAATAGTATAAGAGACATCAATGTTGTCTTTAACACTCGTCGCAGTAGGCGTACCGGTTACTTTTATATTTATCGTTCCCGTTCCTTCATTAAGTGTCTGGGCACCGTTGGCCACTATTGTAAGCCCATTGGTAGCTGTTCCCAGTGGCTGATTGTCAGTCAGCACAATACTGCCTCCTTTCATGCCCGAGTAAGGTATGCTGAAAGTGTTGTCTTTAGTGACTTTCACTCCACTAATCACGCTCATACTGGCTGTTCCGCAACTTAGGTTAATAGTAGGGCCTCCACACAGACTTATCCACTGCGCACCGTTCCACGTTTCCATACAGTCGGTCGTCATATTGAAGATGGTGAGCCCTAGCGCCAGTCCCGTTTTTTCTGCTTGGAATTCGTCTGAATCTTCGAGTGTCTGTCGCTCTTCGGCAGTGAGTTGCGGCAGGCGCAGGCCTCCCTTTTCGTTCGACAATATCTCCAGTACGGAGAAGTCCTGTGGAGGGGTATCTCCACCAACGGTTACCTGTGCCTGAACAGGCAGCCCTGCCGCAAGAAGTAATATAATTGATATTAATATTTTTTTCATAATTTGTTTAGTTATACTTTCTTTACTATTCTTAGCTGTATAATCATTATTCTGCCACACAACGTATTGGACGGTGCATACCGTTGTTTCCTGAATTATTAAGGTAATAAACTTTATCATTCGTTCCAACTAACCACCAATGGCCTCCGGTTGATGATGAAGCAGTTGAGGTGTGTAAGTCTACTCCGGCTGCCTGAGGATAGTTCGCATTGAATAGGTACCCAGAGTTTGGAAAAAACAACGCAGACCCTACACGGTATCCGGATACCGAATTCAACTCTATTGTTCCTACTTTGGTCCACTTGTTAGAAGTTGCTTTAGCAGGTTCATTAGAGCTAATATTATCCAAAGTGAAAAGTGACCTTATTTGGCTTGCGCTTGGTATCTTCCAACCCGATGGGCATGGATCGTTAGGCCCCTTAGGGGGATTAAGCGAATTATTCCATATTTGATCGAGTGTATAATCCTTACCGTCGCCCCAACCAGCTTTATTGGCTGTATGATACTTCTCATAAGTGACTGTCTTTCGCCCCCAAGCGTAGTAACTGCCTATCAGAGCAGCATTTGCTACTAACGGAGAGACTGTCATGTTTGCTCCTAGATTATAGCACTGGAACTGTAACCAGGCAGGATCACCTCCTGTCGATGGAATTGTTCTTATCTCACTGGTATATGCCCCACACCCTACACTGACACGCACATAAAGTTGCTGACCGATTACAGTAACCGGTATGTCGAACGCTTTACCTGCCATGGTTCTTGCCGGGCTACCCGAAACACGAACAGACAATCGCCCCTCGCCGTTAGCCAATGTTCCGGCAGGAATAGTGACAGTGATGCCGTTTACGGTAGTAGATACTGCGCTGAATGCTCTTCCGTCACCACCCGTATAACGGAATACTCCTGCTACCCTTGTCGGATGTGAAACTCCGGTTCCACGGGTTTTGTTATCTTCGGTACCATTAATAAAGATTCCGCTCGTATTCAGTGAGGTTGTACCTGAGTCTACATTATAAATAGGTGAGAATACAGGCATGCTTACCGTTACCATACTCCTTGTAGATGATGTACAACCTGAAGATGTGTTGCGTGATTCGGCGTAATAATAATATGTCCCTGCCGCAAGTCCGCCTGTCACCGTGTATGAGTTTCCTGTGGCGACTGCCGTTCCGCCCGTAGCTTCCGTGTACCAAACAATTTCGCACCCTGTTGGCGGTGTAGCCAACAATGTGAATGAGGTGTTCGCTACTGCTTGTACCGAAGCTGTTACCGATGGTGCTGACGGCAATGCATTCACAGCCACATAGGTTGCCATACTTGTCCAGGTCGAGCACTCATTTATGGCCTTCACTGCGTAGATATGTATGCCTGCCGTACTGTTTATTGCAGCAGGTACAGCGTAAGTGTTTTCGGTTGTGGTGCTTACCAGCAAATTGTCTTTATACCATTCGTAAGATACTGCACTACCGCCCGATGTGGTTGCCGTCAGGGTAATAGTAGAGGCATCACCTTGGCAGATGACTGTGGAACCACTAATTCTTACATCGGTAATAGGCTCACAAACTTCTTCTCTACACATGCTTATCCATTGCTCACCGTTCCAGGTTTCCATACAGTGGTTGGTAGTGTTAAAGATGGTAAGACCTTTGGCTTTGCCATCAATCTCAGCTTTAAAGGCATCCGAGTCTTCGAGAATTTGCCGTTGCTCGGCAGTGAGTTGTGGCAGGCGCAGCCCTCTTTTTTCGTTCGATAGTACCTCCAGTATGGAGAATTCCTGCGGAGGGGTATTGCCCCCTACGGTGACCTGAGCCTGTAGCATAGGTGCTAAAACCAACAGGAGCATTAACCACCATTTGTTAAATCGTTCTATTTTGGTTGTCATATTTTTGATTTTATTTTTATACAATTAATTGGCTACACATCTTACAGAATTACCTTGCGGTGAGAAAGCCCCGTATCGGGCAGGATAACCATTGGATTGAAGCCTTATAGCCTTTCCGCCAACAGCAGCAGAAGTGTTAGACGAATTATAAGCCTCAGAAGACCAATAATAGTGCTCTGAGGAATTAAGGGTGCCATCTACCGAACGTATGCCGGCTTTCGGAAGATAAAGAGCTTCACCAAACATATAGCTATCACTAGCATCCTTTCCGTCAGAAAATCTCTCAAGAGAAAACCATTGCGCTTGACTTGGAACTTTCCAACCGACAGGACAGGGGTCACTTAGACCTTTTTGCATATTGAAATTTTCTGTACCATCTCCCCAACGTATGGTGTTGTTTGCAGTTTCTGAATACCAATCGGGGTGGTTTTCCGGACGTCTGGGATTGAAAGTTATAAAATTGGAGTGGTTGGGGATGATCGATGCCGACTTTATATCAGTAGTTGTACTGGTACGCAACTGATGCCCGTCGGTTCGCCGTCCCCACTGATAGAGATAGCCTAAAGTGCCTCCGCTACCGTCGGCATTGCCCGTTATATACTGAAAAGGGTTTGATAAGTTGGTATTTGCCCCCAGATTGAAGCACTGAAATTGCAGCCATGCCAGGTCGCCGTCCAGTGAAGGTATAGTTTTGGCTTTGGTGTATGCACCACATCCTGCGTTCACACGCACATAGAGTTGGTGTTTTACTCCCGATATGATTACGGTGACAGGTATGTCGAAGGCTTTTCCGGCATAGTCAGGCGAAACTTTTCCTTCTACACTTACTGTCAGTTCGCCGCTGCCATTGACCAATATTGTAGGAGGAATAGTTACTTTCACTCCACTATTGTCATCAGTATAGTCTAGTCCCGGATACGATTGTTCTACCCCGTTGGTATAGCGGAATACCCCGACAGCCATACTGCTGTGGACAACATCGGTGCCCCGTTTCTTATCATCGCCTGTGCCTTTAACAAACACACCTTTAAGATTTAATTCGGTGGTTCCGGAGTTTACATTGTAATTGGGGCTGAACTTCAACTGCGCACACATGCTTATCCATTCTGCGCCGTTCCATGTTTCCACACAGTTGGTGGTAGTGTTAAAGATGGTGAGCCCTTTGGCTTTGCCGGTTTTTGCCAGAATAAAGGCATCCGAACCTTCGAGTTGCTGCCGTTGTGCTGTTGTCAACTGAGGCAGGCGCATACCACCTGTACCCTCGGGTGATACAATTTCCAGTGCTGAGAACTCTTTCGGTTCAGTAAGGTCTCCGATGGTGACCTGAGCCTTCATCCCCGAAAAGAATAGTAGCAAGGCCAGCATAAAGGTAATCGGCCTTGTTCTGGCCTTGCAGTTACATCTGTTTTGTGTCTTGGTTGTTTTCATAAAAAATTAGTATTGAACCCCTACTCACGCCCAAATAGGAAGCAAGCGGGGCAAGTTGATATAATTTAATAATTTAAAGTGTGCATATTCTGGTTTTGGTTTTTCATCACCTACAACTGTTCGTGGTATAAGAAAGCAACTGTCCGGAGAGGAATCAGAGAACAGAAATGGGGTATGTAGTATCCGGACAGGTTGCTTTGAAATGTACTTGTAAAGTCTGAAGGTTTTTCTTAAATGACACATATTAGCTGATAAGTCCCGTCCCCATCGTCGGGCCTTATCCTTTACCCAGTAGTTGCCGCAAGAAACAACAGTCCGGGGAATGCTTTTGCCCCGGACAGGCTTGAACATATATAATCGAAGTGCGAAGGTTGGACTCCCATGCGCCTTGCCTTTCGGCAGGCTTTTCTTTCTCCCGCCTGCGCAAGGAAAGCAAAAAGGAGTGTTTTCTACGGGGAGGTACCGCCTTACTACTCTCACGAGCGGCAGCCGGTTTAATGAAGACAAATAAGACAACATTATTGATAAAGACAAACAAAACAATAATATACTCTCCCTCCCCGGAAGTTTTATTTCTTTGGCAGTAGCCGCAGTATCGGCCTTGCTTATTTCTATGCATTGGTATTGGCGGAAACTCTCCGTCGGCAGTTCTCTTTTATAGTGTAATTCTTTTTTGCTAAACAGATTTGTGTTCATCGTTTTTTTCAGTCTTTACCTTGTCTTTTTGTGTCCGTCACTTTCTAAGTGACAGGTAGATGAAATAAGTGCCCGAAATCTCCTGATTAGAGAGGAGATAAACAGATGCAAAAGAGAGATAGGAACGATTTGTACAACATTTGTCAAACATTCCGGATATGAAACCGTATATAACTAATAAACAAGTATTAAAACAGTAACAAGCATGGCAGAATTACTATATGCCGGAGAACACTTGGATTGTCCTAACTATGACAACCGACAACGTCCGTCCATAGAAGAGATTTTTTACAGGCAGGGCGACAGCTGTGAGGTACAGCCCTGGGTCAATAAACTGATTTTTGTATCGGAGGGAGAGCTCGAATGCTCTGCCGCCCTGACTGGCTATTACCCTATCCACAGCGGGCAGATACTTTTTCTACCGGCCAATCGGAGCCTGTCGTGCAGTATTGTAAAAGACACGCATATAACGATCATACGCCTATATGAAAAAATACAACTCTGTGATTGTTTTCGGCTCGAAGACCTGAAAACCAGCACATATAAGAGTAAGGGGCTGCATAATGACATAGGTGCAAGCCAAGAGGAAGGAAAGGGCATATCGCAGAAGGATTGCCCTTACCTACTCAACGTGAATCCGGTAATGGAGCGCTATCTGGAACTACTCAACCTATGCTACAGGGCAGGGCTCAGGTGCAGATACTACAATGAGGGTAAAGTGCGCGAACTGATGTTTATCCTGCGGGCATTTTATTCCAAAGAGCAGCTGGCACGCTTCTTTGCCACAGCTCTGACCACTGATACCTACTTCTCACAATTCGTGATGAGTAATTATACCCGCTACAACAACCTGACCGACCTGGCACAGGCCATGGGATATACGGTTTCCGGATTTGAGAAAAAATTCCGAAAGGTATTCCAATGTGCTCCTTATGCATGGATGCGCCGTCAACGGGCACGGGAAGCCTATCATTGTATCAAAACAAGTGATTTGAGTCTCAAGCAGATAGGTATGATATTTGGTTTTAGTTCACACCCGGCATTTATTAAATTTATCAGACAGAATTTTGGGCAAACACCTGGTCAGATCAGAAAAAAAATAACAATGGCGGAAATGGATAGAATTTAGATTTAAATAAACACCCCCTTGTAAGGGAAAAATAGTATAAATTTGTCGGCAACAAAATAAGGCTGTTTTACTGTTGGTATCTGTCACTTAGAAAGTGACGGACTTTTTTTGAAGTTTAACCATTCAGTTACAAAAGTAGAAAAAATCCCGAACACAGCCTACTATCAATCAATACTTTAACATTTTTACGAGTTCTCCAATTCTGAGATTCCGGCTGTAAAATTCCGATATAAAACATTTATAATAAACAATATATAAACAGTAAATCTTTCACAGACTATATCGTTTTTTTAACATTTATAGCAGGGCTTGCACGTGAGCGAACGGCGGCATATATCATCTCATTGGCCATATCCAGACGCGATCGCTCCAGGCTGGCAAGATAGGTGTACGTCGTCTTCTCATTGGTATGTCCCAAGCCTTCGCTTATAACCCACAGGGGCAGGTTCTCACTCTTGGCGATAGAAGCCCAGCTATGGCGTGAAACGTGGGTCGATAACTTTGTACTGATACCTGCCTTGTGAGCGAGTTCTTTCAGGCGCCTGTTCTGCGTGCGTAGTCCTGTCTCATATTGCAGGCGATCCTTGTCCTCGGTGGTAATGACCGGAAACAGGTAAGGCGAATCGATTACTTCGCGGCGAAAACTATCCAGTATAGACCGTAAGAAGGGGGTAAGCTTGACTTCTATCAATCCTCCTGTCTTTTTACGATAATAGTGAATGACACCATCCCTGATATTGTCTTTGCGAAGGTAGGCCATATCCACGAAGCACATGCCCCGGGCATGAAAACAGAAGGTAAAATACCGCCAGGCGGTGTACATCTTCTCTTCCTGCAGATTGCAAGGAGAAGTTCCCCTTGTCAGGTAGCAGTGATAGGGAAGTTCCAGCAGGTTCTTCATCTGGCAGGTATCCAACGCCCGTTTAGCCGTCTTATGAAAACCAGTAAAGACACCGGTGAAGGGCATCTTGTGTCCCGAGACCAAGTTCTCTTCTACGGCCCTGTTGAAGACTGCACGCAGGTTGCGCATATAGAAGGAGATGGTGTTCGGGCTTTTACCCGAAGCCTTCAGGTAGTCTTCAAAGGCTAGAATAAGTGAAGGGGTAATGTCAGCGAAGCGGATGTCGCGCTTGCCGATAAAACCCAGCAGCTTGTTCATGGACGAACGGTAAGCCCGGGCAGTACGCTCACGACCCGATGACGAGAGCTGGACTGACAGACGGCGGGCATAGTCCACCAGACTGTCCTTATTGTACCGGACTGGACACAGCTGGCTGGCGATTTCCTGGATGCTATAATAAGCACGATCTGAAAATCTTTGGCTGATCTGCCCGAACAGCTCCCGGGTGTGCAGGATGTAACGGGAGGTGTCTTCCAAAATCTGGAGACGGGCAACATCGCTGCTTCCTGTTACCGATTGTGAGTGAGCATCCCATTCTTCGGGATACAGACGATAGGGACTGGCAAGGGTTTTACTCTTGCGTTGATGTACCAGACGCAGGCACAAACGGCCGGGGAAGGTATCCCCACGGCTCGAGGCGCGAAGGTAAAAAATTAGACTCGACATAGTTGTTCTCTTTTTGTAATTAAACGTTTGATTCCTCTCTCAAAAACAAAGATAAAAACTATGTGAAAATCTTCGAAAAAAAAGAGTAAAAATTAGGGATTACCTATACTGAGCCTTGATTTGGCAAATATGAAAACTGAATGTGCTACAGGATAAAACAAGATTATATTTAAAATCAATCGACACTTCGATTTTTTCTATATAAAAAAAGAGGATGTCAGTCTGTAATTCGGAAAGTGCCAGTCTTTCTGTATTCAGACAATCTAAGTAACTATTTAAATTTGATTGACAATCTTATTTTGTATTATTTCAAATATATTTTTTTCTTTTTATTCGCAGGTTTAGCGGGCTAAACCAAGAATAGAATGTAGAAAATAGAGAAGAAAGAATAAAAATAAGAGCCAAAGAATAATCTGAAATAATTATATGAAATATTTTCGGTCAAATTTAAACAGTTACTAAAATAGCGGAATATATTTAACGATGAAATATCCGCCAAAGATCAGCCATATAAACAGTATAAAAGCGAGTAAAAAAGGCTTTGCACCGGCTTCCTTAAATTTTCGCAAATGAGTTTCTATACCAAGGGCAGTCATAGCCATTGTCAGCAAGAAGGTGTCGATATAGTTAATGCCATCTACAACGGATTGAGGTAATAAGTTCAGGGAATTGAAACCGATAACTGCAATAAAGCCGAAAGCAAACCAAGGGATGGTTATTTTGATACCACTTCCTGAATTACCTGTACTTGCTTTCGCACCACGTCCGATTATCAAAGCACAGATTAATAACACCGGAGCCAGGAATATAACCCTTATCATTTTCACGATAATGGCGACTTCAGAGACGCTTTCTCCCATGGCGTTGCCGGCTCCAACTACATGAGCCACTTCGTGTACTGTGGCGCCTGTATAAATTCCCCATTGCTGGGGAGTAAAGTCTACAATACCACTTTTGTACAATAAAGGGTATAGAAACATTGCGATAGTACCAAAAATAACGACTGTGGATACGGCGACTGCCGTTTTGTGAGGTTTGTTATTCAGTACGGGCTCCATCCCCAGAATGGCAGCAGCACCGCAGATAGCACTACCTGTACTGGTAAGCAGGGTTATTTCTTTATCCATTTTCATTATCTTCCCCAGCAATAATCCCAAACACAATGTACCCACTATGATGATAATATCAATCACGATTGCCGAAAGCCCAACCGACATTACATTCTGAAACGTCAGCCGAAAACCATAGAGAATAATAGCTAACCTTAAAAGCTTCTTCGAAGAGAATGTGATTCCGGGCAACCACTCTTCAGGCATGTTCTTTTTCAGGGTATTGCCATAAATCATACCTATAACGATACCAATAATAAGCGGGCTTAGGGATAAATATTTGAAAATGTGAAAATCAGCGATATAAAAAGAAGCACAAGCAAATAGTGCTACGAATAATATACCATGAATGGTATGTACTTTTTTATTTTTCATATTATTCTCGTTTTGTTTGATGCTCCAAATGTATGGTATATTTGCTATATTTGTTTCTTTTTTATTCTTATGGGTCATAAGTATTAATTATAGCCGAACAGCTTCTTTTCTTACATTAGTAGCCATTCAATAAACGACAATTCTTGCCTATGTTTAATTTTAGATTACACGTTTTTCATTCGGTAGCAGTCAACCTGAGTTTTACAAAAGCGGCTAAGGAATTGCATATTACACAGCCTGCCGTAACAAGCAATGTAAAGGAACTGGAAAACTCTTTAGGTATCAGTTTGTTTGACAGGGATCCGAACGGCATATCACTGACCAAAGCCGGAGAAATATTACTGAAATATACCGAGCAGGTTACAGCTGAATATAAAATAATAGAATATGAAATAGGGCTATTGAGAAAATCATTTTCTGGCGAGTTGAAAATAGGGGCAAGCACTACCATCGAACAATATATACTTCCGCCTATACTGGCAAAATTTAATAAGAAATATCCTGAAATTGAAATTTCGTTGTACAACGGTAATACAATGAATGTAGAGAAGGACGTCTTGTCTCATAAAATTGATTTAGGCATAGTGGAAGGAAATATAGGGCGGAAAGAGTTTAAATACGTTCCATTCATGAAAGATGAGATAGTCGCTTTTGCACATACATCCCAACCCATAGCGAAAAAACAACAGCTCGGACTGGAAGAATTGAAGCAGACACCTCTAGTGCTGAGAGAAACCGGTTCCGGAACTTTAGATATTATTACAAATGAGCTGCAAAAGCATCGGATAAAACTAAAAGACATGAATGTGAAGGTATATCTGGGTAGTACCGAGAGCATTAAGAACTTTCTGGCAAATAGCAACTGTATGGGGCTTGTATCTGTATATGCCATAAAGCGGGAAGTTAAGGAGGGTTATTTTCAGATAATCGATATTGATGATTTGGATATCATCCGCACATTCAACTTTATCTCTCCGCAAGGAAAACAAAACGGTTTGGTCAATAAATTCATCGAATTTTGCTTAACTAATAAGGAGTGATGTCCCGGATTTTCAAATCAGTATTACCTTAATTCTCAATGTATCTCTATAGAAAAGTACTGAGAATAACAGCAAAAAAAATAGCGGAAGAGTTTGCTGCTTCAGAAAAAAATAATATTTTTACATCCGCTTGCCAAGAGTGGTTGGTCTGAATAGGAGACTGGTAAAAACCTGTTTTGATTATAGCGCAGCGATCAAAGGTAAATGAGTTTTTTACTTTGATTACATTACCTTAAAAAAGAATACAATCGGGGGATTAGCTCAGCTGGCTAGAGCACCTGCCTTGCACGCAGGGGGTCAACGGTTCGAATCCGTTATTCTCCACTTGTGTACTATGACAAAAAGAGACAAAAAGAGACAAAAAGAGACAAAAGGAGGTGTCTCATAATTGAGATGCCTTTTTTTATGCTCCCAATCTCATCGTGTATGATTCTGTATTTTCTCCTTGTTTATTAGAAAATACCAGGCACAAAAATTGGATAAATGAGAAAAATAGGTGTTTTGACAGTTTTTTCGTCCATTTTCTTAGGTTGTGGGCAATAGCTATCAGGGTAAACTCTATATTTACCTTCTGCAATCCTCTTAATCTAAACCTGTTGAACTGATGATTGTGTTTTATCTGAGCAAATACCGCTTCGGGTTCTATACATCGTTTTCCTCTGTGATAAATTCCCTGTTCTGATATTAAGCGTTCTCTAGCTTTCTTCCTATAGTCACCAAGTTTGTAGTTGACTTCTATAATTCGGTTATTCTTTGATTTGTGGCATAAGCCCCTAAGAGGGCAATCATTGCAATTTTGAGCCTGATAGCGGGTCACAGTGGAGATATAGCCTAAGTCTGATTTGCTTTTCTTTTGCCCGATATTGATTAGTCTCTGTCCCATCGTACAGATGAAAAAGTCTTGGTCTTTGTTGTAGAATAGGTTTTGCACTGCAAAAGCATCTTTTTTCCATGCCCGTTTCTGTTCTTTATGAAAGTAGTTGTACTTAACAAATGCTTCTATATGGTTATCTTCCATAAACTCATAGTTCTGCTCACTTCCATATCCGGCATCGGCTACTATTATTCTGGACTGTTTGTGGTAAGAATTTTCAAAGTCTAGTAAAAAGGATGGTAAAGTAGCAGTATCTCCGGCTCGTTGGTAAATCCCAAGATTGGTAATAAACTGTTCTTGGGTGGCTATCTGTACATTGTAAGCAGGTTTTAGTTGACCGTTTTTCATATGGTCTTCCTTCATGCGCATGAAAGTGGCAGACTCATCAGTTTTACTGTAAGAGTTACGGGTTCCTAGTTTGTCTAATTGATTTTCATACTTCTCTAAACGAGGTAGATAATCCTCCTGAAGCTGCCGGATCTGTTTACGCTCTATCTTACCCATCTTGTCCAAACGGGTATTTAACTCCTTGACTTTGGAACGAAGTAAGTCACTATCGATGGGCTTTGGGGTATCACCTATACATTCTGCCTGCTTATCTTGTTCGATATGCTTATCAACTAAAGATAAGACTGAACGGATCTTATCTTCAAGTTTGGTCTTGTGTTTTTCCACACTGCCACGCCAAACGAAGGTATAGCCATTGGAAGCTGATTCAATCTTGGTGCCATCGATATACTGGACATCCAAACTTACATAACCGGATTGCTGTAATACCAGCACAATCTGAGTGAATAACTCTTTTATATCTTCTTTTAGACCTTCGCCCCGAAAGCGGTTGATGGTACGAAAGTCGGGAGTACTATTACCCGAGAGCCACATGAAATAAATGTTTTCTTGTAAAGCCTTGGCTATCTTACGGCAGGAATAAATATTACACAGGTAAGCATAGAACAAGACCTTGACTAACATACGCGGATGGTAAGAGCTGGCTCCTCTCTTATGGTAACTGGAAAATAGTTTCTCGAGATTTAACTGATCAACAACCTCATTGACAAGCAAAACAGGGTGATTCTCGGGGATGCGTTCTAATA
Organism: Dysgonomonas sp. PF1-14; assembly: GCF_029892965.1. Taxonomy (GTDB): domain Bacteria; phylum Bacteroidota; class Bacteroidia; order Bacteroidales; family Dysgonomonadaceae; genus Dysgonomonas. The sequence goes on along the minus strand of NZ_JARXWN010000028.1, from coordinate 7,235 downwards.
TATGGGAAGGAAACAGAACGCTTTGATTGGAATTTAGTTCTTTAAATCGTATCTTCATAACGTGTTGTATAGCAACGTTAAGATACCTAATTTTAACGAATAACACAAAAAAATAAGAGGCTGATCCAATTATGGGACAGCCTCGTTTGCAATAAAATTATAATATTAGCTAATCTTTAGCTACTATATATTTATTTTGTATTATTCTGCCTGATATAAAACATACGACAGAAATTACAGCAAAAGTAATAATGAGAAGGGGACTTGAATTTAGCATTTCCGACTCATCTATATAAGCTAAAATATAGAATGGAGTCATTATAGCAAATAATTTAGCTATTATATTCAAAAATTTAGATAGCATGAATGTTTTATATAATTTCCAATTATTAGCTGCTGTTTCAGGCTCATATTCTTCCTTAAAGTACATCGCCTTTTTTTTGTAATAATGCGAGGAAGCACTATACCCTACATATAATGCAACAACAGCCCATATAGGAAAAAACATAAGCATTTCATTTTCCGATGATGTCCACCATGATAAGCCAAACCTTAAAGAAAATGCGATAAATGCTACAATTAAAAATCCAATAGCTCCGAGCAACCCATTAATTATATTTCTCTTTTGCATAATATTACAATTTTATATTAAATAAACAAAAACACAATTATTCAGTTTCAATCTCAAAGGCTTCCTGAGCTTCTTTTAATTTTGTTGAAGGAGGAACAATCCAATCGTCAATTTCTGCTATTGCATATTCTTCTCTAACATCTTCTGTAAGATTTACGGCTATTTCTTCTGAACCTTTCTGATTAAGAGCAGTTAAACAAGATGCAGCAATTCCAGCACAACCACCTATTGCAAAGTTACCACCAGAGGCTATTGTTCCATACCATCCCCACCAACAATCGGAAAAAATTACTTGTTTTTGTTTAAACGAAAATTTAGTTTGTTGTTTACCTGTCAAAAGTACCATCCAGTTATCATAGTTAGCATCCCAATACTCACTGGATGACTGCATAGTGCTTACAAAGGCACAAAGTCCCTCTTTCTGTTCTTTTGTCAGTAAATTATCACTTACGATTTCATCCATAAGTTCTTCGTTCATACTACCGTTAAATAAAGCCTCATCATTTGAATAGATTTTATCGATGTAATATTTTTCTCGTTCTCCCATCTGACTATTCATATCAGATTTTGTATAACTTTCAAATTCGGCAACAGAATACTCACTTGATTCCAAGTAAGCTTCCAATTCGGCGGTAACTTCTGCTTCCGCTTCGCTATATTCAATTTCAGCATATTCTTCGGCTAATTCCAAAGCTAATTCATTGTAATCTATCTCACTTTCTGATAAAGATTTAGTTTTGGCATAATTTAGCAATTTTGAATAAATAAAATCAAGCCCCTTATTATGATTTTATGCCAAAGTCTTTGCCTGATTCTTGATTAATGTAGATTCAGGAACAACATCATTTCCACTAAAGTTATCTTCATTGGAACAGGTTACAGTGAAAAATACTAAACCCAAAACGGTCAACAATAAGAATCCTATTTTTTTTCATAATCATACATTTTAAATTAAAAACTCTATTTAAAAAATGGGTCAAATGTTATTACAAAAAATTGGACTTAGCTTATTCTTTTTGTTTCTCATACAATGACTATAAAAATAAAAAATATTTATAAAAATAAAAAATGTTTCAGATACAATTTTATTTTAAAATTATATGATTAGTAGTTTTTTTCAAAATTTCCTCCTACAATACTCAGCCATAAGTAAAGCATCCACTATCCCGTCATGTGGCTTTTCCGCACGTTCCGACTTTCGGAAATCTTCGTTCGGGAATAACCTGTTTGCTGCCAGAAGTGATGTAGCTTTTGTGTCGATTGACTTCCCCGATTTGTAAACAGGTTGTACACCTTGCCACATAAGCTTTTGCCATTCCTTCGGTGCAACTTTGGTATAAGGTATTCCCATACCTACAAGCATACCCTCCAAAACACCCAAAGACCATCCAAAATTAAAGGTGGACTTTGCCGAAGCTCCGAATATAGCGTGTACATCTTCTACTGCGAAATGACTATTATTGCTATCAAGTTCTGCTAATATCTTTCGGATTCCTAATAAGTCTATTTGATTCCCGATTGTCGGCATGACTCCTTTATATATCAATTTTTCATCACGAAATATTACAATACCTCCATCTTTCCCTACGTCAAAAGCGGCTCTTATTTTCAAAGTAAAGTTTGTGTTATGGTTTACATAAATGTACTTCATATCCGGCGGTACTGCAAATTGCATCAGTCAGGATTATATATTACATTTATTAGGAGTTCAATTATGTAAAAGCACAAATTATACACTTTTATTAAGTAAAAAACATGTTATGAGTAATAAATCAAGTCAGTTTAAAAACAAAAATGGCAATGCTACCCAGATCGGCAATTATCTCGTTTCATTCGAGAAAGGACGATTCCGATCTGTCAAAATAGCCGCAGTATCAGGTAATTGGAATATTCGGTATAGAGAAGATAATCCCCTTTTTACATTCATTTACGACCTGATAAAAACCGAAGAAGGGCGCAATTATCTTCATGTCTCTATTGCAGCTTATTATATGGTTACTAATGGAGTACCAGATAGTGAGTTTTTTGAGGATATTTATAATGCAAGACAAAGGAGTTTTGACCGCATTAATAAAGCCAATGGGATAGTAAGTGAAGAGGAAGATGATAAAATTCTGAACGAAGAAAAAGAAAAGTATAAAACATTGAATAACAATACAAATGATGCTAAAAACTAAGTACAATGAGGGTGATATAGTCTGGCTTATCAACCTCAAAACAGGGCAGTTAGTACAAAGGGAAATTGCCGGAGTGCGTAGCCAGTCCATTAACAAAGTGCAAAGTACAATCTATTGTTTCATAAAGGATTGGAGTTTAAATAACGAAAATCCGACTCTCGAAGATTGTTTCTGGGTATCGGAGACTAAAGTACATGATACAAAACAGAAACTTATTGAAAGTTTTTAATTTTTTGAACCCTTTTGCGGATCGTCATATGAAGCGGGGTGCTAAAGACTTTTTCATTTCTTTTTGGGTTTAGGGCAACCAACGGTCCCAGAAATATATCAGTTATCTACTTTGAGGATATTCCCCCTATTATCAAACTCTATATCAAGAGATCTATCTAATTCGACTTCATACCTGTCTGACTTACGTTTTATTTTCAATATCGGTCTGCGAGGATAATTACGGGCTATGAAGTCGATTGCGGGATGTGGCAAAATGTCTATTATGCTCTTGGGCAGAGGTGTATAATCGCTTTCTACCTCTTCCCAGTCTCCATTGTGATCAAATTTGACCTTAATGCCATTGGTATATTTCACTTTACAATCTCCACCCTTTGCCTCATACTTCAGCTTTTCTATTTCGTATTTACTAAAATGCTTATCCAGAAAAACCTGTATCTTTCGCGGAACTTTTTCCTGATATATCACTGATGAATAAGCACATACATTCAACGAGCAATAAAAAAACAACAAAAAAGACACCCAATATAATTTCATCACTGACTATTTTAGTTAACAATAGTAGAAGATCAATTGTCCGATGATTTCTCTACTATTGTTATCTGTTAAGCATTCTATAACAATATTGAAATATACATTAATCATTCTGATTATTTTGATACCATTTAAGATTTATCACGCCTAAGCCGCTGTTTGCACTGATCTTATAACCACCTCCATTAAGAGCTCCTTCTACTTTTGTACGGATATTTGTTCCTTTAAAGTTAGAACTATTTAATATGTGTGCATTCACATTGGAAGATGACGATAGAGACAATGTTGCTTTTGTGCTTTGAGGCAGGGAAAAGAGGATGTTACCTTTTGCCAACCTAGCTTCGATACTCTGCGATGCCGGAGTATTTATTATACCTATATACCCGGTTTCGGACGTGAGAGCAAAATTCTTACCGAATGAATCAATATATTTTATTGTTCCCGATATAGAGGAGGCTGTATGTTGATTTCCACATACATTTTTAGCAATGATACTTCCCCGTCCGATACTCAATTTAGTAGAGATATTCTGCGGTGTAAATAATTTAATTGAGATTCTCAGCTTATGATAATCTGCACCATGAGCAATCCCGTCTTTTTCCATTATATTAGCTACTATCTCAGTGTCATTCACATAAGATTCTACTACATAATATTTCTCCAATATATTTTTTATCTGTTCATCGCTCAATCTGTAATTGTCATCATCGTCAGGTTTGGCATATATATAAACTGCCGATTGATCTTTATATCCTCCTAATACGGAAATATGTCCATTCTGAGTCGTGGAAACAGTGACCAGTTTGATTTTATTATCCGACAAAGAGAATGTTTTTATTTGCTGAATCGAGTCTCCAAGAAAGGCAGCACCGGTAGGTAATACCAAAACATCTGATGAAGACGGCCCTTCAATAACATCTTCTACATCGTCAGGAACAAAACTGACTTCATTATCATCACTACACCCCGCTAGAGTGCCGGAAAATAAAATAATGGCTGAAACGGCCATATAATACATAACTTTTTTCATAATCTTTTAATTTGAATATTAATCGTACACTAACTCTATTTGTGCTATTGTACGACAAAGCTAGATAGCAAACCTGTAGAAAATCTGTAAAAACAGCAACTGAAAAAGATTAATGAAAAATGATTGTTATTCTGAATATGTCTTCTTCCGGATAGTCATACTCGATAGTATATCCGTTTTTGTCACAGATTGACTTTACAATATTCAGACCTAAGCCTAAAGAGTCTTCTACTTTATTGTGAAAGGTAATCCTATTGAATAAATTATTTGATGTCTCCTGCCCAATTTTACATGTATTGGAGATGATAAGGTTATATTTATCCAAATATATATCGATCCAACCTTCGGCTCGATTGTGCCGGACGGCATTACTTAAAAGGTTGGAAAGCAAGATTTCCGTCAAGCTAGAATTTATATATAGATTACAAGATTCAACATTGGTCTTTACTGCAAGATTCTTTGCTTCGAATAATTCTTCCAGATCACTCAGATATAGCCTGAGTTTCTTGTCAAGCCTGACATCGTCTTTCTGCTCATACTGATCATTATTGATCTTCGTAATCAACAACAAAGACTTATTCAGACGAGACAAACGGGATACTGCCCGAGATATGGCCTCGATAGATCTTTCATTTTCGGCATCCTGCATCAAGGTCGGATTTTGCATCAGTAAGTCCATCTTCGACTTAATTATGGACAGAGGGGTTTGCATTTCGTGCGACGCATCCTCTGTAAAAAGGCGAGAATTTTCATAGTCTGCATTTATTTTATCCACCATCCGCATGATTACGTCGTTTATCTCATCAAATTCTGCAATACCCGGATTATTCAGTTCCAGCACAGTATTTGCCTTCAAATCATATTCATGCAACTTCTGAAGATTATAGTTCAGAGGTTTCCACACATTCCTTTTCAACAAATATTCGACAACATAAGTAAATAAGACGAACAGTATGAGTAATATAAGTAATGATGAGACTATAGCATAAAACAAATCGTTCGAGATTATCGTTGGCTGATTTAACGTTATCAAATGATATTTATCTTTATAAGACACCGTAAAATACAGTTGACGATATGGCGTGAAAATACCGGTTTCTTCGCTGTACATCACCGTATCTCTAAACACTTCCTTCGGAAGCATCTGGAAACTTTCTATTGCCGTCTCCTCTATTCTGGCCGGCTTCAACACCAAAGTCGGAGCCAGTGGCAAAGTGTCATTCTTGATAATATAGTTTTCTATTCTGGCTTTCTGATCCTTCAGCATCTGATCGCTGGAGTAGTGAATAAAGAAACGGAATATCAGAAAATGCGAAATACAACCAACCAGAAGAACAACCAGTATGGATATGAAAAGGTATCTACGTATTAGTTTTATCAGGCTCATTATTCCGAGAATTTATAACCTATACCATATACCGTCCTCACATAGTCTTTACTGCCGTTGTCGATGAGTTTCTTTCTCAGATTCTTTATATGATTATATATAAAGTCGAACGAATCGGCTATAATACTCATATTATCTCCCCACAAATGTTCTGCAATATCATCTTTACTCAACACCCGGTCTTCATTCATCACCAGATATAGCAGTAAATCGAATTCTTTGCGGGTAAGTATTACCTCTTTATCGTTCACAAAAAACCTGCGGGTATCATATTCTATGGTCAGTTCGTTAAATTTCTTCACATTAGCGCCTTTCAGCCCCCGACGCCGGATAATGGACTTTATACGTGCGTTCAGTTCCGAAAGATGAAAGGGCTTGGTCATATAATCATCGGCTCCTATTTCTAATCCTGTAAGTTTATCGTCAAGTGAATTTTGTGCAGAAATAATGATCACTCCCGCGTCTTTGTTCTTAGCCTTCAATTTGCGGATAATATTGAGGCCACTCCCTCCGGGCAAATTTATATCTACAACCACACAGTCATAATCGTACAAATCGATCTTCTCTTCTGCCATTTGGAAGGTTGTCACAGATTCGACCATAAACGATTCTGATAATAAGAATGCCGTTATCGACTCCAACAGATCTACTTCATCTTCTATAATCAACAGATTCATAATAGCTTTTCGGATTGAGAATCACAAATTACTGCATAAAGATAAACAATTAAGCCTGTACAACAGATGTACAGGCACAATAAGTCCATAAATTATCATTATCCCTTAATAACCCTACCTTCGTTATCGAATACCAGACTTCTGTAATATGAATAATGCCTATTCCCTGAAAAGCGAATCTTCACAAAATAGTTCCCGTTATTTTTTCGTTTAGAAACTAGGATTGTATAACCCTCATAGTTTTCTTTAAGGTACTTAGTTATCGCTTTGGGCAATTCTTTTGGGGAAATATTTCCTTTATGATAGGTTTGTCCATGTTTCCCTCCGCCACCAATTGTACTACTATTTCCGGCTACGCTCACAGCACTTAGACTAAAGGCTATCGCGATTAAAAACATCATTCTTTTCATGTCAATTTATGTTTATATATGATTTATGTTTCAAATATATGACATGATTCTGTAGAAAATTTGTATTTAACGTGAGTTCGATATAAAAATAGTATGTAATCAATTGTTTTCCAAAATATATGATGTAAACTTCGTGCCCTTTGTGGTTTTTCTTTGTGTCC
>NZ_JARXWN010000027.1 GCF_029892965.1 Dysgonomonas sp. PF1-14 | reverse complement strand
AAAAGCCCTTAGAGGGCGTTTGAAAGAGAAAAATGTTGTCAGATTAGCTGAAACTTATTTTGAGTGTCTGTAAGATCGAGTCCCATTTTTTACAAATTAAATAACCGAAATATTAACAACCTAAAAACCGTAATCGCTTAAATGCACCACGGGTATGTACCGTTACATTCGTCCAGAGTTCGTACATCAGGCTATTGCTTATTTAAATTCCACTATTTATCAATTCAGCCAATAAAGTGATATACTTTATATATCTGTTTTCTCTTTTCCAGATTTCTTTCTGCTTTTGTTTCCCCGATTCCGTTAAAGTAAAAAGTACTTGTCTTTTGTCGATATTTCCCATTCTTCTTGTAATGTATCCTTTTTCTTCAAGGCTCAATAAAATTCTGGATGTGCGGGAGTTGGATAAGCCTAATTGTTCAGACAGATAGCCGGCACAAAAGCTCTTATTTTCAGCTAAAGAATATACGATAATGGATTCATTCAAAGTTATGCCATTATCTTTCAGAAACTCTTTATCCAGATTATAAAGAGTTTTATGCATGTTTTTTATTTTGTAAATCAGATACATATTTTTTCAATTTCTCTGCGGCGGCTCCAATGCAAACCATACTCTTCTTTATCTCATATCTTTTTGCCCACAAAACGTATTACGGAAGCTTTTCCGTTATGACCTGTTCCTTCAGCCAGTTCTGTCTCTTTTTCTTCCAAAAGCAAAATTCCTAAAGAGTCAAAAGTGGAAAGTATCTCTTGCTTCGAATACATCATGTTGACATCCGGAGGTCCTCCAACCAACGGGTTTTGTCGTTGATATTTAACATGATCTTTACTGAACCCTTCAATAATAATGTATCCTCCGTTTTTCAACAAAGACAATAATGACCTGTGATATTTTTCTTTTAGTTGCTCCGGTAAGTGAACATAGGTTAGAACAATAGCATTGTAAGAGTCTACAATATAGTTCTCAACTATATTTTCAAAATCAATTACTTTGAACGAAATATCCACATTGTTTTTTTGTGCCAATCGTAGGGCTTTTTCTTTACCTTGCGAACTCAGGTCAAAAGCGTCAACTACCCAGCCCCTTTTAGCTGCATACACACTGTTGCGCCCCTCTCCGTCGGCAGGAAGAAGTATCTTTCCGGCAGGAAGAGTATCTATAATTTCCTTGAAAAACAGATTTGGTATTTCTCCGTATCGGTACTCTTCAATATTATACTGTTCATCCCATTTATTATTCATTGTTATTCATTTTAAAACAGTTACTTAATAAGCACTAAAGAAATCCGGTTTTATGGTAAACCCTATTCTGATTTGATTCGTATATTCTTTATAATTCAATAAACCTTCCCCATAACCGGCATAATAATCCAAGGTCAGGTACTGATTTGAGTTCTTTGATACCTTATACGATAAAGATGTATGTAGATTAGGGTTTATAAATTTATCCCGTGGGATTATATTAAGGTCGAACCACCATAAATTTTTCTTGTCAATATAATTGACTGAAATAATACCGTACCCTTTATAGCGTAACAAATCTTTGTTATTACCCCCATCCACATACGGTAAATATACTTGTGCCTTGGCTGACAGCCGCATATTATAGAAGTATTTAGCCGACAGGTTTATATAGTTCCAGCTGCGGGAATCGTCTCCAGCCTTGCCATTCGACTCATGCTCCAGGGAAACCATTACCGCCCCTTTCAGTTTGTTATCCTTTATAACATACTGTCCTATACCTATTCCGGGATTGTAATTTGTATCGCGGAAAGGACTCGATTCATCGTAAATATCCCAAAACGACTTCTGGGAGTAAATGATATATAAGAACGAATTGAAAGGGAGTACGCTCCTGGTAATCCTGTGCCTGATACTGAACTGGAAGAAAGCATCTGCTGTTTTCCGGGTTATCCCTTTGTTCAGAGGGATTCCCGTTACCATATAGTTATCTTTGTATACGGCAAAGGCCGCTTGCTTATCCAAAACAGATCTTACAAGGTCTTCCGATACTTCTATTGGCTTATGCTTCAGTATATTTACCAACTGCATCTCCTGAAGATAGTTATTTCGTAATGACAAACTATCTACATGCAGAATCGTATTCTCCTGAGAATAGGCAAATGATGTATGCACGATAAAAACAAGGAATATTCTTATTATATAATTTACGACCTTCATACTAATTAAAAAAAGAGAGCAAGGACGATGTTTATATCCGGTTCGCGCTCGCCTGAGACTTATTTACCGTTTAACCTTCAATTTATCGAGCAATATCTCCAAAGGACAAAATTTAGTGAATGAAGATTGTATAAGATTCACTCCCACAAAGGCAGGTAATAATAACCATCCGATAGATATAAAATAGGCTAAGGATATACCTGCCAATACCATTGTTCCTGCTACTATCCGTATAATATATTCACGTTTCATCATCAAAGCAATTTAGAAAAATTTTCAACATCAAGGATAAACGCATGCACCGGAAAAGGATTATTCGTTTCTATATTGCAACTGTCTATTTCGGCAATAGCCTTATCCGCTGTTTCTTTTGAGATGAAACTGAAAAGCATAATGGAATTTGTCTTTGCAGTACTGGCATTGGCTGCAAACCATCCCAGATTCTCTTCTTTTTTTTTATATCCGGTTATGCTGGTTACACTAAATCGTTTCACCCCGGCATCGTGGAGCAGGTTGGCCACCCGTTCCTGATATTCTTTTATACTTAATACAACTAATAGTTTCATAATCATTTAACTCTTTTTTTCAACATTTTAAAATATAATAATGGAACCACAATCAGCGTAAGTATTGTAGATGTGATGGTTCCTCCCATCAGCGAGATTGCCAAACCCTGAAATATAGGATCGAACAGGATGACAATCGCTCCCAATACTACTCCACCGGCTGTTAACACAATAGGAGTTGTACGTACAGCTCCAGCTTCGATAACAGCCTGTTTTAACGGGATGCCGTCTTTCAGGCGAATGTCGATAAAGTCGATGAGTAATATTGAGTTACGCACCATAATTCCGGCTAAGGCTATAAAGCCGATCATAGACGGGGCACTAAAGTAAGCTCCCATAATCCAGTGGCCGAATATGATACCGATTAATGACAACGGAATAACAGATAGCTGCACCAGAGGGGTGGTAAAGCTTTGAAACCAGGCCACGATCAGCACGTAGATGATAATCAGCACGAATAAGAATGCCAATCCCAGATCGCGGAATACCTCGTAGGTTATCTGCCATTCCCCATCCCATTTTAAGGCAAAATTGTCTTCGTATCGTGGTTGTTCACTATACTCTTCCGACAAGGTATACCCTTGCGGTAGTTTTATCTGAGACAGCTTATCCGAGACCTCGGTAATAGGATATATGGGACTTTCCAAACTTCCCGCAACTTCAGTTAATACATATACGACCCGCTTCTGGTCTTTTCGGTTGATGCTCTTTTCCTTTTCTCCTTTAGTAACTTTAACTAAATCGCCTGCGGGAATAACCATTCCTTGTTGATTCACAACCTTGATGCTTAAGACATCTTCGATACTTGATTTTTCTTTTTCGGACAATTGAAGTACAATATCTACCTGATTGACCGACGAAGGCTGGTGCAACACCCCCACAGGCATTCCTGATAAAGCCGCCCGCATATTCTGCACTACCTGTGCATTCGCAATACCCAGCTTCATTGCTTTATCTTTATCTACCTCGAACTTATATTCGGTCTGTGTATCTTCTACCGACCAATCCACATCGACTACATTCTCCGTTGCAGCCAGCAAGTCTTTTACCTGCTTGGCTACGGCAATCTGCTGTTCATAGTCGGGGCCATATATCTCGGCTGCAATAGTAGACATCACAGGAGGGCCCGGAGGCACTTCCACTACCTTAACATTGGCATTGTATTTCTTGCCAATAGCCTGCAAGTCGGCACGCACCGATGTCGCTATATCGTGGCTTTGCTCACTACGTTCGCCTTTGTTCACAAGGTTGACCTGTATGTCGGCAACATTGTCGCCCATGCGCATATCATAGTGGCGAACCAGACCGTTGAAGCTGATAGGAGCTGAGGTCCCCACATAAGTCTGATAATTAGTTACCTTATCATTCCGGCTGACATAGACAGCCAATTCTTTGGTAACGGCAGCGGTACGCTCCAAAGTTGTACCTTCGGGCATATCTATTACTACTTGAAACTCATTTTTATTGTCGAAAGGTAACATCTTTACAGGAACCGACTTGGTATAGAACAATACAAACGATCCAAATAAGATGACAGCCAGTCCAATCATAAATGCCCAACGGCGTTTTCGGTTTTCGAGAAAAGGAGTTATTATCTTAGCATATAACTTATATATTTTTGTTTCATGCAAATCGGGTTCTTTTTCCTGCGAATCTTCATCCTCTCCATTTTTCTTCTTATGTTTCAGGAACAGATACCCAAAATATGGTGTCAGGGTCAATGCTATCACTAATGAGAATATCATGGCGATAGACGCTCCGATAGGCATCGGACTCATATAGGGACCCATCATTCCCGACACGAAAGCCATAGGCAGCACAGCGGCAATAACAGTCAGCGTTGCCAGGATAGTAGGATTACCCACCTCATTAATCGCAAGAAGTGCTGCCTGTAATGGCGGTAACTTCTTCATCTTGAAATGGCGGTGCATATTTTCGGCAATCACAATGGAATCATCGACTACAATACCCGTCACGAATACCAGTGCAAACAATGTAATCCTATTGAGCGTATAGCCTAAGAAATAGTAAGCAAACAGAGTCAGGGCAAACGTTACAGGCACAGATAGAAATACTACTAAACCTCCACGCCAGCCCATGGCTACCATCACAAATATAGTTACGGCTATAATGGCAATAGACAAATGAAGCAATAGTTCCGATACTTTGTGAGAGGCAGTCTCTCCGTAATTGCGGGTTACTTCCACATTCAGATCATTCGTGATAACATCTTTCTTCAGATGCTCAACCTTATCGCTCACTGCTTCTGCCAGCTTCATGGCATCGGCTCCTTTTTTCTTAGCAATAGAAATAGTCACAGCCGAATAGTCGTCAGGCATACCTGCTTTTTTATCGCCTGAGGCAGCTCCATATCCAAATGATACATATTGTTTGGGTACTTCCGGCCCGTCTTCTACTTCTGCAACTTGATACAGGTAAACAGGCTGATTATCGTTCGTTCCCACAATCAGGCTTTTCACTTCTTCTACATTGGCAAAGAAGTTTCCGGTTTGCACAGAATAAACCATATCTCCTGCTATGATATTACCGCTCTGCATTTGTACATTATTGGCCTGTAATGATTGAGCGATTACTCCAAAATCGAGTTTACTTTGTGCCATCTTATCTTTGTCGAGCATCACTTTCACCTGACGGCTTTGCCCGCCGATAACATTAACTTGTGCCACATCGGGTATTTTCTTTATCTCATTGCCCACTACTTCGGCTACCTGACGTATCTGATAGTCGCCCATCTTATCGCTCCAGAATGTGAAAGCCAAAGCAGGCACATCGTCTATGGCTCGCGATTTTACCAAAGGCATAGTTGCACCTTGCGGCATACGATCCATGTTCTTCATCATCTCGTTGTAAAGTTTTACTAGCGAACGTTCTACATCTTCTCCCACGTAAAACTGTACGGTGAGCATCGCCATACCGTTCATCGAGGTAGAATATACATGCTCTACTCCTTTGATGTTAGAAACAATCTTCTCGATTGGCTGTACTACTCCCGATTCCACTTCCTGTGGTGTTGCACCAGGATAGCCGATCATAATATCCGCCATCGGGACTTCAATCTGAGGTTCTTCTTCGCGTGGAATAAAAAATATACTGAACAGCCCTAAGAGTATAAAGGCAAACATGAGTAAAATACTCAGTTTCGATTTGATAAATGCTCCGGCTATTTTTCCTGAAATTCCGTTTTCCATAACTTTATTTATTATTTACAGATATTTTTACTCCATTATATAATTTACCTTCGGCTTTAGAAACAATCTTGTCATTTTGGCTCAAGCCGGAAAGGACTTCTACCTGATTGCCTGTTGTTTTGCCTAAACGTATCCAGCGTAAATTGGCTTGGCTTTGATCGTCTATCACATATACACCGGTGAGCTGGTCACGGTAAACAATCGAGTTTTTATCCAACATGATTTTAGAGGGAATACTCTCGCCCGTTTTATTGGGTATTAATATATTGACAAACATCCCTGAGCGAATATTTTCTTTGTCTTTCGCATCAATAGACAGTTTCATCGAGTATTGCCCCCCTGTACGGAATGCTGATGGACTAAGTTCTGACACCTTTCCATCAATGGATGCACCTAATGATTTCAATTCTATTTTAGCAGCATCGCCCACTTTTACGTATTGTATGTAGTTTTCGGGAACGGAAGCCACTACCTGCAATTCACCGTTTTGTTCCAACACAAGAATCGGCATACCCGGATTTGCCATACTCCCCTCGTCTACCATCTTTTGTGTTATTATTCCGGAAAATGGTGCACGTATATTGGTGTAGGCAAGCATGGCATTTACTTCGTTCATCTGCTGGCGGGCCATTTGCACTTTGGCATCCATCGATGTATTTTGCAAGGCGACATTTTCGAGTTCCTTATCTGACACACTGTTCTGCTCACGTAATCTTTTGAAACGGTCATAATCTCGCTGTGCATTTTTTGCAGCGGCCTCGGCTTCGATGATCATAGCATGTACCTGTGCTTTTTTTGCCAGAATATCATCGCTGCTGATTGAAACCAAAAGTTGCCCTGCGGCTACTCTATCACCCGGTTTTACATGTATCTTGCTTACATAGCCCATCATACGTGTGCTGATAGTTGCAGTTTGCTTGGCTGTGACTTCGCCGCTAAGATAAAAGCCTTCGTTTGAGGATTGAGCCGGAGAGTAAGTTTTTACTTTTACTATGGTCTTATCTTTATCCTCTGATTTATCGGAAGAAGCGCAGGAATACAGGGCCGATATTGCCATTATTCCTAAAAATGTATTTCTTAAAGTTTTCATTTCTATTTATAGGTTTATTTGTTACTTCGATAACATCAGTCGTTTGTCGCGACTCGGCATAATTTAAAACTATGTTTTAATTCTGCTCTCGCTACTTCAAACGTTCGTTTTTGACAGAAAATTGAGATATGCCTCTGTTATATTATAGGACATAATAGATTGTGAGAGCAAAAGTTTTTGTTGGGAAAGTTGAGCTTGTGCCATCAGTAAATCTGTTGTGCTGGCTAAACCTTCGCGGTGGCGGTTAGAGAGAATGCGTAAGGCTTCGCCGGCTTGCTCAACGCTTAGCTTCTGCTTGTTTATCTCTATCTGCGCATCATTTAGGTCACGCTTGGTCTTACTGAGTTCCAGTTGCTCTTTCTTAATATGTAAGTTAAGCTCTTCTTGCATTCTGTCTCGCTGAAATTGAGCAGACTTCATCTTACTCCGATTTTGATTGCCTGAGAATATTGTCCAGCTTAGGTTTATGCCAACCAAGTATGAATCATTCCTGAACTTAAAGGCTTTAGAGTCGTTTAGTCCATATGAACCGAAAGCATTGATACGTGGTAGAAATGCCATTTGGGATGATTTGACCAGCATGCCGGTTGCATCTATAGCTTTGTTAAGAGCCATAATGTCGGAACGAAAAGACAAAAGTTCTCTGGCTTGATGCAGACTTATTTCCTGTACCAACGAATCTGTTGTATATAATTTGTCATTAGCTTCTTGCCCCATCAGTAGACATAATCCGTCTGAGGCATTGTGTATATTACTCTCAGCTTTTACCAATGCTGCTTCAATTGTATTGACTTGTACCTGAGCATTCAGAACGTCAGACTTTTGAACCAGACCTTGATCATAAAAATTGCTAACAGATTGGTGTATTTGCTTTACATCGTCCAATGATCTTTGAAGAATATTTCGAGCTTGATACGACATTTGTAGCCCGGCATATGCTTTTCGCACCTCAAATTCGATATATTCCTTTGTTCGTTCAGCTTTGTATTTGTACACTTCTTCCTGAGCTTTTGCCCCTTTGCGAGCGTAAATCAGATCCATGTTTAGCAATGGCAGTTTAGCCTCTACCTGTGTACTGTAATTTTGACTGGCTCCGGGATTATTCAGCTTGGCTGGATCGAAATCCATTGCTGTAACGGACTCCTGCTGCAAGAGAAAGCCAAAAGCATTCAATGGGTTATTTGTACTTAAAGCTGTATATCCCACTGTTATTTGTGGAAGAAATACAGCATCTGTCTGATGGTAATTGGCATTCGCTATTTTTGTATCCCATCCTGCCATCTTTACGTTGCTGTTATTGCTGATCGCAATTTCTACGGCTTCGTCGGCTGAGATATACCGGATATTTTGTGCTTCAACCTGAAGACCAAGCCATATTGTACTCAATGTGATGATAATTACTTTTTTCATTTCTTATTTTAATCTGTTCTTGTTTATCGTCTTTTTATATATTTTCCACTGGAAATATAAGACAAAGGAAAACAATAATTTCCAAAGAAACAAGTTTCCATTGGAAAATATTTAAAAAAGTTATATTGAGATGGAAGCAGAATGGCATTTGTCCGATCTACTTTATGGCAGGTAGAAAAGGGGCAACCTCATATTTTTTTAGTGTGTATGCCCGGGTATTACTTGCTTTAGGCTTGGAGAAAGGTATTCTAAAAACTGGCTGAAGATGATATCTTGGGAAGGAAATTACAGGATGCCGAAGTACTTTTGCGAAGAAATAAGATTTGGGTAATTTGACCAGAGATATAATATGCGCATTAAAAATAAAAGATAATTTTTTATATGATACTTAATACAAATAATATCAGGAGGTTTGTTTAAGAACAGGCTATTATAACTTCCTCTAAAATAACAAACTAACCCGTAGTGCATTTGGGAATAAAAAAGAAGTTGTTCATAATCAAATAAATGATTATATTTAATTGTCTCTCACGCAATTAAACAACATGAATAACTTCAGTGCAAATTACGAAAAAATATTAGAAACATTACAGGATTTTGAGAGTAAGATGAATTTTTTGAATCAAATACGTAAACCTAAATTATCAGATATTGAGTTGATTGCAATCGACTTAACCTCTGAATATATGAGTATTGATTCAGAATATCAATTATTTAGGAGCCTGCCAGATGAATTGTATTGTAGAATAGAACGAAGTGTCTATAATAGAAGAAAGCGCAAATTATTTCCCCATAGAGAATTACTACGCAAAAAATTGGCTGGTCAAATTTCATCATCAGACTATTATATCGTAGATAGTATACCTTTGGAAGTCTGCAAACTAAGTTGGAGTACACGAAGCCGGATTTGTAAAGAAGACTATCAAATGACTCCCAACAACGGATATTGTGCCTCTCAGGCAAATAACTATTATGGTTATAAACTTCATGCAGTTTGTACCATTGATGGTGTTTTTACAGACTTTGATTTAACAAAAGTCTCTGTGCATGACATTCATTATCTAAAAGACATAAAATCCATGTACACTTATTGTATAATTTTAGGAGATAAAGGATATTTAAGCATTGATTATCAAAGAGATTTATTCTCTTCAAATCAAATTAGACTTGAAGTCCCAATGCGTAAAAATCAGAAGGGATATAAACCTCAAGCTTTCATCTTCCGTAAATCAAGAAAACGTATTGAAACGCTGTTTTCGCAACTATGTGATCAATTTATGATTCGTAGAAATTATGCCAAATCCTTTGATGGATTCAAAAACAGGATATTATCTAAGATTATGGCCCTGACAGTTATACAGCTGATTAACAAATTAAATAACAAGAATATTAACAACTTAAAACTCGGATTGCATAAATGCACTACGGGTGTTGGTAATATCTTCAGTGGGCAGGTCGTTGGAGAAACGGCAAAGAACCTGTCCGAACGTTTCGGAAAAGTGTTGCAGAAGCGCCAGTCGATGACCATAAACAGGCAGGATACATCTACTTCCATTAACACACAGCTCGATTCATTGATCCCCGCATCCAAAATATCTAACCTTACCCAAGGTATGTTTGTGGGCGCCGTATCGGATAATTTTGACGAACGGATCGACCAGAAAATATTCCATGCCCAGATTGTCATAGATAATGATGCCGTTAAGGCTGAAACAAGCAATTATGTGCCTATTCCTCAGATCGTGATTTCATAGATGAAAATGGAACAGACCGAATGCAGGAGCAAATAGATATGAACTACAAACGGATAAAAATAGAAGTTAATCAAATCATTTTAGATGAATTTGAGCGTATAAACAATGATCCCCAGTTAACACATCTCATCCCAAAAGATAAATAATCACGGCAAATCAGGGTATATAAATATTCAGATGTGGACGTAACATTTCTTAATTGTAAATGTTACATTTTTGTTTTCAGGCTTTATTTTCACATTTAACGTATGAAAACCACATATTGTATTCATATTTAATGATAAAATGCATAAATATAACTTTTTATTACTTATTTAAAAGTTATATATCTAATAATTAAATATTTAACATTTTATGGATATAACTTTTTTTTCTAAAAAATACAATGTCTTAATAGTTCTGTTTTTCGTTTATTCAAAGAAAAATCTTTGTGAAGTCATATTTCTAAAAATGTAAATTATTGATTAGTTGATTCTTGATTGTTTTTTGACAATAAAAAATCTATATCGATGGAAAACAGGTAAACAACATCTTGAAAAGTTCAATATATTTGATGGTCACAAAATATACAATAATTTAAACAAAGCAAAACAACAATAAGTTTCTATTCCATTTAAAATTCATAAGTTAAAATAATAATAAGGATTACTCATAATTATGCTATATAACGGGGACTAATCCCATGAAAAGATTACCCGTTTATACTTTTGCAATTACACTTGATATTATATATCAAATTTTACTAACTATTTAAACAATTTAATTATGGCATTTAGAGCTACATTAAGTCTGGGCGGAAAAGAATTCGACGTCCTGGATTGTGATTACAAACTGGAGAGAGACATCGATTCCAAAGGCCGTCCTGCGTCTAACATTTATGGTGGAAAAGTACGGGTACATATTGAGTCTACAGATGATACATCTATCTTAGAATCAATGGTTTCTCAGTTTAAGCCTGTTTCTGGCAGCATCGTTTTCAAAAAAGGAGACGAAGAAGCTAAAATGAAGGAGTTGTCTTGGGAAAACGGTTATATCATTTCTTTCGAGGAGTCTATAGATGTAATCGGTTCAAAACCTATGACATTGACATTTGTTGTTTCAGCTCAGGTGTTAAAAGTTGGTGGAGCTCAGTTCGAACAGAACTGGCCGGCGAACTAAAAACAGAACGGATGCGGAGTGGATCTCTCTTTCCCTACTAAAGTTTGAGGAATCCCTCCGTTCCGTCCTTTGAAAATCATTTCCGGGAATAGAAAGATACTGATATCTAATATCAGAAGGTTTTTCTTTGTCCAAACGGAAACTATGCAAAGATAATAAATTAAAAATATACAGATATGATTAATAACTACGAAATCGGCGGTAACGAAGTAAAAATAGACGCTTCGGAATCCATTGCCGCCATACCAGAAAACCGGACGATGCTTGTGGAGCAATTAACCTCCGATGAGCCTGTTAATCCCGAAGCAGCTGTAGGTTTGACTTCCATAGAACAGGTATTTGCCCACTATAGACCACAGATAGATGTAGAATTTGCGAATGAAGAGGGACAGCCTGTAGAGGAAACTTTCCACTTTACCTCTGTCGGTGATTTTGCTGTGAAAAATCTTACAGGGCAGAGTAAGTTCCTGAAAGGATTGGATACACAAAAGGAATTCTATGATACATTGATCAAACAACTACGCTCTAATAAAGTATTGCAGCGTGCATTGGAAAATGCTGACTCAAAAGCGGCGTTTGTAGCTGCTCTGCAAGGAGTTATTGCCGAGTTGGACGAAGCGGAAAATGTATAGAAAAGAGATGGTGACAGATAAAAATAAATAAATACTACATCAAACATAGATACAAATATGGCAAAAGAAGATATACTACAACAGGCGGAAGTTGTAGAAAAAGTAAAACCCGCAAAGAAATCCGGTGCGGCCGAAGCAGTCAATGAATCGGTAAGTAAACTGGCAAAATTCGGAGGATTTAATTTCCTGGAATCTGCTGTCGATGGGATCGCCGCCATGAATCCTGAGCGTAAAGCTCGTAAAAAAGCTTTTCTTTTAGAAGAAAATCACAAAGCTCAGCGTTCCGAACTAAGAAGTATGATAAATCTGTGGATAGATTTGTTATCTTCCTCATCTTCTATTAACGAAATGCTCGAAAAAGCACAAGAGAAAGCAGGCACCGTATCCCAGCTTCTCTCCGAGAATCAATTAACAGCAGTAAATACTGTTCGCGATCTGGAGCAATCATATCGCAATGTAATGTTATTCTATAAGAATACGGAAGAAGACAAGCTGACTAACATCACTATTGTAAATGCTTCGCATGACCAGATTACCGATTTAGATAATTCACGTTTTATTGACTATATCGCTAACGAACTGAAACAAAACTACGATAAACTGGATCTGAGAAAGAATTACTCATTACTGGTTCTTCCCGGATATTTGGGAGGTTCGAAAGTTCTCGATAAATGGTCGAAAATAGCTTATGAGAATAAGGCTATGCTCTATACAGATTTCATGGACTTAGACAGGCCGGATGATGTTGTAGACATGTTTTTCAACGCCGATCTTTCAGGTGGCGATACTTTCAAGGCGAACACCTGTATGGCCTGTAACTGGCTTGTAGGTAGAGGCAGATACAACGAATTGGGTGAAGAAAATGATCTGCATGTATCGCCTGCCGCAGCATTGGCTGGAAAGGTGTACACAACACTAATGTCGCAAATAACCGCCGGAAAGAAGCACGGAGGTATCAACGAGGTAGACAGTGTGGTATTCCCTTTGAAGAAGAGCGAGATATCCCAATTAGACAAGATGGGGCTCATTCCAATGGTAAACGAGTACGGCAAAGTAATGGCATTCTCCGGAAAAACGCTGTTTAACGGAGATAATCTCGGCTTACAGACTTATTCGGTTGTGCGCACATTTGACTATATCATGAAAGTTCTTTTCGACTTTCTGAACCGTCGTGCATTCGAGAACTGGAGTTCTAAAACCGAACGTGATCTTAGAGGACAGATCATTAAATTCTTAGATGGAGTACAAGGTCCTGATCGTCTGATTGAGAAATTCAAGATTGTTCGCTTCGAACGCGATCCGAATCAGAAAGACCGTATTTATCTGGATATTCACATCACTCCGTTCTTCCCGGCTAAGAGCTTTGTCATCAAGTTGGATGGGACTAAAGGAGAAGAAGAAAATACCTGGAATACAGATGTAGAACAGCAATAACGGATGTCGGTGTAAATATTGTTTGAGTAGTATTGCGCTAAAGCATTCATCTGTTTAACGGGTGGTGCTTTAGCTATTTCAGGAGACCAGCAGTTTTAAATCTTTAAACCCGAATAAAGATTGGTGTCAGCTAAATATTGAAACCTATATATTATGGACGGAAAAGCCACATTAAAGCTTCGCAAACCGAGTAAAGACAACACACAGAATCTTTACCTCCACAACTATGATGTTATTCATTGCGAATACTCTTTTGACAAAGGCATCACAAAGGAAGGACAGGTTCGCACCGAAGTTTTGGCAGGTAATATCCGCGTTGCTTTACCGATGTTGCCTACAGACGAACTGATGGCATGGGTGTTCGACAAAAGCAAGAAATACAATGGTGAAATAAGCATTAACGATGCTTATGAAGAGTCGTTGGAAAAAATCTATTTTGAGGAAGGACGATGTGTCGGTTTCCGGATGCATTACGAACCAGCCGGAAGTGGGCAAGATGTGGTGCTATTGCTGACAATAAATGCACAGCGGATGATTATAGGCGATGTTGAATATAAAAACAGATATAACTGATGGGCTTCTTCGATCGCATACGCAAAGGGAAACTTTTCTTCGGAAAGACAGAAACGCCTTCAATGGTTGTAGAGTTTCTTTTTCGGGGGAAGAAATATATCCTCGAAGAGTTCGATCTGGAGTTTCGTCAGGATGTAAACGACAGGAATAAACCAGACAGTGAGGTCTATGGCGGAATCATAACCCTTACAATCAGCGAAACCCCTGATGAATGGATCAATGCATGGATGATGAACCCTTACGAAAAGCGTGATGGTGAATTTCGTTTTTTGGTCAATAACAATAAGATCGTAGAAGGCGCAGCCATGCATATGGCATTTAAGGAAGCCTACTGTATCAGCTACCAGAAAACCATGAATCCTAAAGGGGCGGGATTGTTGACAACACTGATTATTTCACCCCATAAGGTAATAGTCGGCAATGAAGAATACGAAAACAGGTGGAAGAAGTAACAATGACAGGAAAAGAATACACATTACAGGAATTTTATTTGCACCTCAAACTTGATATCTGGCGTTGGGGACAAGTTGCAGGTTGGGGATTAGTAGAAAAAGTCACCATTGATAAAGATTCTGTCAATAAGAAAATAGATTTCCATACCCGTTCATTGAAAAGCTATTATTCATCTTCTCTGATTAAGAAACAACTGGGATTGGGCATCTATCTGTTAGACCTTGTTCCTATAAAACAAAATCAAGAAAGCGGAAAAGCAGTGTCATTAGCAGTTATAGCAGTCTGTCGGAATGTAATAGATAAAAAAGAGACGGTTCATTGCCTGAAAATTACAAGTACAGCCGGATTTAAAGATATAAAGAATACAATATTGACAGGGCAACCTTCACAGCAAGTACGCAGACGCAAATCTTCTTTAAGAAGAGCCTGAACTTAAAGTAAAGCATAATGAGAAACAACTTCTATAAACTACCGATACGGTTCGACTCCATTTTTGATGAAAAAGGCGGCGATATGCCGATGTGCAGTGAAATAGAATCCATCGACCAGCATATAGAGTTACTATTGACTACCTGTCCCGGAGAACATCAGTTTGACAAAAACTTCGGTTGCCGGATATGGGATATGGACTTCGAAAGGGTTGTTTCACGTCAGAAATGGGAAGATGATTTTAAAAGATATATCCTTGAAGCCATACAGAAATTTGAACAACGGCTTAGAGATGTTACAGTTTCAATCCATATTATGGAAGTAGTACGCGAAGACTTAATAATGAAGGCTACAGCAATAAAGAAAAAAGTAATCGTGCAGGTTAACGGGAAGCTTGCTTCGACAAATGACCGTTGCGGATTTAAATATACTTTATTCTTAGGGCCTTTATCCGCAGAATAAATAAACATTTTGAACAAATGGCAGACCAATACATAAATAAACAAACCATTCTGAACCGTATGAGCCGTTTAGCTGCGGACTATTACGAAATCAGCCGGGCAGAATTACTAGACCCGGTGGTTGGTCTGTGCCTTGAATCGTTAGGAGAAGAAATATACAAGATATCCGGAGATATCGATAATATGGAAAAACGCATACTCGACAAATTGTCGTCAATGCTTATCTCAGATATCGAATTAATCACAAAACCGTCCCATGGTATTATACAGGTTTCCGCTTTGGAAGAAGAGCTAATACTTACAACCGAAACCTCATTCAGTTGCAATTATAACATAGATAAAACAGAAGATAGATTAAGCTTTTATCCTGTTTGCAACACAAAGATTTATAATGGAGATATACGGTATTTCATTTACAATGGATTATTCTATTCAGTAGATAGAGAAAGAAACAAAACATTACTGACCCGTAGTCGCCAAAAAGATGTTTTCTCGGAAAATTCTTTTTGGATAGGCCTCGAACTGGATGAAAATATAAATAATATAGAGAATCTTTCTTTCTATGTGGATTTTGGCGGAGTCTACAACAAGGAACAATATCTCAAACAAATACCTCATCTGGTATTTGAAATTTCCTGTATGCGCATCCCCATGCGAAGAGGTATATTTGCTATTGATGATACAGAAGACAACAAGCAACTGAATCTGTTCGGTACTTTTGATGTGTCAAGCAGGATAAACAATGATATAAGAAAAGAATACGATCCTTGCTTCCTTACAGTGAAAGGTAGTTTCGATATATCCAATGTGCGGGAATCATTTCCTGCAAAACTGGTAGATTCCTTCACCGATAGTTTTAAGGAAGATTTTACAAAACCCTTACTTTGGATTGAGGTTAGCTGTCCATCCCAATATACGAATGATATTATCAGTTCACTCCAGATAAGCATTAATACAGTACCTGTTGTTTGTAAAAAGCTGATAAGCCAAACTCTGGAAATTAACAGAAGTGTACCCGTAATACCATTATATACCGATAAGAATGAGTCTTTCCTATCTGTCCATTCCATTTCTGATTCCACAGGAAAAGAATATTACGATATCCCTGTAAATGATACAGAAAAAGATCGTTATGGAATATATTCGTTGCGACAGGGCGGATGCGAACGTTATAATATTCGTGATGCCAGAGATTATCTTAGCTATACAGCCGATTCACTGGATAGCGAAGCTTCTGCCTTATCTAAAAGCAAGAAAGAATTAAAGACGGAACTGAAAAAAATCCAATCGGATTTACAGATTGTAGTCAAAGGTTTGAAACAGGCTCTTAGAAAAGAAAAGGACTGTTTTGAAACGATAAACTATATTCTTCTAAATCCGGAGAAAAGCGATGAAATCTATTTTGTAAAATACTGGGTCGCCAATTTCATATCCGGGCACAAGATAAGATCAGGTACAAGCCTTAGAACAGAATCTGAATTAGCGGTAAAACCTTCCACTATATTTTTTTTAGCGGCAACAAAAGAAGGTTCTTACGCACCACAACAGTCCGACAGGGCGGGTATATTCAGAAAATCAATGACCAAACGCCCCCTTTTGGTTACAGATGAAGATATTATAGAATTCTGTAAAGAAGAATTCTGTGATCTGGTCAAGGAAGTGTCGGTTTCAAAAGGATTCATTGATAGCAATGACCCTAAAACCGGATTTATCGGGACTACGGATGTCCATATAGTTTCGGAAGAAAAAAACGAGAGCCCTATCGGAAAAGAAGATGCTGAATATTTCAGACAAATATTGGCCGAAAATTCCCCGGCAACATTTAATTACAGGATATTAATCAACTAAACGAAAATACGATAAATATTACATGGAACTAGTCATTGGAAAATTTATATTACTCTATCTGCTACTGCCTGTAACAGCCGTTATTTTGGGAGTGGTTATGCTTTTTATTGCCAAGAAGAACCAGTTGTTAAGCAATAAGAAAGCAATCTTCTATTTTCTGTTGGCCTGTGTAATACTGGCATTACCCGGACTTTTAGGCTTTATAGATTACTGGTTTATGCCTTATTTCTATATAGGTTTACTCGTATTGTACCTCGTATTGGGGTGGTATAACCTGAAAATATTACATTCAGTGATAAAAGAGATAAATGACAAGCCGTATTATGTAGAGTTTCTCATTGTCCTTGTTACTCTGTTTGTCGGAGCAGCACTGTTTTCTCTTGTATTTAACCTGTGCAATGAACTTCAATATGGACTATGGGCATGTACCTGCCTGATTCCTTTCATTTTTCCGACATTGTTCCGTAAAATGTATATCAGCTATATGGATATACCTTTAGAAATATACAGGATATGGTTGTATGATAAAGAGCAAACGATAGATTCAGAGCTTTTTGACTACGACAAAGTACTTGTTGTAGAGTTAGAACTTTTCAAGAATGTTTCGGATACGGAGCCTTTGAATATTAAGGCTAAAGCATCGGAAGACATACCATTCGGGGTCTGGTTTAAACTGTTTATTGATGATTACAATAAAAAATCACCTCAAAGTCCGGTCATTCATTCAGATTATAACGACTCTTACGGATGGATTTTTTATACAAACAGTTCCATATTAGGACGCAGAAAGTATATCGATCCCGAGTTGAATTTTTCCAAAAATAAAATAAAAGAGAAAAATACAATTATGGCCAAACGTACACAATACGAAGAGTACGGGCAGATTGGAGACTGACAAATAACAATCAGATATAATAAATAAGATAAATAGTAATGCAACACAAAAAAGAACATAGGCTGGTAAACTGGGTTGAAGGTATGGATGTAGGATTTGAGCATCTGCAACAACAGGAAAATTACTTTATCGACCGTTTATGTGATAATCAGAATATAAGGCTGACCTCATATAATTACGGATTATTACCAGCTATCGGCAAACAGGGTAATTCTTCAGAGTTTGATATCAGCGAACGCGTTACAGGTAAAGTTGAAATACGCCTGAGGCGCTGTAATGCCATTACCTCTGCCGGCTGTAGGATATCGTTCAATCCCGGGCAATCCGATTATCTGCTTTATACCCATTCTTTTAATAAAGAAAAAGAACAGGAAGCGGCAACAACCAGGTTCTGGGATGTCATTCTTTCCGTAGACCCATACAAACGTGTACCCACAGGTATTCCAAACAACGAAGAGACCCCGCCACGACATCCGGATGTGAGCGAGTCTTACCAGCTATCTATTGCCCCTCAAGGTAAAATCAACTATGAGCAGTTAGGTCTGTATCATTTGATTATTGGCAGGGTACGTCAGCAAGGAGGGCGATATGAGGTAGATACCAATTATATTCCACCCTGCACAAGCATGAACAGTTCCTCCGATTTACAGGATTATTATGAACGTTTCGGAACATACCTTAACGATATAGAGCGGGCATCGAAAGTCATCATAGGCAAGGTCCGCAACAGGACACAAAATTCGCCTGTCGCTAACCATATTGCAAGTGTTTGTGAAGATATGATGCGTTATATTTCATCTATCTATTTTTCATACAGGAATATGGGAAGAGAAATGACGCCAGCCGAAATAACCGGTTATTTCTCTACGCTGGCACATACCTGTTATATCAGCCTGAGCTTTATCAATAAAACAGAAAAGGAAGAATTACTGAAGTATTTTTACGAATGGAGTGATATAACCCCCGGTTCATTCGAAGAACTACTTGCAAATACATTGAGTATTATATATGACCATAACAGCATACGCTCTGTTATGCTGCAAACAGAATCATTCCTGCGCATTCTCTCCGAATTATGGGTCAGATTAAGTTCTCTGGAATATATAGGGCAACACAAGGATAATATTGTTGTTTCCGAAAGGTCATACCAGACAGAAACCCTTAAGGCAAAAGGAGGCTGGACAATACTCGATTAATAGAATGATTAAATAAAAATATGGAAACGGGTAAATTACATAATATCTCTTTAATAAATACGCTGGATACGGATTTCAGGGCAGAACTGGTCGCAGCCGGTTTTAACAGCGAAGAGCAGGATATGGAAAAAGCCGTCATTGTCCGTCAGCGGGGCGATATCCGTAATGTATCCAAAGATATCAATAAAATAGAATTGACATATTCGGGATACGACCTGATGGAATACTTATACATCTATACAAACCGGCCAAGCATATACGACTCGCTACCTGAAGGTCTGTTCCATCAACCCGAAAATGCACGCAAACAGAGAACACAGGAAGATATTATCAGTGAAATCAGAAATCACAGAAATGAAGAGTTTTTCGCCCGTAAATATTTCCAGCCATTCGAAATAGTTCTGGATCAGGTTTTAGTAGATGCCCAGATATACGAACAGAGGTTCGATAAAGCTTATTTTTACGAAAACCTGAAAGACATATTCATAGGCCATTGGAATATCCTCAGGTACCTGAATCTGAAACAGGTTCTTCTTTTTATCCGGATTATACCTGTTATTGCAGAAGTTTCACAAAGTCTGGATCTGATATCCAAAGTAATGGAAATAATACTTGATTGTCCTGTAAAAGTATTGGAAGGCAAAAAGTCTGGAAAAAGCCTGCCGGATGAGAAGAAAATCGCTCTCGGTAAATGGAAACTGGGAATCAACTCTGTATTAGGAAATTCGATAAACGGCGATAATGTCGATCTGGAAATTACGATTGGTCCTTTAAGTACAGGGCAAATGAAACTATTTGAATCGAATGCTAAAAATCGAATGATATTAAATGAATTGATTGATTTTGTTATTCCTTTTGACCGGAATATTACCGTAAAATACAAATTGTCGGATGAAGATACAAAATTCCGTTTGTCGGATAAGACTCATAAAGCATATCTGGGAATAAATACCAGATTGTAGCACAATGTAAGTAAAATCAATATGAGAATATAACAATTATAAAAATTATACGCTATGGCAACTTCGGATTTATTAAACGAAAGACATATCACCAATGCACGGGTCTATATCGAAGGTGATGAAATCGACTTTGTATCATTAAGTTTGGAACAGTCCTTTTCGGAACACCATTCATTTAGAGTAGTCATGGATTATGATACCCTGAAACAGGATTTCATGAAGAACCCGCTGGAGCAGATGAAGTTGATCGGACAGTTTTTGGATATCGATCTGATGCAGGGCGATGACAGCGGCAATGCCTATGAGTTCAGGGGAGTCATCCGCGATGTATACCACGAAGGACAGGAAGGCAAACACGGCTACCTGATACTCGAAGGCCTTAGCCCCACTATCCTTTTGGAAAGAGGCAAGCGTCTGGACATCTTCTGCAATATGAATTTGGGACAAGTCTTTGATCAGGTTACCGATAATATTATCAATAAGAAAGACCGTCTGCCTTGTGTCAATAAACCTCATTATACCGGTCAGGTAAATTTCCTGATGCAATATAAGGAAAGCGACTGGGAGTTCCTGCGCAGGCTTTCAGCCATATCCGGAGAGACATTGCTATATACAGGTATGGACTTGGTATTCGGCGAATACAAAGACTGGAGTCCGGTAGAAGTTACTTATGATAAAGAAATAACCAGCTTCCAGTTCGGCACACGCCTGCTCGCCAATAACTTTACCCGTTACCAATATTTAGCGGAACAGGATGATACCATTACACAGGATGCCCCTGCGACCATCGATAATGCTAACGAATATGTCAATACGGCCGCCGATAGCAGTAAAGAACTGACCGAGAAGCGTCCAGTCCGTACCCCGTCTTCCCTTCCATTGGGAGATATCGGGTCATTAAATGAACTGGTTGCCAGAGAGAAGTCCGTTACAGCCTCAGAGACAGTGTATGTGCGAGGCACCGCCAAGACCTGCGCTCCGAGAATAGGACGTCAACTGACAATCAATATGCCTGCCAATATGGGAGGTGCCAGTGATCTGGGTACTTACCGTATTGTAAAAGTAAAACACACCATCGACCAGAACCACAGATATAAATGTGAGTTTGAAGCAGTGCCCGCCGCTTTGAAAACAGTTCCCGCACCCGCAGTATGTATGCCTGTAGCCGATTCGATAAGAGCTACCGTTATCAGTAATGAAGACCCGCAGGGACAAGGACGTATCAGGGTAGACTTCCCGTTTGCACAGGATAGGGTAAGTGATGTCTGGCTCAGAGTGATGACTCCGAATGCAGGATCAAGCGATGTAGTACAGAAGAACAGAGGACTGGTTTTCGTTCCGGAGAAGGGCGATCAGGTGATGGTCGGCTTTGAGTTTGGCGATCCGAATCAGCCGTATGTCATGGGTAGTATGTTTCATGGAAAGAATGCCGAAGGAGGCAAAGAAAATAACCATATTAAGAGTATCATTACCCGGCAAGGGCATACAATCGAATTCGATGATGCGGAAGGAACACTGGGTATTACCATCAAAGATAAGAACGGTAATTTTGTCCATATAGATACCAAAGGCAATAATATAGAGATTACAGCTCTGGAAACAATGACGCTGAACTGTAAGAATATGGAGATTAATGTGGATGAAAATATGACGTCAACTATCGGACAAGACCAGACTACAACTATTGGAAACAATCAGACGACAGATGTGGGAGAAAATATTCAAACTTCTGCAAATAATCTAAAAGAGTCCATTATGCAAAATGCGAATCAGACTATTGGCGAAAAACTGACTCTGTTGACCAATGAGACGGATATGTTTGCTAATGGGGGAGATTTCGTCGTTAAATGTGCAGGTGTCGCCCTTGTACAAGGAGCTGAAGATGCAAGAATAAGTAAAGGATAATAGGTATGAGCGAGAAAAGTTATAGCTACGACATTGTTCAGCAAGAAGAAAGTGAAACTTCTGTGGCAGAGCCTCGGGATATTCCTAAAAAATGTGTTCCTGTTTACCTTAGTCGTTTGGGTGCAGTATATAAGGACGTAGATGAAGAGGATTATAAGGTAATGAGTTTTGGCAGTGACAAAAAAGTCAAGCCTAAGCTGGTAGAATTAGAAAAGCCTACATCGTTAGTGCAAGATGCTCCGGACTTTAAATTTTTCAGAAAAAATATAAGGGATGGATATGTTTATATTTATTGCCAGGCAGATAGCTCGTGGCTGGTATACCAGACTGAAAAATCTAAATATAAATTGATTGAAGTTAAAAACCCGGACAAAGCTTTGAAAGAGATGCGAAAATGGCTGGATAAGAGAACCTTTGATTTTATCTTTCTCCCGGAAGACAAAAAATATAAAGTTTCATTCTCTACAATACTATGGACCGATGATTTTCGAGAGAAAACAGTAAACGATGAGTCTTATTTCTCAACGATCGATACTGAAAAGTGGAAAGATGCAAAAGAGAAGTCATCTCCGCAGAGCTTGCCTCCGGTATATGCTTTCAGAGAAGACATGTATGAGTTAAGAGATAAGAGCAGTGGTAATAAACTTACAAAAAATATATATACAGAAAATATTACAACTGTTTATAAGCCGGACGGTAATCCTTCGAGAAAAGACTCGGATAAGCAAAAGGTTATCTATTATACACTAAACGATACATTGGGTATTGCCGAAGATATTCATGACGAATTATCCAGATTTCTTTTGTATAAAGAGGTGTTGAATACATCTATACGGAAGGGTTGCGAGCAATCGAAGTTGGATAAAGGCAACAAATATGGAGATAAAGACGATGGAAACGAAAAAGACTATGAAGCCCTGTATCTCTCTGCTGCATTGCTACACAATATGCTATATGCAAAAGATGGAGCCTTGAACCAACCGGAACATCAGAAGGTTGAAGAATGCGACAACAAACATAAATATCAGTCGATGGTTCAGGAATATAAAATAACACAACTCTTGGCTGTCAAAACCCGGGAGAATTTGCAAAAAAAATATTCCGAAATGCGGGATGTATTCGGCTCAGTCATATCTTCGGAAGATTATAATAATGCGCTCATACAATTTATCGATCAAACACTAAATATATCACTCGTTGGCAAACACTTGATCAATAATCATTTAAAAACACTAAAGGCTAAGCCCGATAGTTATGATTCGGATATCAGCAGAAATGAAAAAAGCGAGCCGGACAAATGGGCGAAGCTGAACGATGCAATGACCTTTGCATACCTACAGGTGGAGGGCATACCGATAGATGAGAGATATCGGCAAATGAATATGGCTAAATTGCTCGCGAAAAAGGCTGTACCCGAAAGTGTTGCCAAAGAAAGTAAAGAGCTGCCCGAAGGGCAGGTAAAGCTGGATGATTCCAAAATAGTTGCTGTTACGGTAGATATACTTAAAGACTGTGTTTTGTCGTACACCGGAGCCCTCGAACGTATCAATGAAAATCTTTCTTCGAATATAGACGGGTTAAAAGATTCGATAAACATGCTTATCAGTGAAGAGGCCAAGATAGTAGGAACGAGAGAAAATAAAATTGCCGAACTGCTAGAAGAGTATCAACTTGAAGACTCTCCCGGATTGAAGAAAAGGCTCTTGGCCGGAGAAGCTGTAAATGTGAAAGGAGAAACGCCGGTGGCGACCGGTGCGACAAGAGAAAAAATAAAAGAAGCCGGAGAACAGGCGATTAAATATAAAAAACGGAGAAGTAGGCAGATAAAACAAGATCTGTCAGAACTGAGGATTAAAAGGTTGGAAGTGTTTCGAAGCTCCAAAGCACCGAAAAGATTGGCAGCCAGTGCATTTACAAATCTTGTAGAGTGTGTGGGTAAGATACTTCCTCCCATAAACCTTATGTTTGCTATAGATAGCGTACAGAAAGGGATACGGGAAGAAAAACAGGGTGGCAGCCTCTACGATGGGGCTTATTATACATTGTTCCTTTTCGGGCACTCGTTCCAGCTTGTGCAAGATATGAATGTGTATAGAGAAGTTCCTGATAAGATAAACAAATGGATAGGCCGGTCGGCAAGAGTAAGGCAGTTCTTGGCTGCTCGCAAGGTACTTACAAAAGTAGCAGGAGGGGTTGTGGTCGATGTAGCTCTCTTTGCTGCCGACTGTGTGGAATGTATGCGGCTGGTAGAAACCCGGAATACAAGTGCTGCCAACTATCAATTTATATCGAGTGCACTGGGGTTGATGAGTGGTGTATGCTTTACGCTGGCGGTGACGCTGACGGTGAGCTGGCCTGTGGTTGTAGTACTGGTGCTGGTAGCCGTAGGAACGGCTGTGCTGTCGTACTATATGGGCGAACGCTCCGACAAGAGGAAGCACGATATATGGCAAAGCTTCTTGATTTGTTCTGTTTTTACCAATTATATAGGACCTGATAAATTTTCAAGGAAGATAAATACTAATATAGATGTTTCTTCAAGTAAAAGATATTATGAAGTAGCTCAAGAATTATATTTAAGAAGAAAGAGAATAGCCAAAGATGACTTTACCTATAAAAAAGATAATTACAATTTGCAAGATTTTGCAGAGATGCTAAGGTTGCTTGATGAAATGTCAACAGCTTATGAGGTACATTTTACGCCGAAGGATATTAGAAGTTATGCAAAAGACAGTACCAAGAATTATCTGGTACCTACTATACTGCATATAGACATCTCTTACTTTGGCGTATTGAGGTACGACTCTGTAGACTATATAGCATATGTGAATGCCGGTAATGGCTTGGGGAGGTTTAATGCAAGCGATATAATAGAAGAGATGAGCGAGACTACCGGTCAGGGGCAGTCTACTATGCGCATCACAATAAAACCATACGAGATATTGAAACGTATACAAGCTATGGTAACTAAAAACGATTATGAGCATAGAGACAAACTGATAAACAGCAGAGTAATATATAAAGAAGATGATGCTTATCGTGTGTACTTTTCTCCGGATGTATGCCTTGTATTCGCATCGAGGCTTGTAAACACCAAACAGGAGGATGCTATGTATGATAATGAAAAAGTCAATTACAACGGATACGACGGTGAACCGATACCAATCACCGTTGCCGATAAACGCACCTATATGCCTTATGAAGGTGCAGACGGAAAAAACATTTATAAGGGATTGAAATGCCGTTTGGCAATACCCGTACCAAAAGATTCGGGCGATTTTTCAGCGAAGTATTACCAAAACCTATACGGACATATGGAATACGGGACAGGCACACTGGGCGAACTGGAGTATCTGGATATACGTGATATTAATTATACAACTAAAGCTAAATAAATTATATAGCTATGAAACAGAAAATTATTATCCTATTACTATTAATTGGTTCTACATCCTGCAGTAGTCAAACAAAAGACTATCCCAAAGACATATTGGGTTGTTGGAAAAT
>NZ_JARXWN010000026.1 GCF_029892965.1 Dysgonomonas sp. PF1-14 | reverse complement strand
ATGAACAAATATTTAAAAATAGCCCCGTCAGACAACGTATGTGTGGCTATAGAAGATCTGAAAGAAGGTGATAAACTGAATGTGGAAGGAATGGATATCGCGATAAAAAACGACATTCCTACAGGTCATAAATTCGCCATCAAGGAGATAAAAGAAAACGAAGATGTCATCAAATATGGCTATCCGATAGGACATGCGACTGCAAACATACATACAGGTGAGCATGTACACACGCAGAATGTAAAAACCAATCTGCACGATGACCTGCAATATAGCTATGTACCTGTACATCCTAAACTAGACATAAAAAAGAGTGATCTGAAAATAAACGGTTACCTGCGCTACAATGGTGAAATGGGTATCCGTAACGAGCTTTGGATAGTACCTACCGTAGGCTGTGTAAACGGACAGGCTCAGGCGATCATCAACCGCGTGAAGAATGAACTGGATGTATCGCATATCGACGACATACGCGTCTATACGCACAACTATGGCTGCTCGCAGCTGGGCGACGACCATGTGAACACCCAAAAGGCGCTGGCAGCCCTCGCAAAGCATCCGAATGCAGGAGGTGTGCTTGTGCTTAGTCTGGGCTGTGAAAATAATCAGCAGAAAGACTTTAAGGCGGTGATGGGCGAATGGGATGAGAAGCGTGTACGTTTCTTAATCTCGCAGGAAGTACAGGACGAGATAGAAACAGGCTTCCAGATGATGAAGGAGCTTGTGGAAAATATGCGTAACGACAAACGCGAGCCGCTTCCGTTATCGAAACTGAAAGTAGGATTGAAGTGCGGTGGTAGCGACGGATTCTCAGGTATCACAGCTAATCCGCTTGTAGGACAATTTTCCGACTGGCTGATAGCACAAGGCGGCACAAGTATATTGACCGAAGTTCCTGAAATGTTCGGTGCCGAGACTATACTGATGAACCGCGCTGAAACAAAGAAAGTATTTGACGACACTGTATTGCTGATCAACAACTTCAAGCATTACTTCCGCCGTTTTGACCAGCCGATATATGAAAACCCGTCTCCGGGAAACAAAGCGGGTGGTATTACTACCCTTGAAGACAAATCGCTGGGATGTACACAAAAGGGTGGAAATTCGGAAGTGGTAGATGTGTTAGACTATGGTCAGCCTGTAACCAAACATGGACTGAATCTGCTGAATGCACCTGGTAACGACCTTGTTGCCGCTTCGGCTCTGGCGATGTCGGGTTGCCAGATTGTATTGTTTACAACAGGACGCGGTACTCCTTTCGGCGCTTTTGTTCCTACGATGAAGATATCGACCAACTCGAAGTTGTACAACTTCAAGAAAAACTGGATAGACTTCAATGCAGGTGCATTACTGGAAGGCAATAGTATGGAGACTGTCCTCAACGACTTTATCAATTTCACAGTCGATGTATGTGACGGTAAACACCTGAAACATGAAGAGACAGGATTCAAAGAAATTGCGATATTCAAAACAGGGGTAACACTCTGATACAGAGTACCATAAAGAACTAGAAGCACAGCAGATATTATATCTCGCTGTGCTTCAATCACATAGACTGATTCTTTTCTCTTACTTCGCTTTGAACAGCCAACGTGTCCCCACCAGTAAGGTATGGGTATCCTTGTTGTTCAGATCGTTGAACTCGCCCTGAAAGTTGGTATTTGCATAGGCGTACATAGCGTGGAAGCGCAGATCTTTAACCAGTTTGTTAGTAAACGGATAGAACTCTACAACAGCCTGTATCCCCAGGCTTTCGTAGGCATTGCTGTCGAAGCCCTTGTCGTGACGCTGATTCCATGTACCTTTAATAAAAGGCCTCCATTTGCCGAAGTCATACTTCAGGTTCAGTGACACCGACTGATCCTGTACATACCTTGTTCCCAGATCGGGACGCTCTACAATGGCGCTGTAGTCCATATCGCGGTTACCCATATAGTAATCGAGTTCGGTAGTGAACTGTCCCAAATTGAGCTGTATGCCGGGTGTTATCCAGTTGTAGAACTTAGACTTGCTATGTTGGAATGCTCCGTATCCCCAACGGGTTTTCAGCTTACCATCCAGCAGACTTCCTTCCCACAGTACATTTACAGCTAAAGCCTTCTTCTTATAGTCGTCTCTGGCAAACTGTGGGGCATCGGAGTTCACCACTTGCAGGTTGAGCGTCTGCCCTAAGAACTTATAGGCCACATTTACCCCCGTCTTATAGGCATCCAGATCGTCGAAGGTCATAGTGGGCTGATAGATGTCGGCAGGGTTATAGTCGTACTCGAATGTACCGAACTGAACGGACTGCTTACCCACTGTAAAAGTCCATTTCTTCCCCAGATCGAAAGCAACCCAAGCCTGATCTGTTGCTGAGGAATACCCCTCACGCAAAGGAGTCTGAGGCTTGTTGAGACGGTGGCGAAGACGGTAACGGATACCCGGTATGATCTCCCCTACCAACCACAGTTTGATAGTCTGCCCCTGAAAGGATGCCTCATCCAGATCGCTACCGTTGAAAGTAGTCTTGAAGTCAGCACGGGTATCGAGCATTACATTCAGCATCTTGTCGTCCCAAAGCAGCTTATCCAGTATGTTCTGGCTTTCCCTGTGCTGTGCAAAAGCTCCGAGACTTAACAGTAAAGCCCCGATTATCATGTATATCTTTTTCATATATCTGCGATTTTAAAGGAAGGGCACTCATCCCCAGTACAGCGATGTTTGCCCTCCTTATAGAATGGATTAGTATTCTGAGAACATACGTTGTATCTCTTTATAGTCCTTCGTTTTGGTCAAAGCCAGCATTAGCAGGACGCGTGCTCTGTAAGGGTTTATAAACCATGAGGCAGCAAAGTGCAACTGGTCGTCATTTATCTCGTCCCATTGGGCAGTAGGACCTGTCATAATGCGGGATGAACGCACAACAGCTATACCATGATTCTTCACTGCCTTCTCCAAAGCATTTTGTAAGGCTGTAGTCAGGTTACCATTGCCGACACCTGCTGTTACAATACCTTTGACATGTGCTTTTACAGCAGCATCAACAAACAGTTCGGTAGCGTTGGAATAGCTGAGTATAACCTCTACTCTGGGTAGCTCATTCAGATTCGTTACATCAAATTCTGATTTAGAAGTATGGCGCTTTACCGACTGACGGGTATAGATAGGCTTGCCGTTGTAGACGATGCCCAACGGCCCATAATTCGGATTTTGGAATGTACCTACACTCAGTGTATTGGTCTTAGCCAGATCATCCGCTCCAAGTATCTTGTCGTCCATCACTACTGCAACTCCCTTACCTACCGATTCGGGTGCTACGGCTG
This sequence comes from Dysgonomonas sp. PF1-14, assembly GCF_029892965.1. Taxonomy (GTDB): domain Bacteria; phylum Bacteroidota; class Bacteroidia; order Bacteroidales; family Dysgonomonadaceae; genus Dysgonomonas. The sequence continues at coordinate 25,518 of NZ_JARXWN010000026.1, read as the reverse complement.
TAGCTACAGCATTGTAGATATTACGAGGACCATCGGCACTGATAGCTGTAGACGGGCGCATAGAACCTACCAGTATTACGGGTTTATCACTTTTCACCGTCAGATTGAGGAAATAGGCTGTTTCTTCCTGAGTGTCTGTTCCATGAGTGATAACCACTCCATCTACATCACTCTGGCTCAGGAGCTCGTTTACACGCTTGCTCAGCGTCAGCCATACCTGATCGTTCATATCCTGACTACCGATATTAGCTACCTGTTCGGCTTTTATATTGGCAATGTTCTTTATTTCAGGAACTGCACTTAGCAGTTGGTCCACAGTAATAGCTCCGGCTTTATATCCGGCTGTAACTTCGGTAGCACCTTGTCCGGCAATAGTACCTCCGGTGGCAAGGATATAGATTGTCTTCTTAGCTTGGGCATTGACTGCTCCTGACACAAACAGAGCGATCAATAATAGATTTAACACTTTCTTCATAATTATATATTTTTGATTTCCATTCAATTACTTACTTCTTTATACTTTCCCATGCTTCTACATAGTCCTGCATAGTTTCCGAGAGTTCTTTTCCTATAATGCTATAGTCAGCATCTTCCAGATTGGCTAGAGACACACGCACCGACCATTCGGGACCTGCAAAGCCACTACCATTCAGAAGCACTATAGATGATTTTTCAGCCAGACGGAACACAATATCCACCGGTTCGAAGTTCTTCTCCAAGAAGGCAAAGAAGTCCTTATCGTAGTTCTTCAACGCCCATTCACGTATATCTATCTCACAGTAGTATGCTGCACGTTCCGGATCAGCTACTACCGGAATATTCAGACCTTCCCACAGTAATGAATAGCGATGCTGAAGCAGATTGATACAATCTTTCTTATACTTGTTTTCTGTATCCAGAAGGGCAAATGCAGCAAACAATAGCATCTGCATTTGTTGCGGAGTAGAAAGTCCGGCTGTATGATTCAAAGCAACCTGACGGCTATCGGCTACCAACCTGTCTATGAACTTTAGCTTAGCCGGATAAAGAGTCAGGCTTTCATATAGTTTAGCCAGACGCTGTTTGTCCTTCTCGGGAATAGCAGTAAGCATATCGTCATAGATATTGTCTTCGTAAAGCGCTATGACACCCAGACGCCAGCCTGTAGCTCCAAAGTATTTAGAGAATGAATACACACATAATGTATTCTGAGGCAATTCATTCATCAGAGAGTTGAAGCCCGGAACAAAAGTACCATATACATCATCGGTAAGCACCATCAGATTAGGGTTCAGATTCTTAACCACCTTCACCAGATATTTACGGCTCTTGTCAGATATCTCTACCGAAGTAGGATTGCTTGGATTTACGATAAAGAACGCCTTGATAGACTTATCACCCAATTTATCCAGTTCTTCGTCAGGATACTGGAATGTAGAGTTACCATTCTCGTCTTTTGCCGAGCCATAGATATAAGTTACTTTAAACTGGTATCTTGCCAATTCTGGTATTTCCAGATAAGGGGTAAAAATAGGAACACCCAATGCAATCTTGTCTCCTTTCTTCAGCAGGCAGTTTTCGATTAATGAATCGAATACATAACACATAGCCGCTGTACCGCCTTCTACGGCAAAGAGGTCATATTTACCATTTCTGAGTGGATGACCGCCACACATCTCCTGTATGAGGTAATCATGTACAATCACTTCGGTATGTTTCAGCATTCTTACAGGATCAGGGTATTGGTCGCCGACAATGCCTTCTGCCAGTTCAAATACCCAAGCATCCGGATTGAAGTTATGCTTTGTTACCCCATAATTATATAAGCCTTTCAGCAGTCCTACTCCCGGAAGTTGCTTATTCTTTTCCAAAAAATCTTCAAGACGCTTTGCTATACCTGCTTTCTGCGGGATACCACTGATACCCGAAGGTTTGTCTAAAGAACGCTTACTTTCCTCTACTCCAAATTGCCCAAGAGCAAAGAAGGCTTCCCTCGGAACGGTTGCTGTCCAGTTAGGGTTTCCACGCCCTGCATTCAACATTGTTTTCACTGGTTCTTTTTGCTGATCGGAAGCCAATGCGATCAGGTTATCTTTTAGTTCGAACGGACTAAGCTGTTCTAGTTGTTGCTCACGTTTACGTGAGGTTCTTAATTTATCTATATCCATAACTTTATTTTTGCAATAATATTAATATATGCTTTTTAACTCATTAACAGCACAATAACAACTCCCCAGATAATGAGAAGCGTATTTCCTACAGCATATGTAGTAGTGTAAGACAACGCCGGCACTTTACTTTTCAGAGCATCTTCTAGTGCCCCCAGTGCAGCTGTTGTAGTACGCGCTCCGGCACAAGCTCCCAAAGTAATAGCAGGTTGAAACTTAAAGACAAAACGCCCCAGAAGAATTCCTATAAGCATAGGTACAAGGCTTACAAATATACCCGCAATAAACAGGCTTACGCCGGCAGCCTTAAGTCCAGCAATAAAATCTGGTCCGGCATTGATACCGACAACAGCGATGAAGACATTCAGTCCGAGATTGTTCATCAGCCATATAGCGGGTTCAGGTATAGCTCCGAATGTCGGGCGCAACGACCGTGCCCACCCAAAGACAATACCCATAATAAGAACCCCACCACTGGCACTGAGACTCAACGGTATATTTCCTGTGCGTAAAGTCAACGATCCCAATATACCTCCTAAGAAGATACCCAGACCAACATATAGTATATCTGTTACACTTGTCGGGCGTTCGGCATAGCCCAGATAAGTAGCAAAACGATCAACATCGGCCTTACGACCTTCTATTTCTACAATATCGCCACGTTGCAACGTCACATTCTTTAGCAGCGGAATAGTAACCTTACCTCTGTGTATTTTCCTTATTATCGCCCCATGCCGCTCTTTAGCTGTTTTCAAATCTTGCAAGACTTTCCCTATCACAGCTTTATTAGAAACGATTACCCTGATAGCTTCTGCTTTAAAGTCAAGCAGCTCTATATCGGCGACTTCAACACCTATCGAATTCTCATCCGAAATCAGCGTATCAATAGGACCATTGAGTACGAGACGGTCGCCTTTATTGATTTTAATATCAGGAATAGGCTCTTGTATAATCGTACCATTCAGAGGGCGAATCCGCTCTATATAGACAGGCCATCCTTTTTGTACAAGCATATCTTCTACCTCTTGTACAGTTCTCTCCTGATTGAAGTAATCATTTTTTACTTCTATCACTCTGAACGTAGTACCATCATAAGCATACTCAAGACTCACATCTTCTTCATTAATAGAGCCTCCGAGTGTTTTTTCATACTCTTTAGTTTGCTCTACTACATTTTTCCCTAAAAGCTTAGGCCCGACCGAAGCCAGAAACCAGGCTGTACCTGCTGTACCAAAAATATAAGTGACAGCATAAGCCACCGGTATCTGGTTGATAAAGGAGTGCTTCTGCTCATCTCCTATTCCCAACTGATTGATCGTATCAGTTGCCACACCTATAACAGCAGAGATCGTATTTGCACCTGCAAGCAGACCTGCGGCATTACCGATATCAAAACCGGCAATTAATGCGGCAATCCATGCAACTACCAAACAGGCCACACAGACGATTGCGGCAAATGCAATTTGGGGAAGCCCGTCTTTCTTCAATCCATGAATAAACTGAGGGCCGACACTATACCCTACAGCAAACAAAAAGATAAGAAAGAAAGTAGATTTGACAGTAGGTGATATGACGATACCTAACTGTCCGATGAGTACACCCATCAATAAGACTCCGGTAACTGATCCTAATCCAAACCCCTTAACCTTAATTTGCCCGACAGCAAATCCTAATGCAAGAGTAAGAAAGATAGCAAGTTCCGGAGAATTCTGCATCGTTTTTATGATCCATTCCATATAATAGCAAATTTTGTGTATTGTTTATTTTGATAAAACAAGTTGTATAGCAGATTGTTCTTAGAAACTGCTTTTTGCTCACCAACAGACTGAATAGGCGGCTTTAAAAACCAAAGGGAGACAACAGGCAGCCTAAAATCGTCTATATGATAAACAAAGAGCTTGATCGACAAGGGGAATTTCTCATAATGCTTAAAAAATTGCTCTTCGAGACAATTTCTGACATGGATTGTTATGTTTATGCTAACAGAATAATTAACTTTGTTAGAATGTAAAACACACTATATGAAATATATTTGTTTCTGGTCTCTCATTTTATCAGCTTTCTTATTTTCGTGTAGTTCCGACTCACAAAAGGCTGAAAACTATTTAGCTCAGGCTCAAAACTTGCTGGAGATAAATCCAGACAGCACTTTGTCCCTATTAGACTCTATTCTCTTACCCGATAATCTGGGTAAAAAAAAGTATAATAGATATTTGCTATTGCGTATTCAGGCAAAAGACAAAGCATATAAAGATATTGCTGAAGACACTATTATCTTTCAGATAAAAGACTATTACATACAAAAAAAGAATCCTCAACTAAGTACGCTAGCCAGCTATTATTGCGGAAGAGTATTGGAGTCTCAAAAGAAGAATAAGGAGGCTATGACTGAATATGTAAATGCTGAAAAATATGCTGAGAAGACTACTGATTATAATACAATAGGGTTGATCCAGTCTTCGATCGGCTATCTGTACTACGATCAATTTTTATATGACGAGGCACTTCCCCGATTTAAAGCAGCATTGCGCTACTACGAACAGGCAAACGGCTATAAAAATGAAGTTCTTTCTTATAAGGATATAGGGAATTGTTTTCTTATACGAGGAAAAGGTGATAGCGCCTTTCACTATTATGAAAAAGGCCTTGAGATTGCTAATCATTTTAAAGACACAACTGTTCAGGTAGACATAAGACAAAATATTGCCTTGATACAGAAACAAAGAGGGAACTATAAAAAAGCAAAGGACGGGTATTTTCAGATCATAAAATATGTAAATAGCAGTGACTCTCGAGCGAAAAACTATTCTAATATAGCCCAAATATATCAGAAAGAGAATAAAGTAGACTCGGCGATTATCTATTTCGAGAAAGCCCTTACAGAAGCGAGTAAAACTGAGAGCTACACTTTGAATGCAAGGATATATAGGTTTCTATCACAAATACACAAAGAAAAAAGAGACTACAAACAGGCAATGGAATACAATATCCTTTATAATAAAAACAGAGATAAAATCTTTGCAGCAGACGAACGACAGATAATACTGGATATACAGAAGAAATACAACTATGAACTAATTAAAAATGAGAATAACCTGCTAAAAGTAAAAGAGCAGAACATGTTTATCCTGTCTATTGCGTTAGGGCTTATTATCCTGATAATAATACTCATATTTTACTATATAAAACAGCAAAAAGAGAAAGACATATTAGAAGCCCATGAAAAGATCAACGAACTGGACAATATGGCAAAAAGCTATGATGAGGAGAAAAGCTCTTTCAGGAACAAACTTCTACACCATTTTGATATATTGAAAAAATCGGCGCTACTGGAAGGATATATGCGTGACGAAGAGAAAGAACAAAATCAAAAACTACTGAAAAGATTTAATGAGATTGTTTATAACCAAACTACTCTTGACTGGAATATTCTTTATCAGACAATGAATGACCTGCATAATGGCTTCTTTGATTCACTAAGAAAGACATTCCCTCAATTGGATGAATCCGAGTTCAGAATATGCTGCCTCATATATACCGAATTTTCAAATATAGAAATAGGAATCATCATGAGACAAAGCTCCAATACCATCACAGCAAAACGGACTGTAATAAGGAAAAAAATAGGGATGAAAGGGCATGGGAACTTCATTGATTTTTTTAATGAGAGCGTAATTAACAAATAAAAAAGTCATATCTCAACCTTACATAAACAACTTTATCTAGCTAATAACATGCATATTAATTAAATTAAAAGAGAATAAAAAGTCATATCCAGAAAACAAAGTAACCTCGTACCCAAAATATGTATCTAATTTTAGAATTGAAACACACTATATTTTAAAACAGATACAATTATGAAAAATCTATGTATTTTTATTTTACTATTTTCACTCAGTTTATCATTATCTTCTTTTAGTAAGGATAATAATGCCAAAAACGAAGAGGTCGAAGTTATTGGTGATATTACAGATCAGGCTAGAACCAGATCACTATCTATCAATCCAATCATCGTATTTCAAACAGAGTCTGCCATTGAAGTCAATTTCATAGCAAATGTAAACCTGAAAATGGAAGTATATAACGAGGTTGGCAACCTTATATATAGCACAGCTGTGAACAACTACAACGGACAGACTTTCTATATATATTACTCTAACTGGAATATCGGTAAATACAAGATCATCTTTACCAACTTATCCAATAACAAAACAGCATTTGGAGAATTTGAAATTTGAAACTGAAGTTTTTCAATTACTAGATAGCTTACTTATTTACACTTGAGAGGAGTCCGGTTTTTATAGCCGGGCTTTTCTTATTTATAAGATTTAACTGTAGCTTCTTCCCATAGATAATATCTAACAAATTTCTTTCACGAAAGTACAATCTTTAATCCAATACGCACATCAAAAGACGAAATAATAGTTAATTTTCATTATTTCGCTTTCATATTGTTTAAATTTACTACATTTACATTGTTTTTCCATGTTATTAAAATAGCGTTTTAATACAGGAATTACAAAGAAGAGTTAGTTAACCATAAACATCTTAATATCAATGAATAAAAAAACTATTGTTACCGGTGTAATAGGTGCTGACGTACATGCAGTCGGCAATAAGATACTGGCGTTCGCACTCGGAGACGCCGGATTCAATGTTATAAATCTGGGAGTAATGGTATCACAGGAAGAATTTATTGCTGCTGCTTTAGAGACCAATGCCGATGCTATCGTCGTTTCTTCACTCTACGGACATGGCGAAATAGACTGCAACGGACTAAGAGACAAATGCAATGAAGCAGGGTTAAAAGATATCCCATTACTGGCCGGAGGCAATCTGGTGGTAGGAAAGCAGGATTTTGCCGATGTAGAGAAAAGATTCCTTGCAATGGGATTTACAAAGGCCTATCCTCCCGGAACAACACTGGAAACCACTATAAGCGATTTGAATGAATTATTAGGATAATCACACCATGAAATACTTAACGGTTGATTTCGGCAGTACATATACAAAATTGACAGCCATTAATACCGAAAAGGCTATAATTCAGGGTACAGCAAGTGCCTTTACCACGATTGATACCGACATCATGAATGGCTTCAACACTGCTTTGCAAAAACTAGAGCAATCGATCGGAAAATTTGACTACGACCAATTGCTTTGTTGCAGCAGTGCCGGAGGAGGATTAAAGATGGTTGCATTAGGACTGGTTCCCGAACTAACCGCAAAAGCAGCAAAAATGGCTGCATCGAGTGCCGGCGCAAAGGTCATAAAAACCTATTCATTCGAAATATCCAAAGACGAACAAGACGAAATATATGATATCAACCCCGACTTGGTACTGCTTTGCGGCGGCACCGATGGCGGGAACAAAGAGGTAATTATTGCCAATGCCAAACGTCTGGCTAATATTAAGAGGGACTTTTCCATTATTGCAGCAGGCAATAAATGTGCATCGGACGAACTGGAAGAAATCTTCAAGCATTCGGGTAAAGACTACATCATCACCCACAATGTGATGCCTGTATTCAACAAGCTCGATATAGAACCGGCAAAACAAAGCATTAAAGCCCTGTTTATAAAGAAAATCATCGAAGCAAAAGGACTTTCTACCGTTCAACAAATGGCTTCTATAGAGATCATCCCTACCCCACTAGCCGTTATGCATGGATGCGAACTATTAAGCAAGGGGACAAAAAAGACAAACGGCATAGGTGAACTTCTCGCAATAGATCTCGGAGGTGCTACTACCGATGTATATTCCATAGCAAGTGGTAAACCCTCAATGGAAAATATTTTGGAAAAAGGGTTGCCTGAACCATTCAGCAAACGCAGTGTAGAAGGCGATTTGGGAATGAGATACAGCCTTTGTTCATTGGCCGAAGAACTCGACATGGACACTTTAGAGCAAAAGTCCGGCATAAATAAGGATAACATACAAAGTTGGATAAGCAGATGTTCTGAAAATCCTGATACTATCGCCGAAGCTGGCAGCACAGAAGCACAAGTAGAAGAACTACTGGCAAAAAGTGCCGTTGAAATTGCTGTAGAACGACATTGCGGAATAATGGAAAGTTCATATTCACCTATGGGCGAGATATTCACCCTCTCGGGGAAAGACCTGACCGAAGTTCCCTTTGTAATCGGCATTGGCGGAGCTATTATTAACAGTGCCAACCCTTCTGCAATATTAGACGGTGCCAGATTTGACATAAAACGTTATAACAGCATGAAGCCCAAACAACCTAAATACATGCTGGACAGTAAATATATATTTGCGGCGATGGGGCTGCTAAGCATTGCTGAACCCGAACTCGCTCTTGACTTAATGAAACAAGAAATAAAACTTATATAACCTTAAAAAGAAACCTAGGAGGGTTTACAAACATGGAAATTAAGAACACTAAGCTATCGAATGACGACTTTTTCGCAGAACGCAAAGAAGTCCTCGAACAATGGCCGACAGGTAAAGGCGTAGACTTTGATGAAGCTGTAAAATACCAGAAAGCTATTCCTACCGAAAAACGGTTCGGAGACAAGATGGCAAAAGCAGCTCAAAAAGGGATCACACTGATACAACCACGTGCTGGAGTAGCTCTTTATGACGAACATATTAAATTGCTACAGTATCTCGAAACCGAAGGAGAAGCCGACCTGCTACCGAGTACAATAGATAGTTACACCCGACTAAACAGATATAAAGAAGCCGAAATAGGTATAGAGAAGAGCAAAGAAAGCGGACGCTCTATGCTCAACGGTTTCCCTGCTGTAAACTACGGGGTGGATATCTGCCGTACCGTAACATCTTCGCTGAAAAGTCCAGTGCAGGTGCGCCATGGAACACCTGATGCAAGGCTATTGACCGAAATAGCTATCGCCGGAGGCTTCACATCGTATGAAGGAGGAGGTATATCATACAATATTCCATACTCGAAAAATCACTCTCTGGAAAAAACCATTGCCCACTGGCAATATGCGGACAGGCTCATCGGCTTGTATGAAGAAGCCGGAATATCTATTAACAGAGAACCTTTCGGACCGCTTACCGGCACATTGGTTCCTCCATGCATATCCAATGTAGTGGCTGTTATAGAATCCATACTTGCTGCTACACAAGGTGTAAAGGACATTACAGTTGGTTACGGACAGTGCGGAAACCTCATTCAGGACGTTGCAGCCATACGCTCACTTAATATTATGACCAGAGAATACCTGGATAGATTCGGATTCAATGACGTGAGGGTTACAACCGTATTCCATCAATGGATGGGAGGCTTCCCGCAAGACGAATCCAAGTCTTTTGCTGTTATCTCATGGGGTGCGGCCGCTGCGGTATTAGCCAAAGCAACTAAGGTGATAGTAAAAACTCCACATGAGGCAATGGGCGTTCCTACAAAAGAAGCCAATGCCGCCGGACTGAAAGCGACAAAACAATTGACTTCGATGTTGAAAGACCAAAGCTTTGTAGACATACCGGCCGTTGTTGCCGAAAGTGAGATCATTGTAAAAGAAATGAGATGCATCCTCGATAAGGTAGAAGAACTGGGTAAGGGCGATTATGCCGCAGGTACAGTAAGAGCTTTCGAAGCCGGAGTTATAGATGTACCTTTTGCCCCTAGCAAATACAACGCAGGAAAGATAATGCCGGCACGCGACAACAGTGGTGCAGTACGTTTCCTCGAATTGGGCAATATTCCGTTTACAGACGATCTGAAAGTCTTCCACAGACAAAAACTGGAAGAAAGAGCAGCCTACGAAAAACGTCCGGTAAGCTTCCAGATGGTCATCGACGATGTATATGCCATAGGAAAAGGATTCCTTGTAGGACGACCAAACGACAGATCATAAACATAACGTAAATAATATATAATATGAAAATCATTGACGTTGTATGTGCTCAGGGAAAAACAGGGTTCTTCTTTGACGACCAGAAAGCAATAAAAGCAGGAGCAAAACACGATGGAGCTTTCTATGAAGGAAAGCCTATGACCGAAGGTTTCACAGCAGTGAGGCAAGCAGGCGAATCCATATCCGTATTGTTCATTCTCGAGAATGGAACCGTTGCTCATGGAGATTGTGCTGCTGTACAGTATTCGGGAGCAGGAGGCCGCGATCCGTTGTTTCTGGCAAAAGACTTTATTCCTATCATCGAACAATATATCGTACCGCTATACAAAGGCAAAGAAATAACCACATTCAGGGAATTAGCCGGCATTGTCGATAAAGGCATTAACCCTGCAACCGGAAAGATATACCATACAGCTATACGCTACGGTGTAACTCAAGCTTGTCTCGATGCTGTTGCAAAGAGTAAGTCAAAATTAATGGCACAGGTAATTGCCGAAGAATATGGCACGAAGGTTTCCGGCACCATTATACCGATCTTTTCCCAGTCGGGAGACGACCGTTACCTCAATGCCGATAAAATGATAATGAAGGGGGCTGACGTACTGCCTCATGCCTTGTTCAACAATGTGGAAGAAAAGACCGGACTGAAAGGAGAAAAACTTCAAGCCTATGTAGAATGGCTCAAAAATCGTATCTTGCAATTCATGCCTTACGACGGTTATAATCCGACTATTCACATTGATGTATATGGCACTCTCGGGCCTGTCTTCAATAACGATTTTGAGAAGATAGCCGACTATATTGGCACATTGGAAGAACTGGCAAAGCCTTTCCATATCAGGATCGAAGGACCCGTAGATATGGGAGAAAAAGCTGCCCAGATAGATGCCTTGCGTACAATACGCCAGCTAATGGAAAAGAAAGGCATTAAGGCCGAAATAGTAGCCGACGAGTGGTGCAATACATTGGAAGACATTCGTGATTTTGCTATCCATAAAGCCGGACACATGGCACAGATAAAGACTCCCGATCTTGGAGGTATCAACAATTCTATAGAAGCCGTTATCTATTGTAAAGAGAACGGTATGGGTGCATATCTGGGTGGAACATGTAACGAGACTAACCGTTCAGCCGAAGTCTGTGCACACATAGCAATGGCAACATCACCTATACAATATCTGGCAAAACCGGGTATGGGTGTAGATGAAGGCTATATGATCGTCTTCAACGAGATGCAACGTATATTAGCCCTTAAAAACAAGTTATAATTAGTCAATATACTAACTATATATTGATTTGAAATGATTATTAATCTGTTACTTGTGTACTTATTTACTCGTCGACCAAATACCTGTAACTCGTAACTTGTAACTCGTAACTATAAAACAAATGGAAGAAATAAGAATACTTTCCCCCACAGCCATACTCGGATACGGATTCCCTATGGAATCTTTTATAGAAGGTATGAAGAGAAAACCCCATGTCATAGCGGTCGATGCCGGATCTACCGATCCGGGTCCCTATTATCTGGGAGCAGGAAAATCTTTCACCGACTACAACTCGGTAAAGCGTGACCTCGAAATAATGATTCCTGCCGCTCTCGAAGCAGGCATACCTGTTATCATTGGCACAGGCGGCGGATCGGGCGGAAGACCTCACGTAGAGTTTAATGTGAAAATTATAGAAGAGATAGCAAAAGAAAAGAAGCTATCCTTCAAGATGGCAGTAATACAGTCTGAACTGGATAAAACGCTTATCAAGAAGAAACTGGCAGAAGGAAATATTGTCCCTCTGCATCCTGCCGGCCCTATCACAGAGGCAGATGTGGATGAGTCTGTGCGTATTGTCGCCCAGATGGGAGAAGAACCATATATAGAAGCGTTGGAAGCAGGAGCACAGGTTATTCTTGCCGGAAGGTCTTATGATCCGTCTGTATTCTCTGCCCTGGCTATCAAAGAGGGCTTCGACAAGGGATTGGCAATACATCTGGGCAAGATACTCGAATGTGCATCTATCGCTGCTCTTCCGGGAAGCGGTAGCGATTGTATGTTCGGTTATTTGCAAAAGGATAACTTCGTCCTCGAGCCATTATCGCCACTACGCAAATGTACTACCCTGTCGGTTGCTGCTCATACATTGTACGAAAAGACAAACCCGTACATATTACCGGGACCCGGTGGTGCTATAGACTTGCATCACTCTGAATTCACTCAGATCACCGATAATATGGTAAAAGTCACCGGAAGCAAGTTTGTGCCTACGGACGAATACTTTGTCAAACTGGAGGGTGTAAAGAAAGTCGGCTATAGAACAATATCGGTTGCTGCTGCAAAAGACCCTGTAATGATAGAGAAGATAGATCAGATAGTACAGAGCGTGAAAGACCGTGTAGTCAACAATTTTGAGAGCTATGGTATAACGGACTTCTTCCTCGACTTCAAGATATACGGTAAGAACGGTGTTATGGGACTATTCCCCGGCAGCGAGACCCGTGTAGCTCACGAACTGGCAATAGTGATAGAAGCCGTTGCTCCTACTCAGGATCAGGCTGACACTATCTGCGGGTTCGCACGCAGTACTATGCTGCACTTCGGATACGAGGGGCGTATATCTACAGCCGGGAATCTGGCTTTCCCGTTCTCTCCATCCGATTGCAAAGTAGGCGAAGTATATGAGTTTAATGTATATCATCTGATGAAGGTAGAGAGCCCTACGGCACATTTCCCTATTACGTATATGGAATTAGCCCCCTAACCCCCAAGGGGGGATTAATTGTATATAGTTATACAACAATTATAAAACAATACCCTAACAGTAGCCTCCCCTTGGGGAGGTTGGAGGGGCTAAAAATACAATTATGGAATACAATCTAAGAGACATAGCATCCGTTATCCGCAGTAAAAACTCCGGCCCGTATGAGCTTACATTCGACATCATATTCAAGGAGTTCGACATGTATAAAAAGGTCAAAGCCGCCAGAGCCATCAACGAAGAAGGTTTTGCCAAGTTGTACAATATCTCTCTATCGGATATTATCAATCTGGTATATTTCGATCCGGCAAAGGCTGTGAAGATAACCATCGTACGCCCTATTCCGTCGGGAGCACTCGGCGAAACAGATGTATATGGCGCACAACAGCATTCGCCACTAATGAACTATAAACTGAAGTTATAAGCCTATGCGTAACCTCATACAGGAATACTCGGTCTTCTCCCAGTACTTTGCCCCGCGTGGCAGAGAGCGCCTGTTGTTTTTAGGAGAACAGATATCTCAACGCCACCTGAGCTTCAACGATAAGCTTATCGGCATTGTTGGAGATGCCGGATCGGGAAAATCGTCCCTGATCAAAGGAATGTTTCCCGGTCTGGAACTTTCTAATGATGATGACACGCTGAATCCGCGTAAGATATTGCAGGTACGCGATCTGGAGGAAGACCTCCACGAAGCCACCACATATCATATCGATATGCGTTTTCAGATAGCATTCACCCAGATGCACGAAATAGTAGACTTTGTGAAGAACATTCTCGACCGTCACCGCAGGATCATCGTAGAGCACTTTGACCTCTTGTTTCCTGCATTGGGTATCAATGCCGATATTATAGTGGGCATCGGTGAAGAAATCATTGTCACGCGTCCAAGTATTTTCGGGCCATTACCGCAGAGTATATACAACATAGTGCACGATTCGCTCTGGTACCGAAAGGTAGCCCATACAATAGAAGACGTAACCATGTTGTTGCTGAATACCGAGTTCGGTATAGACGACAGCCTGTATTACAGTTCCGACATGCGCAATGGCTTCGTTCTGAAGTTTATAAAGGAAGTAGACCTCGACTTCTGCAAGTTATCTGAAAGAATACATCAAAAGCTCGCAGAGAACCTCACAGTCAATTACTACGATGAAGACCACATCATGATAGGCGATACCATTGTTAAATGTGATGGTCCTCGTTTCCATATAAGGAATACATCGGAAGTAGAGCATTTTACGTTGATCAAGAAGTTTATATACGATCCCAAAACAAAGACTTACTGTATGGTCGGTTGCCTCGATGCCGAAGACCGGATCGACATACGCAACCTGAATACAATTCACTTCTTAAAAAGAAAGGCCTAAGATGATAAGACAGATAAATACCAAAGACATAACTAACCTTGTAGAGGGACTCTGTATAGAAGCTAACTGCAACCTCACCGACGACATATTCAACTGTCTGGGCCAATGCTGCAAAAAGGAGAAGTCTGCTTTGGGTAAGGATATACTGAATACCCTCATCGAAAATGCAGAGATAGCAAAAGCAGGACGTGATCCTATTTGTCAGGATACGGGCATGACTGTCGTATTTGTCACAATGGGGCAAGATGTACATATCGAAGGCGGCTTTCTCGAAGATGCCATTAATCAAGGTGTACGGCAAGGCTACGAGAAAGGTTACCTGCGCAAGTCAGTTGTCAAAGACCCTATCGACAGGGTGAATACAAAAGACAATACCCCTGCTGTAATCCATTATGAACTCGTTCCCGGCGATAAGTTCCATATTACTGTTGCCCCGAAAGGCTTTGGCAGCGAGAACATGAGCAGGCTGAAAATGCTGAAACCAAGTCAAGGACTACAAGGTATAAAGGACTTTGTGATAGAAACAATATCGGAAGCCGGAGCAAATCCTTGCCCACCCATCATTGTAGGAATAGGTATAGGCGGCACAATGGAGAAGAGTGCCTACCTTAGCAAGAAGGCTTTATTGAGACCCGTAAACGAGAACAATAATGACCCTAAACTCGCTGAACTCGAAGCTGAGCTACTGGATGCCATCAACGCATTAGGTATCGGCCCTGCCGGATTTGGCGGCACAACTACGGCTCTGGCTGTAAACATACTGACCTATGCTACACACATAGCCGGATTACCTGTATCTGTCAATATCGGATGTCATGCTACACGCCATGCAGAAGGAGATTTATAGAAAGGAGATAATATGAAAGACAGGATTGAAATAACTACCCCCTTCTCTGATGAGATGATAAAAAGCCTGAAAGCCGGCGATATGGCATACATATCAGGTGTTGTATATACAGCCCGCGATGCTGCACACAAAAGAATGTGCGAACTGCTCGATAAAGATGAGCCTATGCCGTTCGACTTCAAGGGAGCTGCCATATATTACGCTGGTCCTTGCCCTGCCAAGCCGGGTACGCCTATCGGTTCGGTAGGCCCTACAACAAGCGGACGCATGGATCTCTATTCACCACGCCTGATAGCAAAAGGGCTCAGGGTAATGATAGGAAAAGGACTTCGCAATCAGGAGGTTACTGACGCTATCATTAAACATTCCGGAGTGTACTTTGCCGCAATAGGCGGAGCAGCAGCCCTGATGGGTAAGTGTGTAGAAAGCGCCGAAGTTATTGCATTTGATGAACTGGGTACGGAAGCCGTCAGACGCCTTATAGTAAAAGACCTGCCTGTGATTGTCGCTATCGATTGTCATGGCAACAATATGTACGAAGAAGGTCGTAAGAAATATAGTACAACAACACTTTAATAAAAAAGGTAACAAAGGTAACACATTTACAACAGTTCTTTCTTTGTTACTTTTCTTCTATCTCATAATAGATTTTCATAGAACGGGAGAATAATATTCTCCCGTTCATTTTATTATCGTATAGATAAATATCTTTTCTAAAAATACAGGCATTCGTTCAATCACACTATAAAATGTGTTTTCCACAGTATAAAAGAGACGTGCTATAATTTATAATAAATCTATTTAGTCCAGTTTTTAGTAGGAACAACTTTTTTTATCGTTCCATCAGCATTATATTCTAACTTGTCTACACAAACAGAACGAAGGTTTCCTCTCCCCGATAATGAACTGTCGTGATAAAAAGCATACCATTGTCCTTTATATTCTACTATCGATCCATGATTGGTATCACAATCGGTAGGATCCATATAAATACCCTGATATGTCCATGGACCTAACGGGCTTTTACTTGTTGCATACTTTTTTCTATTCGCACCCGGATTGTTATCGGAATAAGACAGATAATAAGTTCCATTATACTTATGTACCCATGTAGCCTCGTGAAAATCATCCAGTCCGGTCATATCTACGAGAGTTCCATCTAATTCGGTCATATTGGCTTTCATCTTGGCACCTTTACATCTGCCACCGCCGCCATAATAGAAATATGCCTGTCCGTCATCATCTACAAAGACACATGGATCTATCATCGCAAAGTTATCGCCTCCCAGATCAAGATATCCCTGTACTTTAAAATCACTGGCAGGCTTTGAACTTGTTGCTACGCCTACTTTCCATGTTTTGTTCCACTCCGTACCACTTGGATGCGGAAAATAGAAATAATATGTTCCGTCTCTGTACGCACAGTCAGGAGCCCACATAAATCCGCCCTCGGGTCTGCCCCAAGGCACTTGGCTCGAACGAAGTATTTCGCCATGATCTACCCAGTTTACCATATCATCGGTAGAAAACACATGGTACTGATCCATCAGGTCGCACCCTCTCGGTGGAGCTATATCGTGCGAAGCATATACATACAAACGCCCGTCAGCCCATACGCGTGCCGATGGGTCGGCTGTATACATATGTTGAATAAACGGATTTTTCTGTGCAGTTACATTTGCCGTTAACGCTAAAACAGCAAGTATCAAAAATGTTTTTTTCATTGTTCTATATCTCATCTGAAAATTTATTTCCACCCCTCTTTAGTCTGCTTCACCATCTGGATTGTTCCATCCGGATTGTAATACAATTTATCTACACAAACCGAACGTAACCAATCGTTAAACTCTCCGTTCTTCAATGATAAAGAACTGTCATGATAAAAAGAATACCATTGTCCTTTATATTCTACTATCGATCCATGATTGGTATAACTATTAGTCGGTTCCATATAGATTCCTTTATGTTCCCAAGGGCCTAATGGGCTTTTGCTGATGGCATAACGCATACGGTTGTCACCTTTTACTCCATCGTTCCAGTTTTCATCATGGTTATCCGAGTATGACAGATAATAGATACCATTACGTTTATGCACCCATGCAGCTTCGTGGAAATCATACAAGCCTTCCATTATCTGCAACTGACCGTCAACTTCCATCATATTATCTTTCAACTTACCACCAAAGCAGGTTCCGCCACCACCCTGATAAATATAAGCCTGCCCATCGTCATCAATAAACACATTCGGATCGATATGTGCTTCCATACCCTTTACGTAACCTTGTACTACAAAATCTTTTGCCGGATGCTTACTCGTTGCAACTCCTATTTTCCAGCTTTTAGTCCAATCAGATTCGCTTGGGTGCGGAAAATAAAAGTAATATGTACCATCTTTATATACACAGTCGGGGGCCCACATGAATCCGCCCTCGGGTCTGCCCCAAGGCACTTGGCTCGAACGTAGTATCTCGCCATGATCTACCCAGTTTATCATATCGTCGGTAGAAAACACATGATACTGATCCATCAGGTCGCACCCTCTCGGTGGAGCTATATCGTGCGAAGCATATACATACAAACGCCCGTCAGCCCATACGCGTGCCGATGGGTCGGCTGTGTACATATGCTGTACAAATGGATTCTTCTGTGCTAAAACACTATTCGATAATAATGTAAGCGCTAGAACGCCCAGAGTGAATAAAGTTCTTTTCATTTTGTCAGTGTATTTATTATGTAATTATTTATACGTTGCTTTAAGGATAAAATCAACTATTGGTGCAGGATTTGGGAAACTATGCGGATGATGTTTAAATCCTTTTTTTACCATTACGGTTATATCGCCTCCCTGTGTCTTTACTTTTTCTTCGAACAGCGTTACTTGCATAGGAGATACGGCCTCGTCCTGATCGGCAGAAAGAATGAGAATCGTATATTTACCCTTTACGATATCTTTTACTTTATCAGTCGGATTGCCTTTGAAATTGCGTATATCATCTTTCGTTTTCAGATTATAGGCAGCCATAAAGTCTTTGGTCATCTCTCCTAAATCTTCTTCGGGTTTGTCAGCCAGATAACGACAATCGAGAAGCGGGTTGTCCACATACACACAATTTACCCTGTCGGGATAGGCTGCCGCCCAGCAAAAAGAGTACATAGCGCCACGACTCATGCCTTCCATTGTGCTTTTCTTCGACAAGCCTGCCTTTGTCAGCAGTTTATAGAAATCAGACCAGATAGACAATGCTTCTTTGTTTCCCATCAGCTCTGCCACATTGCAATAGACAAGATGAAATCCACGTTCGAGCAAGGCAATATCCGTTTGAGGCTCATGTGCCCAGAAGCGGGTACGCCATATCCACGGTTTCCCCTGAGCTGCCTGTTTTGGCTTTACAACCTTACCCTCTCGTCCTCTTATCTTAAAATCGGCACACTGATAACCTTTAAAATCACTGATTGTATAAGGTGATTTTATGCCTTTGAAGATATCAAAACCTTTGTCCGTCTTCAGAGTTAGCTGGTCAAATAATCTCTTTGCAATTATAGCTGAGCCTTCGTTTTCGGGATGAATATTATCAGGCATAAGGTCTTTGCGGTCGATAAGCAACGAGTGCATATCCAACACTTCTACATTCTCCTTGTATGCTGCACTCTGCAAACGGGGAGTGATCTGCTCTACAAGCACCTTATCCCATATCTGAGTAGTATCGGGTTCGAAAGAGACAAACGGCAACATCACTATCACACGCGGCTTGGATGGCAGATTGCGAAACGACCTAATCATATCTATGCAATCCTGTTCCATATCGTCCATATATACACGATTCTGCAATTTTGCATCATTACCGCCCAAGTCGATAAAAACGATGTCAGGGTTGCTGCTTAAAGCTATTTTATACTGATCTGTATTCCAATATGGATGGTCGCCTTTACGTAACATTGTACGGCTACCTATACCACAATTAATCACCTCATAGTTATTCCCTAACAAAGTGCCAAGCTGTGCCGGATAAGAGTCTTTTCGGGGATCGGTTGTACGCGCGCCTTCGGTAATACTGGCACCTACGCAGACAATCTTTGTTTGTCCGACAGCAACGACAGACAATAAGATACAGATCAGAAAAAAGACAGCATATTTCATTTTACAACAGTTATCGTTTGAGTCAAATGTATATTTTTCGATGAGCTTCCTACCATTATTTCAAATTCTCCCGCTTCTACAACCCGTTTCATATCAGCATTGATGAGTGACAAATGTTCAGGTGTAAGCGTCATCTTCACTTCCTTACTTTCTCCTGCTTTCAGGAAAACATTAGCAAAACCTTTCAACAGCTTCACAGGTGTAGCCACGCTGCTTACCTTATCGTTGATATATAGCTGTACCACTTCCGCACCGTCTACATTTCCCGTATTTCTCAGATTGATACTTACGGTTATATTATCCTTTATTGTTGGATTTTCGGGAGTAATACTCAGTGCAGAATATGTAAAATCGGTATAACTCAATCCATACCCGAACTCATACAACGGCTCTCCTACCCCATCTACATATCTGCGGCTGGCTGAAGGTTTTTTAGAGTAATAAATCGGTAAAACACCCTGATCTTTCGGGAAGCTTATCGACAATTTTCCGGATGGATTATAATCTCCCCAAAGCACATCGGCAACAGCATCACCACCCGATTCGCCCGGATACCACGCTTGCAGGAGAGCAGAAGAGTTTTCCGCTATTTCGGTCAGTACGAGCGGACGTCCTGTAAGCATTACCGTAACGACAGGTTTATTTGCTTGTTTTGCGGTTTTTATAATATCTATATCTGCCTGATGCGGATAAAGGTTTTGACGGTCGCGACTTTCGCCCACCTCATCGTTTGTTTCTCCGATAACTACTATTGTAACATCAGACACTGCGGCGGCGCGAGCTACATCCCTATATAGCGATGAAGAAGTTAATTGTGTCATCCTCCATTTCAGATTGATGTAAGCAATATCTTCTATTTCGGCAAATTCGAGGCGGATAGGCACAGGCTGTCCGGCTGTCATATTTATCTTGCGGCTGGTAGCTGCCTTCGTACGTTTATCATCGCCCCAACGGTCGATAAGCAATTCGTCTTTTATATACAAACGGGCGTAGTCGTCAGCATTCAGATTAAACTCATATTCACCTGTAACAGGAGCTGTAATAGTTCCTGTCCAACGCACAGAGAAGTTATCGGAATTTACACCCGGCGCAGGACTCAGATTGTGCCAGTAAACAGACAGATTATCGCCTATGGCAGTATATACCGGCGTACCACTAAAGTCTGTATTATTAAAGTATTCCATATTCAGTCCGTTACCATCAGGTGCCGATTTAGGAGTTAGTGCAGTTAATGGAATATTGGAAAACCGTTCGGAGATATCACTATTCACAAAGTTTATCTTCACATTCTCGCCAAAGCGTTTTTTTAGTGCTTCATACACAGTTATACCTTTTGCTCCTGCCGGAGAATATCCCCCGAGTGAAGACACATTCGCCAGATTGCCAACAAGTGCAACAGAGCGTATATTTTTATCTAATGGCAGTACTCCATCTTTATTCTCCAACAATACGATGGATTTACGGGCAGCGTCTAACGCCAGCGTCTGATGTTCTTCACTTCTGAATACTTTGGCGGCTAACGATTCATCTGTATACGGATTATCGAAAAGCCCCAATTCGAACTTAACACGCAAAACTCCGCCAACAGCCCGATCGAGATCTTTCTCTGACAGCTTGCCATCTTTTACGGCTTTTACTACTGTTTGCTGAAACACATCGTGCGGATAGTCGTAAAATTGCATATCCAATCCGGCACTGATAGCGGATATAATGGCCTCTTCTTCGTTAGCTACTGTATGATGGTCTTTATATTGTTTAGCAATTGCTCCCAGATCGGAAACAACAAAGCCATCGAACCCCCATTCGTCTCTCAGTATTTTTTTTAGCAGCCACGCATCCGCGATCGCAGGTACACCATCGCGCTCGTGGTAGGCTGCCATGATGCCTTTTGCCTTTGCTTCGGTAACGGCTTTTTCGAATACATACAGGTGGGTAGAACGGGCTTCACGTTCACCAATAAAAACAGGCGCAGTATTTACTCCGCCTTCGGGAATGCCATGTATGGCAAAATGTTTGGGTTCTGCGACTACCGTATTATTGTCTTTCAGGCTATTACCCTGCATTCCTTTAATCAGACTTACGGCATAGCGGGATGACAGATAGGTATCTTCGCCGAATGTTTCTTCTGTACGTCCCCATCTGATATCGCGTGCCAGATCGAGATTCGGACCGAGCACAAAATGCACCCCATGTGCTCTTGCCTCTGTTGCAATGGCTTTACCTATATTATGTACAAGTATTGTATCCCATGTGGAAGAATTACCTATCGGTGTCGGGAATGTAGTAGCACCTTCGCCCTGATAACCATGCAATGCTTCTTCAATAAAGATAACGGGAATACCCAGACGGGAATTTTCTATTGCCCGCTTCTGTACTGCATTGGCTATAGCTGCTGTCTTGGGATAGAAATCGTGTATGGAACCAATACACATGGAATCTATGAAATACCGCGCTTCTACTTCCTTTAATTTATCAGGCCCATCGAGAATATCATTTGCCGAAAGCATATCCAGCTGAGCGGCTTTTTCCTCGAGTGTCATTCGCGACAGAAGGTCGCTGACCCTGTCGCTAATATCGGCATTTGCATCTTTGTAACGAGGCGTGTCTGAGCATCCTGTATTAAGGAGCAGTAGTAATGCGACTATTATAAAATAAATCTTTTTCATGGTTATATTTTTATAGAGTATATGCGCTGTTTTCATAAAGTCAAAAATATTTCCATAGCATTAAAATTACCTTAATGGGAATATTAAGACACGCTTAAATACTGGTTAATACTCACATTTTAACATTAATCTCTTGCCCTTGATATACAATAAGCTTATCAGGTTTACCCAAAGACGAGCGAATACTTTTCCCCTCACCCAACAGGGTTATTTTGAAGTTGCGTTTTTTCAGCATACCCGGAAATTCTCCCTGACTGGCACCAATAGTCAATGTATGGGCTTTATCGTCCCATTTCATCTTTATAGTCGCGTAAGCTCCTCTTTCATAATTGTAGTTATTATTTTCATCTTCATACAGTACAAACTCTGCATCTGCACCCGGATAAACGAATATATCCAGATCGTCCCACTTCTTCTCTTCTGCATATTGTACTTTAGGCCCCCAAGGAAGAATAGAACCCGCTTTGATGTATAGCGGAATAATGTCTATCGGTGTAGACTTACTCAATGTCTGTCCGCCTCTACCTTTTTCTCCTGTCCAGAAGTCGTACCAGTCAGCACCTTTAGGCAGATATACTTTTTGTGATTTTATAGTATTAAAATTTTCTACGACTTTTCCATCTATACGATCTACATACATGGAGTCAGTAACAGGTATCACCAATATGGATTTTCCGAACATATACTGATTATCTATATCATGCACTTTTTCATCCTGTGCAAAGTCCATACTCAGCGCACGCATCATAGAACCTGCATTTTGAGTTATATCATAACCTATGGAATACATATAAGGCAGCAGGCTATAACGCATATTAATATACTTCTCCTGTGCATCGTAAGCCCAGTTTCCTTTTTCTCCGAACTGGAATATTTCGCGAGGAGTATTGGTTCCATGTGAGCGCATCATCGGAGTGAATGTTCCAAATTGCAACCAACGCACATACAATTCGTGATATGCTTTATCTTTTATACCTTCAGGATATGCACGTCCTGCCCAGAAACCACCTATATCGGTATTCCAATAAGGGATACCGCAAAGAGAGAAATTCAATCCGGCAGCGATCTGATCATGCAATACATTCCAGCGCGAGTCGATATCACCTGACCACGAATTTGCGCCATAACGCTGTTGTCCGGCAAAAGCCGAGCGAGTAAGAATGTATACACGCTTATCGGAACTCACTTTACGCTGATGGTCGTATACGCCACCTACGGATACTAACGGATAGGCATTAGCTACATCTCTGTATGTACCAAGATATGTTGAGTAGTTAAGCTCTTCATTGCCGGAGTTATCTTCCGGTTCGGTAGCATCGAGCCACCAACTATCCATTCCCAAAGCAAACTGATTCTTATTCATATAATCCCAATATATTTTTCGGGCTTCAGGATTGAAAGCATCATATACCCTCACTCCTATATTGTGTGGATAGGTATCGAAATCGAACAACATTTTTTTCTTTTTCAGTTCCTTATGAATATTGGTTTCGGGTCCGAAAGACGGCCATACGGAAATTGCAATATGCGCATTCAACTTATGTACGTCATCTATCATCTTTTTCGGATTAGGGAATTCAGGGTTGCCATATTCTATAGCGTTCCAATGCTTATTATTGGTACTCCAATATTGCCAGTCCTGAATAATGCCATCAAGCGGCACTCCCAGATCACGATATTTTTTCACTACACCTATCAGCTCATCTTGCGAAACATAACGCTCACGACTTTGCCAGAATCCGTATGTCCATAGCGGAAACATCGGAGCCTGTCCGGTAAGATCGCGTATTTGCGCGATTGTACCGTCCATATCTTTTCCATACATAAAGTAATAGTCGATACACTTACCCGATGATGAAGTAAATAACAGACCTTCATACGAATCGTTGTATGTAGTAGGCGCATAGTTATCCCAGTACACAGCGTATCCCTTTACAGAATGTATTATGGGAATGGCAATTTCTGTGTTACTCTGGCGAAGATAGACTTCCTGTCCGCGCTGATTCATATGTCCCTGCTGATGTTGCCCCAGACCATATACGGCTTCTTGCTTATCTAACAGGAAAGTCTGTTTTACTTCGTAAGTCTTTCCACTCTTGTATTGTTTTGGAGTGAACACTGACGAAACACTACGCTCAGCAATGAACGGGCGGGTATCTGTTCCGTTAAACGCTACATCGCCCGTAGTCAGATTCAGTGTAACAACCACATCGGAAGATGCAAGAGTGATTACATTATTAAACCTCTCTATATTGAATTGCGTTGTTTCCGGTTCTTTAATCACAGCCAGACTCTTTTTCTTCAAGGCTTCTCCTTTGGGATATTTCAACACACGAACAATTGTAGGGCTGTAAAACTGAACTTCAATATCGGTAGTCCCTACCTGAGTTTTCACACCGTTCGAGGTTTTCTGATAATTTTGTGCATTCAACAGACCCGACAGAGCCAGAATGAGAAATATAATGAATGTTTTTTTCATAAAAATTTAAATTTTCAATTCTGTAACAGAATATTTCAATGAGTAACTATACCTATTTTTTTATATAAAATATACCATTCTTAAAGTCTAATACGATCGTAAAATTTTCGAAATATACATTCCCCAATATTCCGGCAAAAGGGCTACGACGCTCTATTCCCAGAAATGCAATCCTTTTATTTTCAATATAATGATTACTCCCTGTTGATATTGTATCTGCATATATTATAGATCTATTTTCTACGACATTAGCTGTAGAAGTTTTCCCTTGCTCTGCTTCATTCAAATTAATATTGTATTTCTCCCTGATACTATGATTAAAAGTAAGGGTACTTGTATTACCCGTATCGATCATCACATATTCGTCTATTTTATTATTTTGCACTGAGAATATACCGGGTATACCCCATTTGTGTTCTTCTTTCTGCATTGGGATAGACTCATAGTCAGCCGTAATGTCTTCCGATTGAATTTCTTTTATATATTTGTCTTTATATGATATCTCTATGATCTTTCCCTCAAAGAAATCCCAACCGATAATTCCTCCGACATTAAACCATGAAAAAACAGGGTTCCGATAATCCACTTTATCCAATATCCCTTTTGGATAATCATAATACTGATTTTTATTATTTCCGATCTTAATCCATTTAGCCGATTCTGATTCGTCAAATATGTTAAGGCTATCTGCAATAAGCAATCCATATACTCCCGTATCGAAGAATACCCTTGTCTGCAATGTGTCATTTATAACAGCATCCATTATTATCCCCCTCTTGTTCAAGTCATACTCTATCGGTATAGGTCCTTGAGAAAACAGATGAAGATTAAAGAAAACTGCAATACAAATCAAAAAAACTATCTTCCTTATAATCATATTTTTATATTTCTAAATCTCCTTTTAGCCTAATATCAGCCGATGAACTTCCTACCATAAATTCATAGTTACCCTGAGGTGTTACAAAATTTTCAGCATTATCATCCCAATATCTTAACAAATCTTTGCGAATCTCTATTTCTACCTTCTTAGTCTCCTTTTTATCCACAGTAGTCCGTTGAAATCCTTTTAGTTCCTTCATTGGCATAACAACACCTGTAGATGGTAGTTTTACATATACCTGCGATACTTCATCGCCTTTCATATCTCCTGTGTTTTTCAGATCGAATGATACCAATACTGTAAAAGTTTAGACTAGATCTGACAGTTGGGTATTTTTTCAAGGTTGTATATTTGGGTTTTCTAAGCCATAATTTCTTGGAATAGGGATATAG
>NZ_JARXWN010000025.1 GCF_029892965.1 Dysgonomonas sp. PF1-14 | reverse complement strand
TATATAATAATATTTTTATATCAAAATATAAATATATAGAATAGATGTCTATAAATTAAAGGTTTCTTAAAGCAATGGACGGGAAGCCTGTATATAGAACACAAGTTCGGGAAAGGTATTATTATCAAAATTTAGCCTGGTGTAAGAAACGCGAAAAACGTACGGTTTTAGGTAGCTCGAGCGAAGCCGGTCAGCATAAAAAGTATGGTTTCCATCTCTTCAGGAACCTGATCTGCTTACACCGGATTTTGTAAAACGTACTTTTCTGTGTTATAGTCGCATCGCGAGCGTTAAGGATTGCAGGGGAAATACTCGTAGAGATTGGAACGTAAAGCCTGACTAAGAAAAAACAAAAAGACAGGATTTCGAAAACCCTGCCTTTCCATCTCAATTATACATAACTATTCCTTATTTATTTAATAAGTTTTTCTTTTTGACCATTTACCTTTTCGATTGCTTCAGGAATCTTACTTGATGTAAGTTCATTGAAAGAAGTAATCAGGTCGTTATATTCCTGTTCTGTTGAATTAACTGTAAGCTGTGTGAATTGATTGCCTATTTCAGTCATGTTTTTAAATGCTGTAATGGCTTCTTGTGCTGAACTCTTGTAATTATTAAGTTCGGCAGGCACGCTTAAGTCATTAATCTTACTTAGTTCGCGATCTAATCTTACACTGGCAGTATCAACATCAGATTTGAAGCTCGCGAAGTCACCTTTAGCGATTGCCTGTTGAATTTTATTAGACAAAGTTACTTGCTCCTGCAAGGCCGATGAATATGCAAGTGTTAAGGACTCTTCCGGATTCACTTTGTTCTGAGAATTACAAGAGAATAGAATTACACATGATAGAATTGTGAGAAAATTTTTCATATAAAGTTTATTATTTAATTGTTATCAAAAAAGAGAAATCAACTTTAGAGTTGTCCGTATAAAAAGTAATTATAGCTGATCCCTTTTCAGTATTTGAAAGCCTAAAAGTTTTATTTTTACCATCTTTCGATATTGAACCATTTGTTGTTTTGATTTTAAGAGCATCAAATGATACCTCTTCTTCGTAGCTTATAGTCGATTCAACTCCAGCACTAAGGCTAATTGGGTATGAGATGTTATATTTTACTGCTCTGGCATCTCTTACTCCCTGATACAAAACGTATCCCTCAATAGAATTAATGTAATCATCTGTAAAGAATCTAGCTTCTAAAAATGTGTCTCCACTTAAATTAAATGAATATTCTGATAAAGGATATTTAAATACTCCTTTTTCATACCAACCTGCAAAAGAATAATTTGAATTATTCGAATTTGCTTTTATGGTACAAGTTTTATTAAACTCATATGTACCAGAGCCTGTAATTACACAATCTTCAATATTCGAACTTAAACTTAAATCAACATATTGTACTTCTTCATCTGAACAAGAAAAGAAAAACAGAACGATTAACGAATAAATTAATTTCTTCATAAATATAATTTTATTGTAAATAATAATTTTGAATTGTACCACCTCTGTCATACTTTACAGAATTGATAAGTATATAACTTTCTCCTCTGGTATTGCTAGTTCTACTTAGTGATACATTGGAGAAAGACACCCAGTCGGCAAAAATGTCATTTTTTCCTAATGGAAAAGCAGTTTCAAAAGAGCTATAAGCATTAAATGCTTGGGTGTAAGCACCTGAGTTAGTTTTTCTCTGACATACCAATATGGAATATCCCGGCGAATATGGCGTCGCATATGCGTATGAAACAGTATAAGTAACATTTACCTGCTCTGGGAAGTCATTGTAAGGGACTTCGCTACCATTGATTACCTTATACGATTCTATTTTATACGAATGGCTAGTCCATTTATAAAGTACAGCCGTAGTTTCATCCCCTCCTGCATTATGTCCGGAAGAAGTACGCCCACTTACTTTTGCTGAGAATCGGAAGTAAATATTTGCAATAAATCGAGCCTCTAATGTTCTGGTACTAGTGACAGTAAAGGAGTAGGATGTAGATGAAGATACTTTGGAATTACCTTCATACCACCCGTCAAACTTATGGTAGCTGTCAGGTGTAGCTGTTACAGTCGCATTACTGCCTATTGCATAAGAAGCCCCCCCAGAGGCATTTCCTCCAGTCGACGCTTTTACAGTAATCAATACCTCATTCAGCTTAAATTTAGGGGTAAGAGTTATGCTATTAGTGATAGTAAAGGAATATTCATTTGTAGAAGCAACCTTTGTACTTCCAATATACCAACCGTCAAATGCGTAATTTGGATTAACTACCGCCTTAACAGTAACACTTGTTCCATGATTATATGTGCCAGCACCGGTAGCAGTTCCACCTGTTGCAGCTTGTATTGTAACAACATACTTATTAATATTGAATTTAGCTGTAAGCGTAACATTGGCAGTAATTGAAAATACATATGTAGCATCGGAAGATAGTTTGGTACTTCCATTATACCAACCGTCAAATGTATAGCCAGTGATTGCCACTGCTTTTACTGTTACATTAGAACCATGATCAAAGCTTCCAGCCCCTGTTACAGTTCCTCCAGTCGGAGTAGCCAGAGTAACAGCTCTTTTTGCCAAAGAATAACGTGCCTCAATGATACGATCTTTCTGTACAGCAAATGTATAAGGATTTGATGTCGATACTTGTGAGTTATTCTCATACCAACCTGTAAAAGTATAGTTCGTGTTGGGAACTGCTTTTATAGTTGCATTTGTCCCATAATCGAATGTACCGCCACCAGTTTGAGTTCCGTTTACTCCGGATAATGTTACTGCATGTTTTTTTATAGTAAATCTCGCTTCTAAGGTTGTTTCTTTTAATACTTTAAACGTATAGGTATCCGATATTGATACCTGCGTTCCGTTTTCATACCATCCGGAAAAAGTGTAATTTGAACTAGCAGTAGCCCTAACGGACGCATTCGAATTATAATCATAGACTCCTGCACCAGAAACTGAACCTCCGGTCTGTGCATTTACAATTACATTAAATTTATTGACTGTGAAGCGTGCTTCATAAGTTGTGGCCTGACTTACTGCAAATGTATAAGAAAGTGCATCAGACACTTTTGTACTACCATTATACCATCCGGTAAAAGTATAGCCGGCATTAACTGTAGCTTTGATAGTTACATTCGTTCCATAATTATATGTTCCGCCACCGGTGGCAGTTCCTCCGGTCTGAGCATTAACAATAATATTAAATTTATTGATTGTAAATCTTGCCTCTAATGTTATTGTATTGGAAACAGTAAAAGTGTATGTCAGTGCTTCAGAAACTTTTGTATTGTCATTATACCATCCGGTAAATGTATAGCCAGCATCGGCTTTAGCTGTTACAGATGTTGTTACCCCATAACTGAATGTGCCACTTCCGGTAGCTGTTCCTCCGGTCTGCGCGTTGGCTACTACATTGTATTTATTTGCTGTAAATCGCGCCTCTAGGCTTACAGCTCCGGTAACAGTAAATGTATAAGTCGGGGCATCAGATACTTTTGTGCTACCACTATACCAACCGGCAAATACATAACCGGTATTAACTGTAGCTTTTACGGTGGCCGTAGCATCATGCTTAAATGATCCGCCACCGGTAGCAGTTCCTCCGGTTTGGGCGCTGACTGTAATATTATAACTGTTGGCTGTGAATTTAGCTATTAGGGTAACATCCTCAGTTACAGTAATCGTATATTCTAATGCTGTTGATACTCGCGTAGCACCATTATACCATCCTGCAAAGGTATAACCTGTATTTACAGAGGCTTTCAATACAGCTTGTTTACCATGATCATAAGATCCTGCACCGGTTACTGTTCCTCCAGTTTCTGCACTGGCCGAAACAGAGTAGCTTTTTGTATTAAATCGGGCTTGTAGTGTAATATTCTCGGTCACTTTAAATGTATAAGTGGCCGAATTACTTACTAGGTTACTACCATTATACCATCCGTTAAAGGTACTTCCGGTATCTGGTGTTGCTTTTAGGGTAACATCCGCATTAACGACAAATGTACCTGAGCCGCTTACTGTCCCACCATTGCCGGCAGTAGCAGTAACAGTATATTTAATCTGCTCGTATTTAGCTTCCAGAATCCTATCCTTTTCTACTTTGAAAGTATAAGGATTAGATGTTGATACCTGAGTATTCCCCTCATACCATCCTGTAAACTTATATGTACTGTTTGCATTTGCTTTAACCGTCGCATTAGTGCCATAGTCATAAGAGCCATCGCCTGTTTGCGTTCCGTTTGCTCCGGAAGTGGATACATTATATTTTTTCGGAGTAAAACGAGCCTCTAAAGTTGTTTCCTTTACAATCTTAAATGTATAGGAAAGTGATGTCGCAATTTTAGCTGCTCCATCATACCATCCGTCAAATGTATAATTTGCCGTAGGTGTTGCAACAATTGTAACATTTGAATTATAGCTGTAAGCGCCGGAACCGGTTGCAGTTCCCCCAGTTGCAGCATTGACAATAACATTGAGTTTATTTGCTGTAAATTTTGCTTCTATTGAACGGTTACCTGTGACTTTTACAACATATGAAATGTTGCTGGATATTTTTGTACCGTTTTCATACCAACCCTCAAAGGCATAGCCTGTTTCAGCAGTAGCTTTAATAGTAACAGTAGAATTATATTCATAAGTACCACCCCCGCTTACTGTTCCTCCTGTTCCGGCTGTAACAGTAAGTGTCATTTCCTTTACTTTGAAGCGGGCTTCCAACGTACGTTCTTTAGTTACAGTAAAGTTATAAGTTGAAGATTCCGAAACTTTCGTTTCTCCTTCATACCAACCGATAAATTCATAATTGGCATCAGGTATAGCCGTAATAGTGATATTTGAATTATAATCAAAATTTCCGCCTCCGCTTACTTTACCTCCCGGTTGTGAATTGACGGTAATAGCGTGTTTACCTGCTGTAAATCGTGCCTCTAGGCTCACAGTCCCGGTAACTGTAAATGTATATGTAGGTGCATCAGAAACTTTTGTACCTCCATTATACCATCCTGCAAAGGTATAGCCGGTATTAGCCGTAGCTTTTACCGTAGCTGTAGCATCATGTTTAAAAGAGCCGCCACCGGTGGCAGTTCCTCCGGTCTGGGCACTGACTGTAATATTATAACTGTTGGCTGTAAATTTCGCAACTAATGTTACATCTTTTGTAACAGTTACCGTATATTCGGCCGAAGTTGATACTCGCGTAGCACCGTTATACCATCCTGCAAAGGTATAACCTGTATTTACTGAGGCTTTCAATACAGCTTGCTTACCATGTTCATAAGATCCTGAACCGGTTACTGTTCCTCCCGTCTCTGCTGTAGCTGTAACGGTGTATTTATTTGTAACAAACCTAGCTTCAAGGTTTATTGATTCAGTTACAACAAATGTATATACAGGATTGTCAGAAATCTTTACTCCATTATCGTACCAGCCACCAAAACCATATCCTGTATCTGATTTAGCTGTTACAGTTATTTCCTGCCCCTTTTCAAAGTTTCCCCCGCCGGTTACTGTTCCCCCTGATCCGGCTGACAAGGAAACTTTGCCTTTTACTACTACCTTAAGAGGCAATTCCTTTTTCTGTTTAAAATCATCAGTAACAGAAATAGTATAATTGCTTGTACCCAAAGTAGAGCCGGTTATATAAATTATATTCGTTCCGCCTGTATAATGTATTGAACCGCCAACACCTATACTTGTACCTCCGAAATCGAATTTATGGGCTGTTCCTGATACAGAATAGCTTAATACAAATTGTCCGGAGTAATTAGTTTCACTCGTTGTTAATGAAACTTGCCCTTTCTCGCCTTGAATGAGATTTAACGTTGCTGCGCTTAAAGATATATTCAATGGAGAAATTGTGGCCTGTACTGTAACATTTATTTCTTTGGTCTGGTTATTGCCATCAGTAACCGTAATTTTAAAAGTATGGCTTCCTTGTGTCGCAGGAATATAGGTTATTTTGTGAGTTCCCTCTGAGAATAATAATTTAGTCCCGGAACTGAAACTTCCTGAGCCCGAAGTTTGTTCTAATTGAACATCAAATAAACCTGTATAATTAAGTTCTGACAAAGACAAATTAAATGTAGCTTCCTGATTTACATTTACACTTACTGAACTCTTATCAATAGTAGCTATAATTGGCTTTACGGGCTTCTTTACCACAAAAACAACCCGCTTTGTTTTTTCTTGTTTGTATTTATCCTTAACATACAGGTCTAAAACCCCCATAGCCTCTTCTTTTGGAGTAAATACAGATACATTACTACCATTTTTCAAGGTAAACTCAGAACCTTGTTTTACATCTGAAGAATTAATATTCAGATTGTACTCCTGCATATTTACAGACATTCTGTAAGATGCTGTATATTGATTTTCTTCAAAAATATCTGCTTCTTTTATATTGATTGTAAAAGAAGTTTTATCATTGATAGGGGTAGAAATTGTGTCGCTCTCAGTTTCGATGTTCCATTCAGGAAGATTTGCTTTTGTCTTAACATCTGCATAGGTTTCGTTATTCCACTTGTTTACAAAAAAGAAACGTATAACACTCTCGCCCTCTGTTCGTGGCAGATATGTAATTTTATTTCTTCCGGCAACTAGCCTTGTTTTTCCTATCTCTTCTTGATTATTTAAAAGCACTTCTCCGTTATACACTTCGCCTGTGCCTTGTACCACCTTAGCATATGAAACGATGCTATCGCCTGTCATTACTTCAGCTTCTTTTATAATCAGGTCAAATGTCTGGCGTTTATCTATTAATGGTTTATCACTGAAATTCTCGGCATAAACAGAATAATAATCACTTGTAGTATTTATTATGATACTGGCTTTCTTTTCTACAAGCTGATTTTTTATACTGATTACAAAATCTTCGCTGATTGTTTCTGTTGGTACATATGAAATAGATATAACAGAACTATTCATTTTGTTATATACATCTTTCTTTAAGATCAATGTATCGACTTCAGCATACATTACCTTACCACTTTTAGTAGTAATTTTAAATTCCATCGGGTAATTGTTATTGGCATCTACCTTTTGTACTTTAAAAGTGAATGTAATAGGTTTACCAACAAAACCGTTCATTTCATTAACAGGAGATTCAATTTCAAAATCGAGATCTACCCCGTCGATGTCTGTTCTATTACATGAAAATAAAACAGTGCTTAGTATTATAAATATAAATGCTAGCTTTTTCATTGTTGTAGTTTAAAAAAAGTATTTAAGGCCTATATTTCCGTTTATTGAAAATTCTTTGAATTTTACTTCATATTGTGGGGACACATTTACATAAACTGATACAATACTAAATAAGTATTCACATCCTACATTAGCCCTTGCACCATATAGTATTGAATCATCCCTGCTTAAAATTATAGTTTCGGATATATCTTTAGTCTTTAAAATGCTATACCCACAGAACAGATCTACTCCGATGTAAGGGTAGAAATCAACAATACCATTGAAATATTTACGGCCGCCTAAATTTAGCGTAATATCATTCAGTTTTATATCCCTTTCTACTTTATCTAAAGTAGCGTCCCTCATTGAATAGTTGACAGCGACACTAAAACTTTTTGAATTGTTGACACCAAAAAATTTTTCGAAGCCTGCTTCAATATTCAACGCCTCATTTGAAGAATATCCGCCCTGTACGGACATACTCTTAATGCCAATATAACGTTGTGCGCAACCTATGCCTATATTGGTTGCAACCAATAATAAAATTAAAATACACTTTTTCATACAAGTTTATGTTTCGTTTGTGAGATATGAGAAGTAATAATACTAAGATGTATTAACCAGCTTCCTCAAATAATTTATTAATATCCATACCTCGTTTGTATAATTCATTTAGATAATTGAAAACTATATTTTTATCAGCCGTTCTTTCTAAATAGAAAATCGAAGCTGCGGAGCGGTTAATTATCTCTGCTATATCTTCTACTTTAATATCTTGTTTCTTTCGTTCTGCTTTGATTATAGCTGAGAGATTTTTTAATTTAGCCATTGTTTCGGGTTTATAGTGTATGTGTGTTTTCTTATTTCATAATGTAAATGATCGCCTGTACTGTTACCGGTACTTCCGAGAAAACCGATTACATCGCCTTTACTTACTTTCTTCCCCTTTTTGGTATAGTAAAGGGTTAGATGTGCATACAGGGTAGAATAACCGTAGTCATGCTCAATAACAACGCATTTCCCGTAACCTCCTTTATTACCGGCATAAGTAACAGTTCCGTTTGCCGTAGCATGAATAGTAGTTGCATAGTCGCTTACAAAATCAATCCCGGAATGTAACTTCATTATTTTATGTATAGGGTGCAAACGGTTTCCGTAAAGGCTGCTTATCCTATACTTTTCCTTAATGGGCACACCCAGAGGTAAAGAGTTATAAATAGACGGATATTTACGTAGTACAGGAATAATAAGCTCTATATCATTAAAATTCTTGGATTCTTCCAGTATTTTAACAAGCATTTCTTCTTTACTTTGGCTGAAAGCTATTAAAGAAAAAAACAGGTATAGTATGATATTAAAGCTCCTGAGCATTTTCTATTGCACGATTATCTATTTTATAGTTAATATGACGGCCACCGTCTTTTTCATTGATCTCGATAACAAAGTTTTTCTTATCCGGAATAGTAAACTTATCAAAACATACGCTATAAGTATTATCTTCTTTCCCGTTGATCGTTGATTTAAAATTATCTAAAAACAAAGGTGCATATTCGATTTCCTGTAAAGCACTCTCCTTTGTTTGCTTCTTATCAATGATATAGAACTTCATATAATCTATATCATATTTTACATGAGAAGTATTTTTGAAGTTAAACCTGAAAATCAATTTATTATCGGCAACAAAAATATTATGGATTGTAAATATGATTGAGTTTTTTTTCAGCCCTAAGTTCTTAATTACACGCCCATGGGATTTAAGGCGCTGCATAATACCCTCTTTTGAATAATCTGTAAGATCCTCTTTAGCCAGTAAAGCAGTCTGCTTTGGCTCTCCCATTACTAGGTTAAAATCACTTGCATCTTTATCATAAGAAACGGCGAAGCTGTAAAAATTCTGCTTATCATCTACAATTGAAATATTCGTTGGCTCTGTGCTTTCATCCAATATTTCAACCCGCACAATATTTTGTATGTTATCTATCGGTGTAGCGTCGATCCAGTCGCTCCCATAATCTATATATTTGACAGGATTAGGGAGGACTATATGCAAAAGGTTGTAAATATTAACCTTTGCAGGTGTTTCCTGACCTATACTGTCTTTCGACAGGAAATAGCTCGTTTTTGTGTTAGACGATGAGTAAACGGCTTTAAAAGCATAAAATTTCCCATCTGCCGTTGCTACATTTAAATTTGTATCTCCAAAATCCTTAACATTCGCTTTAATACTTAGTATAGTCGATAAAGGTTGTTTTAGTATTATCAACTCTTCTACTCCGGTAAAATATTTTATATCGGTTGGGAAAACGATATGAGTTGTTTTGTTATAGGAAACTGATATTTCTTTGACAGGTAAAGAAGATACTTGGCCGTATATGGTAATATACGAGATTAAAAGAAATAGCATAAGAATATATCTCGTCATTTTATTACTGGTTTAAGCACTAATTTGTAATTTGATTTAACTGTTATTTTTATTTCTTCCTGTTTTCGGGAAAGCACATTCTTAGCTGTATTTACAACAGCATTTGCGCCCCTTTCAAGAACGCCGGAACTACCTATTACATCTTCCGAAGATGTTTGCTGAATAGCCTGCGCTTTCGCTCTTTTGGCTATTTCTGCCTTAACATTATTCGGTAGATTAATACCTTGCAGGCCATCAATATCATATACTACAAAATTCAACGGAATAAGGTCTTTCCCTTTCAGGACGCTTTGAATAGTAATATTCATACGTTCTTTTGTCAAATTACATACTCCCCATAAAGTCGTGCCCTTAGCTATTTCAGTACCGGATGATGTAGTATAGTCTTCCATCAAACGCAGTTTGATCGTGCTTCCGTTCATAACTTCCTGCTCTCCATGAACAACACAGGAGAGAGTATTGCCCTTACGTACTTTCCGTTTACCTTCAAAAAATCTGTTTTTTTTGGTTTCTTCTGCTTCGGAAAGTTCTGAAATCTCCTGCGCAGGTTGTACAGGTTGTTGGACGGAAACAGGATTGTTGTTTGATGCAAGATCAGGCGTTTGCGGAACTTGCGAAACTTGAGCTGGCTGCGTTGGCTGTTGTACAGGTCTTATTTGCACCTGTTGTGTAGTAGCCGGCTGCTTTGTGCCTTTATTCTTACGCAGGTTCTCCTGTGTCTTATAAATTAACGCCATATCCGGATCATCCGTTACATCTGAATAATCAGGCGTACTTTGTCCGGGCTTATTATCTTCTACCAGATAATCAAAATTACTGCTGGTAAGAGTACCTGTACTCGCCCTTTCAGTTTGTTTTGTATTATCCAGATAATAAGCAGCCTGTTTTTTTGCTTCTTCCTCGCTTATCTGTGCACTCTTATAATCGTCTATCGCATTACTTTGAACTGTACTTCTGTTAAAAAGGAGAAACACAATTAACAATAACAATACGGAGCCGGCAATGATAATAATTTTAATCTTCGTTGTTTTCTCCATAAGCTAAAATTTCTTGACGGTATTCTGAAAAGAAGTACCCTGTGTTATTCTTTGGATATTCAGGTTTTACAGCAATTAACTTTCCCTGTGCCTGTATTCGGTATTTACGGATAAAGGAACCGTCAATTTCCTGTAAAATGGCTGTAAAATGGACGTCAAAGGGTTCTTTATCCTTTCCGATAAAAGATACGTTTTCCATATCGCACCTATAAATAACCCCTCTGTCTACAACATTCTGGTAACACTTTTCCTGTTTATATTTTTCAAAGACCGGTAACAATTCATTTTTAGCGCAGTAATAATATGCGCTGGCCTGATTATCGGTAATTGAATTTCTATCAAAACTATTTATAGTTTTCATCAGTGTTGAACAGGTAGTTAGTATCAGCGTAGTTTGTAATTGCTCGCGGTCTTCTGAAATAGTTTTCAGATAGAGGCCGCCGCTATCGACTACGATAACTTTATTCATTGCATTGTTCATTGAGTAGAAAGCAAAGAATAAAGATGCAATAATAACTATCAGACAGAAGAAAATAATAATTTTCAATGTCGTAGAACTTGTTTTCTTTGCTTTTAAGACTACATCAAAATCGTTTAATATCTTCTCTTTATCCATTATAATAATTGTAATGTTCTTTTTGTTACTACTCCAAACAAAGCTATTTTTATAGTTATCATCCCGCATATACCTAAAATACCATATGCAGACATATCAGCCCCCTCAAACATGACCTTTATAATGCTCTCTGCGAATACATCGGCCATAAGATAAAACGGTATAAGCAGATAGCATACGGCCATGTTCTTTAGCCATGTTTTAAAAACATCAAAAGTCTTTTCACTCATGGCGCATATGACTGCGATAGGGGCTACAATCTCAAGCATAAGCAGCCACAGGTAGCGCCCGGCACAAAAAAAGAAGTAAATATACTTCAGTATATAAATACCTGCTAAGGATATTGATGTAGCAATCATCATATCAATTTTTTCAAGGATGTCGAGATCCGGAGTTACTGCCTCTACTGCTTTTCCTATAATCGACTTATCTTCATATTGCTTAAGTTTTTTGGCCTGTTTATCATTGACATACTTATCTATCATCTGAGCTGCATATGTAGTGCCGGCAACATTTACAGATGCGTTAAATTTTGAAGATACCCCCTGCTGTACATCAGCTAATACACTCTCAATTCCTCCCAGTAGAAAAGGGAACGCACAGATAAAAACCATGTATTTACCATATTGAATAAGAAGATCAAACATGATCTTACGATTGCCTTGTTTATTATCAACCTTACTAATATCATAGATCTTCACAAGGCGGAATATCATTATAGTTAGTGCGATGGCAACTACTATTCCTATACAACCCTGAACAGCTCCATTGCTGTGAATAGTGTAATAGGCTTGCTTTATTGAACTCTCATTCATACTAATTATTCATTAACCGGTTAATTTCTGCTAACTTGGAATTTAAATCATCGAACTGTTCCTTTTCTTTTACTGCCCGGTTTAATAATGCAGAATTTTCTTCTGTTACTTGATTTAACTCCCGCAGGCGATCTCCATCGGTTAAATGAAAAATTCCATCAGCTAGTAAATCGGTAATGTATGTGGTATTTGTTATTAATCTTTCTTGTAGTGAGTTCAACCGTTTTACATATGCAGTTGTGGCCTCATAATTAACACTTCTACTCTCAGCAGAACCAATTTCCTGATATAAAAAATCTGCAATAACTTTTTGTTGCTCCAGTAATGTTCTCATACGCCGGGTAGTCTGAATACTTGTATTTACTTTCTTCAAGGCGTCTGATGCTTCTTTCATAAACTTAGTTTGTTCCTGAAACTCTTTGAAGTTCTGTTGTGCTTGTTTAATCTGCTCCCCCCAGTTCTTTATACTTTCCCC
The DNA here is from genome assembly GCF_029892965.1 of Dysgonomonas sp. PF1-14. Lineage (GTDB taxonomy): Bacteria > Bacteroidota > Bacteroidia > Bacteroidales > Dysgonomonadaceae > Dysgonomonas. Next base: position 17,662 of record NZ_JARXWN010000025.1, on the reverse strand, counting down.
CAACATAGTAGGATCGGAAACTACTAACTGTGCATTGGCCGCAGAAGATAATAGAAACATAAAAATTAATATAAATAGTTTTGTTTTCATAAAAGTGTGTTTAGTTAGTTAATTCAGAGGCTTGGTCTATTATGGCCTGCTCGATACCTTTAATTTTTGCTTGTTCCTGTAGATGGCTCCATGTGCCGCCATCAGTCTGAAACGCTAAAAATTTTTCATTAGATAAATTCAGCCTCAATACGATTGCATCTTTATCTAATATTCGTAAGAACACCTCAGAATACTTATCTCCGGATTTAAAGTTATTCTGTAGGCTTTTCATCAGGTTAATGTGTGCCTGAGTACGAATATTAAATTTATTGATAACGGCATCGTATACCGTTTCGGTTGTAGGCAGGACAAACAGTAATTGTGCATTAGAAATAATCCCTCTTGAATATTCATCATCTCGTAACTGATCGGGCGTCTGTAACACAGTAAATACACTACCGTTTTCTTTTCTGATTTTCTGGTAGCAGAACGCAACATTTGCGTGCATATCGTCTCCGGAAAAATTATCCTTTACCGTTTGTACTTCCGCGTACTCATCAAATAGTAGCAAGCCCCTGCTGGTTCTGTCAAGTAATTTGGTTTGTATAACATCCATAATGATGGAGACTACCACAGAAACAAGAAACTTATCGTTCTTAATTCGTGTCAACTCAAATACGATAAGATCTTTATTGAAAATCTGTTCTGAAAGCTCGCTTTCCTTAACTACATTTTCATAGCTGCCACCCTCTAGGAAATCTTTACAGACATGTAAGAAAGTATCAACGTCGAAAAATTCCTTCCGGATTCCATAAAGCATGAAAATATCATCTTTATTTGCCGATATCCAATTATAAAACGTTTTAAAATTTTTTACTCCATCCGACTTATAGTATGCAGATAACAATGTTTTTAAGGAGACTTCCTGTTTCGCATCGTCTTTTAATTCCTTATCACGCATAAATTTTAGAATAAAATGGGATAGGGTAATTACTTTATCTGCGTCCGGCTCTTCCCCATTCGGAATATAAAATGGGTTAATACCTAGTGGCGTATTCTTATCATAATCAATATGCAGACTTTTGTCCGGATAAAGTTGTGTCAGTTGTTTGAAACTACTTCCAAACTCAACGATAACAACTTTATATCCCTGCTCTACATATTGTTGCGCTATATTGAGAGCTAAAACAGACTTTCCGCCCCCTGTACTGGCAATAATTATTCCGTTTCGGGCGGCAATAGTATTTCCCTGCGGGCTACTCCACAGATCCATTTTTAAAGGACGTAGATTTAATCTGTCATTGAAATATACACCTTGTTCATCATCCTTAAAAGTGGAAGTGTGCACCATCAGGGCTAAAGATGTTTTAAGATCGGAAAGAAAAAAGTAGTCATCATTTAACTTGTTTTCATTTCCGATTAATGAACCTAAAAATATATTATACAAGCTGTTATACTTAGGAATATACGCTTTTATATCCCGCAATCGCAATTCAGATCTGATTTTTTCTTCAGCATGGCCAAAACAAGTATTATCTTCCCACAGAAAAATATTGAAAGCATATTTACAGATAATATTCTTTTCATTTGACAAATCAGTTTCAAGTTCATCAAGAATATTATACTGTCTTTCAATATCTTTATCAAAAGCCTTATGTTGGCCGAACTGTTTTACTTTCAATGAAAAATCAACCTTAAATACTTCGCTGAATTTCCATATCTGATTGACAATATGTGTATAAGGTAACTCAACACCTATTGTCTCCAGATAAGAAGAATACAGTTGATTATTGCCTTTTAAGAGAGACTTATCTTCACGTTCTGTACTTACGCTATCAGGCAGGCATTCGGCTTCATCTATACAAAAGAAAGATCCTGTCTTTATACCGTCTGATAAATAATCACTGACTTTCATATCATTTCGAATATTATCAAAATAAAAGCCATTTCGGTATTGTTGAATGTAAGATAGGATCTGTTCCTTATTCAACTCTGAAATAACTAATTTCTGAATTTGTTGAAGTTGGATATTTACTGTCTTAACATCCTCCAAGAATGCGTTTAACCGCTCTAAACTCTGCCTGTCTACTTCTGCCTTATAATCATAAGGATTCTTTAAATAACCGGCTTCTAATCCGGCAATATTAGTCAGCGTAAAAGATATATAGCATGAATGTTCAATATAATCCCGCCCGTCAAAATGCTTACGTTCTGCCTGAGTAATAAAGCTATCCCCCTGTAATGTCTTGCCCTCAAACTGCTTTCTGATATAAATATCCTGTTTATGAATAATAACATTATTCTTAAAACGTGAAAAGGCATTGAAGTAAATCTGGTGTATTTCTTCAAAAGCATCTTTATCTATCGAGTAACAAGGAGCTTCATCAACCTTAAATACTAGGCTCAAAGTTCCTGTTTTCCCTATTATCAGATTATCAATTATTCCAATAGGGTTCAATTCATTAACAAATACCTTTGTTTCCATTTCTACTTGATATTACTAATATGTATTTCCCGGTAATTATCTTTCTTTCTCTGTTTACGAGAAATGATAGTAAAAAGAATTTTCTGACCGAGTAATAAACACATTACAAAGATGAAAGCGAAAACTAGCGTTCCGAATGAAACGCTACTTTCTTTCTTTGAGATTTCCATTATTAAATACATCAGGAAGAGAGCACTAAAAACACAGGTAATTATCCAAAAATAGAATAATTTAAGGTTCATTCCGTATAAGTGAAGCTGTCTCTCTAAGCCTTTTTTTACCTTAATATCCATTATCAGATACTAAGACTTATACCGCCAACAAGTTGCATGATAATACCAATTACAACAATAGCAAGTACAACTCCACCCAAGATATACAGAACATTTAATATACCTTCTTTTCTTGTACCGCGTCCATCGCTATCCATTATCTTATCAAGGTTAGATATAACACCATATACAGCAGATATAACAATTATAAAAGCAACAAGGGGAATCCCGTACTTAGAAAGAATTTCATTTAATGAACTTTTTATATCTCCGCTTGTAGATATTTGCAAAAAAATAGACAATAATGTTTTCATAAAATTAAAATTTTGTGTTTAAATTTAGTCTGTGATATAATATATTTTGTTTAATTTAGTCTGAAGAAATTAAACGCTCTGTTAATAAAGATAAATTCTTTGACTTCCCTACTTTAATATATTGCAACAAATATATAAATAATTCAACTAATATCAATAATAAAGTTAATATCGTTTTGTATATTTTTATAATTTTCGTTAACGATATGCGATTCTTTATATTTTGGAATGTTAATTTGAGCTTCGACTTCTGTATATTGCTTGAAACTGAATTTTCCACGCTTCATATTGGCTGAACTTAGGCTACAAATAAATTGTCCGGCTTCTAGCTCAGTGAACTCTTGTGTATCGAAAACATTTTCTTTCTGCTTGGAAATGGTAGTGCTTGCACTGTTACCAGCTCCAGAACTTCCCTTGCTTTTAGATATCCGTTCTATTTCCTTTTTGCCGAAAATGATAGGATATGACTGTATAGCAGTCACATCTTGTGTACGTCCAAAAAATTGATGCCCCAGATTACTTTCAATACTAGCCTTAGCCTGTTTTCCGTACACCTGTTCAATTTTTGACGCTGATTGCGTAATAAATGTAATGCTACACATATATTCCCTTAAAACGGAAGGGAGTTTCTGAAAATCGGGAATGACAAAAGTAGTAGCTTCATCCAGTAAATAGAAAAACGGCACTTTATTAGATAAAGTAAACTGCCGGCTCGATATACTTAACATAAGTGCTATTACAGGCGAAATAATACTTTCTATCTGAAATGAATTACATACAGAAACAAGTTTTGGTCTTTCCGGATCTAACAGGTTAAAGTCGAAATCATCCCCGCTTAAGACATAAGCTATATTCTTATTAAAGGATAACTTTGATAATATATTTGACAAAGAAGATAAGTAAGAGGCCTGTGTACGCGGGCTGCTTTCGCTATCTAAGAATGCGGCTGCTAGTCCTCTGCTTCTCTGATTTTTCTTAAGAAAAGAAGTAAGTTTCTCAGCTCCGGCCGAACATACAAACATTGCAATATGCGGAATAGTGCATTTGCTGGGAAATTCTTCAAAGAAGCGATATCCAACCCCCTGTAATATTCCTTTTGCACCATCGCTCCATTCATTCGGCTTTCCTGCAAGATAAGCCATAAACAGATCATCAAGAAGTTGCAAAAATATATTTTCATCCTGTACAACTTCCGGTTTTATGGGGTTGGTTCGCGCTGTATTCTCCATATCGACAAATGAGATCATATAATTGTCATACGGATAATTATGTTTTTTCACAAGATGCTGTGCTGTCTGTGTAAGATCCCCATCTTTATAGTCATAAATAAATCCTGCAAAATGATTTATTATATATTGTTCAATTAATGGTTTTCCAATTGATTTAGTTTTTCCGCTTCCTGCTCCACCATAAATAAGAAAACCTAAAAATGGATTGTATATTTTTATATCTCGCCCTTTGGCCTTCAGGGTAAATGTATATCTCCCGGCTTTTTGCTTTTTCTTACTGGGGATTAGTAGTACAATTAGTATTATTACGACTAATATCGCTATTACTATATAAATAATATTTTCCATAAAATTAGAATTTAAAGTCCTGAAGTTGATATTCTGTGTATTGTTTTTATTGCGTTAACGGCAAGTTCAGCAATAGGTTTAACCGCCGTTACAGGATTCGATGCACTTGCTATATTGACTATCTTATTTCCGATACTGGCTACTTTCATCACGTTTCCGGCTATTTGTCGTTCAGTGTGAAAGCTATCTTTCAGTATCTCGTTCCTAAGCTGATTCTTGGCTTTATTTTTAACAGTATTTGTTAAACGGTTTGCGCCAGAACTAATAAATGATTGTGTTTGTACTCCTTTATTATGGTTTGCTCGTGTCTGTATATTAAATTTTTCAGTAAACTTTGCTGAACATTTTTCTGTAAAATCAGTATAATTAAAGCCTCTGGTAACCTCCTTTTGAGTGCCGTTTTTAAACTGGCAGTTACGAAAACGGATATTTGGAGATAATTTTGCTTTATCATCAGCGGACTTGCGGCTTACAATTACATGAATATGTAACTGTAAGCCGTCTTTCTTATCGCCTGTATTGGCTTTTCCGGATTGAACATCTTTGTCATAATGATTATAAGTGCGTTCTGTTTCGATACGGGCGAAGTACATCAGGTCTTTACCGTTCCGCACATTCTCCCTGTTGAAGCTCTGAGCATAAATATCCATTGCATCGTGGGTATAACCCCTTAAATCGGAAAACAACTTTGTTTTTTCCTCAAATGTAAGCTGTTCTATACTGCTTACATCCCGCCCTACCATTTGACGCAACTCGTCCTTGCTGGGAGAAAAAGATAACATATAAAATTTATCTTCATTCTTCCCAAGCTTATTAACATGACCGTCGATTTCTTTCTGTACGCGGTGGGAAGTTGCTTTTTCATCGTTTTTATCGAAAAAAAAGCCCTTTTCTTCCTTATCGAGATACTCGACTAAGGCTTTCGAACTCCCACTGTTTAGGCCTCTTGGCATATTAATTTTCGTGTACATGGTTACAATTAGTCATAGTTTAAAAAAGTGTATTAAGAACTTGCTTCACTGAATCTTCGAATAATTCGCGATTAACCAATGTTAAAGTAACGCCTTTTTCTTCTTTCTGCCTATAGAGAGAGAAAAATTGCTTCAAATAGTCATACGTATCTTCGGTCATGTCGCCGGAGTAATTCATTAACAGGCTTCGATATTTTTCTAAGTCTGCGGCATCTACTTCATTACAAACCGGAAATACAACACTCTTCGTCTGTGACTTATTTACAAACTCCATAAATAAATCTTTCAAAGCGGAAGATACAGTATCATACTCTGATACTACTTCACTTTTTACGGGTATTTCAATACCGGATTGAAGTAATGAAAGTTTCTTTTCCAAATCTTTAATAATACGATCTTGCTTTTCAACAATCAAACACCTCTCTTGTGCAAGTTCCAAAATTTGGCGCCATTGAGAATTGGTAGCTTCAATATTATTCAGATCTCGAAATATATCAGAAGAAACAGTTTCTTCTTGAACAACTATACCGGTAGAAACCCCTTGAAGAATTTGATTTGTTTGTTTGTCCCGGTTCAAATTATTGTCTCGTTCCTGTGCTTTTACAATCTTAACAAGACGGTCAAATTCTTTCAAAAGTTTGTCCGTATTATTTTTAATTTCTACAGTTGGGACGTCTTTAATATTAAAAGGATCTGTTCCTGTCTCGGAAAAAAATACGAGCATTTGACGAATATAATTGTCAAAAGATTTCGCTTCTGAATGCTCTTCAATACGATTTTTCAACTTGAAATAAGTTGCATCCTGCAATTTAATACTTTTCATAATTCTACCTAAAGTACTACCTAAATAAATACTATTAATTATCTATATATTAATGTATTAATAATTTTAAGTACCACTAAAGTACTACCTTTAGTACTACCTTAAAAAAATTAATATCTTAATTATCTGACAAATATATAAAAATTATTGGGTTTTACCCAATATACATCTTGCTTTCCTATTAAAAGATAGGAAAACTTTTTTTCGAGCCAAAAAAAGCACTTTTTTGAGCGTAAAAAAATGTTTGACTATCCCCATTTTTAGGTCTGAAAAGGCCGTTAAAAAAATGGGTAGTAAAAGAAAATTTTATTCAGGTTTTAGGAGCAATTTCCGACAGCCAGATATTTTTTTTATTTATAAATTCACGCCAGTTACAATTAGTCATAGTTTCGACGAATTGAATTTTTTAGGTAAAAGGAGTAAATTTCGAAATATACTGGCTGTTCGTTTTATGGCTAAAAAAAACCTTTGAGCGAAGCGAATATTAAATGTGTTTTTTTTCGTGAAGATTAGAATTTGGATTCGGATTTTGCTAAAAAAAACGCCGCTCTAGTGTCCGAGCATGAGAGACATTTGTTCACTTTTACAGTATTAGAGTTTTACAGTACTGTTTTCGGTCGCTAATAGCTATGGTTATGGCTCTAATAATGAGTGTTTTAAGTTGGTTACAAAAAATCATACTATGACTTATTGTAACCGTTCTATGACTTATTGTAACCAATTCCTAGTTAATCTATGATTAATTGTAACTAAAATCTCAAACTATGAATTTAATTTATGACAATACATAGTTTTAATTCATAGTTTTATTTATATTTGTGTCGGATTACAAATATATAACTTATGACTTATCTATTAACAAAGACCGAAAAGAAGCATTATCCGGATATGATAGTGCAGGCCAATGAAATTACTTTGGCCAAATACAGTTATGACCTTATAGAAAAGCGTGTATTATACATAATTATAGATAAAGTCAGAAAAAAATACATTGAGGAACTCCCTGTGGTTGAAAATACAAGTGAAGATTTATTTGGCAATCTAACAATAAGATTTACTCCAAGTGAGTTGAAAGAAGTTGATAATATGACACGAATATATGACCGTTTAAATCAATTTAAACAAAAGTCATTTGAGATTAATAATGAAGAGGAATGGGCTTCGATAAATCTATTAACAAGAGCTTCGCATAAGAAAAAAGAGAACTATTTTGAGATGGAGATATCACCGCATGCCTTACAATTCTTTGTGGAGTTATCAGAACGTTTTACAGCTTATTCCCTGAGTGTGGCTTTGTCTTTTGGTTCTATATATACTCAACGTTTCTACGAACTATGTCAAATGTGGCGTAATAAAGGATATTTTGAGTATTCTGTTGACGAATTAAGAGAATTATTCGGCTTAAAAGATTCTTATAAAACATATGGAGAATTTAAAAGGGCTGTGATTGATAAGGCACAAAAAGAACTATATAAAAGTTTTTCAAACAACTCATCTCCGCAATCTGATGTATATTTCAAGTATGAAATTAAGGAAAAAGGGGGTAAAAAGAACAACAAAATTAAAGATTTGATTTTTTATATCTACGATGCTTCGGAGAACTTATATGGTAACTGGGCGGAAGGTGATTATTTATATAATATACGCTTAAAATTGACGCCTTTGTTTAAAAATGATGCTGGATATATTGAGCGCGTTTTAAATGGCTTAAAAGGCAAAGAAATACCCTATATCAATTCCGTTTGGGTTAAGATAGAAGATAAGTTGGTATATTATGCTTCAAAAGAAGTAGAAGAGCGAGCAAAAGTAATAAGAACTATATTAAAAGGGGATTTCCAACTATTCTAGTTACAATTAATCATAGTTTGAATTAATTTGGTCGTACAGATTCGCACAACAAATTTACTTACAATTAGTCATAGTTTGAAGAGTAACAATACAGTTCAATATTTGGTTCATGGGAAAGTAGGGACGAAAAGTTGCATATAACACATATTTAACTAATAATCAGCGATTTGATTTTGTTCAAATCAAAAGCAATTGATATGATAATATTGAGAAAACAAGATTCGCACAGATTCGCATAACAAAAACTACTTACAATTAGTCATAGTTTAGTAAAAATTTAAGAACTTACAATTAGTCATAGTTTGAATTAAAGGTTTCTTTCAGCTATTGCCGGTAAGCCAGTAGTAGAATTTATTATTTTATGTATTGATACATAATAGAATACAGAAATGTTTGCCGTTTTCGCAGCTATGTTTTTACTAGTCCTATATGTAATAAGGGACAAAAAAGGAACTTCGAGGGGACAAAAAAGGAACTTTAGATAAATATTTGTTCCAAAAGGGACAAAAAAGGAACTTTAATCAAAATTTATCACTAATATGAACATAATTTTTGCCTTATCAGCCTTATTTTAAGTCAATCTTCTTCAAAAGCTGCAAAACAAATGAAAATTTTTATAGATTGTTTGAAGTATTAACTTGCTTATATTCTGTACATTAATATCATAAAGGGACAAAAAAGGAACTTCGAGGGACAAAAAAGGAACTTTTTACATTTTCGTGTCTTGGCCAAAATATCTACATAATGTTGAAATTAATTTTTACACTATTTTTTACTCTTAGAGGGGGTTTTGTGGAAAATGCTGGTGGTACCCCATGTAAAACTGTACAGTTTTAAACTACTTGAGAGCTGTCAGTCATTTAAAAAACGTACTGTTTCAATTGCTTCAGGAACGCGATCCGCCGCCGGCGTTTTTAATAAACATCTGGTTTCTGAAAATCCATCTATAAATTTCGTTATATCAAACAAATAACTTATCTTTGTTTACCGCCTGAAAAGGACAAAGCGGCAACGTGAGGACGACCGTGAGAAGCGATAAGGTGGTACGGCATAGCCAGTATATAAGAGGTGCATTGCGCCTCTTTATCTTTGAATAAAAAAGAGTAGCAATAAATATTGCTACTCTTTTATTATAAGGAGATAATTTGGTTCATGGGGTCTTAACCAAAGTAGAGGGAAAATGTTGAAAATAATGTTTAATCAACTTATTATAAATGATTTAATTTTATATATAGTTGCATTTATTTTTCATAAATATAGTTGCTGTCATTTCTATACCCTTCAAAGTCGACACGAAAGTCATTAAAATCTTTTTCACTTGCCAGCCTTACAATATCGCTGATGCTTATTGTAGTTTGACTTTTTCCAATATTGAATGTTGCTCCCTTGAGTATCGAAGCATGAAGAATATTCAAAGTTGTTGGATCATAGGGAAGTATATAACCAAGTGTATTTTCGTTACATACTACTAACTGAATTTTGCTAATTTTGTTCATAATTCTGATATTTTGAAGTTGATTTATTCTTAGATTTCGGTTCGTACTTTTTTCAATTAAAACTATTTTCTTTCTCCGAGCTTTTTTTTTAATATTCATTCCCAGTGTGTCGGACGTCTTTTTTCAGTTGCCTCAAAGGTTATATTTAACCCGCAAGCAAATTTTTTCAGAAAAATACTACCCGATACAGGCGTAGTGATCCCGGAGGAACGAACGGGACCTACGGAGCTGTGAGGTGTGGAGATTTTTATTGAAAACAGCGAAGCGAATTTGAGGCTGGGGAAAATATAAATAACCTTTGCAACTAGAAAAAACGGCTGGCATTACTGGACGAATGAATAAAAAAAAGGCGATGGGGAAAGTACCACTCTCCCCCGAATGGGGGGCTTAGAACCGTAACAATAAGGCTCGACGCCTGTATTGGTGCGACTACCAGTTTATATGTAAATATTTTTATATTGAAATATAAAAATATAAAAATATAAAAATAACACAGCTCTCCCCGCAGGGGGATTATAACCGAAACAATAAGGCTCGATGCCTGTATTGGTGCGACTACCCGATTATATAGAATCTAACTTCATTATTAAAACCGTACTTTTTTGAACGTTGGCCAGCTCTCCGGGAAGACTAAAACCATACTGTTTTAAAAAACACCGGAAGCAGATCCGCCACCGGTTAAATAAAAAAAAGTACAAAAAAAGCCGGAACAAAGTTGTTCCGGCTTTTAATATTAATAATGTTCTGTACACTGCACTATGACAATCCTTTCTTCTTCGACTGCGTAAACTAGCCTGTTCTTTTCGTCTATACGTCTGCTCCAATAACCTTGCAGTTCATATTTCAATGGCTCAGGCTTGCCGATTCCCTCGAATGGGTTACGCTGAATATCTTTTATAAGATTAAGAATCCTTTTAGACTTCTGTTTATCGCTATATACGATACCTGTAAACTCCGCCCATGCTGTCGGCGTGAATGCAACCCCCCTCATTTAGATATAAAGGCATCTAGTTCGTCAATGCTTACGTTAATTACTTTACCCGCCTTGTGTTCTTCTATCGACTGCATGAGCTTTATAGCGTTCGCAGGGTTCGACATTAACGAAACTGTTTCTCTGTGCGAATTATAATCAGACAGGGACATAACTATTATATCCTCGCCCTGTTGTCTCTTCACAATCAAAGGTTCGTGACTGTCGGCTGTTTGATCAAGCAACTGCTTAATATTAGCCCTAAAATCGGATAATGACGCTGTTTCCATAACTATGATAATTAATCTTTATACAAAGATAATAAAAAACAATCATTGTACAATATTTTGTACAATGATTGTTTGCCTATTCTGATAAATTTTATTTATCTTCTTCTTTGCGTACACTTCCTTTCAGTTCGATATCCAGAACGATAACGTGCCAGTTCGTGTACTTCTTACCCTCATGTTCTCTTGTGGTGGAATAATGCTTTCCTACCACTTGTACGATCGCGCCGTTTACAATGTGAGGTATAAGTTTTTCGGGAAATTTGTCTATTCTCATCCCGCATTCATAGTAGCTGTACTCTGAATCTTTGAAACTATCTGTTTTTTCTGAAACTGTGAAGTTTAAGTAACCGTTTTCATTTCTCACTTCTTGTACGATGTTACCAGTAAATTGAATTGTAGCCATAATTTTAAATTTTTTGTTTATAAATGTGTTAATGATGCAATATACTGACAAACAGTAATATTGACAAATAAATTGAATACTATTTTAACTATTAGAAAATTGTTTAAATACCCGTTTCATATCATCAGGTGTACAGTTTGGATAACGATATTTTACTACTTCGTAAGCATCATCTGTGCACCATGTATAGAATGCTTCGTGATTATTTAACTCATATAAAATATAGTCGTCCATAGGTATATGTTTCGCAAATTCTGCCTCTGTATCCTTTTCTAATTCGCTGAATCTTCTAACATATTCCTTAACGTTATCAATTGGAATTAGCATTCCTTGACCACCATTAGCATATTTCACTCCTTCTTTCCTGCCTTCTTCAAACTGCTCATTACTGAAAGCGAAGAAAATACCAAGCGAATCAAATAGCGCAGATAACTTATTTTGATGCTCTTCTTTGATTTGTACTATTGTTTTCATACTTCTAAAAAGTTTACATATTGTAATACATCTGTCCTATGCTCTCTACCTCCGCAGAATGAGCCATTCTTGTAGACAAACCAATATTCCCATAGTTTGCTATATCGAATCGTGATATAGACAATTTCGGTGCTTGTTATGACTGTTCGCACAAGTTCTCCCATACGTTAAAAATTTATTGATTAATGAATAATTTAATACAGGGAATTTATCTATCCCTGCGGTAGTGAATTGTTATCAGTAAGTCAAAGAGCGTATATAAAAGTCAGAGATTTATTCTTAGATTTCGGTTCGTACTTTTTTCAATTAAAACTATTTTCTTTCTCCGAGCTTTTTTTTTAATATTCATTCCCAGTGTGTCGGACGTCTTTTTTCAGTTGCCTCAAAGGTTATATTTAACCCGCAAGCAAATTTTTTCAGAAAAATACTACCCGATACAGGCGTAGTGATCCCGGAGGAACGAACGGGACCTACGGAGCTGTGAGGTGTGGAGATTTTATTGAAAACAGCGAAGCGAATTTGAGGCTGGGGAAAATATAAGTAACCTTTGCAACTAGAAAAAACGGCTGGCATTACTGGACGAATGAATAAAAAAAAGGCGATGGGGAAAGTACCACTCTCCCCCGAATGGGGGGCTTAGAACCGTAGCAATAAGGCTCGACGCCTGTTTTGGTGCGACTACCTGTTTATATGTAAATATTTATATATCAATATATTTTTATATCGAAATATAAATATATTAAATTGAGATTCTGTATATTGGAAAAATTCAATCAAAATAGCATCCCCAAGGGCGAGGTAGTTTGTAGACTGTGGAACATGGCTACAAGCTACCGAGCCCCAAATAATGAAGCCCAGCTAAAGAATAAAAAAATAGAGGCTATAAAGCCTCTATGAATTTTCCGGATTTGGAGAAATAACCGATGTACCATTCATCTAGTATTACCGAATCTTTGATAGGTAATAACATATACATCTTTAATGCTCCATCTTCATATTTAGAAGATACATTCCTTGCTATGTCGCCGATGGAAAAACTCATATTCATGTATTCTACATTTGAGGCGATAAATAAGCGTTTTGAGTATTCTTCAACAATTTTCAGGCTGGAAGCTACCACTTCTGCGGTTGAGAATCCATAACGAAGATAAGCTAAAATAAAAATTACAATTTTCATAAAGTAAATTATTAAGTTATACATATTAATATCGCCGGATGCACACATGAGCAAAGGTAAATTAGCAGTATTAAAAACTGTTCAAATACTACCTGAGGTGCAGGCGAGGGTGGAGATTTAACGGTTTTTGATATGGCGTTTTGCCTGCTTCATGTACCTTTGCTGATATTGATTGATATAGTGCCGATCTCCCCGCAGGGGGATTATAACCGAAACAATAAGGCTCGATGCCTGTATTGGTGCGACTACCCGATTATATAGAATCTAACTTCATTATTAAAACCGTACTTTTTTGAACGTTGGCCAGCTCTCCGGGAAGACTAAAACCATATTGTTTTTAAAAACACCGGAAGCAGATCCGCCACCGGCTAAATAAAAAAAAGTACATAAAAAAAGCGGCATCTATTGATGCCGCTTTCTACTGAAAACTAATTCACATTAATTTAATCAGCAATTTTTAACGTAAAAACAAAGATAATTAATATTTTCATTTTTTTCTTATCGGATGACTCATTAAAATAAGTAATAATTCCTTTTGTGATTTCAGTCTGTTTCGTTTGCAAAAATCCAGCATATCGGGCAAAGAATTTTCGCCCCAATAATCATGGCTCTCTTTCAATTCTTCAAAAATATAGTTTTTCAAATCTGCTGTTATATCCTCTATCTCCATAATAATAAAAATAAGTTAAGCGGCTGAAAGCCGCTTAACAAGATAATTAAAAAAAATCGAAACTCGCTTTTTCGTTCTTAGATTCAAGGTTAATTTTCTGTTCCTCGTCAATGTCTAAGAACTCTTCATTAAGTAGTTTTTGTGTAGCTTCTTGCTCTTCCCTCTCCCATTCAGCCTTTCTATTCAACCCCTCATGATATATAAAACTATTTTCTTTATCTAATAGCTCTATATGTGGAATACCTTTCAGTTCAACTATATTCGGGTTAATACTCCATCCACTGCGATAGTCTGTAAATGACAAAGCATCTTTCCAAACTACCTCTCCTCTTGCACCATGAATCATCATATTCAGTGCAGCCATCATGCAACAAGTACGGTCTATATCCATTGCGTAATGAAAATTTCTTGGGTTGTAAGCGTGAGAAGCTATTGAAAAGCGTCCGCTCCCGCAGGCGGGGTCAAGAATCCTTTTTCCGCATCCCTCTGGGTTTACAATATTTGTCATCATATCCACAAGATTCGGGGGTGTAAAAAATTGCCCTTTCTTCTTCTTGCTCCAATCTGACGAATGCAACTCAAAGTAATGCCCGAAAGCGTCAAACCACTCAAAACCCTTTTTACTTTTCATGGTATTTTGTAACATTATCCACTGATAATATAAATCATGGAATAATTTTACTTCCTCTGGCTTGTACTTTGACATATCAACTTTTATTGTAGAGCTGTGCCCTGCAATGGCATACTCCAAAAATTCTTGAAAAGCCCTTATAACGTCTTTCCCGAAACGATATGCGAGCTTTTCCATTGCTTTGTGAAAATCTGCAAAATCTTTTTCCATTCTCATGTGATAATTTGTCCTTTATGTATGGTGCATATTAATGTTTCCCAATTACGGATAAAACCGTCTGTATCTACATAGTAGAATCCTCTTGAGAGGACTACGAAAAATAAATCTTCGCTATCCATGCTTCTTTCTTTAGCATTCGATATAGCTGATTTTTCATCTGAATATTTTTCCATAAGTCTAAAAAAGTGAGATAGGCTATTTAAGCCTATCTCTATTAATAATTTACTCCTGTTCCTGCTCTTGCAATTCTTCTTCGGGCTGTTCTTCCGTTTGGTCTGCATCCTTTAGAATATTTACGCCTAGTTCTTTTAGCTTCTGTTCTATCCTCGCTTTTCGCTTGATAAACACGTTTTGGTGTACTTTTTCTATCTCGGCGGTTTCATTTTCAAAATGGTACTTTGAAAATTCTAAAAACAGTTGTGATGAAACGGAATGAGAGTTAAAAGCGTACTCTTTCAACTTCGACAATATAAAATCACGTATAATAACTGTTCGTTGTTCGGGCGTCATACTTACGACAAAATCTAATTTAACCTTATCTTTTGCGTAAGGTTCTCCGAAGTACTGCTTTCTATGTTCGTTTGACAATTCAGAAAGCAGATAATAAAACAAGATGTCATTTTCTAGCTTTATTGCATCTTTCGTAAAATCTATATTGCCTTTGAAGATCTGGTCTTTTATGTCTTTAATAGACTTTTCAACCTTAAGTTCCTGTTCTCTCGCTAGCTTATCTCTTAGTTTGCTAATCTCTTTATCTTCGCTCGATATGTCAGTATTGCTTTCGTTATCAGCTTCATCAAAGGACATGTAACCTTTCTGTATGTTTGTACCATTTAAGATTAAACAAGGCTGATATTTGCCACTTTTGACATTTTCTTCAAACTCTATTACTTCTTTGGCATATTCAGTACAGGCTTCCTCATAGTCTTTTAAGTCCTGCTCGTACTCTTCCATATCGGCAGCAAACCATTCTTGGTTCACTTCTCCTGTTTCCTCGTCTCTACAATCTTCTTCTTTTGGCTTTTCGGGTTTCTCGGGTTCTTCGGGCATTTGAAAAGAAGTTCCGCTATCTTCGGCGATTTCATAATTATTATCATCAAACTTCTTTAGTACCCAATCTGAAACATGATATCTTCTGATTATCGGCAAAGTCGGGTTATCGTCAATAACATTTGCTATCTTTTGAAAATTCGCATCGTCTTGTTTATTTGCATAACAAGGTTTATTCAAACATCTTGCCGTTTCATCAGAAAACAGGCGACCAAAAGAAGAATTAAACTGACATCCTGTGCAATCCTTTGTATCAAAGACAGCTTTATCTAGGTTACTGTTATACCTGTTATCCAAATGATTTTCAAATTTAGATAGTGATAATTCCGCCCAATAATTCCAATTTTCATTGGTAAAATGGTCATTGAAAATCTGATCTTGCAAGTCCTGCGGATAAGAAGCTAAAAAAACTGCTTTACCTATATTGATTGAACTTTCGGAAAGCATCTTTTTAAAATCGTCTATTAGGTTATTCAATTGGTATCTATCCCTTACAAACTTTTCGCTTTTACCTAGTTTTACAGCAACGCTTTTAACATCAAACTGTTTAACTTCTATCATCGTTTTAACGGCTTCGGCTGTCTCTAGGTCTGTCATATCCTCACGTTGCAAATTTTCTGTGAGTGCGATGTCTAAGGCTTCTTCGCTCGTGCATTCTCTTATATATGCAGGCATTTCTTGTAGCCCTGCGAGTTTTGCAGCCCTGTATCGGCGTTCTCCTGCGATAATTGAGTACATATTTTCAGTATTAGGCGTTTTGCGCACAGATATAGGCTGAATGATACCTATTTGCTTAATACTCTCGGCTAGTTCGTTCAATGCTTTCTCGTCAAAATACTGGCGTGGGTTTCCACCTACCAATAAATTTTCAATATTTATATATACTGTTTCAAGCTGAGTTTTTTGGATTGGTGCTTGTTGAATCTGTTTTTTATTTTGATTTTTCTTTGCCATAATTTTAAAGATTGTAGGGGAGTAATTAACTCCCCTGTGTTAGTAATTAGTTGTCGTATTCGGGAATATATTCAACATTCTTATCAATAGTATTAATAAGTTCATCAAAATAAATCCCTGTTCGTTGTCCTACAATTACATTTTTTTGCATAAATGCAACTTCAAATACATCTGCTCCTGCATTGTAAGATATTTTTACCTGTCCTGTGAAGTGATGCCCTTGTACATTGAAAAGTATTGCATTATTTAATATTATCAGCTTGTGTGTTCCCCATGAGCAAATAATATCTGTTTCTGCAATGAATAAGAAAAACAAAAATCGTATTGAACGAAAAGAATAGTAATCAAACTGCTTTTCATAATTTCCATTCTCTTTATCTCTCACTGTATTTAGTATTGCTTCCGTAAAGAGATTAAAAACATAGTGAAATGGGCGCAAAGGCTTTAATTCCTTTAGCAGATTAATTTCATCTATTGAAAATAATACTCTTGACGGGTAGTGTTCAGCATCCATATACCTATAAACAATGATATTAGCGTCCTGTGACATCATTGTTAGGACGAAAAGATTAGGAATTTCAAGTACAAATTTGATACCTAGCGTAGTTTCAGACATCAGCCTTATTTGTAAGACTTCATCTTCATTTGCAGAACTGATTATTTCTACAATTCCATGTTTGTTGCGCTTAGCCTCTATCAAATACGGATAGAGAAACTTTGTAGCGTCTTGATCTAAATAAATCATACGTTAAAAATTTATTGATTAATAAATAATTTAATACAGGGAATTTGTCTATCCCTGCGGTAGTGAATTGTTATCAGTAAGTCAAAGAGCGTATATAAAAGTCAGAGATTTATTCTTAGATTTCGGTTCGTACTTTTTTCAATTAAAAACATTTTTCTTTCTCCGAGCTTTTTTTTAATATTCATTCCCAGTGTGTCGGACGTCTTTTTTCAGTTGCCTCAAAGGTTATATTTAACCCGCAAGCAAATTTTTTCAGAAAAATA
>NZ_JARXWN010000024.1 GCF_029892965.1 Dysgonomonas sp. PF1-14 | reverse complement strand
TCTTTGTTAGTGTTAGGGCCAAAAACACTTCCCCCCCCAACTATCTCGGCAAATATTTATTCCCCCCCTACAGCATTGAACACAACAATAAATATTATGTATCACTTAATTAACTCCATTAGAATATGAGAACCTTTTTATTTATACTGTCACTCGCATGTTCGGCTAATGTTTTATCTCAAATCAAAGGATTTACTCCTGTCGAAAATCGGGAGATAGATATCAAAGAAGTGAAAAAGTTGGCTCCGGAAGAAAAAAAGTATGAAGAAAAACCTTTTGTCTCGATTGGAATGCCTACTTTCCCTGGCGGAGAAGAAGCATTAATTAAATATGTACATAAAAATCTGCATTATCCTGAAGAAGCCATCAAACTGAAAATTGAAGGAAAAGTAGTTGTGCAATATGCAATAGCTCCCAATGGAGATGTGGCAAATATACGGATAAAAGAATCGCTACATCCTGCCTGTGACAGTGCGGTTATTGCACTTATAAAAGGTATGCCAAAATGGAAACCAGTAAGCGATAAAATCTCTTCCGATTTCACAATGCCTATATTCTTTCGTTTATCAGATTATGAATATGTGGATGGAGAAAAAGTATATAGGAATCCTACGCAAAAACCGTCATTTGTAGGAGGCGAAGAAGCTTTGTACAAGGTTATTATGGAAAATCTGAAATGGCCATTCGAAGAACATCATGTCGGCGGAAAGGTTGTTATCAGATTTATAGTCACAAAAGACGGAAAGGTGAAATCACCTCAGGTTATACAAAGTGTATATCCATCACTGGATAAAGAGGCACTGCGCGTAGCCTGCCTTTTGTCGGAATGGGTTCCCGCAAAGTATAAAGATAAGAACGTGAGTGCTTACTTTGATTTGCCTGTGATATTCAGGATCAAAGAATAAAAAAAGACACAGCTATTTATATAATTACTGACTACCTAATAAAAGCAAATGATGAAAAGAATATTTTTGATACTTATATTGCTACTTTCCATTTTGTCTTGTTTTGGGCAATATGGAGATCAAGATGAAGAGATGAAAGTAGGACTTATCAAGTATGAAAGAATGCCCCAATATCCCGGAGGAGAAACTGAGTTATATAAATTCATCAATAAAAATTTTGTTTATCCACAGTCGGCTATAGACGATGGTGTAGAGGGAATGGTAAGAATAAGATTTCTTATCAGAGAAGACGGAACACCAGATAGTATATTTGTTGTAAAAGGGATTCACTCCGAATGTGATAGCATTGCATTAAGTATTGTGAAGATGATACCAAAATGGGAAGTTGGGGGTAATTTTAGTGACAAGAACTCGGAATCAGAGGATATCTGGTTTACATTGTCAATACGGTTTGACCAGACTAACTGGATAATCAGAAATGAGGGTATATGCAAAACACCCGACCGTATGCCTTCGTTTCCCGGTGGAGAAGAAGAAATGTATAAATACTTCCGAGAAAAGACGAAACCAAAACCACCCTGCCCTACATGTACAATGGGATATTTACCACAAGGAAGGGTCACTGTCCGGTTTATTGTTACCCGAACAGGAAAAATAAGAGATGTGAAAATCATAAAAGGACTTGATCAGGCAAGCGACAAGATTGCATTCAGAGCCGTAAAAGATATGCCTGACTGGACACCTGCACAGCATAACGGCAAAGATGTAAATACGTATTATACTTTGCCTGTGATATTCAGGCTTTATTGATAATCAAATAATAAGAATATGAGAACCTTTTTAATTATACTGTCACTCACTTGTTCCGTTAGTATTTTGTCTCAGATCAAGGAATTTACTCCTGTCGAAAAACGGGAGATAGGTATCAAAGAATTAGAAAGATTAGCTTTGGAAGAAAAGAAGCTGGCTCCAGAAGAAAGGAAATATGAGGAAAAACCTTTTGTATCAATTGAAATATTTCCTGAATTTGTAGAAGGCAAGGAAGCTCTTCAAAAATTTATGGGCAAGAACCTGAAATATAAATCCGAATACAGAAACGACACATTGGTTACAGAAATCATCATCCGTTTTATTGTACATAAAACAGGAGAAATTCTTGAGCCAAAAATACTAAAGGGAGAGGATACAACCTTCGCAAAGGCTGCTCTTGCTGCAGTAAACAAAATGCCGAAATGGAAACCCGGCAAACAGTGTGGAGTCTCAGTTTCTGTGTACTATACGATATTATTCAGATATGATACTAAAAATTCGAAAGTGGTACTACAACACCCATATTTTTACCAAAAGCCTAAATAACAAGAGAGTCCGCAGGAAATATCTACGAACTCTCTCTATAATTATTTCAAAGCTCGGATTAATATCCTCTGATCGCTTTAATTCCCGGAAGAACTTTTCCTTCGATGAACTCAAGCAATGCTCCACCACCGGTAGATACATAAGATACCTGATCTGCCAAACCGAATTTGTTTACGGCAGCTACAGAGTCACCTCCACCTACAAGCGAGAATGCTCCGCCTTTGGTTGCAGCAGCAACAGCTTCTGCTGTACCTTTTGTTCCGGCTGCGAAGTTATCGAATTCGAATACTCCTACAGGACCGTTCCAAAGGATAGTTTTAGAAGCCATGAGTACATCGGCAATTTCTTTTTCGCCTTTAGGACCTACATCCAATCCCATCCATCCGTCAGGAATTGCGTTAGCTTCTGTTATCTGAGTATTGGCATCGTTGCTGAACCCATCTGCTATTTTAGCATCACTTGCAATCACAAGCTGCACACCGTTTGCTTTAGCTTTGGCTACGATTTCGTTAGCAAGGTCGAGTTTATCATCTTCTACCAGCGAGTTACCGATTTTACCGCCTGCTGCTTTGATGAATGTAAATGCCATACCTCCACCTATAACGAGGTTATTTACTTTATCCAACAGGTTTTCGATGATGTCTATCTTAGAAGAAACTTTTGCACCCCCGATGATGGCAGTAAACGGACGGGCAGTATCTTTCATGACTTTCTCTACTGCGTCGATTTCTTTCTGCATCAGGTAACCGAACATTTTGTGCTCAGCATCGAAATAGTCTGCAATAAGTGCTGTAGAAGCGTGCGCGCGGTGAGCGGTTCCGAAGGCGTCGTTCACATACACGTCTGCATAAGAAGCAAGTGTCTTTGTGAATTCTTTCTGGCTTTCTTTGATGGCTTTTTTCGCAGCGGCTTTTTCATCATCGCTGGCATCTTCTGCCAATCCGCGAGGCTTGCCTTCTTCTTCGGCATAGAAACGAAGGTTTTCGAGCAACAGGGCTTCTCCCGGTTGCAATGCAGCAGCTTTAACACCTGCTTCTTCACCTACACAATCATTTGCAAATTGTACATCTACACCCAGAAGTTTCGATACATGGGCAAGGATGTGTTTCAAAGAGTATTTGTCTTCTACTCCTTTAGGACGACCAAGATGCGAAGCGATAATAGGGCTGCCACCATCGGCTATGATTTTTTTCAGAGTAGGCATTGCTGCACGGATACGGGTATCGTCTGTGATGTTGAAGTCTGCATCCAATGGCACATTGAAGTCAACTCTGACGAAAGCTTTCTTACCCGAAAAAT
The DNA here is from genome assembly GCF_029892965.1 of Dysgonomonas sp. PF1-14. Classification (GTDB taxonomy): domain Bacteria; phylum Bacteroidota; class Bacteroidia; order Bacteroidales; family Dysgonomonadaceae; genus Dysgonomonas. Next base: position 29,900 of record NZ_JARXWN010000024.1, on the reverse strand, counting down.
TAAATTTGTCGATTGTAATCATGATTGTTTCTGTTAAATATATTAATATTATTGATTATCAACATGTTGTTTTGATTCCTTCCATTTCTGAAAGCGATGCAAAGATACTAAAATTATATGGAAGAAATTTGACTTAAAAATGAAAATATCGTGAAATCCGGCAGAATATGTATTTACGTCTACAGTTTGTCAAATGCAGTTTACAAAAAGAGTATTTTCGTCTGAGGTTTGCAACAGGATAGGTATCTGTACATCACTCCGTTTCTTCGTCATGGTGAATATAGTCATATAGCAAATGTATAACAGACAATGCAATTATGGCTACAATAATTCCACCGAATACACCTCCCAGCATATGTACAGAAGATACTTCATTGCGGATAATATCACTATCTCTCCCGAAAACACTCAGAGCATTCTCGACTGAAATGAAACGAGACAGGAAACCGCCTAAGATAGCTAAGACGGTAACAAATATGATCTTAAATGCTTTCCTCTCCGATCTGCGTTTCAGAGACTCTAACGGTTTTTCAGCGAATGAACCACTCAATCGCGCAACAGCAACCAGAGCGAACAACACTATAAAGCCATAGAGGCAAACTTTGAGTGCTACAAATAGAAATGTATCCATCGTTAGAAAAATAAAACAGTAAGCCTGTAAGCCGGGTTCTGTCCCTCAATAAATCAAGGTGTCTGTCATTTATCTACGCCAGCCGTCACCGGACAGGCTCTAGCGACCTACCCCCCGGCATCGGGCGGGCAGCCCTACATACGCCGGTATACATGGTCTTACAACTCGCAAGTAGTACAGCCCCAATACATCACTGCACGAGCGGTGAGCTCTTACCTCGCCTTTTCACCCTTACCCTGTTAGGGGCGGTCATTTTCTGTTACCTTAACTCTGCCCTCGCGAACAGCTTCCCATTAAGAAGTACGATGCCCTGTGTTGCCCGGACTTTCCTCTTCCTGCCATACGGCAGTCAGCGACAAACCGGCCTACTGTAATTATGATGCAAAGATAATGCTTTTAAGTTATATCGAAAGGGACAATGCTAGTAGTCTTTCATTACTATATGAACAAGGTCATTATAGAATTGTTGGTATTCTTCATCTTTTAGTTCTTCATACAGGCTAAGAACTACCAGGTTGTGCGGCTTATAGTCCTTGTTATAAGCCGGATGAGTGTGTTTGTACTTATTTATTTTATATCCAAGTTTTTCGTAAAACGCTAATCTTTTCTCAGACACCTCATCTATCAGTGGGTCTATTTCGAGAATAACGGTTTTCTTGACTTCATCTGCAAAGGCATCCAACATCTGGCTACCTATATTCTGCCCTCTCAACTCCGGGTTAACTGCCAGATGTTCTATATAGATATAACCTTCAAAATCCCAGTATGAGACAAATGACAGAAGCTTTTCGCCGTCTATCCAAGCTGATAAATGATAATGGCTATCCTTAAAAGCATCTGACTGTTGTTTTGGACTCCGCTGTTCGAATACAGGGAAAGAGGTCGTATATATTTCCCGAAAAGGGCTATACCATTTATCTTTTATATTCTTTATCTCGTATGATGAATATGGTTTCATATAGTGTATCTAATACTACCAGAATGACAGCGCGTCTTCCGGCAAGTCCTTTATACGACAGAGATAAGCAGAGGCTTTCCGGTCTTCATCCACATTATATTTGTACCCTAAAGCTTTTGCGACAAATAGGGCTGTATCTCTGAACAGTTGTATCATAGCTGACAATGACGCCCAACAATCTTCATAACTACCGTTGTTATATGTGCTCAACAAGGTATTCCAGACTTCGGGTGTAACATATCGGGACAGGTATTTACTGTTCTTCCCCACACTCAGTGAGAAGTCTGTCTCTATACCGACCTTCCACTCCATCATGCGCAGCAGACAAGGGCGCAGGATAGTATCGAGATGGTAATTCGCATAAAGTATCTCCTTTCGCCACAATCCTTTTGCCACATAGGTAGAAACCCACCAAAACTCGTTACAACAATCGGCAAGAAATCCTTCGGAAGGGCGTTTCACATGATAGTCTTCATCTGACGGTTCGGGAAGAGCGGGGAAAATACCATCTTTATCTAACAGGATTTTCACCAACTTATCACTTTTATAATATAGTTCTGATTCAGCTATAGGAATCAACAACAGGTCGATCCGCGTTCCATCCGCAAACAGCATAAGGTACGAAAACCAATTACCCAGTTCGGGCGGAAACAAAGACATGGCTTCGGGAGTCTGTAGGATAATGCGTTCTCCGAATACATCTATCCAGTGCTTGTCTGAGATGAAGGAATCCATATCGGTGACGATATACGACATATCGTAATCCTGAAATATATCGCGAGGCACATTCTTATTCATACGGGAGCCTTCCATACCTACGGCACGTATCCGGTCATCGTTCTTTGCAAAGCCAAGAACCAAATCAAATATTTCCTGTTCTGTTCTCATTTTGGTCAGTATATTAGCCCAGTAAAGATAACTTTTTTCGCCGACAGTTGAGAACCAGCTCTACTCCTCTTTATACATCTTATTGAATTTAGGGCGTATGAACAGGCGCAACGATACATCATAGTTGAGATAACTCCATACCCAGTCGATAAATACCGATACCTTGTTCCGCATACCTACAATGGAAAGTATGTGTACCCACAGCCAAAGCCACCATGCAAAGCGTCCTCCGAAACGGAATTTCCCCAAATCGGCTACAGCGGCATTACGCCCGATAGTGGCTAATGAACCTCTGTCGGCATAGGTGAACTTCTCCCATTCTTTAGCTTTTATAGTATTGTTCAGATTTTTAGCCAGATTATTTGCCATCTGCAATGCTACCTGAGCCACTTGCGGATGCCCTTTCGGGCTGTTGTCGGAAATCAGCAATGCCGTATCACCTAAAGCAAAGATATCTTCGTAACCATTTACTTGATTGAATTCATTCACTGCAAGCCGCCCTCTGTTGTATGCAGACTCGTCAAGTCCGGCAAGGCTATTCGGTTTAACTCCCGCTACCCAAAAAACATTACGAGAGCGAAGCTTTGTTCCGTTACTAATCTCTACATAAGGTTTCTCAAAAGATTTTACCGATATATCCTGATGGATAATCACACCTCGCTTCTTCAACGTTTTTGCAGCCTTTGCAGAAGCCTCTTCCGACATGGCAAACAGCAGACGGGGAGACGCATCTACCAAATGTATTTCCATTTTAGAGAAATCTATTTCGGGGTAATCTTTAGGCAGGATAGACTTCTTCATATCTGCCAAAGAGCCTGCCAACTCTACACCCGTAGCACCGCCACCGACAATAACGAATGACAGAATTTCTTTCAGTTCACCCTCATCTTTAGCACTTAAGGCTTCTTCAAAACTCAATAGTATCCTGTTTCGCAGTAAGAGTGATTCCGAAACTGATTTCAATGCAAAGGTAGTCTCTTTAAGGCTTTCGTTTCCGAAGTAATTCGTATCGCACCCCGTAGAGATAACCAAATGATCGTAATTAATGTCTCCTATATTGGTTTTTACAATACGTTTTTCCGGATCTACAGACTGTGCCTCACACATACGGAAATGGAAGTTCTTATTTCTCTGAAAATTCTTTCTGTGCGGATAAGAGATAGAACTCGGTTCGAGCCCTCCTGTAGCTACCTGATAGAACAAAGGCTGAAACTGATAATAGTTGTTTTTATCAATCAGCACTACCTGATATTGCTTCTTGTCTATCTTTTTTGCCAACTCGAGTCCGGCAAACCCACCTCCGATAATGACCAACCGTTTCTTATATCCCGCTTCGGGTATATTCGCTATATAATTCATACAAGTAGTAGTTTATGATTCTGTAAAATAAGAAACCACCTCCACCATAAGCACAAGCATGTACTATTTGGTGTCAGTGGTATAAGAATTAAAGTCTAAGACTATTTATATCGCTATATCCTGAGTCTTGATTTATTCGCTTTCTGCTTTAGCCGCTTTTCTTGATTCCCATTTGGCTTTCAGCACTTCATATACACCCGGAAGGATAGACACTATAACGATGATAATAACCACCTTATCCAGATTTTTTTCTACCCATGCGTTACTTCCTATAATAGCACCTAATGCACAAAAGATAGTAACCCATGCTATACCTCCTATAACGTTGTACGAGAAGAAATGTTTATAACTCATCTTACCCATACCGGCTACAAATGGAGCAAATGTACGAACAATAGGGACAAAGCGTGCCAGTATAATTGTCTTCCCCCCATGCTTTTCGTAGAACTTATTGGTCTTTTCCAGATACTCTTGTTTAAATATCTTCGAGTTTGGATTACTAAACAGCTTTTGCCCGAAGAACCGCCCTATAGTATAATTTACAGCATCACCTATAATAGCAGCTACAATGAGTATCCCAACAAGGAAATAGATATGCAATGGATTATCGGGACGTACGGCTATGGCTCCCGCCAAAAACAACAATGAATCTCCGGGCAGGAATGGCGTAACGACCAATCCCGTTTCGCAAAATATTATCAGGAATAGTATAGCATATACCCATACTCCGTATTCGGTTACCAGCATATCGAGAGTGCCTCCGGTATCTCTTAGCAGATTGAGAAAAAAAGTCCAAACTTCGTGTAAAAATTCCATTTCTTAGTTTTGTATTTCTATTGTATATATAACAAGAATGATGGGAATTAATCCCATCATTCATCTTTAAGTTTATTTGACTAACAATCCGGCTGCTACTGCATCCCTCTTTTCTTTTCCACCAAGCTGTTCTACCAGATTCAATGCAAAGTCGATAGTAAGTCCGGGACCGCGTCCGGTTGTAATATTTCCGTCTACAACGACAGCCTTATCGGTTTGCAGATTTGCTCCATCCAGATATTTTTCAAATCCGGGATAGCATGTAGCATTCTTTCCTTCGAGAAGCCCAAGTCCACCCAATACCATCGGCGAAGCGCAGATAGCGGCAACCTTTTTTCCCTTATTAGCAAAAGCGAGCAGTTCTTTTTTCATATTCTCATGCTCATTAAATTTGGTTGTACCACCCGGCAAAACCAACATCTCAGCCTGAGAGAAATCTACCTGATCGAACATCAGGTCTGCTGCAACGTTTATCTGATGGCTACCCATCACTTGCTTACTATCTGTCAACGATACAGACTTAACATCTAATTCGGCACGACGAAGAATATCAATAGTAGCTAACGCTTCTATTTCTTCAAATCCGGTTGTAAGAAATATAAATATAGTCTTCATATCAATTTAATTTAGATTAAACTTATATGTGATTGTTCCTTTCTGATTGGTAACAGCCGAAACGGCATTGAACTTGGTACGCTTAGCGGCTCTGATGGCTTCATTCCTAAGATTGGTATTCGGCGTATTAGTACCTTTACCTATAGTGGCTTCCACCACATCGCCTTTGGCATTTACGAGGATATCCACAACAACAGTACCATAGTCATCTACCGAATAATTAGGTTTTGCAAGGCCTCCGCTACCAAGACTACGGCCTCCCAGATCGAACGATCCCCAGCCTCCTACTCCCGATGTTTTACCATAACTGGCATTACCGGTGGTTACACCTTGCGTTCCTGTCCCTTCTGTATTTCCACGACTGCCACTGCCTGTACCATTACCGAATAGTCCGGCCATCTGGTTATTTATCTGCCCTTTCTTTTCTGCTTCCAATTTTGCGATACGATCGGCTTCTGCTTTTCGGCGCTGCTCGGCAGCCTCCTGTTCTTTTTTCTCTTCAGCCTTACGTTTCGCTTCTTTTATGGCTACTGTCTCTTCCATGTCCTGCGTAACAGGAGCTTTGTCGGTATTGGTAACTACCGGCTTTGTCTCTTTTACGGTATTTTCCATCATCGGAATTGGATCGGGCGATACATCCGGTGAGGTATTTTCACTAGCACCTACATCTTCTCCGCTACCTCTGCCGAAAGGTTCATCGTCACCAAAAGCATCGGGCACATTACCGAACATAACGGGTACGCCTTCCAATTCATCAGCGTGACGGGTTATCGGGGTCAAGTCTAGTGTATAAAACAAAAGAGCTACGATCACCAGTATATGAAAACCGATGGTCGCTCCTAAGCTTATCATTCTATCTTTTTGTGCCTCCATTCTTACAGTTATTATCTTAGTTCGGGCGTCTCTTTCAGACAGTCTTTATATAATTCTATCGTCTTTTCCAAGCCCAAATACAAAGCGTCACTAATGAGCGCATGCCCGATAGACACTTCATCTAGCCATGGGATATTTTTATAGAGGTAGTGTAAATTCTCAAGGCTCAGATCGTGCCCCGCATTTACACCCAGTCCCAACTTCTTTGCCAACTTCGCTGCTTCCAGAAAAGGAGCTATAGCAGCTTCCTTATTCTTAGCATAAGCTGCAGCATAAGGCTCAGTATATAATTCTATACGGTCTGTTCCGGTCTTTGCTGCACATTCTATCATTTTAAGGTCTGTACCTATAAATACGGATGTACGCACCCCTACAGCTCTGAACTCGTCTACCAAGTCGGACAAGAGTTGCTGATTCTCGATCGTATCCCACCCGGCATTAGAAGTAATGGCATCCGGTGCATCGGGTACAAGGGTTACCTGTGTAGGCCTGATAGTCGTAACCAGGTCGACAAACTTTTGTGTAGGGTAGCCTTCGATGTTAAATTCAGTACGAACCTTCGCTTTCAGGTCATGCACGTCTTTGAAACGAATATGCCTTTCATCGGGACGAGGATGTACGGTTATGCCATCGGCTCCGAACTTTTCACAGTCCAACGCTACTTTTACTACATCGGGAACGTTACCTCCCCTTGCATTGCGCAGTGTAGCTACTTTGTTAATATTTACGCTTAATTTGGTCATGAAAAATAGTTAATAAAATACCAATCCGTATATAAATGCTAAAAACAATTCACATATCCGAACTTTTTAGCAACTTTGCAGAACGATACCAAGCTACAAATGTAATATGAATTGGCGAGATAGTGAATACCAGTTCCAAATTATTAACAGCTTTAGGTGTTATTTGTTTCACAGGAAGTGAAATTAAGCTAAAAAGGATCAACAATGAAAATAGCAGTCTTTGGTAGTAAGCATCAGAAAAAGGAACAGGTTGAAAAACTGTTCAGTATATTGCTGGCTAATAATGCAGAGGTATATATTCAGGAGAAATTCTACATCTATCTGAGAGATACGCTCAACCTGCAATACAGTAATGCCAAAGTAATACGGAACGATCACTTTAATGCAGACCTTGTTATCAGCATAGGTGGAGACGGCACTTTCCTGCGTACAACATCTGTAATCGGGAAAAAGAACATACCCATACTCGGAATTAATGCAGGAAGGCTTGGATTCCTTGCCGATGTGGGAGAAAAAGACCTTGAAGCGACCTTTGCCGATATTTTTTCGGGCAATTACAGGATAGAACACCGCAGTCAGTTACATCTGACTACAGAACATAAGGATTATCACGGATTCAACTATGCCCTGAACGAGATTGCCATATTGAAACAGGACTCCGCTTCGATGATAACCGTACACACGCATATAGACGGGGAATTCCTGACTTCATACGAGGCTGACGGTCTGATAATAGCTACGCCTACCGGATCTACGGCATATGCACTCAGCGTAGGCGGGCCGGTAATGGTACCTACTGCGGCGAACTTTGTTATAGCTGCCGTAGCTCCTCACAGCCTAAGCAACAGACCGTTGGTTGTACCCGACAGCAGTATTATAACATTGGACATAGAAAGCCGCAACAACAGTTTCCTCATATCATTGGACGGTCGTTCCAATGTATTCAAGACAGGAACCAAACTGACTATATCGAAAGCCGATTTTAGCCTGAATGTAATCAAGCGGAAAGAAAACACATTCTACAACACATTGCGTAACAAACTGATGTGGGGTATAGACCCAAGACAGAGCTAAAAACGATTACGAGGCGTCAGTATATTGAGTGTCCTATCATGCAATATGGCTATGGACTTAGTTCGGTAATCAAAAGCCATAAGCGGAAGATCGTGTAAATGATGTATTATAGATGAGCACTTTGTACCGCTATATATTTCATCTATTTCCGACACCACTTTTCCCGAACGAATGTCGATGATCTTCGGATATTTATACAAATCCCAAACATAATGTTTACCGATAGGATAAAGATTACCGAAATCGAGACCGACTGATACTATGTGTACCATCTTTTTCTCAATTATATCCCAGACACCGATCTGTCTCTCTGTCAGGATATCGGTAACCTCATCGTCATAAACTTCGCTAAAAGGCGGACAACCAAGCAATATATGATTGTCGGTTATAAAGCAAGCAGTACTTATATCTGCATTTGCTTCCGGCTGTGTTACAGATGGTTTATCCAGTTCCAGCGGATCGTTGAAACAAGCCTCTATATTGAACAGGCGGACAGAATCAGCCGGATGCCATATCCAACCTTTCGACAACAGATGTTTATTATCGGGACTTACCTCCAGTCGGGAATGAAAAAAGTCAGCAGGTTCACGCCCTTTGACAGCCGTAATGATTTCCCCTGTTTCAATATCCTCAAAATCGAGTTGTGCATATGAATGAGGACAATGTATCAGGTAGCTTTTATCATTATACGAAAGAAATGCAACAGGATACTCATATACATCAGCATGATAATACGACCTGTTGATTTCTCTTATTATATCACCATTTCTTCTTAACAGTAATCCTTTAGTGCCAAGATTCTGATACAGAAATATGTATTGGCTGTCACGGGATATGATACAGCTATCGAAGTTGTACGAATAACCGTACTTACCCATATTCTGAGGTAATTTTCCATCTGTTACGGGATACAGTATCCTGCCTACATTTGACCAATCGACCAGACAACCGTCCAACCACAGTAATGTAGCCGCATTTACACCTGTAAGTACATCCCTACCTATCATCCGCTACCGTTATGAGAAAAGCACTTCATGTATTATCTCTCCTACAGTAGGATGCGGGAATACAATCTTACGAAACTCTTCGACTGTGAAGCCTTTTTCTATCGCTATTCCGGCAATTACGATCAGTTCAGAAGCAGGGTTTCCCAACATATGGCATCCGATAACTTTTTCATCATAATCCAGAATCAATTTGCAGACACCGTTTCCAAGCTCATTTTCGGCAACAAAGCGACCCGAATACGCCATCGGCAATTTCAATACTTTGCAGTATTCTCCTTTGGCTTCCAGTTCCTCTTCTGTTTTGCCTACTCCTGCTATCTCAGGGTTGGTATATACCACTCCGGGAATGGCTTTATAGCTCATCTTGTCGGGATTGCCTATTATATGGTTCACAGCAACTTCTCCCTCGCGCACAGCTGTATGTGCTAACAGTGAATATCCTGTAATATCTCCGCAGGCATATATGTTAGAGTGAGTAGTACGCATATGCTCGTCAACCTTTACACCATTGCGGAACGTTTCCACATTCAGTTTGTCCAGATTGAGATTAGCTGTGACCGGACGACGCCCTGTACTTAAGAGTATCTGAGCAGCCGGAATGGAGGTTTGCTCTCCGTCTTTTTCAACAATTACTTTGCCATCTTCTACGGCGACAACTTTAGTCTCAAGGTAAAAATCTATCCCTTTCTTCGCATATTCTGCACGAAGCATTGCCGAAAGCTCTTTATCCATATTACCGAGTATTTCTGGAAGCATTTCCACAACGCTTACTTTCACACCCAGGCTATTGAAAAACGAAGCAAATTCCACTCCGATAACTCCGCCACCAATAACTGCTAATGATTCGGGCAGTTCCTTATTATCCAATGCTTCGCGCGATGTCCAGTAACCACTTTCGGCCAAGCCTTTTATAGGAGGAACAATGGTCTCGGAACCGGTACACAGCAGAACCTTTGCCGCTGTAATCGTTTCTTTGCCATAGTTAATAAGGATGTTACGCTCTCCGTCTTCGCCTGCTACGATGGCTTCCTCGTTTACCACTGTTACCTCATGGGCAGCTAGTTTCTTTTTGATACCTGCAACCAGTTTACGTACTGTTTTTTGTTTGCGGGCTATAATCTTACCCAGATCGAATGTAGTATCACCCGAAACCGTCACTCCGTATTTTCCCGCATTTCTGATATTATCCAGCGTTTTAGCTGAATACAGAAGTGTTTTAGTCGGGATACAGCCTTCATTGAGGCAAACTCCGCCCAAAGCGGACTTTTCGAAAAGAATTGTTTTCAAACCACTGGCTGCGGCTCTTTCCGCTGCTGTATAGCCGGCAGGTCCTCCGCCGATAATGGCAATGTCGTACAATAGCATAATCTACGTGTTTTTATTATTTTAAGGTATTGAAAATTGTTGTTGATATGAAGCTGTGACAAACTTATCTACCCAGTCGCAGAAGTCTACCTGAGATGCATTTGTACGCTGAGAGCTTCTCCATGCATCGAGTACAATTTCTGCATTATCGAGAATCTTGTCTTCTATTGGTTTCAGTCTTTGCAGGATACCTTTTCCATCAGAAGATATCAATGCGGCAAGATTCAGATAATCATTTCCCTCGCCACGCGAGATAGGGAACAGCTGTTTTTTCAGTGTCAGCGACCAATCGCATAGCTTAGCATTTCCGGTTTCATCAGCCATCAGTATCTCCGGATAAGTATTATCCTTATTCAGCCATACAGGAATAGCCACAGCAGTAAGCGGCGATCCGAGAATCGTCCACATGGTAGTGAGGTAGACAGATTCACCTTCCTTTACTCCCTGAACTACAATAACAGATGAAGTAGAATAACGTGGAATATAGTCGCGGAAGGCTACAAATACGCGTTTGTCTGCATTTTGCGGCATCTGGTCATACAGATTTGTTTCCGTCATTCCATGAGTCAGGTATCGCGATACATCTCTTAATAGAAATCGGTACGAAATAGCATCTACCTGAGCAGCCTGAGCAAATAAAGGTTCTGCCGCCTGATAACGACTTAATCCTTTATCGCGATTTCTATCGCCGGAGAAAGAATAATTGGTGCGGACGATATAACCCATCGGGGCAACAGATGAATCATTCGCATCATATTTTTTATACCTGAAATCGCCTGTCTCATAGTAAGCGGCACCTCCGTTCGCATCTATCACACCAAAGTTAGCATTAACATACAGGGGCTTAGGCAAGGAATCGAGCAAGCGTTCAAAATCGGCAAGTGTAGCACAACGCTGCAATGCCAGCTTCATAACAATGCCTTCGCGTTCTTCTTTTCCAACTTCTTCGAGATTGAGATTGTACGATGCGGAATTCATTATGGCAAATCCGGCAGAGTTGTAGCCCCCCCAGACTTCTTTGCCTGTCTTGTCTTTACTGTTTACAAGACCTATATAGTCATATTTTCCGTCAGAAAAAGCCATCAGCTTGTTCTGCAGGCTGCCTGTATCCCTGTGCTTATAGAGCAATGGACGCCCATCCGCAGTATAGTTCCCTGAAATAATAGCTGTGGTACATGCCGAGATCTGAAGCGAAAAAGCAAAAAGCAAAAAGAATATGAATTGAATGTGTTTCATGCTATCAAAATCTTTGCATAAAGATAATGATTTATTATTCATGTGGGACAGCTATTTCAGCCAATTCTATTCCGTCAGATCATACAGTCCTGCAAACCAATATGAAAAGTCTTTTTCTGTACCGTCATCCATCTTTACCGGATATGTTTTCCGGAACGGAGTGTCAAGTGTATAGGGTACCGGATAACGGAATATGCTGCCCGAATAGCAGAATGTATGGTATTCACCGTTTTCGCCGCAAACATCTGTTCCCTCCGGCAGATCTTTGACAAAGCTGTGGTCAATATGCCGACCGATAAAGGATTCATCTAACACATCGGCCATAGTAGTTACTACGATGGTCTGTAAACCCGAAGCCAGAAAATCATCCATTATTTCCTCCGACGATTTCCCCCAAAGAGGCTCTACCACAGTTATACCCAAAGGATTCAGCTTCTCTTCGCGATACGATTTCACATCGTGCAGAAATATATCTCCGAATATAAAATGGTTTACACCTTGTTCTTTAAAAAGTGAAACGGCTTCTGACATTGCCTTCTCGTAGTCTCCTATCAATCCGTTAGACATCAGATCGACAATGTATAAAGGGATACCGAGACTATCCGCCTGTTTCTCGAGTAAAGAAACGGGAATAGCGTGCATTGTAGAACGGCGATTGTCACGATTGACTGTAGTAAGAAGTGCTACAATCTCATATTCTTGCTCCTGCAATACTTTATACAAAGCCAAAGCAGAATCTTTTCCACCACTCCAATTAAAGACGGCCTTATTCTTCATAGATCATTTTCTTTGTCATGCCGCCATCAACAACAATATTCTGTCCATTAATAAAATTATTTTCAGGCTGACAAAGGAAGAGGCATGTTTGGGCAATATCATCGGGGACTCCTACCCTACCCGAAGGATGCTGTACATGATCGACAGGACGTAGTTCTCCATAGTGTCCGGTATCTATCCATCCCGGACTGATACAGTTTACTGTTATATTATATTTGCTCAGCGAAATAGCCAAAGCATGGGTAAGCGATACAATTCCGCCTTTAGATGCGGCATAAGCCTCCGTATCGGGTTCGCTCATCAGATAGCGAGTCGAAGCCATGTTAATGATTCGCCCATAGCTGCTCAGTTGAGGATTTTCGGAACGGTGTGTTGCTAATAGCTTAGCTGTAATAAAAACAGGCCGAAGGTTAATATTTAGTATCTTATCAAATTTATTTACAGAAGTTTCCAGGATGGAACCGAAGCCTCCCACTCCGACATTATTTACTATAATATCTATATTCCCTTTCTTATCGAGAATACTATTAACCGTATTACCCAATAATCCGGCATCAGAAATGTCGAGCTTGACAAAAGAGCACTTATATTCGTCGAGTTCATCGCTGAGTTTCTTTCCTGCCACTTCATCAATATCGCAGAAAATGACATCGGCATCCGCCTTACACAAAGCCGCAACGATGGCTCTGCCTATACCATTTGCTCCTCCGGTAACGAAAGCAATTTTATCCTGCAACCCTGTCATCTGATTTTATTTAGTAACTGTTTAAATTTGATTGGCACTCTTATTTTGTATTATTTCAAATATATTTTTTTCTTTTTATTCGCAGGTTTAGCGGGCTAAACCAAGAGTGGAAAGAAGAAAATAGAGAAGAAAGAAGAAAAATAAGAGCCAAAGAATAATCTGAAACAGTTATATGAAATATTTTCGGTCAAATTTAAACAGACTCTTAATGTATATTGATTCCTTTCAATATTTTAGTCCATCTTTCTTCCGAAATCTTAGCTCCTACTTCCTGAATAACTTCGGTAGCCAGCAAAGTACCGATATAACCGCATTCTTCTAACGAAAGACCTTTTATAAGCCCATACACAAAACCTGAAGCATACAGGTCGCCGGCTCCGGTAGAGTCGACACAAACGGCATCCAATGCAGGCACAAAGGCTTTCTCTTCTCCTCTCTGTACCCACGAGCCCTTTGCTCCGGTCTTTACAATAGCAATTTCAGTTTGGTTGGCTAGTACCGATATAGCCTGTTCGGGTTCAAGTCCTAATAGCGTCTTGGCTTCTTGCTGATTTGCAAAAATAATATCTACATATTGCGGGATAATTTCGAGTAAGAAGTCTTTACTTTCTTCTACCACATTGAAGCTTGCCATATCGAGAACAACCTTCGCACCGGCTTCTTTTGCCAAAACAATTGCTCTACGGATAAGGTCATAGTTTTGCACTAAGTAACCCTCTATATAGAAATAATCGTATCCTGCAAAATCTTCTTTTTTCAGTTCGGCGGCTTCGAGCAGCGCAGCCGCTCCCAGATAAGTACCGAATGTACGCTCTCCATCTTTAGAGATAAAAGTAGATGCTACTCCCGATGGTATATCAACCTCTGTAAGGTGCGATTTCACCTTGTATTTATCCATATCATCGTGAAAGTAACGGGCAAAGGAGTCTTTTCCTATTTTTCCCAGAAAACCGGTTTCTACTCCCAGACGTGCAAGTCCTATAATCGTATTGGCAGCAGAGCCCCCTGATACAATTTCTGTTTTCAACTTATTTATTTCGCTGCTGATGGATTTGAATTTCACATCGTCTATCAGTTGCATACTACCTTTCGGCAGGTCAAGGAGTTCTAGTAGTCCGTCGTTTTCTATTATGGCTAAAACATCCACAAGGGCATTGCCCATTCCAAGTACTTTTGTCATTCTTTAGTTTAAAATTTTGCGTAAAGATATTGCATATTTCAGAAATATGCCCTACTTTTGCCTCACTTTTGAGAGAATAATACTCTTCCTTAGCTCAGTCGGTTAGAGCATCTGACTGTTAATCAGAGGGTCCTTGGTTCAAGTCCAAGAGGAAGAGCAGGAAAGCAATTATTAAATAATAATTGCTTTTTTATTGGTTCTCCAATCAGATCCGAGCTGGCAAACCTTATAATAAACACAAAAGCGAAAATGAAAATATAGTAGTACCTCTAATATATTGATAAGGGAAGAAACCTGATAAGAAAATCATGAAATATGATACAACATTCTTGCATAATAAAAAAAGATTACTACCTTTGCATCCGGAATATTCAAAGGGGTATTCGATAACAGAAAATATTCTTCCTTAGCTCAGTCGGTTAGAGCATCTGACTGTTAATCAGAGGGTCCTTGGTTCAAGTCCAAGAGGAAGAGCAAACGAACGAATGTGAAATACTCACATTCGTTTTTTTTATAAAATTAAAGCCCGCATACTCAGAAGGAAAATACCGGAAACGAGAGTAATACTACCCTGTCCGACCTTTCTGCAATAATCTTTTCCCCTTGTATAATTTCTCCGGTTACCGATACACTTCGAGATTGTTGCAGCATATCGCCCTCTGCATCACAATTCCGATCTACAATAACGAGTAAAGATGCCGCATCACCCGACGACAAGCAGACCTCTTGCATCCAGTCACTATCTGTAGTCAGCATCACATAATCATTTACATCTTTGTAGCTGATGAAGATGTTACATGGATACGGGGATGTTATTGTCAGCTTATACTTTATACTGAGCGTTTTTCGCTCACTCGTACAACCGGCAAAGCTACATATAAGCAAACCGGCGAAAAGTACCTTATAGCTTACCGGCATCGTCTCCCGATTTTGCAGACAGCCCCCATTTATTAATAGCGACAAGTTTTATCCTTTCATAAGTATGCCCTTTCCCTTTTTTCAGTGAATTCGTTACAGTATTGATGTGTATGCCCAGCAATGAGGCAACCTCTTTTTTCCATCCGTGTGGCAGAAATTCGGGTATCTCTGTTTTTTGTATTATAGTTGTTTTTGCCATACATTTTTATTTAAAAAATCATATCTTTACGGCGATGTGAATATTCACAATTACAAATATACACAAATGAGAACATAAAAGCAATTAAAAAGCAAACAAAACACTCATTTGAGCACCAAATTGTAGATATGGAGAATACTATAAACGATCGGGTAGAAAAAATTATACGTGAACTTTTCTCTAGCAACAAGAGGGCTTTTTCCAGGGCTATAGATGTAGCACCTACGGTCACCGAAAACATCGTAGGGAAAAGGCGTAGCCGCCCCTCATATGAACTGATAAGTAAAATGATATCCTCAATAGAGAACCTCAACGTAGAATGGCTCATTACCGGCAATGGAAAAATGATTGTAGAGAAGCCTGTTGTATCTGATGCACAGCCGATATATGGCAAAGAAATAGCAAGGCCATTCTTCGATGCGACAAATATTTCACTAAATGAGCCCGATGCTTTCAGTATCGCTATCAAAGATAATAGTTGCAGAAAGGTCACTATTCCGTTTATGGGAGACTACGATTTTTCGCTGCGCGTTCACGGCGACAGTATGGTAAATTCTGCCAATCCGAGAAAGAGCATCAACGATCAGGATGTAGTCATCTGCAAATTGTGGAACGGGCAGTCTCATATCCGCTGGGGTGAGGTGTATGCCATCGTCACATCGGGTGGATGCATTGTAAAGAAAGTAATGCCATCGAAAACGGAAGGCAACATCGAATGTATTTCACTCAACGAAGACAATTATATGCCTTACGACCTGCCATTGACAGAAATATATGACTGGGCTATAGTGACAGGTGTAATATCCGTTTCTATCTGGTAAGCTACAGGCTGTATAGCCAATTATTCAGTATATCGGCATCTATCCTCTATATTTATCTATCCTTACCGGTTCGCCATAGAAATTTCCAATATTCATTGTTATTGGACTATCTAAATCGTGTCCAGAATACGGCTTCAAATATAAATAACTTAGCTGATAATAACTATTTTGAAATAAAAATATCTTTATCTATAAAATAGATTCTGTTAACAGTTAACAGAAGAAGGTCTTCGAATTAAATCTAAATAACCTGAGTTCGATATAAAAATAGTATGTAATCAATTGTTTTCCAAAATATATGATGTAAACTTCGTGCCCTTTGTGGTTTTTCTTTGTGTCCTTTGTGGTAAAAGAAATAAGATTTAACCACAAAGAGCACAAGGTTTTACACAAGGCTCACAAAGAAAATATATAACTAGCTGATATTTAGATACTATTATTTCGAACTCACGTTAAATAATGTAAGGTTCGTAAGGTTTTAGTTAAAAATAGTCTCACACAAAGATGCAAAGAGAAATACTTGTAACTTGTAATATTTGTCAGGTTTTAGTTAAAATCTCGGTTTCCTCCACTTTTATGTGGAAGAATAAGATTGATCATTCTGAAATGGCTTTAGCCAAAACAGATTTAACTAAAGTCTTTTTAGGCATTACTTTGAATCCACACGTTAAAAGGCGTGGCAACTCGTAGAACTTAACAGCCCTGCTCCAAAGAAAGAGGGGGCAAAGCGAAGCCGGAGAGGTTATTTTACAAGGATATAAAAATACAGCTAATAACACAGCTTCCGATCGGGTATAACGGATATTTTTAAACATTATCTACTGTGAATGCGTTTCCTTTCAAAGAACGAATTATCTTTGTGTCTGTATTATTCATCGAAATAAAGGCACAGGCTATATATTAAATGAGTATGATAGAGAAGATAAAAGATTTTGTAAAGAAGTTACTGCACTTCCTCTCCTATGACATCTGGCGGATAAACAAAAAGGACAGGTCATCGAGGAAGATAGGGCTTTACAATGTTATAAAGACTTTTATACTGGCCATACGCAATATCGACGGCTCACAATTGTTTACAAGAGCATCGGCACTGACATACAGCACATTGCTGTCTATTGTTCCGCTATTGGCCGTACTGTTTGCCATTGCTCGGGGTTTCGGGTTTCAAAACATTGTTAAGACTCAGCTATTCAGCTATTTTGCAGGGCAGGAGGAGATGCTCGACAAAGCAATGGCTTTTATCGACAAGTCGATAGAATATGCACAAGGTGGCGTATTTTTGGGTATCGGCGTAGTTTTGTTGTTATATACGGTAATCAACCTGCTTTCTAACATAGAGGATAACTTCAACAATATCTGGCAGATAAAGAAAGGGCGTACATACTTTCGCATGTTTACCGATTATCTGGCTCTCATCATTATTGCACCGGTATTCCTCATCTGCAATGCGGGGCTAACCATTATATTAAGTACGACTGCCGAGCAGCAGTATCTGCTGGGACTGGTGATAAGCCCGTTTATGAAAATAATTCCGTATCTGTTGACAATACTGCTCTTCACCATTCTGTACATCTATATCCCGAATACGAAGGTACACTTTACCAGTGCGCTTCTGGGTGGTATTTTCACAGGTGTATGTTTCCAGATATTCCAGATGCTGTATATCAGCGGACAATTCTGGATAACGAAATACAATGCCATTTATGGTAGCTTTGCCGCCTTGCCGCTATTGCTGCTATGGCTGCAACTTACATGGTTCCTTGTCTTGTTTGGCGTACAGTTGTCCTTTGCCTTCCAGAATGTGAACAAGTTTAGTTTCGAGCATGAGACATCCAATATCAGCCGTCGTTACAAAGACTTCATCACCCTGCTGACAATGACACTTATCGTAAAGCGGTTCGAGAAAGGGCTGCCACCATATACGGCAGATGAATTGTCGGAGAACTATAAAATCCCGACCAAATTAACGGGCGATACACTTTTCTACCTGCAACAGATAGGTATAATAGTGGAAACCCCTACGGATGATGCTTTAGTTCCGGCATATATACCGTCTCTGGATATTAATCATATTTCGGTTAGTTATCTGTTTGAGAAAATAGATAAGTACGGCTCGGAAGATTTTATAATAGATACTGATATTCAGTTCAGAAGTGAATGGGAAACTATACTTGCCATCAGGGAACCATCCGAATACGGATCTAAACTACTTAAAGATTTATAATCTCATGTACTTCAGCTATCATCGATGAAACAGGGTGTACATAATCTAACGGAAGGGAAAATATTTTCGACCCTCATACGCCTTGCCTTACCACTGATGGGAACAAGTTTCCTGCAAATGGCATATACCCTATTAGCCATGTCGTGGGTTGGGCGGCTGGGCACAGTTTCGCATCCGGAGATAGCGACCAAGTCAGAAGCAGCCATCGGAGCTATCGGCATGTTGCTATGGTTGACGGCATCGGTCGCTTATCTGGCCATGATCGGCTCAGAGGTAGCGGTAGGACAATCTATAGGGGCAAAAAAGATGAAGCGTGCTGCTATCTATGCCTCCCACTCTACGACAGTATCTATTTGTCTGGCGATACTATGGGTAGCCATCCTGTTTATATTCGCCTACCCTATTCTTTCGTTCTTCAAGCTGGAAGCCGATATTACTGCCGATGCAGCACTATATCTGCGCATACTTACCATCAGCCTGCCGTTTCAGTTTCTGTCGTACAACTTCACCGGGATATACAACGGAGCAGGACGCAGCATCGTTCCGTTCAGAAACAATGCAGCCGGGCTTGTACTGAATATGATACTAGACCCTATATTGATGTTCGGTATGGGAATGGGATTGCATGGGGCTGCAATAGGCACAGTTGTGGCACAGTTATTTGTATTCTCACTGTTCTTCTACCAGATCAGGTTCGGCAGTCGCATATTGGGCAATTTCAAATTCTTCATCAAACCGAAAGGCATTTACCTGAAACGCATCTTCTTTTTGGGAACGCCTGTATCTATCATGAATTCGCTGTATGCCATCATCAATATGAATCTGGCACGGGTAGCATCTATTCATGGCGGGCATCTGGGTATGATGGCACAAACAACAGGTGGACAGATAGAGGCGGTGACATGGAATACATCGCAAGGATTCTCCACTGCTCTAAGTGCTTTTGTAGCCCAGAACTATGCAGCTAACAAAATAGAACGAGGTAAAAAGGCATATATCTATACCATCAGGGTAATGCTCACTGTGGGCGTTATCGTCAGCATTTGCTTTGTACTGTTCGGCGCACAGATATTCGGCATCATAGTACCCGAAGAGAATGCGATGAAAGCCGGTGCCGAATACTTGTTTGTAATGGGGTTGGTACAGATATTCATGATGTTTGAGCTTACTACGCAAGGTATGTTCAACGGAATAGGGCGCACTATAGAACCCGCTGTTATCAGCATTACATTCAATGCGCTGCGTATCCCTTTGGCATACTATCTGGCATCACAGATGGGTATTACGGGGGTATGGTGGGCTATCGCCATTTCTACTATTTGCAAGGGTATTATCCTGCCTACATGGTTTGCCATTGTATATAAACGGATAGAGAAGAAACGTCCGAAGATAGGGTGATAAAAGAATAAAGAGGTGAAAATATTTCACCTCTTTTCTATTAGTTTATCTATATGTTTGTTGGGGACTATGTCTCAACAGGCGTTCTTTGGCAACCATTTCATACATCGTTCCCGGTCGGCCGTAATTGCAATAAGGGTAAATACTAATCCCCCCGCGTGGTGTAAACAATCCGATTACCTCTATATATTTAGGATTCATCAGATTTACCAGATCTTTCATAATAATGTTTACACAATCTTCGTGGAAAGCTCCATGATTGCGAAAACTAAAGAGGTACAATTTCAGGCTTTTGCTTTCTACCATTTTTACATCGGGCAAATAATTGACGTGTATAGTGGCAAAATCGGGCTGTCCGGTTATAGGACACAGACTAGTGAATTCCGGACAATTAAAGGTTACCCAATAATCGTTTCCCTGATGTTTATTTTCAAATGCTTCGAGAACTTCGGGAGCATAATCATCTTTGTATTCTGTTTTTGCGCCAAGATGGCTAAGACCTTCTATTTTCATCTTATTTTTCCTTATTTAAATAACTCTCTAAACCTTGCTTACGTAACTTACAGGCCGGACAATGTCCACAGCCGTCAGCAATAATACCATTGTAGCAGGTAAGGGTTTGTGTACGAACGATATCGAAAACCCCTAATTCGTCTGCCAGTTGCCATACAGCAGCTTTATCGCGCCACATCAATGGTGTATGAATCTGAAAATGCTCATCCATTGCCAGATTGATCGAAGCATTTGCCGAAAGAATGAATGTATCTCTACAATCGGGATAACCACTATAATCGGCTTCTGAAACGCCTGTCACAATATGACGAATACCATGAGAGCGGGCTATAACAGCTGCAAACGTCAGGAAAAGCAAATTTCGCCCGGGTACAAATGTATTTGGGTACGAATCTGTAGGTTTTTCCTGATCCATTACAATATCACTTGTCAACGAATTTACGGATAGCTGGCTGATAATAGATGCATCCAATAACTGGAACGGTACATTTGCCTTATCCGCAATCGTTCTGGCCACTTCTACCTCTTTAGAGTGGCGTTGACCATAAGTAAAGCATAGGGTGCGAACGGAAGAGAATTTTTCTAATGCCCAATACAGGCATGTGGTCGAGTCTTGTCCTCCTGAAAACAAGACCAAAGCGGGTTCTTTTTTTATCATTACAATCTTTGTTTTTTACGTGGTTGCTCCTAAGATACACGGAAAAGGAAGGCTTTTCGATACAAAAATAACTATTTTAATAGTTTCTGGCTTAAAAAATTTCCTTAAAAAAAATAATTATTATACTTTTGCATTCACAAAACGACTTCGTAGCTCAGTTGGTAGAGCAACTGACTCTTAATCAGTGGGTCGAGGGTTCGAGCCCCTCCGAGGTCACCAAACCGGCAAGAGTTTTTAAGTAAACTCAAAGCCATCAAGCAACGAAAACCTCTCATAGTTAATACTTTGAGAGTTTTTTTATAATACTTATAAAAAGTATCACCTTTCAGATCCATAAAAAAAACAATTTCGGACAGCTACTCGTTACCCAAACTTTGGTGTTGAGAGATAGTAATAACACACTGACATTGCCATCAATGAAAATTGAGAATACAGTCCTCATATTGAATATTGAATCTGCGCCTGTCCCGATACAACAATTCTTAAATCAGCTCTGTTAATACACATCTATAACACATATGATGATCATTCAAAGAAAATATTCTTATTTTTGTATCAAATGGGCGATCCTTGTTTTATATACTATTAAGTAAAAACAAGAAACGACCATAAAATCAGGAGTCTTAATAATACTATGAAAGAAAAACTAGTTATAAGTACATTTCTTTTTTTGCTATCCGTTCTAACTTTATATCCATCAGACGCAAAGTTCTATAGCATCAATTCAATCTATGGGATTTCCGTAAGGGAGACAGCATCTATTTGCAAGGATGATAATGGCTTCATATGGACTTCCTCAAAGTCGGGGATACTAAGAGTTACAGAAGATGATTATCGTATTTATCATCTTCCCTATAAGTCAGTAGATGTTATCTCTGTAAAGCTTGTCTATAAGGAGTCTGAGTTATATGCATACACTAATAATGGACAAATATTTGTGTATGATGAATTGTTAGATAAATTCAATCTGTTTATTGACTTTCGAGATTTATTAAATGATAATTTTTTACAAGTACACCGCATTATCGTTCATAATAAAGATGCCATGTGGGTATCTTCATCATTAGGCTTGTTTCGCTATGAAGGAGGTCTACTCAAGTTGGTGAGTAAAGAGCAGACAGAAGTACAAAACATTGTGTTATATGATAATCACAATCTTATTTATACAACATTAGAAGGTATCTACACCCTTGATGTCAAGACTTTCTCCAGTAAATTGTTACATAAGAATGATGCCGATAAGGAACTATATGTCTCGGCTTCTTTCTATGACGATAAATCTGACAGACTATGGGTTGGAACTGTGTCGAGCGGTCTCTTTTATTATAATTTCAAAGATAAAACATTAAAAGCAGTATCTATCTCTAATTTTCCAAGACAACCCATATTGAGTATAAAGAAAAACATCGATTCGTCCCTGTTCATCGGAATTGATGGACAAGGAGTATGGAAATTGAATAATGAAGGAAATGTGTTGCTGGGTATATACAAGGAAGACATTGACGACCCCTCCTCTATCAGAGGAGATGGAGTTTACGATATCTTTTGCGATGGGAGCAATAAAGTCTGGGTTGCTACCTATAGTGGCGGACTCTCTTTTTTCGAACAGGAATCACCCCTTGTAACACAGATAGCCCACAAGATAAATACTCCTAATTCGCTAGGGAACAATTATGTGAATAAAATACTGGAAGATAGCCGAGGGAATATTTGGTTTGCGACAAACAATGGTATCAGCCGATGGAAAGTATCTACAAATCAGTGGGATATTTTCTATCAGAATAAACACGAACAAGCACAGGTTTTCCTTGCATTATGTGAAGATAATAATGGAAACATTTGGGCAGGAACCTATTCATCAGGAGTTTATGTATTAGATGGCAATACCGGAAGAGAATTATTACATTATTCTCAGGAAGAAAGGAATTCTGATTTTCCCGGCAGGTTTATTTTCGATATCTTCAAAGATAGTCAGGGCGATATATGGATTGGCGGCATACAAAGCAATGTTATTTGCTATTTGGCAAAGGAAAACCGTTTTCGCTTATATCCGTCACAGCCTGTAAGATCATTTACTGAACTATCGCAGGGTAAATTATTGCTATCTTGTTCACACGGGCTTATCTTACTTGACAAGGAAACCAGTAATGAAGAAAGATTATTAGACAGCTATCTTATACATGGAACATTGGTGATAGATGATAAGATATGGGTAATGGCTTCAGGTGTCGGATTGATGCAATATGACTATAATAAAGAGAAAGAGGTAAACAGGATCACAACAGAGTCCGGATTGTCATCAAATTTCGTAAACAGCCTCACTTATGCCAATGGGTGCTTATGGATTGGAACCGAAAATGGACTATCGAAGTACAACCCTTCAGATAATAGTATCCAGGTATATTCATCTATCTTTTCCTTTTCAAATATATCTTTCAACATAAATTCTGCATGTAAATTAAAAAATGGAAGCCTGATCTGGGGTACCAATAATGGAGCGTTGATGATCGATCCGAATATGTTATACCAGGCACAGCATCAGGGACAGATCTTTTTTCAGGATATTACTATTTCAGGACGATCTATCAGGGAGAGCCCAAGCTTACTTAGGGGAATTCCCGTAAACAAACAGGAAAAGATCGATCTTAACTATAATCAGAATACGATCGCATTAGAATTGGTTCCCATCGGTGTTTCTTCATCCGGTTCTAAATTCTCGTGGAAGATGGAAGGACTCGATACCGAGTGGAGCCAACCCACTAATATTCCGGTTATAAATTATACAAATATTCCGAGTGGCATTTTCGAGCTCAAAATAAGAATGTATGACAGTTCTATCTCTCAGGTTATAGATGAGCGTTTGCTAACAATCAAGGTTGTCCCGCCATTTTGGAAAACCTGGTGGTTTAGCCTCATCTTATTTTCTATAATTGCAGGCATTATATTTTTCACGCTGAAAATCTATATAAATCGTTTAAAACAACGCCACACAGAAGACAAGATACGTTTCTTCACAAATACGGCACATGACATTCGTACATCGTTAACGCTGATCAATGCCCCTATCGAAGAACTGAATAAAGAGAAAAACTTATCAGAAAAAGGACAATATTATTTGAATCTGGCTACAGAACAGTCGGGTAGATTATCTTTTGTCGCCACCCAATTATTAGACTTCCAGAAAGTAGATATAGGAAAAGGACAGGTCTTTCTGATGATGACAGACATTGTGAATCTTGTATCGCAACGGAAATCGATGTTTGCCGCAGCAGCAAAAAAACAAAATATAAATCTGGAATTCCAATCCAGTAAAGAATCTTACATTACTGCTGTAGACGAGCTTAAAATTGAAAAAGTAGTTGATAATCTTATCTCTAATGCAATCAAATATTCACACCCGAATGGTAAAATTGAAATAAGCCTGGTATGTGAAGACAATTACTGGACATTAACGGTCAAAGATCATGGGCTTGGTATCTCGGATAAAGCAAAAGACAGACTGTTCAGAGAGTTTTACAGAGGAGACAATGTGGTAAATTCCAAAATGGTAGGTTCCGGAATAGGGCTGCTGTTAGTCAAGAATTATGTATCTATGCACAATGGAACTGTTTCGTTGGACAGCAAAGAAAACAAAGGTTCTACTTTTACTATAACTATTCCTTATAAAGAAGTATCAGATGTACTGCAACCCGCAGCATCTGATAAAGAAAAACCTGAAGAAATAATTGTTTCCAATAATGATTTTTCCGGATTAGAGATTTTAGACAAGGAAGTAGGACCAGAAAAGAAAATCCATGTATTAATAGTGGAAGACAATAACGATTTACAGACTTTCCTAAAGTATTCACTACAGGAGCAATATAATGTAACAACAGCAGATGACGGTGAAGAGGCATGGGCTATGATACAAAAAAAGATACCGGATCTGGTGGTATCCGATATTATGATGCCTAATATGGATGGGTTCGAATTGTGCCGACTGATGAAGTCCACCTTTGAGACATCACATATTCCGGTTGTATTGCTAACCGCCTTGTCTGAAAAGACTACACAATTGGAAGGATTGGGTCTCGGAGCCGATGATTATATAACAAAGCCTTTTGATGTAAGCCTTCTTAGCCAACGCATAAAGACTATAGTAAAAAACAGGGAAATAGTAAGGGAGAAAGCACTGAAACTAATAACGAGAACTGACGAAGAACAACCGATCTTCATAAATGAGCTTAACGACCAGTTTGTGAAAAAAGCACATGAAGTTGTAAACAGTAATATCTCTAATTCGGATTTTGGAAAAGACGAATTTGCTTCCTCCATGAATGTCAGCTCATCGCTGCTTTACAAAAAGATGAAATCTTTAACAGGACTCTCCCCTATCGATTTTATAAAGACCATCCGGCTGAACCAATCATTAGAACTCCTCCAATCGCGGAAATATACCGTAACGGAAGTCAGCGAACTTTGTGGATTCTCTAGCATAGGATATTTTAGTACAGTATTTAAAAAACATTTTGGGAAATCACCTACAGAAATATTAGAATAAAGACTTATTACATCGATATTTAAAGGAGCTGCCTGTTTAGACAGCTCCTTTCGCTTCAATTACCTAATTTTAAAAAACAAATATCTGAATTTAAAAAGGCAGCGACAGCATTGCTGGTTATATTTGCTATAGTTATACTATTTGAGGATTCAGGTTCTTGTGTTTTCGAAATAAGAAAGCCCTTGATCCTGATAAACTAATGCTAAATGAAAAAGACTCTTTTAAATCTTACTTTTATTCTGATTGCGGGCATTACTATTCAAGCCCAGAACCCGATTATCCAAACTATGTATACGGCCGACCCTGCGCCGATGGTATATAACGACAGGCTATATCTATACACAAGCCACGATGAGGATGGCTCCACATGGTTTACAATGAATGACTGGAGACTATACTCTACCGCCGATATGGTAAACTGGACGGATCACGGCTCCCCGCTTTCATATAAAACATTTAGTTGGGCACGAGGAGATGCATGGGCAGCACAATGTATAGAAAGAGATGGAAAATTCTACATGTATGTACCGGTTAGCGACCTTCAAAATCAGCCGGCGATCGGAGTCGCTGTTGCCGACAGTCCTTACGGTCCTTTCTACGATCCACTTGGTAAACCTTTGGCTCAGACCGGGCATGGCGACATAGATCCTACTGTATTTATCGACAGCGACAATCAGGCATATCTATACTGGGGAAACCCCGATTGCTATTATGTGAAGCTAAACGAAAACATGATATCCTATGAGGGTGAGATAGTAAAAATACCAATGACCGAAGAGTCTTTTGGCAAACGTGAAGGTGATCCCAAAAGAGCCACTTTATATGAAGAAGCCCCATGGCTTTATAAACGAAACGATCTCTACTATCTGATATTTGGCGGAGGCCCTATACCTGAGCATATTGGCTATTCGACCAGCAATAGCCCGACCGGACCATGGAAATATAAAGGAGTGCTGATGCCTACACAAGGCAAGAGTTTTACCAATCATCCGGGTATAATAGACTTTAAGGGGAATCATTACTTTTTCTATCACAACGGTGATCTGGAAGGTGGCGGCGGATTTACCCGTTCGGTGTGTGTCGAACAATTCGATTTTAATAAAGACGGCACCATTCCCCAACTGACGATGACGAAAGATGGAATAAAGAAAGGTGTCGGTGTACTGAATCCTTATATAAAGACCGAAGCAGAAACCATTGCATGGTCGGAAGGATTCAAGGCTTCGCAGAATGATAAAGCAGGCGTATTTGTGACTGCGGAGAAAAACGGTGCATATATTAAGGTGCGGGATGTAGATTTCCGTCAAAAAGGAGCATCAAAGTTTACAGCAAGGATAGGAACAACGCATAATGCACCCGTATCGATGGAAGTGAGACTGGGTGGAGTTGATGGTCAACTGTTAGGCTCAATCAAAATACCGCGTACGGGAGGGAGTGACCGTTGGGAGTTAATGACCATTGATGTACCTAAGATTACAGGTGTACATGATCTTTATTTTGTAGTAAAAGGCGAGCCTTCGAGCCACCTTATGTATTTTGATTACTGGATGTTTACAGAATAGATTATCCTGTAATGATAAGAGCATATTTAAATTTCACCAAAATAGCTTTAAAAATCTGAGCTAATAAAATTCAGACAGGTTCTAATATTTTCTCTATAAATCAAATTGAAAACTAAACTGAAACATATGCCAGCTATGAAGAAATTAATCTTTCTATTACTTTGTTTATTCCCGTTGTTGACAATCTTTGCACAGCCAAAGACATTTAAAATAACAGGAAATCCGATAATCAAGGATAAGTTTACAGCCGATCCGGCACCTATGGTACATAATGGACGACTGTATCTGTATGTCGGTCATGACGAGGCTAAAGGAGACGAAATGTTTAACATCACAGAATGGCTGTGCTATTCTACAGAAGATATGAAAACCTGGGAAGATCATGGCTCGGTATTAAAACCTACCGACTTTGAATGGGGAGCTTCGGATGCGTGGGCTTCGCAGGTAGTGGAGAGAGATGGCAAATTTTATTTTTACACTACCGTTCAAGCCGGAGAACCGTATAACTGCAAGACTGTTGGGGTAGCGGTATCTGACAGCCCTACGGGGCCTTTCAAGGATGCCATCGGGGTTCCACTTATTACTGATGACATGACTCCTAACGGAGAGAGAGGATGGTGGAATGATATTGATCCTACAACGTTTATAGATGATGATGGTACGCCCTGGATGAGTTGGGGAAACGGCACTTGCTTTCTTGTCAGGCTGAAACCAAACATGATTGAGCTGGATGGTGAGATAGAAGTATTAAAACTGCCTGAATATACAGAAGGACCATGGATACATAAACATAATAATCTCTATTATCTGACCTATGCATCAATGGGCGCAGGACGTGAAATGATAAATTATGCTACTGCTCCGAGTATAGAGGGACCATGGACGCACAGAGGTGTTTTGACAGGAATGGCTGAGAATAGTTTTACTATTCATCCCGGAATCATAGAATTTAATAAACAATGGTATTTGTTTTATCACAATGCTTCACTTACTATTGGTGATGAATCGGGAGCTGTGGGGCGCCGCGCTGTTTGTGTCGATTATTTATATTACGATGCGGATGGCAAAATGTATTATGTGGAGCAAACTAAAGAAGGGATTACTGTACCTCCTAAATCGAAAAAAGAAATAGAACTTATACAAAATCCTTTTCCTGAAAGAGGAGAATCTGTTGAAAAAGTAATTATGGAGAAATAATACAGATAAAAATGAAAAGAATATTATTTACATTATTAATATGGACCGGCTTTATATCATTGGCTTTGTCACAAGAAAATTTATCCGGATATCTTTTTGACAGCTATAAGGAAGCCATAGTCCATTTCAAAGGGAACCTGCAATCCAATGAAAGGGTAAATTATAATCTTCTGGATGGAAAGTTATATTTCATTGACCGTCAGGACAACAAGATAAAGGTAGTATCAGATGTCGACAAGATAGCTTTCGTTAAAGTTGGCGACAGGAGTTTCCTGTTAGATGGTGATGGCATGAAGGAGGTTGTCTCCACATCGCCCCTTATCTATGCCAAATACAATGCCAAAGGCCGCAAGAAACCTTCAAAAGCCGCTTATGGCGGAACGAGTCAAGTGTCCTCTTCTACAAGCTATGCAGAACTGCGCGATGGAGGGTCACACGCTTTTTTGAAAAGTGATGAGATAGAAATACATTCGCATCATAATGAATATTGGATAGAAAAGGATGGAAAGAAAAGGAAGTTTACTCAATTCAAACAATTTATAAAGATATATTCAGCCCATAAAGAACAATTGGAGCAATACATCAAAGATAACAACATAAACTTTGAAGATGTAAAAGCGATAATTGAATTGTGCCGCTACGCCGAAGGTTTATAAAACAAATGAGATGAAGTAATCATTAGTCGCAGTAGCAAGGCGCTTGCAGACTTGTGTTTTATTGTACGAAATTTATCTATAATATATCAATGCGCTAATTAGGTAATGTGCCGATATGCCAATGATAGTGATCTTTGAATTTGATGTAAAATGTGTAAGAGTTGTCAGGTTTTAGTTAAAAAATAGTCGTGATGTCGTAGAGGCGAATCCATGTGTTCGCCCGAAAATCATATAAGCGGGCAGACACACAGGTCTACCCCTACGAGAGAAAAAAGAGAAATTGTGACACAATTGGCGGAGCCTTTTAGAGCTAGCATGCTAGTAGATTAATGACTAGAAACACCGTTCAGCGGAACAAAGTGTAGCTCAAACTGTAACTTTTACATACGTTGTACTCCTGTGACCGTTGGTTGTCAGCTTTTAGTTAATAATACGGGGTAATTTGTGAAGAGACTCTTCCCTGCGGTCAGTGTGACTGCGAGAACGAATTGGAAGTACTATTTGTTAACTGTTGGCTGTGCAGTTTGTAAGGTTTTAGTTAAAATTTCAGTTGCCTCTTGCTTTAGCTGGAGGATAACAAAGCTGATGAATAAATGGCTTTAGCCAAAATGAGCTTTGACTAAAGTCCTTTTAAGGGTAGCTATTAATCCACGACTTAAAAGTTGATTTTTTTGTCAGCTTTTAGTTAAATTTGGATTTCCGGTCATGCTAAGAGACGAGGGATTTCTTGAAAATGAGAAAACAAAAACAATACAAAAGTGTCAACTTTGACTCGCCTTTGCTTCGTCGATTTTAAATTGTCAACTCTTTAAATTCTAATTAAGTAATGGATAATAAATATTGTCGTATTTTCTTAGGTAGTAGTAGGGGCGAAATATCTTTCGCCCGCAACTATATCGGGCGAAAGATATTTATGCCCGCGACCAATGTAACACATACTATAAATT
>NZ_JARXWN010000023.1 GCF_029892965.1 Dysgonomonas sp. PF1-14 | reverse complement strand
TTCACCATGGATTACTTATCCTAGTCGTTTCTTTGAAGAATGCGCTATTCGAAATAAAAACGCACTAGCCCTTGATCCTGATGGATATATATATATATATATATAAATGTTGGGAAATAATAGGCAATAAACAGTATGCCGTTGGTAAATTGATTGATGGTGAAATAAAGGAAATTAATCATATTATGTTAAATAGGCAAATGTATGGAGCAGATCCTATTGAAGATAAAACATGTTCTAAATGTTCATATTTACCTGTTTGTAATGGAGGTTGTCCTATACAGCGGATAGAAAATGAATTTGAAAATGGGAATAATGATATGTGTACATTTTATAAAGACTTTCTTCCTGAATTTATGAAAATACATTTAGCTTTGAAAAAAAAGGTTTTAAAAATTATCGATGAGAACTTTTCCCAATTATTCCCAACTTGATACAATGGATTGCGGTCCGACTTGTTTACGCATAATAGCTAAATATTATGGACGCAATTATAGCATCCAGTATTTGCGAGAAAGAAGCTTTATTACTCGTAGGGGTGTATCTATGTTGGGAATAAGCGATGCAGCTGAGGCTATTGGTTTTCGTACAAATGGAGTGAAAATAACATTTGATCAATTAGCCTCAGAAAAGCCTTTGCCCTGTATTCTCCATTGGAACCAGAGTCACTTTGTTGTTTGTTATGATATTAAACGAAAAAAAGAGATAATTATGAAATAAAAATCTCAGATCCGGCAGGAGAAAAATATATTATGAACAAGTCTGGGTTTCTCAAGTGCTGGATTAGTTCCCGTAATAAAGAGGAAGATACTGGTACAGCTCTGCTCTTAAATCCTACTCCTGCTTTTTATACGAATGATAAAGAACCTGATAATTCGAGAAAGAGTATAATTTATTTCTTTAGCTATTTAAAACCTTATCGATCTCAGATAATACAGCTCATTATCGGCTTATTGATTGGTAGTATTTTGTCATTAATCTTTCCTTTTTTAACACAATCAGTAGTAGATCAAGGAATCGGTAATAACAATCTGAATTTTATAACATTAGTTTTAATTGCCCAATTAACTGTTGAATTTATAAGGAACTGGATAACACTTCATGTTAACAGTCGCATTAGTATATCTTTAATTTCAGACTTTCTTGCCAAGTTAATGAAACTACCTTTACGTTTTTTTGATTCGAAAAATGTTGGTGATATTATGCAACGTGTAGGTGATAATAATCGTATCAGATCATTTTTGACCGGTTCTACATTAATGACCTTATTTTCTTTTGTTAATTTTATCATATTTGCAATTATCCTAGCTTATTATAATCTGATAATATTAGGCGTTTTTGTATTAGGAAATACTTTGTATATTTTATGGATATTCCTCTTTCTTAGCTATCGTCGTAAACTGGATATGGCTCGCTTTGCCCAAGCGTCTGCAAATCAGAGTAACCTAGTTCAGATTGTGACAGGCATGCAAGAGATCAAACTTAATAATTGCGAAAAACAACAACGGTGGAGATGGGAACGAATACAAGTTAAACTTTTTAAAATAAGAATTAAGGGGCTCGCCTTAGGACAGTATCAACAGATAGGTTCAGTATTTTTCAGCCAAACTACTTCTCTTTTTATTTCATTCATTGCTGCCCGTTCGGTTATTGAAGGAGATATGACATTAGGAATGATGATGGCAGTTAGTTATATTATTGGCCAACTGTCTGGCCCGATAGGTCAGGTTATTGGATTTGTACAAGCAGCACAGGATGCTAAAATAAGTCTTGAGCGTCTGAATGAGATACATAATAAGGAAGATGAAGAACAAAGCATAGATTCAAAAATTAACGAGCTACCATTAAATAGATCTATTCATATAGAGGATATATATTTTAGTTATGATGGAGCTGATCGAAACTATGTACTAAATGGAATTAACCTGAAAATACCTGAAAATAAAATTACAGCTATAGTCGGCGCTAGCGGAAGTGGTAAGACTACTTTAATAAAACTCTTGTTGGCTTTTTACCAACCAAATAAAGGGACGATAAAAATAAAAGATATCCCTATCAATGAGATAAATCCACATTTATGGCGAAAAAAATCAGGAGCAGTGATGCAAGATGGATTTATCTTTTCTGATACTATTGCTAATAATATCGCAATAGGAGAGGATATGGTTGATAAACAACGCTTACTTCATGCGGTAGAAATTGCTAATATAAAAGAGTTCATAGAATCATTACCATTAAAATATAACACAAAAATAGAGATGGAAGGTAATGGTATAAGTCAAGGACAGCGTCAGCGATTGCTAATAGCTCGTGCTGTATACAAGAATCCGTATTTTCTATTTTTCGATGAGGCCACGAATGCTCTTGATGCAAATAATGAAAAAACTATAATGGATAATCTGAATAGTTTTTATAGAGGTAAAACTGTTGTCATAGTTGCTCATCGTTTAAGTACTGTACAGAATGCAGATAATATTGTAGTGTTAGATAAAGGACAAATAATAGAAGAGGGCACACACACAGAATTAACAGATAAAAAAGGTGCCTATTACACATTAGTTAAAAATCAACTAGAGTTAGGTATGTAAATAATGAATTTGATGTCCAATAAAGATAAGATAGATATTGATAGACAAGTTGAACTTCGTAGTGAAGAATTTCAGGAAGTATTGGGTAGTGTTCCATCATGGATACTTCGCTGGGGAATTACTCTAATTGCAATTATTGTTCTGATAATTCTGATAGGAAGTGCTATCTTTAAATACCCTGACACAATATCTACCTCGATGACACTTACTAGCTCTACTCCTGCCGCATCTTTGGTTGCCCGTACTTCAGGAAAAATTCAGGAGCTGAGAATCGAGGATAAACAGCAAGTAAATGCTGGGGATTATCTGGCAATTATTGAGAATCCGGCAAATACAGAAGATATACAAACATTAAAACTCTATATAGACCAACTAAATCAAAAAATAGATACAGTTATTCTACTACCATCTAAAAATCTGAATTTAGGATCAATACAATCATTATATTCAAGTTTTTATATTACTCTTTTCGATTATCATGAATTCAAACGCTTACAATATTATTCTAAAAAAAATGAATTTATGGAAGAACGGATTAAGCAATATCAGGATTATTATAAAAATATAATAGGGCAAAAGACAATAGTCAATGAACAATTTCAACTTAATAAGAATCAATATCAAAGAGATTCCCTTCTTAATAAGAAAGGGGTCATATCTTCTGAAGAATTGGAAACTAGTCGCAATCAATATTTGCAAGGCTATTTATCTTTAGAAAATATTAATTCCACAATTCAAAATACGCAAATACAAACCACCCAAATGCAAGAAAATTTGCTTGATACAGAATATCAATATCAGAATAAAAAGAATCAATTGGAGGCACAACTTAAGACATATATTTCCCAATTAATATCAGAAATACAGGCGTGGGAATTGAACTATGCTCTTGCTACTCCAATAGATGGGCAAGTAACATTTACAAACTATTGGGTAAAAAATCAAAATGTAACGGTGGGAGAAATAGTGTTCACTGTTATTCCAAATGGTAACAAAGAAATAATAGGAAAAGCTCAGATGGCTTTAACCCGTTCAGGGAAAGTAAAGACGGGGCAGAAAGTAAACATTCGGTTTTCAAACTTTCCTGATAATGAATTTGGAATTGTAAAAGGTTTTGTAAAAAACATATCTATTGTTCCAGTTAAGGACATGCAAGGTATAGATTATTATGCAGTAGAAATTGAATTGCCAGATGGATTAAAAACCTCATATAATAAAGAATTTCCTTATCTACCGGAGATGCAAGCTCAAGCTGATATTATAACAGAGGATATTTCTCTATTGGAAAGATTCTTTATGCCTTTGCGTAAAATTTGGACCGAAGGTGTTCAGTAATTTTTCTTATCTTTTCAACACGTTTCAAAAAAAATACGAATCAAATGTTATTCGAAAAATAAAATATTATTTATTTTTGTTTGGAGATTTATTCGGTACATGTAAAATAGTGCAAACACAAGCAGAAAGAACCGTTACTAAATCGTTACCTCTCTAAATCTGACTCTTTGTAATCAATTGATAAAGAGCTGATAATGCCAATAAGACTGCTGTTTGAAAGAAATTGCCGATTGCTGCGGAATTAAGAAGAAGCTCTCCACGCACACAGGACGCCATACGTTCTGCTCAGTGGTTACGCTGGCGAACAATGTGTCGTTAGAAAACATAGCAAAAATGGTTGGGCATACGAATACCCGAATGACACAACGTTATGCAAAAGTGTTAGATCAAAGTATTCTCCGGGATATGCAAGGCGTAAAAGAAAGTTTTGGGAAGTAAGTTTGATAAAAGAAAAAACGGCTGACTCATTCTCACGAATGTTCAGCCGTTCAGATAACCAAAGAACCACCCTTATAAAGAACTATCATAAGCGGGACGAAACCGTTCTTCCAAAACCTTTCTAATATCAGACTCACGAAACAGAACTTTTCCCGGTAACTGAATAAATGGCAAAACTCCGTTCTTCCGGTAATCCTGTAAAGTGCGTCGAGATATTTTAAGAATAGAACAGAGCTCCTCGCTTGTTAGATAACGTTCACCGTCAAATAACGGCTTATGCGTTTTCAGGACGTGTTCAATATAGGGCAAAGCATTCTTTAATGCCTGTAATAGTTCCCGGCTATCTTGATTGGTATATAGTTGCATGGAAAAGCTATTTTGAATTGATTTTACTTTGTTCTAATAGAGATTTCACTTCGGATATCCGGTAGTAGATTTTCTTTCCGATGGTAGAAAATGAAAGTTTACCACTTTCACGAAGATGTTGCAGTCGGCGAGGTGGCAGATTCAGAGAAGCAGCCAGTTCTTTGCCCTCAATCCATTCCTGTTCTATGTACAGAGTGTTGTTAGATGGCTGTTTCGGAACTAATGAAGCTATCCGTTCCAGTTTCTTTTTGAAGGAATCAAAAGATTCTTTTTCTATTGCGATAATATCCATATCTGTTCGGTTTATTACGTTCTGCCGACAAAGATAGATGAAGGAATAAGAGGGCTTGTGAAATGAGAAGAAGTGGCTAGAGTTGGTAGCTTTTGGCTTGTAAATAATCTCTTTTCACACTATAATATTAGTACAAAAGAGGAAATGTACATATATAGCGAAAAATATTACCCCTCATCAATGTAACAAAGACATACCTTTGCTCTTGATATAAAATCCTATATCAATAAAAAATAAAGGCTTATGAAAACAGAGATGGAAAAGTGTTTGGCGGGCGAATGGTATGATTGCCATGATCCGGCTTTTCTCAAGTTGAAAGGTAAAACCGTTGATTTGTTGATGAAATACAATTCGTTACCTTACGATAACAAAGAGGAGAAATATAAAATACTAAAAGAAATGTTTGGTAGTATAGGGACAAAAGTTTCTGTTGGCCACTCTTTTATTTGCGATTATGGTTGTAATATTCACATTGGGAACAATGTTACGGTAAATACCGGATGTATATTCATTGATTGCAATAAAATCACTATCGGCAATAATGTACTGATAGCCCCCAATGTGCAAATCTACACAGTAACACATCCTATAGAGTTAAACGAACGGCTAAACCCAGTTGAAACTCCTCAGGGTTACGAATACATCCGTCGAACATATGCCCTTCCTGTGACTATTGAGGATGGTTGTTGGATTGGAGGAGGAGTGATTATCCTGCCCGGGATTACCATTGGAAGAGGCAGTGTTATCGGAGCAGGCAGTGTTGTAACCAAAAATATACCTGCAAATAGTTTAGCCGTTGGAAATCCTTGCAGAGTTATCCGCAAAATAAATGGAGATCAGAACAATGATTAATACAATATTCTTTGATTTAGATGGTGTGATCGTAGATTCAGAACCCATTCACGCAAAAGCAAAAAGAATAATTCTGGATTCCCATTCAATCCAATACCCCGATTCAATCTTTGACGACTTTATAGGGCAACCGGATGAAGTTTTCTTTAAGCATATATATGAAAACCTCGATAAACAAAAGAATCCTTATCAGTCACTTTTGCAGGAAAAGAACGAGCAGTTCTTTGAACTGATACCTGAAATGAAACTAGTTGAGGGGTTCACTGCTTTTATTAATGAGGTTAGAAATAGAAATATCAAAACAGCGTTGGTAAGTTCCACATCGACATACACGTTTGGACTGATTGACAAACATTTTTATCTTGCTGACTTATTTGACTTATTGATCACCGAAAAAGATACTGAAAGGCATAAGCCCTTTCCTGATCCGTATATCAAAGCCTTACAAACATTACCTGCTTCAGTCGATAACACAATCGTAATTGAAGACTCTCCGAATGGCATTAAATCTGCTAAAGAAGCCGGATGTAAAGTATTCGCACTAACTACCTCTTTTAGGACTGAAAAGCTTATGGAAGCTACTGAAATCTTTAATAGTTATGATGAAATAGCTGAAAAAGTACTGTTCTAAATCAAATACAAATGACTCAACCCTATAACATATATGTCGTTCATGGATATACTGCCAACTCACAAGCCAACTGGTATCCTGACCTGAAAAATCACTTAGAATCTGAAAATATAAGAGTGCATATATTTGATATGCCTAACTCTCATGCACCGGTAGAAAAAGAATGGCTAGACTTTTTAGAGGCTAATATCACAAACTTGGATGATAAATCAATCTTTATAGGCCATAGCTTAGGCTGTGTAACTATACTGAGATTTCTCGAGAATAAGAATACAGATAATATAGAGTCTCTTTTTCTTGTCTCCGGATTTATCGAAAATTCACCTATCCCGGAACTTTCTGAATTTGTAAAAGAAGAAATTGATCATTCTAACTTTATTGAAACCATAAAGAACAGAGTGGTTATATCAGCAGAAGATGACGACATTGTACCGTATCCATATTCAGAAGTGCTAGCAAAGAAATTAAATGCTCAATTTAAACTCTTGGAAACCGGAAAGCATTTTATTGACAGGGATGGTTTTACTGCATTTCCATACCTTACAAATCTCGTTCAAGCAACAATTTTCTAAAAAATCAAAACTTATTAATATTTTTTTGATTCATTTTTACACCGATTCATTTATCAGATTGAGGTAACTTTGCAG
This sequence comes from Dysgonomonas sp. PF1-14, assembly GCF_029892965.1. Taxonomy (GTDB): domain Bacteria; phylum Bacteroidota; class Bacteroidia; order Bacteroidales; family Dysgonomonadaceae; genus Dysgonomonas. The sequence goes on along the minus strand of NZ_JARXWN010000023.1, from coordinate 56,545 downwards.
AAAACATAAATATATTAAAATGATACAGTTAAGGAATATAAACAAAGCTGCACCCGAAGAAATACAGAAATTAGCAAATAATCATGTAATTGCTGTAAATCTACGGGATGCTTTTCCATATCCTTATACGGTTGAAGATGCTGTTACTTTTCTTGAATTAGCCGCAAATGGTGTATTAGGACACGTTTTCGGCATATATGATAATGATACGTTCGTCGGCTGTTGTAGCCTGATTCCGCAAAATGATGTATATCGTATTAATGCAGAAATAGGATATTGGATTGGAGAACCTTATTGGGGCAGAGGATATGCGACCGATGCAGTAAGGAAATGCTTAAAATTTGCCTTTGAGGAACTTAATTTATTGCGGGTTTATGCGAATATTTACGAGTACAATATAGGCTCAATGAAAGTTTTGGAAAAAGTAGGCTTTGAAAAAGAGGCCATTATTAAGTCCTCGATAATGAAAGAAGGCAAAATATTTGACGAACATTTATATAGTATTAGAAAGCAATGAAAAAAGACATAGGCGCTCATATTATCAGCAAATTGGATTTGCAGGATATAGACAAAATACTTGCCGACGAATTAAGTGGGTCAGAGTTAAACACGGTTTTACTGGATGTTTTTAACAGGCGTGTTCAGCAGGAAACACCCTCGTCTTTATTACAGAAATACGAGAGCAACAAACTTGTTAAACCCGCCCCGTTAGAAGATGTTTTGGACTACAAAGAAAATGAATTGCGGACTTATAAATTAATAGCAAGCAAAGGATTTAAACCCGTAGAACTTTCCCCGGTTGCACAGCTTGGGACAAGTAGTGTTATAGCAACGGTAGATCAAAAGAAAGTCCTTACCGCTTTGAGAAATACGGAAGTACAGGCCGACCCAACTAACGCAATAGCACTACATTATGCGGCATTAAAGAAAAAAGGAGAATTAGATAACAAAACCTACAATTACAGTAATATTTCACGGGTAATAAGGACACAAGTTTTTGATAATCCTAATTTCACGCCTCATTTTATTGTTCTTGCTTTGATTTCATGCGGTAGAGATACTGGTAGTTTCACTTTTGAAAAAGAAGAACTATTAAAACATCTGACTACATCGTATGAAATATGTAAAAGTTTCGGAGTGGATAAAATATATTATGAGATTATTCCGTGCAAAGGCTATGACTGTCAAAGCCCGCTAATAACGGAAACAATATCGTATGTCCGGAAAAAAAGTAGTCTTGAAGTTGCGGCTGTTAAGCCGCAACATGATAATAACTATTATCATGGTTTCAGGATAAAACAGCAAATAGTGATTGGCGGCAATACTATTGAAATTGCTGACGGTGGGCTACTTGACTGGACGCAACAGCTTCTAACTAACAAAAAGGAACGAATGATGACATTTGGTCTTGGCATTCAGGTATTATATCATTTGACTAAATAAACATGGTAAAGGGTAAAGTGGTACACTTAGTATATTGTGATGACAAAGCCAAAGTATTAGATAAAATACTCAATAGCAGTAAAACGATGATCGTTCGTGGAGCGGCAGGAAGAAAAATTCCCCACAGCCGGGTGAATGAAGGTGAAACCCTCTACTTCATGCAGAAAGGTTCGAAGAAGATTTCTGCCAAAGCCATAGTGACTCATGTTGATAACTACACCAAACTTGCCGATCCCGAGATTATAGAAAAGCTGAATAATCCGAAACTTGACCTAACAGACAAGCAGAAGGAGCGATGGCATAAGAAATGCCTGATATTGGTTGAATTCTCTGGTCTGGAAAAGATTGATCCTGCACTTGATTTAGAACATCAGGGGAATATGGACGACTGGTTAATTATCGAAAAAATCGAAGATGTACTTGTGGGAACAAGCATTCCCTATAATTACGAGAAAAGTAAGTTTTAATAATATATGACCAATCTAATCAACCTGCTAACTAGTCTGAACATAGACGAGGCAAAAGCTATTGAATACGTTAACCTACTAAAACACATCTTAATAAAGAAAGGTGAACATTTTCAAATGCAGGGAGATCCGGCCAAATATATGGGATATGTAGATTCGGGGAAATTCAGATATTACAAAATAGATAAGGAAGGCACTGAACGCACCCTTTGGTTTAGCAAATCGTTTCCATTTATCGGAGACTACCATTCGTTCCTAAAGAAAACAAGAGCCGAACTCTGTGTCCAGGCAATGGATAATTATGAGATCGTATTGTTTACTTACGGGCAAATCATGGAGTTATTAGACATGAATACAGATACCCAAAAGTTCAGAGCTACACTTGCCGAACGTTCCATGTTTGGTTGGCGTGGTATTGCCTTGGCTCTGTATTTCGATACTGCCGAAGAAAGATACATGGAATTATTAAACGATTATCCCGATATAGAAAAAGAAATCCCCTTAAAACATATTGCTTCGACTTTAGGTATCTCTCCCGAAACACTAAGCAGAATAAGAAAAAAGTTAGATAAAAACACATAGGCTTGACCTAAGTCAAGAATTAATCCTTTCAGTCTCTTTACTTTTACCACCAATAAAAATGTAAAGAGTATGAAGAATCTATCCCAATTATCCATACATGGAATCCGGTACATCCTACGGATGTGCATGCAACTACTGTTTCAAATCGGAATTATACTGATTGCGGCAGGGACTTTTGACATTGGTAGACAACTCCTGATCTACTTCTGTATCCTCGCCGGAAGCTATATCACCGAATTATGGGTAATCTCCCGCCACAACCCGGAAGTGCTGAATGAAAGGGTGAAGAATATCAAAGCCGGTACAAAATCATGGGATAAAATACTGTTGTCGCTGTATGTGATATTCACCTTTGTTATAATGAATGTTTTCATAGGGCTGGATATACGGCTCGAATGGCCGCATATAGGTTTTAACTACGTGTATATTGGATTGGTCCTGTACATTCTTTCGGTTATTATCAGCACAAAGTCTCTATTGACAAATAAATACTTCGAATCATCTTCACGCATCCAAACCGAAAGAAATCAAACGGTTATATCCACAGGAGTATATGCTGTTGTCCGCCATCCGGGTTATAGTTCCATTATCCTATGGGCATTGTCGATTCCTTTGCTGGCAGGGGCGATTTATACATTTATCCCATCGGCTGTTATTATTATACTAATATGTATCAGGACTAATCTGGAAGATAAGATGTTGAAAAGAGAGTTGAAAGGATATCGAGAGTATTCGTTTAAAGTAAAATACCGGCTTATCCCTTATATTTGGTAAGATACCTTTTCCCTTATCCTCTTTTCCTGAAATCCGACGGACTGCATCCCCTGTATTTCTTAAACAGTTTATTCAGGTGGCTCTCATCGGTAAACCCCAGCTCGGTTACAATTTCGTTTATCCTCATCTCGCTATGCAACAATCGGTTTTCCACCATTTGTAGTTTATAGTTCAAGATAAATTGTTGCATAGTTTCGTTGGTGTGTTTCTTGAAATAGCGTCCTAAATAGCTTGCCGAAATTCCGAAGTGCTGTGCTATCGTTTTTGCTTTAATTTTATCGGGTTGATAAATGTTATTTTGGATATATTGTAGAATATCAAGTGATTTTTCTTCTGAACGTTCATCCAGTTGTTCCGGCAAGAATATGGCAATATTACGTGCCACAACAATAATTATTGTATTGATTAACTGCGTGATAATTTCTTTGCTATAAATATTTCTATTGACGTATTCGCGGATAATAGCCTCAATCATAGGTTTTACCAATAGCTTATCCGTCTTATTCCTCAATATACATCCCGGCTGATGGTTGGCATGCTGTAAAATAAACTCCAACCGTTGTATGTTTTCGGCACCAAATACCGCTGAATGAATATAAATGTCATTGAATTTTATATTGATAAACTTGGTCATCGTATGAATTTCGAAAGAGTGCGAATCCCCCGGGGTGATCATAAATAAATGACCGTCATGATAAGAAAACTTACTGTTATTAATCCATTGATTTCCAGTTCCGGAAAATATATAAACCAATTCAAAAAAAGTGTGGTCATGCTCTTTTAGAAGAGATTCATCTAGTTCACTGATGCTAATCTCAAACGGCTGATGTAAGTTTTCTCGTTTCATGTTGTAAATATACGCATAATAGAGAAGATGTACATATATAACGAAAAATATTACCCTAATTTTCCTTAAAACAAGGTATATATTTGCTGTATGGAAATGTTTTCCAGTAAAATTATAGATTTACAATAAAAGGAGAAAAAGACAATGATTAAATTGGTCGCGTTTGATTTGGATGGTACCATTGGAGATACAATCCCACTATGTATCAAAGCTTTTAAAATGGCTGTGAAGCCATATACGCAGCATGAGCTTTCAGAAGAAGATATTATACAGGCTTTTGGGTTAGACGAGGAAGGTATGATAAAGCAAATTGTTCCGGGCAATAATTGGGAAGCGGCATTGAACGATTTTTATACTATCTACAAAAAAATGCATGTATTATGTCCTCAGCCATTTGACGGCATAATAGAACTGATTAACGAACTGAAAAATAGACATATTCCTGTTGCTCTAATAACAGGAAAAGGAAAGATAAGCTGTGATATTACATTACAGCAATTTGGTATGGAACAATTTTTTGATAGGATTGAGACAGGTTCTGCCGAGAGAAATAGAAAATCCGAAGCAATTAAACACTTACTTAATAACTACAATTTACACTTAAATGAAATGGTTTATGTCGGTGATGCAATTTCCGATGTTGTGGAATGTAAAAGAGTCGGAATTACGTGCTTATCTGCAGTGTGGGCTGCTTCATCTATGACAATAAACCAATTAGAACAACAGAATCAAGGATGTGTCTTTTACTCGGTTAGCTCATTGCGTAAGTTCTTAACAAAGAACCTTTCTTCAACCCAACATATTTAATTTTTAAATTATCATTCAGCATAAAATAGGACTTCGGTCTGATTATAATATTCACCATTAAAATTTATGCTTATGAATGAATTATTAAAAATGAGATTGTTCAGTTTATTATCTGAACCTTCACAAGTAGCAAACGAAGAAATGCAAAATGCCTATGGGTGCTTTATAGAACAGCTAAGAAGAGTCAGCCAATCCGAAAATAATATAGAAGTCTTTCGGATGCTGAGTTTTACTCGTATTGAGTTAGTAGCTTTACAAACCTTTTATCAACACGAGCAGGGGGGAAAATGCCCTGAAATTTGCCTACCTTAGAAAAGCAACCTTATTCCTTGAATCAGAAATTGACTTGCTGAAACTCACATTTCTGCAAGTACCCTTATTCGTTAATAATAGCATTAAACCCTGTAAATCAAAGGTCTATTTTGTCCCTAAGCCCAAAGAGGGCTTGGGGATTGATAGTATGGGAGAGTTTGCTGTCTCATTTGAACTATCCAGGCAGTTCCTTAATGAAGAGGGGAATCCTGCCCCGCTTATCCTTATCTCTGAAGCTTTGGAACAAGCTTTTAATTTCAATTTCGGAAGTATCTATAAATCTAAAAAGAGAGTATTTAGCCGTAAACCATTTAATCTAACCAGAGCATTAGATTATCTGAGAAATCTAATAATAAAAGCAAGTCGTAAAACAAGATGAAAAATAATTGGTTTACAATTTGCTGTATATGAGCTTTTTACAAATATTTTACAGGGGAGTCCATAGGGATTCCCCTATTTTAATTACTCCGTTCTGCCGAGCTTTGCTTCGTCAATGCATTGATAAATTGAATGTTTAATAAGTAAAACGAAGCAAATTATGTATATAGATAATGAAGATTTCGAAAAATGGATGGGTAAACTATCCAAGAAGTTGAACGATATAGGTCAAGACCTGAAATCGCTTATCAACACCAAAGAAGTATTTGACGAAGATGAAAAACTGTTGGATAACCAAGATTTAGCATTTCTCTTAAAAGTGTCATATCGTACGCTCCAGCGGTATCGTTCTAGTAAAAAACTGCCTTTCTTTATGATAGCTCATAAGACCTATTACCGAGTAAAAGATGTCCGCGCTTTTGTTCGTGAGCATATGGATTTTCAAACCTATCAGCAGTTTGAAAAGAAGCATCCGACAGATAATAATGATGAAAAAGATGAATGATTCTGCATTTTATGTTTTAAGCAGAATAAGGCAAATGATGAAGGCTTGTTTTTAGTTTACGCCTTCAAGTAATGGCTCCGCATTTAGCAGAAACAACCTCGCTTATCGGCTCTGTTTGTTTTGCTAAATTAAGCAAGAGGGAACTGGACTTCGTCCTGTTCTTCCTCTTGCCCTGCGGGGCAAAGCCTTCGGCTTTAGCGGTTTATACTAAACCGCTATAATTAGTCCAATAATTAGCCTTTTGTATTTATCGCTAATTATCAGACTTTTAATAACATGAAATTCCATTAAAAAGTAATTATCATGAAAGATGAAGCCCAAAAGATTATATATACTACTGTTTCCATAGACAAGGAAACAGGGCGTTTAGTAGAAAAGATATGTAAACGCTATTCGCTGAAAAAGAGTGAAGTTGTAAAGCTGGCATTCGGGTACATCGACAAGGCACATATCAACCCTGCGGATGCTCCCGAATCGGTAAAATCAGAACTATCCAAGATTAACAAACGGCAGGATGATATTATCCGTTTCATTCGCCACTACGAAGAAGAACAACTCAACCCGATGATACGAACAAGCCATTCAATAGCCGTTAAGTTCGATACGGCTGTCGGAATCCTAACGGAAAAAGTAAATTTAGAAATAAACACCTCAAAAGATAACCTTGTCAATGTTCTGAAAAAGTTAGACGAGCATTTCGGCAAAATAGCAGTAGTAATAAATAACCAGTCCGCAAGCCTTGATAAACTATCTGCTACTATTGATAGCCATTCCAATGCTATAAATAAGCAAATCCAAACCCAGCAAAGAAACAATCAGAAGTTATTGAAACTGATTTCCCTTTATTCGGAACTGGCAACATGCGGAGTAATGGACGGCAAACGCAAAGAGAACCTAAGAACCGAGATTAACGACCTGATAAGCCAATAACTCATGAACATAGATTTCCCGCCACCGTCCAAAGGCACATATAATAATGCAGGCAGTAGCCGAAAGCTATGTAATTATTTGGAACATGAGGACATGGAACGCATGGAGCAAGGAATCTATACAGAGGGCTTTTTCAATCTGACAGACGATAATATCTATAAATCACAGGTTATAAAAGATATAGACAGCAATATAGGGCAACTAATGAAAACAGATGCCAAGTTTTATGCTATCCATGTCAGCCCGTCAGAAAAGGAGCTTCGGGTAATGGGTAATACCGAACAGGAACAAGCCGAAGCCATGAAACGGTATATCCGTGAAGTGGTTATTCCCGAATATGCCAAGAACTACAACAAAGGACTATCGGCAGAGGATATAAAGTTTTACGGAAAGATACATTTCGACCGAAACAGGTCAGATAATAACCTGAATCTGCATTGTCATTTGATTGTGAGCCGTAAAGACCAATCCAACAAAAAGAAGTTATCCCCGCTTACCAACCACAAGAACACCAAGAGAGGAACGGTTAAGGGCGGTTTCGACAGGAAGAACCTGTTCCAACAAGCAGAACAGGGATTTGATAAACTATTCGGCTACCAACGCCAACTAACTGAAACCTTTGAATACTGCAACACGATGAAGAACGGCAGTCTCTTCGAACAACTTAATATGCAAGAACGCCAGATTTCCAATGAAAGAAAAAACACAGATATGCAAACAGGCTTATATGCAGATAAGCAGGACGAACCGAATGAAAACAAGGTTGCATATAAACAAGACGACAACCTTTCAAACGATATTGAAGATAAGCAAAGTTTCAATCTCCCTGATTTGGGCTTGTCTTCTGCATTGGGATTGCTTACTCCTGATGCCAATAAAGAGGAGGATCAAATTCCGATGAAAAGAAAAAAGAAGAAGCCCAAACGGGGATTTCGACAGGGATAATCCATTTTATATTTGTGAAACAAGGTATATTTCAAGTCTGAAACAGCAATGCCAAGGCCTTTGGCTTTTAGAAGATTTCTTCCTTTTCGTTTACGAAAAGAGTAAATCTCCTAAAAGCATTGCTTTATTCAGCCTTTCCATAAGAGAGGTGTTTAACAAATCTAAAAAGTGAGAATATAAGGATTGATAAAAACAGACATTTTTTGTCAATCCTTTTCTCTGTTCATAATTATTTCCAAATTAATTTATCGAATAATAAAAACTACTTTGATGCACTTACTACACAATAATCATTAGCTGGGTAATCATCTCCTTTTGCTCTATTGTTTTGCCAGTGGAGAGGCTGTAGATTTGATAAATTATCTGTGCCGTCTTTGCATTTTGGCTTAATGTGATCAATCTCCCACCCATAACCGTTTTCTGTTGTATCCCCATATTTGTCATAATGGATCCATGCACCACATCTATCTTTTCGTACTTCATCTGGATCATATCCAGAAATAACTATACCCTTGTTCCACACAGCTCGCTTTTCTGTTTCAGAAAATGAGCTTCCAAACATTTTAGTTGTTGACATAAATATAAAAATTAAAATTAATAATAAATTTACTTCCCTTTTTTACTGCTTTTTTCTCTTTGAGAAAGTGCGCTTCCGGCAGCAGTTTTGCTCGTAGCACTTGTTCTTCCATCTCTCAAAACTTTCGAAGCGGCAGAAGCAGCGGCTTTACCTGTAACTTTTTTAGCCATAACTTTCAAAATTTGCTTTTCAATCCAAACAATGCAAGTGGATTGATTCTTGCTTAAAGTCGTTTTCTCACTTTATGGTTGACTTTATAAACCACGTTTAATGTATTCCACCACCATGCCAAGTACCGGTGGTTACCCAAATCTCATAATGAAGCAGCCATTCGCTCGTCCACGGAATAATTGTTTTTGCAATCATTTTACGTTCATTCCATTCATTCATGAGCCTATGATACAAGCATAAGTGCTGTTTTTCGTGATTATAGGTATGCGGGAGTTTAGTCGCATCCTTAGCCAAAGGCAAGGGATTTGGACTAAGTACATATATATTAGGGTTGCATCCTATATTATACTCTACCTTAATATTGTAAGTTATGCTTAAATTAGTTGGTTGAAGCTTTCCTTCCCAAATTAGCCCTTTATCATATCCAACGATTTTCAAAGTAGAATCAGGGAAAAGATGCCGAAGCATTCCCCCTTGAGCATGTACCGAAATTCGTTTCTTTTTAGTCATTACCATGAAAATTATGTGCGGCTGCGGCTACATTACCTACTGTGCTAAGAATACCTGTACCTGCTGCCATTTTTAACACCCCACTTTCCCGAAGATTACGATTCCTTTCGCCTAAAGTAGAGAACGTCTTTGTAACAGCCTGCTCTCCAAAAGGCTTTTTCATTGCTTCGGCTATATATTGCAACCCTCGTTTTTGAACAATGGCTTGTACGTCTGATTCAACTTGGTCGAGCCATTTATAGAAATTCTTTTCCCTTTGAGGATGTTCCACCCATTTGTCAGCAAAGTTTTCTTCGGGATTTACCGGATTCGGAATCCATTTTACAATCTTACCTGTATTTGGGTCATAACGGCTTTCAATATAGTTATTCATATTGGCGGCTACATTTGTCAGCGCATCTATGATAGAAGTTTCTTTGTTGTATGCTCTTGAAGCCAAAGTTGTAATAATAATGGAAATAGGTTTGTGTTCATCTCCGTTAAACATCATATCTCGATGTCGTTTCAGAATTTGAACAACTCGCTGGAGCGGTAATTTTTCTTTATTATACTTTGGTACGGGGCTTATAGCTTCCGACAATATTATGGATTTACGCAGTGAGGTAACATCGGCTGCATTGAAAAACCATCTACCATAACCGAATGGATTGCTTTTCATCCAATTTTCAGCAACCGTATCAGTATAATAGTTGCTGTGTTTATTATCTGTTATACGTATTGCCAATGATTCGTAATCTTTGTCCAACGCTGTAGCCGAAAAAGCCTTTTCAAGTACAGTATTATACCCGTTACAAACAAGGCTCGGTAGTATATCCATGTGATAATTGGCACTATCGGAATACATCAATGTCCAACATCTTCTCCCTTCTTCGTCAAGCATATTTTTGTAAGTTTCGTTAGCTTTGAGCCTATTCCCGACCGCCTGTTTAAGATGATATTGTGTCCACTGCGGATTTTTTCCTGTCAATTCACATACTAAATCAATGTCCAAATCGTCATCTTCACAAACGGGCTTAATCATCGTTCCAAGCATGAATGAGCCTTGCGGACGAATGATCGGTTTATATGGAGCAAGTGATGATTCCGGCTTCGCCAACCATTCGCCTACTGCGCCATAACTACTAACTGCGGCTTTATATTGGGTTTCTGTGATGTCCAATGTTTCGCCGAGTGTTTCTAAAATCTCGCTGAATTGTTTTTTTTCTTCTTGCGTAAGCATATCTATTTATTTTATTGTTATTGTCTTGTAAAAATCGTTCTTCTCCTTATTCGCATCATATATCGTCATTGGCATATCGACTTTGGGCATCCAAACTCGACCCAATTCAACGGATGCAGAAACGGGCATAGCTGGGAAAATATGTAATCCCGTATAACCGTGATATGATTTGATCTTATCGAAAGCATGTCGGACAGTTCGACGAAAATCAGACAGCAATGCTTCAGTTTTTAAAAAATCGTTGTGAGGAGCACCGTTTATGGTGATTTCCCATATACTTGTATTATTCCCCAACGCTTTTTGTATTCTATCATATGTTACTGTCGCACTCATGCTAAATACAAGAACCGGAACTTTCGTTTTGTCGTCTGGTTCGCGAAGAATATATTCAATATCAGAAGAAGCAGTTTGCCATTTCCATGTAGAAGGCTCTCTGTGTTTCTGATATACTTTGACATTATTCAGATCGTTTAATAATACTCCGAACTTTATAAGCAATGGTTGCGGAGCAATTGCAAACACCGAATAGTGGTCAGTATTGCCTTGCATCAATCGTGGCTTTATTTTCAGATTGAACTGCGTAAAAAGGTTAGCTTCTTCAGTGATCCAATAAGCGTCCATATCATCTGTTAAAGAAGCATTCTTATATCCCAACTCAATCGGATAATCGCTTGCAGGATAATAATCGTATAACAACGCTTCATTTGCCGATTGATAGGACAAAGGAGAGTTATTAACCCCTATATTTGCTCCATATAGAATTATTTCACTGGACATATTGGGAGCGATATCCGTTATTCGCTTGATGCGTTCTTCATGTTGTCGTTTCATTTCAAGAAGATAGGATTCAGTATATGTAATTTCATCCGCATCTACCATTCTGTGATGTGTATCACAAAGTAGCATTAAGTTATTAATGTCATTTGCTAATAGCTTTGACCGTTTCACATCTCCTCGTGGCCCGGTCGACTCATCGCCAACAATATGGGCTATGTATGCACTATTACACTTTTTGTTAGTCAGAATGTCTGTGTGCAGAACCTTATTGCATCCTGCATATTCACATCTTCCGGCAGATACTGCCCAAAGAAGATTTTTGTTTTTGGAAGAAATGCTTGTTACGCTCATTTGAATATATTTTCTATTTACATTTTTATGTTAATATTCACAAAGATTCAAAAAAACATTTCTAACACACAAGCTTTCGTATGTTAAAAATACTTAATAGCGGTAATAACCTCAATTACGACACATTTATGACAAAAAAAGAATATCCAATTTGGATATTCTTTTAAATTTTACCGCTATCTTGTTTTATTGCAAATGATATATTTTATTTCGATATTTATCTAAATGTTCCACCCAAGTATCATCATCGCACATCTGGGGTAATTGTCCCCATTTGTTGTTCTGTAAAACGTATTTGCGAAAATTGAGGTTCTTATGTACATTTTTCAAGTTTATTGTTTGTACAGATGAAACCCCGTCCAAGTTTTTAGAGAAGAACCTTACCGAATCTCTACGCATATATTCAAATTCCAATAAACTGTAATCATATGACGCAAAAATTAGCTGCGATCTACCTGCTATGTTTAAAAAGAATTTCAATAACCGACTAAAAGCTTTTTGTTGGATTCCAACTGTAACTTCATCTAAGATTGTACAATCGCCATCTATGGCTGTATGGTAGAAAGCTATCATTAATTTTATAATAGCCAAGGTACCATCAGATTGAGCACTCTCTGATAATAATTTATTCCCATATTTTTCAGTATGATGAATAAAAGTTGCTACTTCTTGATAGCGCTCTTTTTCTATTTCTTCTGATGTGAAAATAGAATTCAATTTCTCCAATAGCTCCTTAGGAAGCTCATGTTTTACTATGTCAAAATCAACTATATTGATACCAATATCATTAATCAAACCAAGTATAACCTCTTTGCAAACAACCTCCTTTGCACTCCTCCCAACTGGGAGTCCTCCTGTTAACGATATCCCACGCATTGGAGTTACATTTAGGGAACTATCGAAAAAATCAAAATTATCTTTTAAAACAGTACAAGGTACATTAAGCTCGCTTATGACAGACAACACAGTGGTGTTAGAGATAGTGCTATGCTTTAACTGATAACGAGTATCATCATCAATACTTGCATCAGAAAAAATAATCTCTGTAGTGTCTTGCATTTCGTTGTAAAACCTTTCATATATGCATCGATCTTTGCCACGTCCTATTTTTTTTTCTAATTTTTCATATCGAATATAATTTTCATCCCAATCAACTCGATATGTGTATCTAATATCTTTAATATGATAAGATATTGACATTTTTGAAGGTGATTTTTTAGTTTGGTCATCAAATTCAAAAGGAGCATATGGGATTTTTTCATTACGTTTTTTCTTGAAAGATGAGACCAACTCCGCAAAGTTTCTTAGAGCAAATATAAAATTGGATTTACCAGCACCATTATTACCAAAGAAAAACACACACTTCAGAAGAGGAACACCATTGACTAACTCCACTGAGTTGTATAGCTGATTACTAGTTTTCTCGCTTCTTTCTTTCTTGGCGACGAAACTCAAAGTCTCTTCATCTCTAAATGACAAGACATTTTCTATAGACACTTTCTCTATCATAATTTTAGGACTATGCAAACTTTCAGAGAGCAAAAGTACAAAAAAAACGGATTAAAAAAGCGAATAGCGGAATTTTTCTCAATAATAAAGCAGAGGATGCTAATACTTCCCATTTACGCCCCATTAAAGTAGGACTTTAACTTCTTTTAGACACGAGGTTAAGTAAATATCAGTGTAACATGTTGATAATTAAGAAATCTACATATCTTCCAACGACAAAAAAACCATCTCAATCTGATACTTAGGCAATAGCTTATTTTTAAGATGTTCCACCTTTGCTGCCAATAGTTCTGGTTTGAAATTTTTCTTTTGTCGCTTTACTTCTGCTGCTACTGCTTGGTTTTTCTCCAATTTCAGGGCAACAATATCAATTTCGTTCTGATTACCTTTAGGCTCCCACCATGAGCCAATGGCGCGGTATTGGAAACTTTCGGCAAGCTGCTGTTTGAAGTATCTTTCCAACATGATACCGGAATAAGTTGGATAGTCAGCTTTGATGATAGCCTGTAAACCAATAAAGTTCTTTATCTCTATCAGTGAGCGATGGCGGTCGAAATAGTTGAACCAAAAACGGATAAAATTATCTTGTATTTCATATCGCACGGCTTGACTTCCTTCTTTTGCTAATATAGGCCGTTGGCGAATAATGATATTGTAATCTTCAATCAATCGCTTGATTTGTCCACCAATGCTTTTATCTCCTAATGCAGCTTCTATTTCGGGTTGTGTATTGATACCTCCCGAGATGGCACTTAGGATAGAGAAGTAGGTCGCATAATTTTTTCCGAACTCTTCTATCAATAGGTTTTTCCCTTCATCGGTAAAGGGAGAATTTTCCCGAACCATAAATGAAATCATTTCATCTATACTCAATGTGATGTTATCGCAAAATAACTCAACATACTTGGGAACCCCACCTGTAAATGTATAGAGTGCGAGTAAGTCATCATTAGTGTAACTTGGATTGTAATCACGCATAATTTCTTTTAGCGTGGTTAAATCAAAAGCTGAAAGCTTAATAATATTGTCCGCTCTACCAAATAGAGGTTCTTTATTGTTTTGGAATATTTTCTGCATCAACGAATAAATAGAGCCGGACACAATCAGATTCATTTTGGTTTTTTTTCGATAGGTGTCCCAGATATTCTGCATATCGCTATATACCGATTCATTGATATTGTAGAACTCCTGAAATTCGTCAATAACGAGATTGAACGATTTTTGTGAAGCCAGCTCCATTAGATATTGAAACAATGATCGGAAGGTGCGTATTTCTGCAGGAACAAATGTGTCGAGTGATTGACTGACAATCGGAATAAACTCCGAACAGAGCGTTGCTTCGCTTTTACGGCCGACAAACAGATAGACAGTCGGTAAATCCTCGACCGATTTCATGATGAGGCTCGTTTTACCAATCCTTCTTCTTCCTGTTACTACAGTTAGACGGGAGTGGTCGCTGAACGATAAGTTTTGTATCCGTTTCAGCTCGGCCAGTTCACTTATTCTGTTATAAAACTTCATGCTCTTTATCTTTGTTACATCCGTAACAGTTACGGTGGTTACAAAGATATGCAAAAGTTTGGATATATAGCAATCTTTCTAATTTTTAAGTCTATAGATGCTTCCTTTAGAAACAATAATTCTTTTCTACTGCACAAGTCACCATACGAGTCAACGCGCAAGAACTGCGCAAGTCAACTAAATGAGTAGAGGAATATATTGGGAGTGATTTGCCTAACAAGTGAGTGATAAAAGCCTCTTTTGTTTTATACGCAAAACGGAAATGGCGTATTTTTGTTTTGTCGATAGAACAAAAACACCCTCAACTCATCTCAATACTCTGTTTTGTCCGAAAAAAAGCAATAATTTCGGACAAGATGAAAACACAATACACATTCGATTTTCACTTGGAGTTTTCCCCCAATTCAAACGACCTAACAACACCCACATTATGAGTTACTAACATCTCCATTTCGTCCTATGCACGAAACAAGAGTGTGGTATTTTTGCCTTGTGTACAGGGCAAAAAGGTTCTTTCTGCTAATTTCCACCCTTAAAATAGCCCTCATTTCCCGACTTTTTCCTACCTTTACAACAGAAATCATGCAAATAGCGAGCAGAACGATGAAAAATAATCGTGTGCTAAATCGTGTGGGATTCCAAATTTAAAAAAATATAAAAGGTTGACTATCAATAGAGATACAGTTAAGGTTCTCTTTCTGGTGGCACCTCTTAAGAAGAGTAGCAAAACGAAGCAAATCCCTGAAAAATAGACAGTTTCAGGGATTTTTCTTTTTAGGGCAACCCTGTGAAAATGGCAAAAAATGGATCAACGTAAAAAGCTGAGGGATTGCTTTTGTTTTGGCATTGAACGATTCACTTGCCGCGTTGGTAGAACGTCTGTCAAAAAAGTTAATAATATTCAGGTAATGTGTTTGTATAGTCCTGGCTATTGTCCCGAAAGAGAGGAATCCTGATTTATCGACCTGATCATACCACCTTGCCAGCCGTGTTAAAGCCACATCCTTGGTCTTAGCCTGATGGTAGATCAATCCAAGCTGCATAGCCAAACAATAAGCTTTTTTAATATCGGGGTATTCCCTGAACAGGATCTCCGCTCTTTGCTTCTGTGTTTGAGTCCACAGGGATTCTTTCTTGAACAAGAGGTAACGGCTGCGTGCTAAAAGCTGTTTAAGAGAATCTCCGTTTTCAAAAGTCGGGGCGATGTATCGTTCACCTTTTGCTTTAGCTACTGCCATATCTACGGCTTGCCTGTCCAAAGCCTGCCAACGGGCTTTTATACGCATCTGTTGAACAGCATCGAAAGCTAACTGCTGTACGTGAAAGCGGTCGATAACCCTTTTAGCGGTGGGGAAGCAGGTTTTAGCTATCAACTCCATATTGGGAGCCATATCCAGGCTTATCTCCCTGACCTGGAACCTTCGTCTGCGGGACATCTTTAAAAGCACATTACAGACCGTTTTGACATCAGTTCCTTTTATGATAGCGATGATAGAGCCTTTCTTGCCCTTGGCTTCTTTGTTGATCAGGATGGTATAAAGTTCGCCTCTTGAAAGAGCCACTTCATCGATGCCCACATAACTGCCTGTATTCTTTTCATAGAGTATCCAATCGGTAGCATGAGACAATTGGTCCCAAAGGCGGTAACCGCTTAGATGATCCCGGTACTGACGTTCGTATAAATTGCCATCCAATCCATAGAACTCGCCGATGCCCTTACAGCTTAATGCCGTATTATCGGTGTAATCCTTTTAAAAAAGAGGCAAACTCTTGCGTGATACGGGTGCCTTCGGCTACTATCTTAAAGTCCCGGCTGAGATAGTCCCCGCTCTGTTTATGAATCCATCGGCGACGGCGCAGGTCTAACAACAAAGCCTTGACCCGCACAGGAAAATCATTCACTAATACATGAGGATAAAAACCTTTGCTTTCATACAGAGGATTATCCAGGTTGTTCTTTTCTTCCAAGTAAATCTTGATCTGTGCCTTGCTGTCCTCTACTTTCAGTATATCAAAGTAATCCAATAAACCGGAAGGTAGCCTCAACTATGTGATCAGTTTATGATTCGCAGGAATTATGCCAAATCTTTTGACGGATTCAAAAACAGGCTCTAAGATTATGGCTCTGACGGTTATACAACTCATAAACAAACTAAATAACAAGAATATTAACAATTTAAAAACTTGTATTGTCTAAATGCACCACGGGTTATTTGATATTCCCTATTCTAAATAATCTGCTTTTGTCAATCTTGAAATGTTAACATAATTAAATATATACACTCTAGTTTTATCCCCTTTCAGAGTCCAACTTATTTCGGAGATATTGCCATTATATTGGGGTTTATTTGCTGAGTTATAAGATAATTTATCAAAAACAGACTTTGGAATAAATTTGCAACAATTTGGAAGATTCTTACAAGTGCTATTTTAATAATTGGAATAATATTGCTGTACAATTTTATACATATATTTATTGCGAAATGAAACATAAATTTTTAACCTTATTTTCTATTGCTTTTATTCTGAGTGGAAATATCATTTCCCAGAATAAAAATGCTTTTATAGTCGAATCTCCCGAATCTCCTAATATTATTACAATCAACGACAATAATATATTATTGGCCGACGGAACGACTTACTCATTCACAGTAGACACACCGAAAGACGAAGGTCTGGTTTCAACCGGCTTAACTGTTGATAATATTAAGAAACAAATACAGGTGTTAGCAGGAGGATATTTTGATTATACTGTATATAACAGTAAGAAAGAAATAAAGACGGAAGGAGTTTTGGCTTCGGGAGACATACTTGAAGTTAAATCTCAGGGCAAAAAGAAGGCTTATACAATAAATATAGAAAAAGCAGCTCTTTCGCCATCTCTCTCTCTTCATCGAAACAATATGACTGCCAATACCAGTGGAGATATAACTCTCGATTTTGTAGCAGGACAACGTACCCCTAAAGCTGTAATTAATATATATATACCAAAAGGAATAAATGCAACTTTGGACAATACTACAGTGGATGTTATTGGACGGGGAGAAGTTTCTTTACGGAATTTACCTTATCAGTCGATAGGTAAGACAGGAACAAACTATTCGTATAAGAAAGTCGGAACTGTAGATATTACTCAGAATGGAGACAAAGGGCAGATACTGACTTTCTCTGATATTGACCTGAGACCTTTGAATGCGATCGATCTCAGAATACGTATAAAGGGTGTAGTCTTAAGTAAAACAGGCGATTACGTTTTTCAGTCGGATTATACTACTACCGAGCCACAAGTATATAAAAGCAAGATGACGAACATGAGTTCGGCAACAGTAAAAGTTGTAAATACAATATCCGATTTTCGTCACGATATGCCTCGTGATTTCACATATAAAGAAGATAAAGCCCTTTTTCTTAAACCTGAACTAAGATGGTCTGCTCCAAGAAATGAAGCAAATATAGTTTTAATGCAATCGGTGGATAAAGGGAAGAAATGGACTGTAGCTAAAAATGTGAATGCCACATCGGGTAGGCTTATTACGGACAATCTTACCCCGAATACAATGTATATGTTTAAGCTTCTTGTCAAAGATGGTGCCCATAAGGGAGAATCAAATACAATCAGTTTCTATTCCGGTAAATTCGATGTGAAAACATTCGGAGCTAAAGGTGATGATAAAACGGATGATACCGAGGCGATAAACAAAGCTATTTCCCATATAAATGCAATAGGTGGAGGTATATTATCATTTACTGATGGCAATTATATGGTGCGTACTGCACATCTTAAAAGCAATGTTTGGCTACATGTAGATAAAAGTGCTACTATCAAAGGCTTACTTGGGCAAGACGCTCCCGAAGCCACATGGTTTAGCGACAGGGATTATCGTGCCGGGCTTTCCCCGACTGATCCACGTCCGTATGCTAATCCTGAAAACTGGCTGACCAAGCAGGATGTAGGACATACATTTTTCCGTAATGTTATGTTCTTCGCCGAGAGGCAGGAAAATATAAAGATATTTGGAAATGGACGTATTTCCGGGAACGGAAGCCTTGTAAACTCTGATGGAGTAATGAAAAACTCACCTGAAAAGCGTGCCGATAAGATGTTTACATTCAAGCTTTGTAAGAATATTGAGATTGGTGGTTATAATATAGGTAAAGACATGTGGTATGATCCGGATAAAGATGAACCATATTATATAGATGAGGGTGGAAAGAAAAATTTCGAACTGGATAATATACTCCATCTCGACAGAGGCGGCCATTTTGTTCTTTTGGCTACAGGAACAGATAGCCTGAATGTTCACGATACCTATCTCGGAAAATATTACAACGGGAATGCACGAGATATATACGACTTCATGGCATGCAGCCATGTGGCGGCTGTAAATATTTATTCGAAGATGAGCTCCGATGATATCGTAAAGCTGGGCTCCGACTGTTCATTAGGATTTACCCGCCCGGTTAAAGATTATACCGTTCGCAATATTATAGGTGACACAAATTGCAACCTGTTTCAGATAGGTTCTGAAACGGCTGACGATATTCAGGATGTATATGTCGACAATATTTATGTATTAGGATCAAACAAGGCCGGATTTTCTATCTCGACTAATGATGGTGCAAATATCAAAAATGTATATCTGAATTCAGGCCGTACCGGTAAAATCCATTCTCGGTCGAAGATGTTGCGTACAAGAGCTCCGTTTTTCATCTCCATATCAAACCGCGGGCGTGTTATAGGCGCAGATGTACAGATGTTTACATTCAAAGAAGGAGAGTCGATAAGAAAAGAACTGCTGTGTACAAATTCAAATATTGGATCGGTCGAAAATATTATCATTAATGATATAGATATCACAGAAGTTTATGGCGGAAGTTCCCACAGCGGGAAACGTTGGGCTCCGTATAGTGGAAAGCAAAATAAGGCTACTCCTATCATTGCGGGATATAAATTGCCTGATTCGGATGTTGTTGAAGGTGGACTGAATTTCACATTACCAAATGGGAAGCATACAGGATATATCACCAATATCCAATTTAACAATGTGAACCTTTTGGTAAAAGGCGGGCATCCTTCAGAAGATTCCAATGCATCTCCTCCAGAAATAGGGGTAGGACGTTATAATGTGAATGACCTTAAGATACAACCTGCATATGGTTTCTGGTTCCGCCATGCAAAAAATATACTATTAAAAAATTGTACGATAAACTATGAAGAATCCGATGGAAGGCATGCTATTGTTCTCGACGATGTTATAGGAGGGAAAATAGAATCGGTAAAGATGCCTGACAGCGTAACAAAACCTTTGATAAAATTAATTAGCTCTAAAGAAATTAGTATTGAATAAAATAAAAAAGAAAAACACTTCACAGATTGCATTATCTATTCAATTTAGGTAAATACGCTGATTATAAATCTCTTATTGAAATAGTTTTGCCGGTATACAACATCTGACGAGTACCGGACAAGGGTGAAGATTATCCGAAGTCAACCAAGAGATAGACTGTTTTATAATTGAAATAACAATGACAACCTACAGCAAACGAGTATTCTAAAATTTGAAACGAATAATAAACTTTAATCTAATAAGGAATGGAAAATCACACAAAACAAAAAAGGAAAATGAGAAGGAAAGGGTATCCAGCGAGAGCCCTGTTCTTGTTGCTGATTACTGTTTTCCAGTTTTTTGTAGTATCTGTTTTTGCCCAATCGGTAAATGTTAAGGGGAAAGTCCTTACCAGCGAAGGCAAACCCATAGAAAATGCTATTGTGCAAACTAGTAGTATGGATAAGGATACAAAAACTGATAAATCGGGGATATTCTCTATAAGAATAGAACCGAAAGAGGAACTCATTGTCGTAAAAGAGGGATTTATTTCTCAGAAAGTCTCTTACAATGGTGAATCCGAATTGGTTATCAATCTCAGTATCTATTCAGGAGAGAATGAAAACAATCTGGTGAACATCCTTTACGGTAAGCGAAGAGAACAAAACATTACTGCTGCAGTATCGCATATAAGTGGGGCTACCGTAGAAAACAATCCGATAGTAAGTAATAATTTGCGTCTTGCCGGATATTTACCGGGACTGATGGTTCTCCAGTCAAACGGTGAACCCGGAAATGAAGGTTCAAGGACGTTGCTTCGCGGAAGAAGAACTCTGAGCAACCATGACAATACTCCTGTATTTATAATAGATGGTTATGAGAGAGACTTTTCACTTCTCGACCCTAACGAAATAGAATCGATAACAGTATTGAAAGATGCTGCCGCTGCTGCTCAATATGGCTTGAGGAGTGGTAATGGAATAGTCCTTGTAACAACAAAACGGGGAAATGAAGGAAAAATAAAAATTTCTTTCAATATGCGAGCCGGAGTGAAATCTCCTACAACTAAACCAAAATTTCTGAATGCTTACAATTATGCGCAATTGTATAATGAAGCTCAATGGAATGACTATGATGACGGAACCCGTACACAAGAACAACTCAATGCTTTCAAACCCGAATATTCGTCAGCAGTTTTAGAGAAATACCGTCTTGCTGCACAAGGGATATACAATGATGAAATGGATCGTTATTTATATCCGGATAATAACTGGTACAACGACTATGTAAAAGATGATGTATGGCAACAGCGTTACAGCGTCGATGTAAGAGGAGGTAATAAATTTGCCAAATATTTTGTTTCGTTGGGCTATACAAATAGCGACGGTATGTTTAAGGTTGACAAAGATGCTAATCAATACAATACGAATGCTAACTTCAACATGTTTACCCTTCGTTCCAATGTTGATATCCAGGCTACAAGCAAATTATTGTTATCCCTTGATCTATCCGCACGACAAGAGCAAAGAAACTCTCCGGGCGAACGTGATGGCTATACATCTCGTATTTTCCAGTCACTATACCGCACTCCTCCAAATGCGTTCCCCGTTTTTATGCCGGATGGAAGTATTGCAGGAACAAAGGATATAACAAATAACCCATATGGACTATTGAACAAACAGGGATATACGCAGTACTATATCCGCAATATATTTACTACAGTGAAGGCAAAATATGATTTGGATATTATAACTAAAGGCCTTAACCTGTGGGGAGAATTTGCGTTCGATAATTGGTTCGATCAGGAAACAACGCGCAACAAAACATTTCAGGTTTATAGTCTGAATACGACTAAAAATGAAGATGGGACTTACTCTCCGGTATACGACTCTAAGGGTAATTTAAGTTATACGCCAACAGGCAAAGATACTCAAATGGGGACTGGTGGTAGCTATCCGGGATCAACACGCACAATGGCTTTGAAGTTTAGTCTTGATTATACTAAACAGATAGGAGATAATACGATATATGCTTTACTGGGCTATTCTCAACGCCAGATCTCACAAGAAAACAATTCCAATCTAGCCCGTCAATACAGAGGTCTTAACACCCGTATTTCTTACGCTTATAAAAATCGTTATCTAGCAGAATTCACTGCCGGATATGAAGGTTCGGAGCAAATGCCTCCTAAGAATAAGTTTGGATTTTTTCCTGCGGTATCCGTTGGTTGGATTTTGTCAGAAGAAGATTTTCTTAAAGGAAATAAATTGATAAACTTCCTCAAACTAAGAGCTTCATACGGACTTACAGGAAATGATGACATGGGTGGTTATTTCATGTACCTCGAAAGATATGTAAAAGATGGTGGTATAAATATGGGACAATCAGCTACAGGGCTTGACGGATGGTACGAAGACGTCCTTGCCCAGAAAGAGGTTACATGGGAAAAAGTAAGAAAAGCAAATATCGGTATCGATGGAAAATTCTTATCAGATAAGTTAAGTCTTTCATTCGATGTCTTTATGGAGAAGAACTCGGATATTATGGTTGACCGCAACAAGAGTTTGCTTATGGGTATCAGGCTTCCGCTCTATCCCGCAGGAAAAGTGGATAATAAAGGTCTGGAACTCGGGATCAGTTATAGTGATAATATTGGTAAAGACTTCGAATACATGATCTCAGGCATGTTCTCCACATCAAAAAACAAAATTGTGGAAATGAACGAAATCACACCATACTGGGACTATCAGCAAGTAACAGGGCGCAGCATCGGAAACGTATTTGGCTACGAAGCAATAGGCTTCTTCTCGCAAGCTGATATCGACAATCCCGATACTCCTTCACAATTTGATGTAGCGGGTAAAGTTGTACGTCCGGGCGATATTATGTATAAAGATCAGAATGGCGATGGTGTAATAAATACCGAGGATATGGTATATCTTGGAGACAACGAGTCCAATAATTTCGCATCACTTGCATTAGGTTTGAGATATCGCAGATTTGATTTTAACATACAATTTACCGGACAGTTTGGAGGCACAAGAGGATTGAATAATGAATTGGCATACGAATTCTATAGCAATGGAGGAGTAATGGAGCATCACCTGAACCGCTATAACCCGCGCGACCCTGAAGCATACCAAAGTCATGGAATGAAATTCTACAAAGGGGATTATCCTCGCCTGTCGATCGAACGTACGGCAAATAACCGTGCTGCATCTGACTTCTGGCGTGTGCCTAACGACCTTTTACGTCTCAAAAGCCTTGAAATAGGATATACATTTGATAAGGAGCTATTGAAAAAAGCAAGAATAGAAAAACTTCGCCTGTATGTAAACGGCTACAACCTTCACACATGGTCGAAAACTGATCTTGTGGATCTTGAAGCCGGTTCAGGCTCGGGTGTATTTTATCCTATCCAGCGAATATGGAATTTTGGAATCAATGTAACATTCTAAAAACGAGAAAACAATGAAAAAAATATATTATATAATATCATCCTTACTATTGTTCAGCCTCTATAATTGTAGCGAGGATCCTCTGGATAAAACTCCGGTTAATTTCTTCGATATGGAATACGTTTTTACCGACTCCATAAGAGCTGAGGCTTTTGTAAACAACATGCTTACAGAACGTCCCGACGAAATAAACGCAAGCTATAACCGCTATGAAGGCAATTCTATGTTGGCAGCGGCTAGCGATGAAGCAACACATGTATCTACTAACAAAAATGCAAGATATGCACCTCAGAAAATGAGTGCAGGCCTCTGGGGACCAACAAATATGCGCCTTTACCGTTCCGATGATGGTGTAGGCAATGTAGGTGCATGGTACAGATGGGGCGGCTACTGTGGCATACGCAAGGCGAATAAAGTGCTGGAGGGACTTCAGATGATGAACGATCGCCATGCAGGAGAACGTTTCCGCAAAAGGATGGAGGGCGAGGCTTTGTTTCATCTGGCTTTGAGCCATTTCTGGTTATTCCAGAAGTGGGGAGGCATACCGATCGTAGACAAAGTATATGATGACGAAGAAGTGATAGAAACCCCAAGGGCTTCTGTCGAAGAAATTGTGAACTTTATACTCAGAATATGTGATGAAGCTTACGAATGCTTTCCTGAAGAAAGATATACCCAGACTCATGAAATTGGGCGATATGACAGAGGTGCTGTGCTGGCTCTCAAATCGAGAGTGTTATTATATGCCGCAAGTCCGTTATATAACGGAACTGGTTTCGATGGACAGTCAAATCCGTTGATATGCTACGGAAATACAGACAATAAACGTTGGGAAAAAGCAGCGAAAGCAGCACAAGACCTTATCGATTTCGGATGGTATTCCTTATATGTGAAAAACAAAGATGCAA
Organism: Dysgonomonas sp. PF1-14; assembly: GCF_029892965.1. GTDB lineage: Bacteria > Bacteroidota > Bacteroidia > Bacteroidales > Dysgonomonadaceae > Dysgonomonas. The sequence goes on along the minus strand of NZ_JARXWN010000023.1, from coordinate 32,227 downwards.
GTCTTACTCAGGCCAAAGCAAGTGAAAATTATGCCAGCTATTTCAACTACTGGAATCAATCTACCATAAATCCTGAAATTATAATAGTAGGACGTATAAGGGCTGCAAACCGAAATACTGAAGCCGATAATTTTCCTGCCGGATTTACCAATGCAAAAGGAGGAACCTGCCCGTCTCAGGAGATGGTAGATGCTTACGAAATGAGTGATGGAACTCTATTTGACTGGAATAATCCTGAGCATAAAAAGAATCCGTATGCAAACCGCGATCCTCGCTTTTATGCAAGTATTATTTATCATGGGGCTACTTATGCTAAATTTTCAGGAGAGAGCAACTATACATTCGATATATCGGAAGAGGGCGTAAATAAAAGAGGGCAAGCTGCAACAACGACTGGCTATTATCTCAATAAATTTATGGATTACTCAGTGGTTAATATTGTTACTAATTCGGGTTCTGTAGATCATGTATGGTCACATTTCCGTCATGCCGAAACCTATCTGAATCTTGCTGAAGCCGGAAACGAATTTAACGGGCCGAATTATATGGTTCCGGGTGCAAAAAATCCGATAACTCCGGTTCAGGCTCTCAACCTGATAAGAGCACGTTCAGGGATGCCGACTGTGGAGGCGACATTCGCTAAAAGAGGAATTGAACTGAATAAAGAAAATCTAAGAGAATTTATCCGTCAGGAACGTCGTATCGAACTAGCATTCGAAGAGCACCGTTTTTATGATGTCAGAAGGTGGATGACTATCAAGGATGGACTTATCCATGGGGTGAAGATAACCAAGATCAATGATGAGAGCAATTATGAAATTGTAGATGTGGAGAAAAAAGTATTCGATAATAAGAAACATTACTTCTTCCCTATACCTTACAAAGAAATCTTTGTGAACAGGAATCTGCAACAAAATCCGGGATGGTAACAATATAAAAGTGTGTAAATAATAAAAATAGACGAAGATGAGAAAATACATCATATTAACACTGATATTCCTGAATATAGCTGTTGTGCAAGCCTTTGCCCAAAAGAGAACTATTACAGGGACAGTATTGGATGAGCAAGATAATGAACCATTGGTCGGAGCCTCAATTGTAGAAACCGGTACTACCAATGGTACAATGGCTGATGCTGACGGTAATTTTTCGCTGAGCATCTCTGGGAATGCAAAATCTCTGACGGTAAAATATATCGGATACATTACGAAGGATATACCGCTTACCACCTCTAATAACTATAAAGTATCATTGGAGATGGAAACCAATACCCTCGATGATATTGTTGTAGTCGGGTTTGGTACACAGACTAAAGCTAGTGTTGTAGGCGCCATATCGCAAGTGGCAGGAAAAGACATGGAAAAGACGGCGACCCCCAACTTATCCAATGCTTTGGCCGGTCGTGCATCAGGGGTTATAACAATAATGGGTAGTGGAAAACCGGGTGATGATGATTCTCGGATACTGATTCGGGGACAAGCAAGCCCGAATAGTGCCGATCCTTTGGTACTCGTAGATGGAGTAGTGCGTACCGACTGGCGGGAAATAGACTCTAACGATGTTGAATCAATATCGGTACTGAAAGATGCTTCAGCTACAGCTGTATTTGGTGTTCGTGCGGGAAATGGAGTTATTATCATTACAACCAAACGAGGAACAAAAGGCAAACCTACATTCAAACTTACTTCTCAGACGGCAATCAGCCAGGCAATACGATTACCTGAGTATTTACAATCTTATGATTATGCGACTTTGTATAATGAAGCCTGCCGTAACGATGGTATCACTCCGTTTTATAGTGAAGCTGACTTGGAACACTACCGCACAGGGGATTCACCATATACACATCCCGATAATGATTACTATAAAGATTTTCTCAAAAAGACAGCACTTCAGCAAATGATTAACGTCAGTGCTTCGGGCGGAACAGATTTTGTATCATATTATATTTCAGGCAACTTTGTTACGCAAGAGGGACTTTATAGAACTATAGAAAATGATAATTATCCTACTAATAACAGATATACACGTTACAATTTCCGGTCGAATCTTGATTTTAATATAACAAAATCCACAAAAGTGGGCGTTGACTTGTCTGCCCGTCTGGAAACAAGAAACCAGGCTAATAACGGGAGTGCTATCTTTGACAGGATACAAAAAATGGCTCCTAACTGGCAACCATATATCAATCCCGATGGCTCGTTAAATAATAAAACGAGGGATCAATTCAATCCTATTGTTATGATATCGAAGTTAGGTTATCGATGGAATTATACCAATGTTTTTGAGGGATCACTTACACTCGATCAGAATCTGGATGTGATTACCAAAGGACTGAAACTTAAACTTCTGGGAAGTATACGCAATACGTTTAGATCTCAAAAGTATATAACAGAAGAACCTGAAGCATGGTACTACGATAAAAATGGACAATATTACGGAGACGAATTGCAGCGTGTAGATATAGCTTATTCGCAAAGTAAAGGCCCTGCTTTGAGAAGAACAGATATTCAGGCAAGCCTGAATTACAACAGAACATTTAACGATCATACAGTAGGGGCACTTGTATCTTACTATCAGGATCAGAGGATCGATGAATTTGATGTTCCTATAACAGTTTTGGGATGGGCTACACGCGCTACATATGGATTTAAACAGCGCTATCTTGCAGAAGTAAATGCCGGATATAACGGATCTACCAATTTTGCCAAAGATAAACGATATGCATGGTTTCCTGCTTTTTCACTGGGTTGGGTAGTTTCGGAAGAAGGGTTTTGGAAGAATAATATTAAGGCTGTAGACTTTCTTAAGATAAGAGGATCATACGGAGAAACCGGAAATGATAAGTTTGGCTCATTCAAGTATTTTTATGAACAATTATATTTAATTACTCCGGGTGGAGACGGGAACCAGATTTACTGGGGCGAAAATCCATCGGGAAATCAGGAGAAAGGAATATACGAAGGCAAATTAGGAAATAGTGAGGTTACATGGGAAAGAGCCCAAAAATTCAATATCGGATTTGATACGAGAATGTTCGATTCGAAGCTATCGATTACTGTTGACTTTTTTCAGGAAAAACGTAACGATATCCTTGCTATCCCATACAGCATCCCTCTTATCTTAGGAATGGGATTACCTACCAATACCAATAGAGGATTGCCTCCGGGTAACATTAATAAGGTGTTGAACAGAGGTATTGATATAGAAGTGGGATTTGACGGAAAAGTTAAAGACTTCGAATATTATGCAAAAGGAAACTTTACGTTTGCTCGTAACAAGTTTACCAAAATAGACGAAGAAAATGTAGTCTATGAATGGGAATCCAACCTGAACAGACCGATCGGACAAATATTTGGACTGACAGATTTAGGCTTATACCAGATTGATGATTTCAAGCAAAATGCAGATGGAACATTATATCTTGATGGAGGTTTCCCTGTATTGGTAGACGGATTACCTACACCTATGTTTGGTCCTGTATATCCCGGAGATTGCAGATATGAAGACCTGAATGGAGATGGAGTTATAGATAAATATGATGTTGGGGCAATAGGCAAATCTAAAACGCCTGAATATTCTTTTGGATTAACTCTTGGAGGACGTTTCAAAGGTTTCGATTTCTCAGCATTGTTTCAAGGTGCAGGTGGTGGAAATATGCCATTGAGAGAATATGCCATATGGGAATTTTATACCAGTAAGAATGGTAACGGTAAAGTAATGGAACACCACCTTGATCGTTACATTCCGGAAGATCCGGCAACATGGGAAACAGCAAAGTACCCGCGTCTGCATTCAGGTACAAATGCCAACAACCATCAGATGAGTACAAGATGGCTATTTGACAGATCGTATGTGCGACTAAAAAATATGGAAATAGGGTACACCCTCCCCAAAAAGGTCGCAAAAAAGGCATTCATGTCATCTTGCAGGATTTTTGTTAGTGGCGACAACCTTATCACATGGGATAATATGATGAGCTGGGATCCGGAATCATCGAGCGAAACAGGCTCGGCATATCCTCAGATGCGGACATGGAATGCCGGTATAAATATTACTTTCTGATTAGATATACTATAAATCAAATAAAAAATAAAGCAGTTATGAAAAACAATATCATTATATATTTATTGTTTCTTATTGCATCTTTCAGTTTTGCATCTTGTTCGGTAGAAGGCGATAGTATTCTTGACAAAGCGGAATCGGGAGAATTGAATGAAGATAAGGTATTCAGCAATGCTCAAAATACAAAACAGTTCCTTACCAATATATATATAAATCTACCATATGGTTGGGATCAGCAGTATTGGATTGATGGAGTGACCGATGATGGCGAACACAGGCCTTTTAATACATGGTCTAAAAATATCGTATTAGGCTCATATGGGGCTACCAACCTACCTAATCAGTTCGATCGTTGGACGAAATACTATGAAATGATCAGGGCTTGTAACAAGTTCATAGAAAAAGTAGATCAGAGCCCTATCGACCTGGAAAGCTATACAAAAACGGAAGCAATACGCACTCGCATGAAATATGAAGCAATATGTCTTCGGGCCTACTATTATGCAGAACTATTGCGTTGGGTAGGTGGAGTACCTATTATAACCGAGGTGTTGGACGTTGACTCTCCCGAGCTTTATTCGCCTCGGGCCAATTTGCAGGAAATGAGAGATTTTATCATCTCGGAATGCGATCTGGCTGCGGCAAATCTTCCGGCATACCCAACCGAGTCTATCGATTTCGGTAGGGTTACAAAAGCTGTGGCACTGGCTATCAAATCTCGTGTGTTGTTACAATTAGCCAGTCCGCTATTCAACAGTGACGTTGATGCTTATGGCAACAAAACAGAACTATGTGCCTGGAGCTGGGGAAACTATGATGCTAAAAGATGGGAAGATGCAGCAAAAGCTGCCGAAGAATTTATGGCAGTGCGAAAGGAGGATGGTTCTTCATACGGACTGCATACTAATACAACTAAACCCAGCAATTGGGGTAAATCTAGCTTCACCTGTTTAGCTTCACAAAACTCTCTTGGTTTCTATTGGGTATTTATAGAAAGGCTCAATCCTGAAGTTATCCTTTGCTATTCTAAAAAAGGAGGTTCCACGAACGAAGTGACAAAATGGAGTGTACCGCACTCTATGCAAAAAGAGCAGACTCAGGCAGGGGCAACGCTTCCTACGATGAATTTTGTCGGTAGTTTCGAAACTCGTAATGGGATCAAAATATACGAAACAAACGAAGACGGTTCGTATAAGACTGATGCTAATGGTGAATTTATTGTAAGGCAAGCAGCTAAAGATGACGGATTCGATCCTCAAGATCCGTATAAGAACCGGGATAATCGTTTTTATCATTGTGTATATTACAATACACAGAAGGCTAATGGTGTAGAATTTGAAATCTGGCGAACCGAAACCGATCCTATTGTCTATGGGCGCGAATACAATGAGACTTATAATCATACCGGATTCTTCAATCGTAAATTCAACGATCCATTCAAAGTATTTCCTAAAACGGATCGTGTATCTACAATTAGTGGTACTTCTACCAGTGCATTCCCTTTGATTCGTTATGTTGAGATGCTGCTCAACTACGCTGAGGCTCAGAATGAATTTTTGGCAGACGGAGCAGACCGTTCGTCAGTAATTGCCCGTCTCGATCTTATAAGGAGCAGAGCCGATATGCCGGATGTAAAAACAACTTTCCAAAGAAATGGGTGGTCTGTCAATAATAAACAACAAATGCGGGAATTTATCCGTAACGAGCGCCGCATCGAATTAGCTTTTGAAATTCACAGGATACACGATGTTCGTCGCTGGAAGATAGGAGAAAGTACCCAAAAGATAATATATCAGCAGGATATAGTAAAGGATAGAGCTAATGATAAATATACGTACTATATTAAGATATGGAAGAACCGAGTTTTTATGCCAAAACACTACATTCAACCGATCCCTTACTCGGAGGTAAAGAATAATCCGAATATGGTTCAAAATCCGGGATGGTAAACAGTATAAACAAAAAAGAAACCGATATGAAAAAGATATTATTTGTAATGATGACTGCTCTTCTGTTTTTTAGTGCTTGCGGAGAGGAAGATTTGTACGAAAAATACGGTCCGGAGATACTCTTTTACGAATATGAAGCCGAAGGAGTAAAAACCACAGAGTTTAATTCTATTACACTGGGTGCCGACAAAACCGAATTTACATTGTTTGCCCGGGTAAGTGCACCTTTTAAGCTTAAAGAGATAAAGGTATTCAGAGAAGAATCATTAATAAAAACAATCAATGATTTTTCGGCAGAAAAAAAGCCTACCGAATACTTTCTTAAACAAGCGATAGAGAATATAGCTGTGGGTACCACGCAGATCCGGGTTGAAGCAACAGATTTGGATGGGAAACTTACAATCAGGACGTTTAGAATAATCAAATAGGCTGGGTAAATAATTAGATGTATCTGAAGGGGCATTGGCATTTAAAATGTCAATGCTTCTTCGCTTTATGTTAATTATTTATGATGATACAAATTGCCGGGCTAATAATTAAATTGTTTTTCCTATTTTTACTATTGATATCACTTAACTGAAAAATCTACTGCTATGAGAAGACTCCTTCTTGTTTCTCTTCTTATTATCTCGAATATTGTTTTATCCAATGAGCGTTACTATTTTTCCAATTTGTCTCTTGGAGATGGATTATCGCAAATAACTGTTGTTTGCATACATCAGGACAAGAGTGGGTCCATGTGGTTTGGAACCCGAAACGGGCTCAACAGGTATGATGGCTATACATTTGATACCTACTTCACAAGGACAGAAGATAATGCCTCTATAAGTGATAATCACATATTGTGTATAACCGAAGATAAGGATGGAACTCTATGGATTGGCACTAATAACGGACTGAACAAACTGGATTTGTCTACAAATAAATTTACAAGATATTTTCATGAGAAAGACAATGATTATTCGTTAATGCATAGCACAATTCTTTCGATATACTTTGATAAGGACAATAATCTGTGGGTAGGAACAAATGATGGCCTTTGCCTATATAATAGGGAGACAGATTCGTTTAAACGTATATCTATCGGTAATTTATCCTTGATTGACAGAATCAATGCGATAGCTCGTCAAGGGGATGAATTGTATTTAGGAACACTGGGAGAAGGGCTGGTGGTATATAATATAAAAAACGAAACTTATAAGGTCTATAAAAACAAGCCGGGCGATCCGAATAGTATACCACATGATTACGTTAGAGCTGTTTTTATCGACCATGATGAGAACCTGTGGATAGGTACGAGGCATGGAGGAGTAGGATTGCGGAAAAAAGGAGAAGATGCATTTAGGGTATTTAATCAGAATAATGGCCTTACGAATAATTATGTGAGAAGTATAACAGAAGCGCCGGATGGCTCAATATTGATTGGAACTTATAATGGACTGAATGTAATAGATACAAAAACATGGTCAATAGAACAATACAAAAAATATGGTTCGGGGCAGGGAAATTTAAGCCATTATTCCATTATTTATACATACTTCGACCGGGCAAATACATTGTGGGTAGGTACTTACGCGGGTGGAGTATGTTATTATAACAGATACGGACAAAAATTCCAGTTTTATAGTCCCAATAATAATCAGGAAAATATTCTAGGAATAGTAGGCCCTATGATTGATCACAATAATAAACTATACATAGCTACAGAAGGAGGAGGATTACTCGTCATGGATAAATCGGCCGAAACTTTCCGGCGCTATAAAATGTATGAAGGAAATGTAGATGAATACGGCAAGAATACGATTAAGTCTCTCTGTTTAGACGGAAATCGTATCCTATGCGGAACAAATATAGGTACTATCCATAGCTTTGATATTAATGCAGAGAGATTTTCGCTGTTATATGATCTCAAAAATGAACGTTCAATTTATTATATAGGCAGGGCTCGAAACAAAAATTTGATTATAGGAAGTGTTAGTAACGAGGGTTTACTTTCCATATCTCCGGATGGTGTGATAAAAAGAACTATTACTGTTGATGGAAAAGAGGTTGCTATTGGAGATGTAAGATGTGCGTATGAGCTGAAAGATGGTGTGTTTCTGGTAGGTACCCGCAATGACGGGCTTTTTTATTACGATTCTCAAAAACAAATATTGAAAGTATATAAGAATGATCCAGCAAACAACAATCCGGACAAGATTCCTGAAAATTATGTAAGCAATATATTCGAAGATAGTATGGGGAATATCTGGATCGGCACTTTTGGCGGTGGTTTGGCTATATTCGATCCTCAAAACGAAAAGTTCACAACCTATAGTAAGAAGAACGGATTATCGGATGACAATATATGTGCTATAGTAGAGGATAATAACAGGCATCTATGGATAAGTACCATTAGCGGTATCTCCGATTTTGATATGGAGATGAAGTCTTTCGTAAATTATACACATTCCAATGGTATAAAGATAGATGAGTTTACTCCTCATGCCGGCATAAGGCTAAAGAACGAGAATATAATTTTCAGTGGAAACAATGGATTTGTATTGTTCAACCCCCAGAGGATGTCGGTCAATCCGTATATTCCTCCGGTTATTTTAAAGAATCTATTCATAAATAACGACTTGATCTTACCGGAAGGCAGGGATGGCATATTGGGCGAACAACTCAGCAATCAGGAAAAAATTGTTTTAGAGTATAACCAGTCGAATATTGCGATTGAATATAGCGCCTTAAATTATGTTTTCTCTGATAAGAACCAGTATGCATATATGCTCGAAGGCTTCGATAAAGAATGGAATGAGGTAGGGAACAGGCGCGTAGCTTATTATACGAATGTTCCTCCGGGCAATTATAAATTCATAGTCAGAGGATCGAACAATGATGGCACATGGAACAATGACGGAGCCAGTATAATGATCGAAATTTTACCTCCATTCTGGAAAACATGGTGGGCTTATTGTCTGTACTTTATCCTGATTTCAGGAATATTATTCTTTATTTATCGCTATTTCAATGAGAAAAAGCGTTTGCAGAATGATATAAGAATGAAACAAATAGAGACTAAAACGCAACGCGAATTCCATGAAGCCCGCAATAAACTATTTACGAATTTTTCTCACGAACTGAGAACCCCTCTTACTCTTATAATGAGCCCGATAGAAGATTTAATTGATAAAGAAACTCTAACGCAAAAAGGGAAACACAATCTATTGCTGATGCGAAACAATGCAAAACGATTGCTTCGTCTGGTAAACAACCTCATGGATTTTCAGAAAAAGGAAAGTGGGACAATGGTGCTGAAAGTTTCGCAGGGAGATTTTGTGCAGTTTACCGAAGAGATGGTATCATCATTCGAAGAACTTGCCTGTTCCAGATATATAGAACTGAAATTTGATCACTCTGTAGATTCAGTAGAAAGCTGGTATGATAAAAGTATGATGGAAAAGGTGTTTTTCAATTTTCTGTCCAATGCTTTAAAGAATGTGCCAAATGGAGGGGCTATATCAGTTTCTTTAAGATCAGAATCACTGGACAGATTACGCAATTTATACCCGGAAAGAACAATAATGTTTAATAAATCAGAAATCGATTATCTGATATTAGACATAAAAGATTCGGGAGTTGGCATTCCGAAAGATCAACTGGAAGATATATTTATTCCCTTCTATCAGGTAGCGCAAAATGAGCATTCAGCGTCGGGTACAGGATTGGGGCTAAGCCTAAGTAAATCGATCATAGAAATGCATCATGGCGTCATTTGGGCCGAAAGTCCCGATGGAGAAGGAGCTTTATTCAGATGTATATTGCCTGTAGATAAGAGTTGTTTTTCGGCAAGTGAAATTGTAGATGAAGATAAGTATGAAGGTTCATTGTTGAACAAGATAGAGATACCTGAAGAATCGGTTGCAGATAAGAATAGTAAAAAGAAAAACTATTCGGTACTTGTTGTCGAGGATAATACCGAGTTGAGAAATTATATTGTTTCACATTTGGCAGAAATATATAATGTAATGGAAGCATCTAACGGAGAAGATGGCATAACAAAAGCGATAAACACTCTTCCCGATCTGATAATATCCGACCTTATGATGCCCAAGATGGATGGAATGGAAATGTGTTCGAAGATAAAGAATGATATCCGCACAAGTCATATTCCTGTTATTATGTTGACAGCCCGCTCTATGGCATCCGACATAAAGGAAGGCTATGAAACAGGAGCCGATGACTATATCACCAAACCTTTCGATTCTTCCCTGCTAATGGTGAGGGTAAGTAATATAATACAGGCAAGAGCAAAATTGAAGGATATATACGGCAAGCGTTTTTCTTTAGAATCTTTAGGAGTTGAGGCCGTTTCGGTCGATGAGCAGTTTATGCAAAAGCTGTATACTATACTGGAAAACAATATTTCCAATCCTGAATTCGATTTAGATAGTTTCTGTCAGGAAATAGGTATGAGCCGCACTAATTTATACAGGAAAATAAAATCCGTTACAGGCCTGTCTCCGAATGAATATTTACGAAACTTCCGTCTGACAATGGGAGCAAAAATGCTGAAAGAAGCCAAGCTGCCCGTTTCTGAAGTATATGTGGCTGTGGGCTTCAATAGTCATGCTTATTTTTCCAATTGTTTCAAGACTCATTTTGGAGTATCGCCTACAGAATACGTAAATAATCCCCCTAAAAACGAGGAATGACCCATATCTTCAAATATTTGGAAAGTAAATGCAAATAACACATAGTTTCTTGGAATAGTTTTACATTACAAATTATCTAAGAAATCATGAAAAAACATATTTTCCGGTTTTTACTATTATCCTCCTCTTGTTGGATTTCAGCTCAAGAGGTGAGTAGGGATACTATCTCGTTAAATGAAATAACAATAGTCAGTACAACAAAGACACAAATAGCCCGCAGCCAGGTACCGGCAACTGTTTCTGTCGTATCTCGTAGTGAGATAGAAGATAGCGGAGAATCGGCTGTTCTATCTGTCTTGTCGGGGCGTGTTCCCGGTTTGTTTGTTACCGAGCGAAGCACCACCGGATTCGGAGTGTCGTCAGGGTCGGCCGGAGCTGTAAATATCAGAGGTGTCGGCAGCGGCAACAAGGTACTTATGCTACTTGATGGGCAGCCACAATGGGCTGGTCTGTTTGGGCATCATCTCCCCGATGCTTATGTGTCATCCGATGCCGAAAAAGCAGAAGTGATACGTGGACCGGGTTCATTACTTTATGGCTCTAATGCCATGGGAGGAGTTATTAATGTAATTTCCCGCCGGCCACACCTGAATGGCATACACGGGCAGGGACAGATTCAGTATGGATCATATAATACGCAAAAATACATGGCTAATGCCGGATTATATGAGGATCGCCTTAATGCATTTGTCTCAATCAACCATAACAGGACAGACGGACATCGTGATAATTCTAAATTCTATATTACAAACGGCTTTGCAAAAGCCGGGTATAAGATTTCCCCAAACTGGGATTTTTCAGGAAATGCAATGATTGCCAAGTTCAAGACAAATAACCCGGGAAGCATAACACAACCGATGATTGAGAATTGGGCTGATGTTCTGCGTTCGTCTTATTCGGTTTCAGTAGAGAATGATTACGGCAAAACCAGCGGAGCCGTAAAAGCATTTTATAACTACGGAAATCACGAAGTAAATGACGGTTGGAAAAATGGAAAGCCCCGAGAATATCTTTTTCAGTCGCGTGACCATAATGCCGGCATTATGGCCTATCAGTCTCTCCGTCTTTTCTCAGGCAATCTGGTAACAGCAGGCCTCGATTATAAAAACTGGGGAGGCAAAGCCTGGAATCAGTATCCTGATAGAGATGACGACCTTGCGGATAAATCGGTGAACGAAACAGCAGTATACCTTCTTATACAACAGTCTTTATTCAAATCTCTTACTCTGAATGCCGGAGTCCGTCTTGAGATGAATGATGTTTTTGGCAACGAATGGATACCTCAGGCTGGTATTGCATACCGGGTGTCAGATAACACAACATTGAAAACATCTCTGTCTAAAGGTTTCAGAAGTCCTAATATCCGCGAATTGTATATGTTTATTCCTGCCAATCCTGATCTGAAACCCGAATCGATGATGAGTTATGATTTTTCGGTATTGCATGAGCTAATAGAGAGAAAACTCAATCTCGAATTCACAGCCTTTTTTATAGATGGAAAGGACATGATTCAGCAAATATCGATTGACGGTAAGCCGAAAAATATAAACACCGGATCATTTATCAACAAAGGATTTGAGTTTGCAGTAAATTACCGGATTATGCCCGGCCTTAAACTGATGGCTACCTATAGTTACTTGTATACTGACAAACCTATTGTAGCTGCGCCGAAACATATGGCTTTTGTGGAAGCGAATTACAAGACAGGGGCTTTCTCTTTCAATCTGAATTCGCAATACATAGATGGGTTATATACAGTGACAGGAAATAATCCGCGAACCGAAAATTACCTGTTATTCAATGGGCGTATCGTCTATCAGCTTACCAAACAAGTATCTTTTTTTGTGAATGGAGAAAACCTGACAGCACGAAAATACATGATCAATGATGGATTCCCCATGCCAAAGGCTACATTTATGAGTGGCGTGAATTTTACATTTTAAAAAATACAATATGAAAAAAGTTATATATATCTTATCTGTCCTTCTATTATCTTCTATTTGTGTGTATGCACAGTTTCAGAGCGAACTCGTCCGTTTCGGACAGGATGGCAAATTAGTATATAATCCATATACGGACAAGGGGGATATAATCCCCGATTTCTCTCATTGTGGATATATGGGGGGCGGCGTTCCTATTCCTGATGTAAAGGTGGTAGCTGTATTAGCTAAACCGTCTGGAGGAGATGATACCCCAATTATCCAAAACCTTATTGATTCTGTAAGTAAATTGAAACTGGGATCGGACGGATTCAGGGGAACAATACTCATCAAAAAAGGAATCTATAAAATATCGTCGCCTATAAAAATCACAGCGAGCGGAATAGTCTTGCGAGGTGAAGGTAATGATAAAGAGCGCGGGACGATTTTTCTGGCCACCTCTCCTCAGAGATCCAATGTGATAGAACTTGGAACCAAGCAGGCTTTCTCTCGGGATATTTTATCCGAAAAATATATTACAGACGAATATGTGCCATCGGGTAGCAGAATGGTGCATGTAAAAGATGCCGACAAAACATTCAAAGCCGGAGATAAAGTGATTGTCCACCGCCCTAGTACAAAGGCATGGATTCATTTTATTGGTATGGATTCAATACCTCCCCGCCCAAAGTCGGGAGAATCTACTTACGATTCTTTTTTGCGTTATCGTGAATTAGGGGATAAGATGGATACCAATGGCACCAAACAATGGACAGAAGGCTCCAGAGATTTGATTTTTGAACGGACAATTGTTGCCGTCGATGGAGATAAAATCGCATTGGATATTCCATTGGTCAATGCATTACAAAAAGAATTTGGAGGAGCCCGGATATATAAATACAGCTTTGATGAAAGAATATCCCATTGCGGAGTAGAAAATATTTACGGAATGTCTTTATTCGATGAAAGTGTAAAGCAAGATAACAGATATATCGGAGAATACTATTGTGATGAAAAACACGCTAATAATTTTATATTCTGTCATTCGATTGAAAACGCCTGGGTACGCGATGTCAGTGTCGAGCACTTCGATTGTTGTGTTTGGACATCACGTTATGCAAAATTTATAACAGGGCAGGATTTATCGGCAACCAATCCTATTTCTGTTATCACCGGAGGGCGGCGCTATGCTTATTCGGTATGGGGGCAAATGAATTTGTTCCAACGCTGTTATTCAAGTCATCACCGGCACGAATTTGTCCTCGGTGCTAGTGTGGCCGGACCTAATGCATTTGTTGATGGGCATGGCGATATGACATTTGCCTCTAGCGAACCGCATCAGCGTTGGGCAGCAGGATGTTTGTATGACAATATTACAATCAAAGGGCCGGATGGCTCTTTGCTCGCGGTAAACAGGGCTTGGTATGGTTCGGGACACGGATGGTCCGGAGCACAAATCGTTTTCTGGAATTGCAGCGCACCTGTAATAATGGTTATGCAACCACCTACAGCCCAAAATCTTGCAATCGGTAGTGGCGGAGCTATAGACGATGAATGGGAAGAAAACAGCAGGACAAAAACAATCAGGGCTATTAACGGAGTATCGCGAAGCCAATTTGAATATAAAGGAGTGGCTTCTGTGGGTGATGGCTGGATCGAATTAGCCGATAAAACAGTTGAACCAAAAAGCTTGTACTATCAGCAATTGAAAGATCGTTTAGGTACAGAAGCAATGATCGCTATTTCTCATCGTAAGAAATAAGATCAGTCAATTAAAAGCTGTTTTCATTCCTAAATGGATATATTTTGTAAATATATGGAATGTTTTTACAAATAGTTTTTTGCAGTTAAAACTACTTTTGTTAGGTATCGTAAAAAACTTGAATCATAATCATGAAGAAATCTATACTACTTATTTTATTCTGTTTTATATTCCATCTGGCCGGAGCTCAGAACGCAGCACATGACAAAAAGATGAACTGGTGGCGCGAGGCCCGTTTCGGAATGTTTATCCACTGGGGCCCTTATTCCATACTTGGCGGAGTATATAATGGCCATCAGCAACGTCGCGGAGGCGCCGAATGGATTATGAATCGTTGTAAAATACCTGTTGCCGAATATCAGCAATATGCTAGTGGGTTCAATCCTGTAAAATACGATCCGGAATCCTGGGTGTTATTGGCAAAAGAGGCTGGGATGAAATATATTGTTATCACGGCAAAACATCACGACGGTTTTGCCATGTTTAAAAGCGATGCCAGTAAATTCAATATAGTAGATTTTACTTCCTATAATAAAGACATATTGGATATGTTGGCAAAGGCTTGCCGAAAGCATAATATGAAACTGGGCTTTTATTATTCACAGGCACAGGACTGGAATAATCCCGGAGGATCAGTCGCCCGTAAAGTGATGAACGAAGGCTGGCCAAATCCCGATTCGGTGAAAATAGATGAATATACATTGGCTCATGCCGGACATTGGGATCCTGCTCAGGAAACTCGCACAATGGAAGAATATATCGATCGGGTTTCTGTTCCACAATTAAAAGAATTACTGTCGAATTATGGTGATGTGGCTGTCATTTGGTGGGATACTCCGACACGTATGACGGACGAATTTGCCGAAAAATTGGATGCTGTATTGAAAGAATATCCCAATGTGATAACCAATGATCGGCTAAAACGCCCCAATTTTCCCGGAGATTACAGAACCCCGGAACAGAAAATTCCTGATCCAAGCGAATTGGACGGACGCGACTGGGAAACATGTATGACGATGAATAGTTCATGGGGATATAAAAGCTGGGATTCGAAATGGAAAACCACCGAAACTTTAATAAGGAATCTTATCGATATTGCATCCAAAGGAGGGAATTATTTGCTCAATATAGGCCCTACGGCCGAAGGGGAAATCCCTCAACAGAGTATCGATGGCCTTAAAGCTATTGGCAAATGGATGAAAGTGAATGGTGAAGCCATCTATGGAACACAGAAAAGCCCTGTGAAGAAACCGGTATGGGGATGTATTACAAGAAAGGATAATAAAAATAATACCACTTTGTTTTTGTCGGTTTTCGACTGGCCTTCTGATGGGAAGCTGCTATTGAAAGCTGATTTAGAGATACAACAGGCCATTCTGTTACAAAGTAAGTCCACATTAAAGTTTAATAAAACAAAAGAAGGAATATTAATCAATCTTCCTGCTAATATGCCGGATAAAATAGCAACAGTTATTAAATTGAAAATAAAAGGTAAATTATCCTCTGATGATAGAATGCAAAAATCTGGAAAATCTTTTGATATTTTAGATGAACAATAGTCCCGAAAAAATTAAAAACTATAATAAGATGAGAAACACGTTACTAGCTGTATTTTTGCTATTCTCGGCAATACTTACAGCCCAGTCGATACAATGGACGGAAGAATTTCCCGGAGTGTGGAAGGGAGTATTCGGTAAACCGGATAAATATAATCTACTGACTGCAGCCGAATGTAAACCAAGAACAGAGGCATTGAAAAATTTCTCTTCACTATCATTTCCTTTGACCAAAGAAGATATCCATGCCGAAATTATAGACGGTAAAACATATCTGCGTCTACCATTGATCAAAGAAGAACAAATATTTGGTCTTGGTCTTAATTTTCAGACAGTTCACCAAAGGGGTAAAATCTTGAATCTTCATGTCGATCATTATGGAGGAAAAGATAATGGGCGTACCCATGCACCCGTTCCTTTCTATGTTTCGTCGAAAGGTTATGGGATATTCATCAACTCGGCGCAGTATCTTACATTCTATGTAGGCACCGGAGTGCGTAAAGATTCAAAGAACCCACCTGTGGCAAAAGATCGCAATACGGACAAATCGTGGAGTGCCCGTCCTTACTCCGATGCAGTAGAGGTGTTTATTCCGGCCGAAGGAATCAAGTTTTATGTGTTTTCGGGCAATACTGCTCTGGATGCGATAAAAAAATATAACCTGTTCTGTGGTGGTGGCACATTGCCTCCGCGCTGGGGGCTTGGCTTTACGCAACGTGTACAGAAATTGTACACAGCTGCCGATGTGGAAAAAGAAGTGGATGAATTCGAAAAACAAGGTTATCCTCTCGATTTTATAGGGCTTGAACCTGGATGGCAAACAAAAGCATACCCATGTACATTCGAGTGGGATAAAAAACGCTTCCCCGATCCGGCGGGCTTTACAAAGAAAATGCTGGCAAAGGGTGTTCGTCTCAATCTGTGGACAAATCCTTATGTTTCGCCTGATGCGTCTATCAGTAAAGAAATAGAACCATTTACCGGCACACATACTGTTTGGTGTGGCACTGTTCCTGATCTGAACCACCCTGAAGCTAAAAAAATATTAGGGAACCAATTAGATAAAGATCAGGTGAAGATAGGTGTCAGCGGCTACAAAATAGATGAAGTGGATGGATATGATTTCTATCTGTGGCCCGATATGGCTAAGTTTCCTTCGGGAATAAGTGGGATACAGATGCGTCAGACTTATGGCGTATTGGCTCAAAAACTAACTGATGACCTGTATCGTAAAGAAAATACCCGCACATTTGGTCTGGTAAGGGCGTCGAATGCCGGAGCCAATAATATGCCTTATGTTATTTATAATGATTATTACAGTCATCAGGACTTTATAACGGCACTTGTCAATAGTGGTTTTTGTGGTGTATTGTGGACACCTGAAGTAAGGAATTCAAAAACAGGAGAAGAGTGGTTGCGCCGCTTTCAGTCGGTTACTTTTTCTCCTATGGCAATGATAAATGCCTGGTCGAGCGGAACAAAACCGTGGTCATTTCCCGAGGTAGCCGATCAGGTGAGGTATTATGCCGGACTGCGTATGCAATTGATGCCATATTTCTATTCCGAATTTGCAAAATACCATTTCGAAGGAACACCTCCTTTCCGTGCTATGGCGCTTGAAGAAGGTTTCAGAAATGATTCTAAAACTATTGCCGGAAGCCAAAATCTGGAAGATAACCCTTATCTGGAAGCAGTAAATAAGGAAGTCAAAGATCAATACATGGCAGGCGAATATTTGTTGGTAGCACCTATGTTCGTCGGTCAGCAATCACGTAAAGTGCTGCTTCCTCTGGGTAACTGGTATGATTTTTATACAGGAGAATTTGTGGGTAATGGTAAAGAAATAACAGCGAATCCCGGTCTCGACAGAATACCTGTGTATGTGAAAGACGGAGGTGTCATCCCGATGATGAATGTCCGCCTGCATGCGCCATCGGCTAACGAGAAAGTAGACATAGAGATCCGCCATTACGGGACAAAGGAAAGTTCATATAGCTTATATGACGATGATGGCTTGACATTTGATTATGAAAAAGGCATGTTTTCGTGGCGAAAAATTGAAATAAAGAAAGATAAAAAAGGACAACTCGCAGGAAAGATATCTACTCCCGAAAAAGGAAAACCTGATACAGTCGGAAAAGTTACTTTCCGGTTTATGACAAAATAGAATTACTTTATTCGCAAAACAGAATAAGCATGAAAAGCATAATAAAAATATTTATGGTGCTGGTACTTCATATACTTTGCCTTCAGCTATCGGCTCAGGCAGGGCGGATTATGAATGCCGATGGTAAAACCGATACTTATAAGCTGATAGAGTCATACGGCTATGGTATTGAAGTGCCTGATTGCGGGCATCCTATCAAGCATATAACACAAGTGTATGACAATGACCTGAAGAAATGGGTATTTGCTTTTACCCTGCACATAGATCTTGACGATGATCGTTGCGGAGCACAGGACAGGCAGCGTGCCGAGATAAAAACTTTTGGAGTTTCGCCCGAGTCGATGAAAGGACATAGAGGAAAAACTCATCAGTATAAATGGAAATTTAAACTGGATAAAGATTTCAAGCCCGCGCCTAATTTCTGTCACATTCATCAGGTGAAAGCTGATGCGGGACCTAATGCGGGAGCGCCCATTATTACGCTGACACCCCGTTTGAAAGGGGATAAGGAAGTCCTTCAATACCATGTCGTTACCAAAGAAAATAAATCTACCATTTTATCCGAGATTGATTTGGATTTGGTGAAGGGAGAATGGGTTGAAGCAACAGAAACTGTTTTGCACGACAGGTCTGGGAGTGTCGAAATGGAATTGAAAAGATTGTCGGATGGAACAATTCTTTTTCGGGCAAAAAGAGATAATGTCGATCTGTGGCGTGATGGAGCACGTTTCAATCGCCCGAAATACGGAATATACCGTAGTTTGAAAGACAGGGACCAGCGCCGTGACGAATCTGTTCTATATACTGACATCGAATTTATAGAAGTGTCGGATAAAGATAGTAAACGGGAAAAAGCCGGATGGGAGCAGGCGACAGAAGTAGAGAACACATTGAGAGCATTAGCTTCGTCGTGGAAGACATTTAATGTGATAAATTTTGGTGCGATTGGAGATAATGTATATGATTGTTCTCCGGCATTTGAAAAAACTTTGCAGACTTGTGGGAAATTTGGAGGTGGCACTGTGATTGTCCCGAAAGGTACCTACAGAATGGATAAGTCGCTTGATCTGCCATCAAATATACATCTGCAATTCGAAGATGGAGCTGTGCTTGCATTTTCTCCTGATATCCCCACCTCTTATCTTATTTCCTGTGGCGATGTTGAAAATGTTTTATTATCGGGCAAAGGACGTATTATGGGAAACGGGCAAGGCATTAATTTGCTGAATAGTAAAAATATCCTGATAGAGAACTGGGATATCGATTCTCGTGGAAATATCTTGTCGATAAAATCGGAGAAGGTATGTCGCGATATAATTATCAGGAATACTTATTTCAGAAGGACAGCAAATAGTGCCATAATCATCGACAGCAATACTTCGGGAGAAATACGGAATGTATTTGTCGAAAATAATACTTTTGGCGAAGTACCTGTTCATATCGTTCATCTGAAATCGGGTAACAATAGAGGAGGTACAATTGAAGATATTTGGATGAAAAATAATAATTCGGAAGGATACCTCTGTCAGACAGCCTTCCGTATCGATCAGGCTGATGGGAAAATTCCGCAGAATGGGGCTTCTACGCCTGTGTTGTGGTACAACTACTATGAGAATTTCACTAATTTGAATGCCGCAGATAAAGGGATATACCTGAATGCTATTCCCCAAAGCCGCAGCCCTATAGAAAGTGTTTGGTTTAAAGATATACAGATCTCCGGTGTAAAGGAAACATTGGTGAAAAACACCAACAGGGATATTTATATTAAGAATGTGAGCACTAAGCCTGTAACGCTTTTCGATGCTGCGGCATCTACCGTTCCCGGCGCACGCTTAGATTATAAACAAGGTGAGGCTCCCGAATTATGGTCTGTTGCAACAGCACAAAGTACAATGGCTCGCTGGCCCGATTATACAAAAGCTTACTTCAATGCGTGGACTTATGTAAACAGCTATATGGCATGCGGGTTTGAACGATTATATAAAGACACCGGAGATAAAACCTATCTGGAATATATTAAGCGTTATATTGATAATTTTATAGATAAAGATGGTAACTTTATAGCTGTAGCCAATGAAAAAGGAATAGTGAGAGCTCCTAATGTCTGTGATAACCTTGATAACATGATGCCGGGAAATTCACTGGTAATGCTATACGAACACTATAAGGATAAACGCTATAAGAAAGCTGCCGACTATATACTCCATTGCATGAAAAACTATCCCGGTAACAATGACGGCGGATTCTGGCACAGCAGGGGGATGCATGGTCAGATGTGGATAGATGGTATATTCATGGGTCAGATGTTCCTTCTGCGCTACGGACGCTCTATCGGCGATTCGAAATATGCATACGATGAAGCGATCAGGCAGATAACTGCATATGCCAAAAGAGGGGAGCGTGGAAATTCAGGACTATATGTACATGGTATTTACGAGGCCGGACATGGAAACCGTGAATGCAGATGGGCAACAGCTGAAAATCCCCAGTCGTCGGATGTTTGGGGCGAAGGGCTTGGCTGGTATGCTCTGGTCTTGGTAGAGGCTTTGGAAACAATACCCCCTAAACATAAAGGATATAATGAATTGAAAGATATATACATCCGTCTTGCCAAAGGATTGAAGAACACTCAGGATCCTAAGACCGGAGGATGGTATCAGGTTGTGGATAAAGGCGACCAACCCGACAACTGGATAGAAACATCGGGTTCTGCTATGTTTACTTATGCAATACAACAGGGTATAAATCTGGGTATATTGAAAAAAGAAGACTACTCTGAAGTAGTAAAAAACGGATACAATGCTATTGTGAATCATGCAAAAATTAACGAAAGAGGCTTAGTTGACATTTATGAGGCTTGTGACGGCCTTGGAGTTCAAACGAGCTACGAAAAATATATCAACTATCGTAAATCGTTGAATGCAAAAGAAGCATACGTAGGTTTCCTTTGGGCTACCGAAATTGTAGAAAGAGACACTATCAAAAAGAGTAAAAGATGAAGAAAAAAGCATTGTTCTCATTAGTAGTTTCTGCTATAATACTGGCAGGATGCAGTCAGTCAGAACCAAAACAACTGAAACTTTGGTACGATCGTCCTGCACAGGTATGGGAAGAAGCTTTACCATTGGGTAACGGACGTATAGGCGCGATGGTCTTTGGCGATCCGAATAATGAACTGATACAGCTTAATGAAAATTCGCTTTGGTCAGGATATCCGAAGGATGGTAACAATCCGAAAGGTGCTGTGAATCTGGAAGCTGTTAGAAAAGCCGTAAACGAGGGTGATTATGAAAAAGCTGCTGCTATCTGGAAAGAAAATTCGCAAGGGCCGTATTCAGCCAGATATCTTCCTCTGGCCGATCTTCATATGCAGATGTTGTCATCCGATAGTACAACATCTTATTACAGGGATTTAGATATATCTAATGCTCTATCTACTGTGAAATTTGTATCGGGTGGAGTCGAATATAAGCGTACAAGCTTTATCTCTTTTCCCGATCAGGTAATGGTGGTGAGAATAGAAGCGGATAAAAAACAATCGTTAAACTTCAATGTACTGTTAGATAGTAAATTAAGATTTACAACATCGGCTGCGAATGATGATTGCCTGATACTCAAAGGGAAAGCGCCTAGGCATGTCGCACATCGGGCATACGAACCGGAACAGGTTGTGTATGCGGAAGATGAAAAAGGGGCAGGCCTTAATTTCGAAGTACATGTGAGGCTGATTACAGAAGGAGGAAAGTCTGTAGGTAAAGATAGTATATTAACGGTAGAGAATGCTAATAGTGTAACTTTATTGCTGTCTGCTACAACCGGTTTCAATGGGTTCTATAAATCTCCAGTGCTCGAAGGAACAGATCCGTCCGTACAGACTAAAAAGCTTTTGGATGCAGCTACAAGTAAGACATACAAGGAATTACTCGATAATCATATAAAAGATTACAGGACATTATTTGATAGGGTAGAACTGAATCTCGGTGAATCTTTGTCATCGTGCGATTCTATCCCTACAAATGAGCGGTTAAGTAAGTTTGCATCAGATGATAGTGATAACGGTATGGTAACATTATATTATCAGTTTGGTCGCTATCTTACCATTGCATCATCACGCGATGGAAATATCTCGTCCAATCTTCAAGGGCTTTGGAATCCTCATGTGCAGCCGCCTTGGGGCTCTAATTATACGACAAATATCAATACCGAGATGAATTACTGGCCTAGCGAACCGACCGGATTGCCGGAATGCCATCAACCTCTCCTCAATTTTATCTATTCATTATCGGTGAATGGAGAAAAAACGGCTCGGATAAATTATGGGATAGATAAAGGCTGGACTGCGCATCACAACAGCGATGTATGGGCGATGACCTATTCGGCCGGAGATTATAATAAGGATAGTAAAGACTTGACACATGTAACTGCATGGCCTATGGCCGGAGCTTGGTTCTCGCGCCATCTTTGGGAGCATTATGCGTTCGGTGGCGATAAATCGTTTTTGAAAGAAAAAGCCTATCCTTTGATGAAAGGCTCTGCGGAGTTTATGTTACAGTGGCTTCAGCAGGATAACGAATCGGAATATCTGGTAACCAATCCTTCAACTTCTCCCGAAAATAAGTTTATCTATACCGATAGAAAAGGCAATAAGAAAACAGGAGGCATATCCAAGGCCTCTACTATGGATATAGCGATTATACGCGATTTGTTTACCTATTGCATAGAAGCATCTAAAGTGTTGAATGTCGATCCTGAATTCCGACAAGAACTGGAACAAGCTTGTGCAAAACTCTATCCTCCTCATTTGGGGTCGAAAGGTCAGTTGCAGGAATGGTTTCGGGATTTTGATGAAGTTGATCCTCATCATCGTCATGTATCTCATCTATATGGGCTACATCCGGGAAATGAAATTTTGCCACGGGTTTCTCCTGAGTTGGCTTCTGCCGCAAAACAGACCTTGTTGTTGAGAGGTGATGGCGGGACAGGTTGGGCGATGGCATGGAAAATCAACTTTTGGGCACGCCTCGAAGATGGAGATCATGCATATCTAATGCTTAAAAACGGCTTGAAACATGTGGATGTTTCCAATATGTCAGTCAAAGGAGGAGGTACTTACTCCAACCTTTTCGATGCGCATCCTCCTTTCCAGATAGACGGGAACTTTGGAGGCACATCGGGTATCACAGAGATGTTACTGCAAAGCCATGGTGGAGAATTATATCTGCTGCCGGCACTTCCATCCAATTGGCCGAATGGTTCGGTAAGGGGTTTAAGGGCTCGCGGTGGTTTTGTTGTAGATATGGAGTGGAAAGGCGGACAACTGACCAAAGTCGTTATCGAATCAGCTTTAGGAGGCAATTGCAGAATAAGGAGTTCTATTCCGTTAACATCCCGATCTGCGCAAATAAAAGACGCACAGGGCGAAAATCCGAATCCATTCAACTTTACGATGAAAGCTTCGGAACTTATCAAAGGAGATAATGCCGGATTATTACAACAATTGGAGTTGAAAGAAACTTCCCTGATTGATTTTGAAACAGAAAAAAATAAGAAATACGAATTGACAAACCGATAAATAATGAAGAAAATAATTTTATCCCTTTGTGCATTCTCAATATGCATCGTACTGTTCGGACAAGGTGCAACAGAAATCAAACGATTTCAGATAGCAACGGATAATTCCTGCCTGACACTAATGGTCGGAAGCGATAATTATCTATATCAGTTGGGCTATGGGAAACCCAATGCCGAATTCGTAATTCCTCCGCGTGGTTTTTCTCGTGAAAAGGAATTTTATCCTGCATCGGGCAATGGTTTTATTGCTGAGCCTGCACTCGAAGCAAACCATGCCGATGGCAACACATCTACCGATTTATATTACCAAAGCCATGAAACGAAGCAATTGGACGCGGATGTAGAACAAACTGTTATTCATCTGAAAGACCCACAATATCCTTTTCATGTAGATATATTCATCAAAGCATATAAAAAAGAGGATATTCTGGAAATGTGGACAGAAATCTATCATGAAGAAAACGGAGATGTTCTTTTATACAAATATGCTTCTGTAGCGCCTATATTTTCTGCTAAGAATTATTGGTTGACACAGTTTAACGGTAACTATAAAAGAGAAGCTACTTTGGTAGAGGAAAAACTATCTTCGGGAATAAAGATACTCGATTCTAAAATTGGAGTACGGGCACACCAGATGCGTATTCCTTCTTTTATCCTGTCCCTTAATCAGGCTGCAAACGAAGAAAGCGGCGAGGTATATATTAGTTCGCTTTCGTGGCCGGGTAGTTTTCAACTAGCTTTCGATATCGATTGGAATAATAATCTGCGGGCATTGTCGGGTATTAACCCTTTCGGAGCCAAATACACATTGGAGAAAGGTAAAAAATTCCAAACACCTGTGTCTGTATGGACATACAGTAATTTGGGAAAAGGGCATGCCAGTCGCAATCTTCACAAATGGGCGGTTAAATATGGTATCCGTGACGGAAAAAAAGAAAGACCTATCCTTCTGAATAACTGGGAGGCGACACATTGTGATTTCGATGAGAAAAAAATAGTGTCTTTATTTGATGGGGCAAAAGATGTAGGAATAGAATTGTTCCTGCTCGATGATGGTTGGTTTGGCAACGGGAAGTATGCCCGTGATGATGATAAGCATGGTCTGGGTGACTGGGATCCTGATAAGAAAAAACTTCCGAGTGGTATTTCTTACTTATGTAAGGAAGCCGAGAAGCGTAAAATCGGGTTTGGTATATGGCTCGAGCCCGAAATGGTAAATCCGTTGAGCGAACTTTACGAAAAACATCCGGACTGGGTGATCACACAACCAAAGAGAGCTCCTTTGTATGGCCGTTATCAGTTGATACTTGACCTTACCCGTCCTGAGGTGCAACAATACGAATGGAATGAGGTTATAGACAAAACTCTGAAACCGAATCCGGGTATATCGTATGTAAAATGGGATGCAAACCGTTATGTAACTCAGCCCGGCTCATCTTATCTCCCAGCCGGAAAGCAATCGCATTTGCTGACCGATTATAATTGGGCATTGCTAGACCTGATGAAAAAGACTGCCGCTAATTATCCTAATGTGATGATGATGCTATGTGCGGGTGGTAGCGGACGTACCGATTACGGTAGCATGAAACATTTCCATTCTTTCTGGCCTAGTGATAATACCGATCCACTGAAGAGAGTATATATACAATGGGGATTCTCCCATATTTTCCCCGCAAATGCGATATCTGCACATGTGACCCGCATGGGTAAACGCCCTATGAAGTTTACCATAGATGTGGCATTGAGCGGAGCTTATGGTGTAGACCTCGATCTGTCAAAACTCACAAAAGAAGAGATCGGACAGATAAAAAGCAGTATAGAATTGTATAAAACCAGCCTTCGCCCTGTTATTCAATATGGTGAATTGTATCGTCTGTCTTCTCCTTATGAGAAGAGCAGCGCATCGTTAAGCTATGTGTCGCAGGATAAAAACAAAGCTGTAGTATTTGTTTATCAGGTGAAGAACGGAGAAAACGGAATGATTAAATTGAAAGGGCTTGATTCATCAGCAAAATACACGGTAAAGGAATTGAATCTCGAAACCGGCAAAAAATCATTATTTGCTTTAGATGGGAAAGTGATGACAGGCAAGGAACTTATGGAAACGGGATTTATGCCTGTTTGTAAGAATGAACTCGAAAGTATGGTAATAGGTCTTAATGTGAATTAAAGAAGGATATATGGAAAAGTATATTTTATTAACCTTAGTCTTTTTAAGCAGTGTTGTGTTAAACGCACAAAATGACCGTTGGCAACTGGCTGACAATGGTGCTATCGAATGGAATATTGATTCGAGGATACCCCACTACGATCATATAGAAATGAGTGGGCAGCAATTATCTGTTGTACTCAGGTATGGCGTAGATGCTGAGGGAGCTTTTCATGTCAACAGGGCGATGCTATTCCCCATGCTGCGCTTGCATCCCGTAACACGCACACAGGCTCACCTGAAACAGCGTATCGAACTGGATATCCCGAAATTGGTAACCGTTGCCGAAATGACGCCACAGGGTGAGAAAGTAAAGAAGATTACTTTCGACGGATTACTGAAAGTAGAAAGTACATTCGATTATATTTCGGGGCGCAAGACGATAAAAAAGGGATTGGAGCTTACACGTATACACTATCCGTCGGCAACTTCAATGTACTATATCGAAGAATATACATTTAAGAATATAGGTAGTGCGAATGTTACATTGCGTCTGCCGGAAGTAAAAATGACATATCCCGTTCCTGCCGAAAAAGGACTTTATAGTGCTTACCTTGTAGACGTAGATATATCAGAAAAAGGCTGGTTCGAGCTAAAACCGGGAGATACATTTTCATTCTTTGCCATGTTTTCGGGGAGAAAAATAGATGAGGCTCCATTTGCTTCCATCAATATAGAAAAAGAACGCACAGCCCGCCAGTCTTTGGTGCAGCAATGGTGGTCTAACCTGATACTCGATACTCCCGATCCTGTGCTCAACCGCATGTTTGCTTTTGCGAAACTGCGTGGAGCGGAAAGTATTTACAAAACGAAAGGAGGCTTTATGCATGGTCCCGGTGGCGAAGCTTATTATGCAGCTATATGGGCTAACGATCAGGCAGAATATATTAACCCATTCTTCCCGTTTTTAGGATATGATATAGGCAACGAATCTGCGATTAACAGTTTTCGTCATTTCGCACGTTTTATGAATCCTGAATATAAACCGATCCCCAGTTCCATTATTTCCGAGGGTGCTTCCACATGGCATGGAGCAAAAGACCGGGGCGACGGGGCAATGATCGCTTACGGTGCGGCTCGCTACGCATTGGCTAAAGGCAGCAAGACAGAAGGTGTGGAGCTATGGCCATTGATAGAATGGTGTCTTGAATATTGCAAAAGAAAACTTACTCCGAATGGGGTAGTGGCATCTGACTCTGATGAATTGGAAAATCGGTTTCCATCGGGAAAAGCGAACCTTTGTACATCAGGCCTGTATTACGACGCCCTTATTTCGGCTGTTTATCTTGGTGAAGCTTTGGATAAACCTGCCAAACAATTGGATGAGTACAAGAAAGAAGCCCGGCAATTGAGGAAAGCAATAGAAGATTATTTTGGTTATGAAGTCGAAGGCTTCCATACATACCGTTATTATGATGGAAATGATATCCTGCGTTCTTGGATTTGCATTCCTTTGACTATGGGAATCTATGACCGCGCCGACGGTACTATAAAAGCGTTATTTTCTCCACGTCTTTGGACTGACGACGGATTGCTTACACAAGCCGGCACGGAAACATTTTGGGACAGGTCTACCCTGTATGCTTTGAGGGGTGTTTTTGCCGCAGGCGCAACTGAAAAAGGATTGGAATATCTTGAGAAATATTCAAAAAGGAGATTGTTAGGTGATCATGTGCCATATGCGATAGAAGCATGGCCCGAAGGCTCGCAACGACATCTATCGGCCGAAAGTGGATTGTACTGCCGTATATATACCGAAGGCTTATTTGGTATGCGTCCTACAGGGCTTCGTTCGTTCGATATCACCCCGCATATGCCTGCCAAATGGAATTATATGAATCTTAAATCGATAAAAGCTTTCGAACAGAGTTTTGATATTGATATTACCCGCAAAGGAGAAAAACTGGAAGTTGTGGTAAAAAACAGTTCGGGAATAATTGTAAAAAAACAAATTAAAGAAGGGGAGACTATCCCTGTTAAATTCAAGTAACCATGAAAAGAATAGTATTTTATGTGCTTTTGATCTTATGTGCAAACCAACTGTTTGCCCAAACATATAACGTCAAAAATTATGGAGCCAAAGGGGATGGAAAGAAACTGGACTCCCCGGCCATTCAGAAAGCCATAGACGCGTGTACCAAAGCAGGTGGAGGAACTGTGCTTATTCCGCAGGGCACCTATTTGTCGGCAACCATAGTTATCAAGGATAATGTGATACTCCATCTGGAAGAAGGCGCTCTTTTGCTAGGAGATACCGACCTGAATAAATATGATAAAATAGACCCATTTACCGATGGATTAGGTATTGAGGTTGGCCGCACATTTATAGCTGCGGTTGATGCAAAAAATGTGACAATAGAGGGAAAAGGTATAATAGACGGACAGGGTTCGGCATTGAAAGAAAAGCATATAAAGACCGACACTCGTTCCGAATCGAAACGCTGGGGCGAAAGGCCATTCCTGCTCCGGATTATCAGATGCCAGAATGTGAAAGTAGATGGTATCACCCTGAAATATTCGGCATCGTGGACTTCACATTATGCACAGAGTAGAGATATATTAATTAAAAATGTAAAGATATTGAGTCGTGGCGTAGCTCACAATGACGGTATCGATATAGACGGATGCGAGCGTGTACAGATCTATGATTGCGATGTGGAAAGCGGTGACGATGCATTGTGTTTCAAGACGACACATAGTAAGTACCCTTGCCGTGATATTGTGGTGAAGAATGTTCGGTTGAAAAGCAATCAGGCAGGACTGAAAATGGGTACTGAATCGATGGCGCCGTTCGAAAATATAAAGATATCTAACTGTCATATCTATAATACGCTTAATGGAGGAATCAAACTGTTGACAGTAGATGGAGCGCACCTTCGCAATGTAGAAATAACAGACATTACAATGGATAATGTGCGCACCCCGATGCTTTTCCGTTTGGGTTCGAGGTTGAATGTCTTCCGAAAAGGACAAGATGAGAAACAGACTACAGGCTCGTTTGATAACGTTGTTATCCGCAATGTAAAAGCAAAGAGTTCGGAAAAAACACAATTGACCACACCGTCGGGCATTCTTATAACGGGAGTTCCGGGGCATTACATTTCCAATTTTACACTTGAAAACATCGAAATAGAGTTGCCGGGAGGTGCCCCAGTGGAAGAATCACGACACATAGTTCCTGAGGCAATAGACCAATACCCGGAGATAAAGACATTCGGTCCTACAATTCCGGCTTATGGCATTTGGATGAGGCATGTAGATGGCTTAAAATTAAGAGATATTACCTTCAAACTGGCGAAAGCAGACCTACGTCCGGTGATAATTAGCGATGATGCAAAGAATGTATCGATAAAGCGCCTGTATGCTCCTGTCTTTGAAGGGTCGGAGTCGGCTATACGATTTGAGAATTCGCAGAATATGCAGGTTGAGATTCCCGAATTGACAGGTAGTTCT
Organism: Dysgonomonas sp. PF1-14; assembly: GCF_029892965.1. GTDB lineage: Bacteria > Bacteroidota > Bacteroidia > Bacteroidales > Dysgonomonadaceae > Dysgonomonas. Next base: position 2,879 of record NZ_JARXWN010000023.1, on the reverse strand, counting down.
GCTGCTTTGGTAGAGGTAAAAGGAGGAACGAGCAACAAGATCGTTATAATAGGTGTTCCGGCTGTAAAAATAGGAAAAGATGTGATACTGACCGATGGTGCGAAATCGGGGAGTTATGTATTTTCTAAATATGACTGGAAACCGGAGGCACAAAACCAGCCTGTAGGAGTGGCTAAAGGTATTTTTCCCGGAAGGGTAGCATGGGCGCATGCTCCTGGTACTGCACACTGGAATGGAAAATGGAAATCGATGGAAAGTCCGTGGTGGACAGATGAAAACACAGACCAGACTAAAGTCAGCGCTATGGTTGGGAATATTGTAACCACCCTGAGCGGGCAGGAAGATTATGCAAAAGCATGGAACAAGATATTCGAACATTATAATAAGAAACGCTTTAATAAGAAAGCCGGATATAAAAAAGGCGAGATTGTAGCTATAAAGATTAATATGAATTCTACAAATCGCCCACAGCGTACAACAAATTATACCGATGCCGCACCCCAGACTGTTTATTCGGTCGTAGAGCAACTTGTAAAATATGCAGGTGTACCCGAAGAAAATATTGTTATCTATGATGCTAAAAGGTATATTCTGGCCGATCTTCTGGAAAAAATATGGAAAGACTTTAAGGATGTTCGTTTCATTCAGGAAAAAGAATTTACCGAAGAGCAGAAACATCCGATATATGGCGATTACAGCCGCATAGAACAGCCGCAATGGGTAAAAGGGATCGCATATTCGAATGGGAAAGAATACCAAAGGGCATGCAATATTCCAAAACAGGTGATGGATGCCAAATATCTTGTTAATATGGCAATGCTAAAACTCCATTCATACCCGTACTCGAATATGGAAGGTGGAGATGAAGGACAAACAGGGGTGACAATGATAGGGAAGAATAATTTCGGATCGATACAAGGTCCATCCGATTTGCATGGCGTAATCAATACCAATCGTGAAGGTACAAAGGATTCCTATTCTCCGATCGTAGATTTGGAGGCGTCGCCGAATCTGGGGACTAAAACTATATTGTACATTCTTGATGGACTGTATTGTGCAAGGAAGCATTCATCGTATGCTCTGCATTTTCCAAACGCTCCGTTCTTCAACAAGACTTATCCGTACGAAAATTCGGAATGGCCATCTTGTGTGCTCGGCTCATTAGATGGGGTTGCACTGGATTCTGTAGGGCTGGATATCTTATTTTCACAGACAAAGAATAATCCGGACAAAGATAATTATAACCGTCCATGGATGCTGATCAGGGAAAATGCAGACGGTTACCTGCACGAAATGGCTCAGGCCGATAATCCTCCTTCGGGTATGGTATATATGCAGGATGGTAAACGGGTTGAAAGTCTTGGCGTACATGAGCATTGGGACAGCGACGAAACCCGCAGGTATTCCCGAAATCTAGATACTGTGAACGGAAAAGGTATTGAACTGATTTACACATTAATTAAATAATCGGATTGATTTTACAAGTATTGGGAACAATCCTGTAAATAGGAAAAAACTTTATTCTTGATTTTTGTATTATAGATAGCTCCCGAAACCGGGAGCTATAGGTTTCTATATTTATATTAAAACGGTTATGAAATATAAATTCGTCATAATTATTTTATGCTTATTGCTTTTTTCTTGTGAGCAATCGTCCGATTATGTGAAGCTGGCGGAAGATACATTGAACGGTCAGATTCTAGAAAATGCAGAATGGGCAATGAGTCAAATGCCACAAACGGTTATTGATTTTCATAGTGAAAAAAGTTCTGGAGGGATTCACGATTATTATTCCGAAGGAGATTATTGGTGGCCTGATACTGAAAAGCCTGATGGTGCATATATAAAGAGAGATGGAGAGATTAATCCTGACAATTTCATGGAACACCGTATGGTGATGATCCGTTTTAGTAAAATAATAGGTTCTTTGGCTTCAGCCTATATACAAACCAATAATGAAGAGTATGTAAAACATGCTTTTTTACATATTAATGCATGGTTTGCAGATACCACCACAGTGATGAATCCCAATCTGCAATATGCTCAGGCTATCAAAGGAATAACTTCCGGACGTAGTGTCGGAATTATAGATACAATACATTTGATGGAGGTAGCTCAGGGCATTTATAAAATGCAGAATGCCGGATGTGTTGATAAAGAAAATCTGAGAATAGTGAAAAAATGGTTTGAGGATTATCTCCGATGGCTCACTACATCATCCAATGGAATAAATGCGATGAATGTGCGTGGCAACCATGCTACTTTTTGGGTTATGCAGGTAGCTGCATTTGCCCGGCTGACAGATAATGATGACTTACTAAAATTCTGTAAACTGCGTTATAAGAATGTATTACTACCTGATCAGATGGCTGAGGATGGTAGTTTCCCGCTTGAATTAGCTAAAATCAATCCTTACAGCCATTCGCTAACCAATCTGGATGCAATGGCTGCCATTTGTCAGATTTTATCTGATGATAAAGAAAACCTTTGGGAATATTCTACTTATACGGGCTTGAATATTAAAAAAGGGATTGAATATATGTATCCTTTTATAAAAGATAAAGAGAATTGGACTCTTCCGAAAGATATGGCTTTTTGGGAAAACTGGCCTGTAGCACAACCTGCTCTTTTATTCGGTGCATATGCTTATAAAGAGAACTCTTATTTCAATCTGTGGAAAAATCTTGAACACAAAGCTAAAATTGCAGAGGTGGAGCGAAACCTTCCGATTCGTAATCCTTTGATCTGGATGTGATTGTTAAACTAAAAAATTACATATAATCTATGAAACAACTGAATAAATCGACAGTAGAAAAGAAAAACTTACCAGTAAAAATCCTTCAATTCGGAGAAGGTAACTTCCTTCGTGCCTTTGTAGA
>NZ_JARXWN010000022.1 GCF_029892965.1 Dysgonomonas sp. PF1-14 | reverse complement strand
CCTTTCAGATAAGCCGGGTGATGATAGGTTTTTCAAAGAACACTTACCTAATCCTTGCCAAAGGATATTTCTTATGCTGCCTTGACGGGCGCACCTTTTATCGCATCGATTTCGAATACGATAAAGCGTTTATTCAACAGATCCAGTTCCTTATCCGAGTTCAAAAGGAAATCGTATTCGCCTCCATCATAATATGGTTCCAGTACATTCAGAAAATTATCAATGTCGAAATCCTTTTCCCTGACTTTCTTTTCATCCAGAATTCGACGGTAATCCGCTTTTATAAATTCATAGAATGTGTTGAAAGACGGCTTAATAGAATTATCAGACCTGATAAGTTCTATGTATCCACTGACAGCATTGGACAATGCTACCTCTTCCGCCCGTGTCGGTGGCTCGTCATCCCGTTTCCATAGTGTAAGAATCAGTGTTTTGATAGATTCTCTTTTTTCAATATCGAACACATTACCATCCGTATAGAATGGATTGAAAGCTATTGGGCTCTGCTCGGTATATGTAAAGTACACTCCATCTTGCCCCATCGTCTTATTGTGTATCAATTCACAGAGTCCCTGATAGGAGTTTCCCGTATCTACCAGTAACACATGGGCACCTTGCTCGTAATACTGGCGTATCATGTGGTTGGTAAAGAATGACTTTCCGCTACCTGAAGGCCCTAAGATGAACTTATTCCGGTTAGTAATAATTCCCCGTTTCATAGGTAAATCAGAAATGTCTAAATGCAAGGGTTTTCCCGTCAAACGGTCTACCATCTTGATGCCAAATGGAGAAGGAGAACTCCGATAATTCGTTTCAGCAATAAAGAAGCACAAAGCCTGTTCGATAAAAGTGTAAAAACTTTCCTCTGCCGGGAAATCCCCTGCATTACCTGGGATACCCGCCCAGAACAGGGTTGGAGTATCAACTGTATTATGCCGCGGTTTACACTCCATCAAAGCCAATTGGCTACCTACATCATTCTTTACTCGTTTGAGATCCTCCTTGCTGTCGCTCCATGCTATTACATTGACATGGCAGCGTACAGATGTCAAACCATAGCTATGTGCTTCATTCAGATAATGTTCTATCCATTCCTTATTAATCTGATTGGAACGGCTGTAACGGGAAAGTGAATGCATATTACGCGCCTGCTTCTCGAAACGTTTCAGATTCTCGACATGATCATCAATAAAGATGTACTGATTGACAATATGGTTACAGGATAGTAATACACCTATCGGTGCAGCGAAAGACAACCGGCAGTCGCTGCGATCAGTCGATAGCCGTTCATAGCGTGTGTCTGTTTCCACATGCCCAGGCAAGTCTTCTGCATCTGAAAGCGTATGCAGGCATAAATAGTTGTCCCCGATTTTCATCTGGTTTGCTCCTAATGTAACATCCTGCAAGCAGGTTGTATCTTCCTGCGATAAGGAGAAATACTTCTCTACTATGCCAGCCTGTTCTTTTGTTCCTACAATCTGGTCACTTGTCAAACGGGTTAGTCTAATAAATTCCGAATCATTGATAATACGTTCAAATTGACCGACTGACTCCAAAAATTTCAAAACCGTTTCTTTGTCTTGCATCTCTTTTGGGATGATGAAACCTCTGGTTAAAGCATTGAAATTACTTTGCTGACGTGTCCTGTCTTTGGTAGTCTTTGTAAGGAACAAATAAGAGGTATGATTCAGGTACGGACGCTCATTGAAATGGCGTTCAAAGCTGCGGGACAGAAAGCTGATGTCTTCCTTTTCCAACTCCGGTCTGTAGTTTTCTTCTACAAACCAGTCCTGTTTACATATTACCGAATAATCCGGCAATACTTTGACTGCCTTGAGCCATGCTGAGTGCATCGCTTCATATTCAGCAGAAGTAACGGTAAATAATTCAGGTAGTTCCAACCTGAACGCCACTGTTATATCTGCATCCTTGCTGATAATGCAATCCTGTTCGACAGCTAGTAAAGGGAATTTGCTTTCTAAAGTGGCAGCCTTCATTACATTTCTCATTTGATTTCCTCCTTTCTTGTTCGCCACAGATGTTGCAACCGCTTGCGGTTAATGATGTACTTAGGATGATTGCGGATAGCCTGTAACTTCATCAACCCGAATTCCCCGTATTTCTCGTTCAGATAAAAAGTTCCCCAGACAAGTACTCCGGCAGTTGTAACTCCGAAGCCAATGCATACTGGCTGGCTGATACCTATCATGTACATAATGACAAAGAGTACGAATACGGACAGTAATCCTCCTGCGAAAATGAAGAGGTATTGAGCCTTCAACCCCTTAAATTCGGGAGGCTTACCTATTCCTTTGTTAATTGAATATTCCATTCTTCTTGTTTTTTAATTGAACTTAGATTTTAGCCTCAATACTTATCTCCCCTTATGGGGATAAGGGGGATTTTACAAGAAGAATGAACGCAGGATAGTAGCTGCTACAATCAAAAAGATACAAGCTCCGAACCAAGATGCGGCCGTTTTAGAGGTGTCGGGGTCACCGGAAGAGAATTTCCCATAAACTTTTACCCCACCAATCAGCCCAACGACTGCACCAATGGCATAAATCAACTTTGTGCCCGGATCGAAATACGAGGTTACCATATTCGTGGCATCGGTAATTCCTTGCAGTCCGTTACCTTGGGCGAAAACACCGGCAGCAACACATAACAGTACAGAAATAATTGTAATTTTTTTCATCGCAAATAAAATTTAGTTAGACAAAAATGAATTGCGATAACAAAAATATTTAGCTAATATTCTGAAATACAATGATGACGATATGTTTCCTCGTTTGTCGTCATTTGTCATAACTGCGATATAGAGAATAAAAAAAATAATTCTTTTTCAAGTCCCTGTGTTTATTTTAAGCAGGAAACTTTGAAAAAGAATTATAATATTGTATCAGCCGGAGAAGATTATCCGGTTTTGCATTTAGCAATTATAGATATTTTTTTATATCAAACTCATCGTTGTTTGCGTTGGTATCATTATTCTCAACATCAAATAAGAGTTGAGCTTTTTCCTTACACTTTTCATGGACAGTAAAAAAATCGAATATAGGAGTGCCTTCTGCCGATATTAAAACTTTTTTAGCTTCTGATTCTTGAATTTTATTCATTTTCCCGGATGTCAGGCCTTCATATGTTTCGTTTAATTGTTCGAACGATAATCCACTTGAAAATCCTTCCGAAGGCATATCATTATGCAAAAACATTTCAGGGTCTTCTTCCTCCAATATTTCTTTTAATGACAGGCTTTTGACTGTTATATCAATATCATCCGGATTTATATCATCATCTTCCATATAGGCCGGATCATTACTTTCTAAAGGGATATCAGGCATGTTTGGTATGGGGTCAGACTCTTCCTCTTTTACTGATTTTTCCTGTTTTATCTTGTTGTTGTCAGTAATAGAGGAAATGTCAATGAGTTCTGTTCTTGTCTTGCCAACAATGTCATATATGCTTTCTGGGGATGCCTTGTTTACTTTAACAGGTTCTTCTTTTGCCACATCTTTATTTTTCTCTTTTTTTGACAAAACTGAGATTTCTTTTTCAAAGAAAACATGTGCTTTCATTTGATATTCAATTAGCAGTAATTCCAAAGAGTTGAATAAGGTAAAAACCATTCCCAAACAAAATAGGGCTATCATTCCGGTTATTCTTATACATTGAATAATACTAACTAAGATAATATAGAATATAAGTTTCATTTTAGTTTATTGAATATGTTGTTAATAATTTTTTGTTGCAAATCCAAGACATCATTTCTATAATGATCAAAATGATGTTCAATCATATTGTTTATAAATACGACAATGGATAAACCATCCGTTGCTTTTAGAGTATCCATTATATTACGGTAATTATCATCGCTTAAATACAGAGTTACTTTTCTCTTATTAGATGTTTTTCTGATGGTTAAGAAAATATCAGAATAACTGCCCTTGATTCTCCTCTTCCTTTCTATTTTTACTTCTGGAATAGGTTCGTCTTCTTGCTTTGAAATAAAATCTGTATTGTACTCCTCTTTACTTTGTTCTTTCTGTTTAATATTTTCTCCAAGAGGAGTAATATTACCAGCAATCATTCTTCTAATCTCATCCTCGTTGAGATTAACTTCGGCTATTTGTTTCTTGGCCATAGTTATAACCCAATTTTTTCTATTATCTCCAAAACAAGTTCTTCCAGATTACTCCCTTTAAGCATTTTTTTATCAGGAGCGAAGAGTGTAGACCTGAATGCTGTTGGTTTAAGAATAGACAACTCCTTGTTGTATTTCTTTGCATCTGGTATAATCGTCTTTAATACACTTAAATTTTCTGATTTCAGCACTTTATTGAACATACTGTATAATTCAGTACTCTCTCGTCTATCAACCTTATTCCAGAAAATAAAAACATCATTAAGTCTTTTGTTAATATCTTTTCTTCCGAGAAATTCTTTTACTGCGAGAATAAAAGATAAACTACTCTGTAACACTCTTTTATCTGCTATTATAGGCACAAAAATGTAATTTAAGTTGAACATAAGCTTTAAAATACCCTCGCTGGTTACATTACCCGGTAAATCAAAAAATACAATATCAAAGGTAGTAGCACTATTCTCAGTCAATTCTACTGCAAGATCTATTGCGTTTTCCGGAGTGCCGGCAATAATAGGATATGCTTTTTTATTCGAATTATGGAATTGCTTTTGTAGCAAAACCTGTAGATCCTTATTTTTGTTAATGGTTTCAATATCTGTCTCTCTCATCTTGTAAATGGAATATTGGGGGAAGTCACAATCTATTATAGCGACACTCATGTTCATCTGATACTGTAAATAACTTGCGATTGTTGCTGTTATTGTTGATTTGCCAACTCCACCTTTTTGATTTCCGATTGCAATAAATAAAGTTTCTTTTTTCATGTTTTTTTATTTTTAAATTTTACCTTAATACCTTAATACCTTAATACCTTAATACCTCGATACCTTAATACCTCGATACCTCGATACCTCGATACCTCGATACCTCGATACCTCAATACCTCGATACCTCGATACCTCAATACCTCAATACCTCAATACCTCGATACCTCGATACCTCGATACCTCGATACCTCGATACCTCGATACCTCAATACCTCGATACCTCGATACCTCAATACCTCAATACCTCAATACCTCGATACCTCAATACCTCGATACCTCAATACCTCAATACCTCGATACCTCGATACCTCAATACCTCAATACCTCAATACCTTAATACCTCGATACCTCAATGCAAAAAAAACATATTAGTATATTTATATACTATGCTGACGATATATGTCGTCATATGTCGTCGTTTGTCATACATAACCATCTTGTATACAGAATAATATGTTTTTAACTTTGTCCTTTGAAATTATTATTGACACCTCTTTTCTTTATAGTTTATGGAAATAGGGTAGATCTATCAACTTAACAATAAGAAACTATGAGAAGGATAAATCTTTCAATAAAAACAATATTTACTGAGCAGATAAATGTGAAGTTCTCAAAAATAAAAATTTATGAAATGATAATACTCAAGACTATGTGCATTTTAATTGCAATAGCAATTAGCAAGTTGTGTTTTGTGCAGCAAAAATAAATTTTGCAGCAAAAACAAAACTTGCCCAACCTGCCGGTTGGGGGTGATTTTCTCCAAAGTCGAAAATCTTGTCGGATCGAAATATAATAATCAGGAATGGCAAATCAAGAAAACCGAAATAATATATCGGAACAAGTAGGGAAAAAGAAAAATAAATCGCTTGTATATCGTTACACTGTGAATCTGGATGAAGAACAGAATGATAAGTTCAGGGCATTACTTGTAGAAAACGGTGTTACCAATATAAGCAGATTTATTTCAAATCTGATGTTTTCTAAAGAAATAAAGGTTGTGAAAATAGATAAATCCGCAATGGATTTTTACATAAAACTATCAGCTTTCTACAATCAATATCAGGCTATAGGCAATAATTACAATCAAATCACAAAAGCGATTAAAGTCAATTATGACGAAAAAAGAGGCTTAGTTTTACTTAGTAAATTGGAAAAACTAACCATACAATTAATCGTTATCAGCAAGGAAATATTTAAACTGACAGAGGAATTTAATACTAAATGGTTGCAAAAATAACACACGGTTCATCCTTATACGGAACACTCTTTTATAACCAGAAAAAGGTAGATGAATCGAAAGGGGAACTACTTTTTTCGAATAAAATAATCCAAGACTATCCCAGTGGAGGCGTTTCCCTTTATAATGCCATGAAGTCATTCGAGCCATATTTAATAGCCAATAAAAGGACAAAAAAGCCTGTTGTACATATTTCCTTGAATCCCGATCCACGCGATAAAATAACTAAAATGAATTAATAATACTAGCTCAGGACTATATGCAAGAATTAGGTTATGGAAATCAACCCTTTCTTGTTTATCAACATGATGACATTGCGAGACTCCATTTACATATAGTAACTGTAAATGTAAACGAGAACGGTGTTAAAATCGATGATAGCTTTGAAAAAATGAAATCTATGCAGATTTGCAGGGAATTGGAAAAAAAATATAAATTAAATCAGTTACCAGAAGATGTTTTGTCCGATAAGTTATATTTACAGAAAGTAGATTACTCAAAAGCCAATATAAAAGGCCAAATATCAAATGTCGTAAAATCGGTTCTTAAAGAATATACATTTCAATCACTTGGCGAATTAAATGCTCTGTTCTCCTGTTACAACATCGATATGAAACATCTTAAAGGAGAAAGCGAAAACAAGAAGTACAACGGTATTGTTTATTCTCCAACAGATGATTCGGGTAAAATAATTGGAACTTCGATTAAATCTTCAAGGATAAGCAAAGAGGTAGGATTTAATACAATTTCCAAAATTATAGAAAAACATACTGTCCGGATAAAAGAGAAAGGGTTGGGAGCTCATCAATTGAAAAATAGCATTCTGAAATCTTTAAAGGCAAGTAATAATCAAGCACAGTTTATTTCTTTGATGCAGAAATTTTCTGTAGATGTGGTATTCCGGCAAAATGAGAGTAACAGGATATATGGTGTAACATTTATAGATCACAAAAATAAGGTTGTATGTAATGGTTCCCGTTTAGGAAAAGAATTTTCAGCAAATATATTTAATTCTCATTTCAGTCAGGAGCAAGATCAAGATACTCCGAATATATCCAACGACACATCAAAATATATTAAGAATGATTTTCATAAATCACCCTCTTCTTTAATTTTAGTTGATGAGATTTTTGGTAATTTTTCTCCAGGTTCTATGGGCTTTTATGCCGAGGAAGAAGAATTCATTCGTAAAATAAAGAGAAAAGGTAAAAAAGTGAAAAGAAGAATTTGAAATTATATTTATATTAGAGTCCATTATGATGTGGAAAATAATAATTTGAAGTAAGTATATGTAGTGAGTATTCTGGCGTGTTAATAGCCAAATTTTAACATAACACCAAAGTATACGGAAATTGGAGAATAATAAAAGAATTTAGATTTTGTGTAATCGTTCTCATAGACTTTTTGTTTTTGATTTTTGATATTTAAAAGATTATTTAATGAGAAAAAAGGTGTAATTGTATGTTTTTTTACAAAGAAAATTTTATTAATATTCAAAGAGAGATTGTTGTAATTTGCATATCTATCACTATTGTAGCTTCCTCTTATCGGGTAGTAAACATCCTCTTTATCATCAAATTTAGTATCTACAATTGGCGTATAATAAGTTCCTCCTCTTGTAATATATGTCAGAGCAATGTTTAAAACTTTATAATTATTATAATTCAAAGAAATCTTAAGTAAATAAGGAAGATGATTTGATTTCTTGTACTCTTTGTCATCTATTATAAATTTATTATATATATAAGTGTATCCGAGTGACAATTTAAAATAATTACTGAAATATGTTTCATAAAATAATTCTAAGCCAAATATATTATTTTTTGTGTTTGTTGTTGAATATAAATCATTCAATATATTTTCTGTTCCATCTTCTCTTTTATGATATAATGCCGCAGAAAAATAATTATCCTTTTTCGTAAATATATAATCTAATGTAAACTGACTACTTTTCAGTAAATAATAATCAGCTGAGAACGGATCAAATAATGAATAATTGTAATATTTTCCAATACCCAGTAATAATGATTGATCATTAGTAAGATTATATTTTGAGGAAATTTGTGTACTAATATTATTCTTATTTTCTCTCTTTATAAAATTATATCTAATTCCTCCTGATAGACTAAATTTATTATTTATATCCCATTTGGAATATAAATAGTATTCAAGATTTTTTAAAGAGTTATTCGTATCCATATTATATATTGAGGCATTTTCTCTAAGCGAATAATATTTTAAAGGCACATCCCCTTTTAAGCTATTATCAGTATAATCAAAATTTACACCGCTAATTATAGAAAAATTCTTGTTGAGAGAATGTCGATAATTTATATTTCCATAATATTGAGTATACTTACTTTCATAGTTAATTATTCCGAATTTATAGGTTTGTTTATTTAAGTCGATTAGATTATCAATTGAAATCACGCCATTTTTTAAAAGCTTCTTATAGTTATTCACAATAAATAACCGTCTATTGCCATAATCGGTTTTACCTTCAAAATTATAAGAATTATCTGTTCCAGTATAGCCTTCATCAATAGCATAAATATATGTTTTTACTTTATGAGATTTCATATTCATAACAATATTTGCACCAATGTCTTCAGTCTTAAAATTATCTATAAGTGGGACATTACTATTTAATTTTGTATATAGATCGGAGTATTGTAAGTTTCCTAATAGTTGAATGAAAATTCTATTAGATATTTTTTGGTTAAAAAAAATACTGGTTCCCGCAAGTTGAGTTGATAATTGAAAATTATTAGTTTTAATCTCATCAACAGTTTCAATTCCTATAGCACCACCTGATGCTTTTCCATATATTATAGGCGGGTTACTCGCATACACCATCTCATCCTTTATAATTTCAGTGCTGAACAGACTAAATGAACCAGTTCCATTAACTTCACTATATTTTACAGGGTTTTGTATAGGTACACCATTAATTAATACAACGGATCTATTTGCATCACTTCCACGTAAAGATGGCGATGCTGACTCATCAATCGTAGTCGAAGATGGTAATAGTGTAATTGCTTTTAATGCATCACCATCGGCAACTGGATTTAGATAAATTGCCATTTGGTCTAATTTGATAGTAGAGAAATTAGATGACATGGGTTCAGGCGCACTAACTATAACCTCGTTTAAAAAAGCAGCATTGGGTTTGAGTTCAACTATAATATATTTTTCAACTAAGTCTTCTGTAATAATTATATGTTTTTTTTCATATCCAATATATGAAAAAACTATTGTATCTTTTAATGCCACCATTATTGAAAAATTCCCATTTTCATCAGAAATAGTATAACTCTTGAAATTACCATTACTAATACTAACTCCAATCAACGACTCTTTTTTTTCATCAATAACCTCTCCTTCGATCTTTATTTCTTTTGCATCTAAAGTGAAAGGAAAAGCTATTGATGAAAAAAGTAGATATAAAATAATTGATAAGTATCTATTATTCATTTATCATCACTTATTTTGATACTAATAATGATGCTAGATTATTAATCATATAACTATTCGGAAATATAGATTTAGCTTCATGAAATAATATTTTTGCTTCTTCTGTTTTTTGCTTCTTTATGTAGTACTGTATTAACAACCCATATCCTTCTTCCTTGCCCCAAGTTGGTAGATATGAATTTGATAAGTTCTCCTCTTTAATTCTTATGGCTTTCAAGAGATACTCCTCAGTTTTTGTTCCTCCTCCAAATTGCTCGGGCGTATAATAATCATAACTTCCTGCAACATAATAAGCCCTGATGTTATTTTTATCATAACTAATAGATTTTTCTATATTCTGATTAATTGAATTTGATAACATTGGGATTTTCATCTGATTTTCAAATTGAAGCGAAATTGATTGAATTTGAGCTAATAATGCTAAATCATCAGAATTGTAATTAGACATTTTTTCTATGTTTTTAATTCCATTTTTGGCGGAAATTTTACTTTTTTCTTGATTTTGAGTTTGCATATAATAAATGCATTCATAATAATTGGAATAGGCTAACCAATATAAAATTATTTCATTCTTATTTTTTGTATAAAGATTATTTAACTCGTTAATAATTTCATCAAGCGGATCTGTTTTCTGTTGCATAAAGCAAATTCCAAATGCATTATTAATCTTGTTTTGAATATCTTTCAAGTAATCAATCTTATCCAATTGTTCGGTACAAGAATATTTATCTTTTATCTTACTATTGTTTCTGGCAATGCAAGATGAGTAACAAGATAGTATTAAGAATACTACAGAGAAAATTTTTAATTTCATAGTCGTCATATTTTAGCAATTAATATAAAAGTTAACACTGACCATATAATAAAATGGATATACCATAGCGATGAGAATAAATAATTTCTATCAAACATCCCAGTTTTGAGTAATTCCAAATTATGATAATTATGTGTGTTTATACTTGATCCAATAATTGAAATGTCAGAATAAAAGGGATTTAACTCTATGACTATTTGTAAGATAATAGCAATTTTCAACGTGGTTATTTCCCATAAATTGAAATGATGTATAATGAGAATATTTATTAATGTAACAAAACTACCTGATAAAGTAAAAATAAGAAACCGGCTATATGATTGGGTGTTTTTTATCCTCACAAAAAAATGTAAAATGGGTTTATGAGTGATTCCAATATTTATCACTTTCAACCTTAACAGAAAGGCTGAAGCTAAATGTCCTAACTCGTGTAATAATAGAAAAGTTATATTTAAAAATAATATTTTAATAAGCATATATATCATCTGGAAAACTTTATCTCTTTAAACATTATATAGAATAGAACTATTGAAGCGAGTAACCATATAAATAAAGAATAGTGAAAAGTACCATTTCTCATTAATTCTAATACAGGATTTAGTGGAAGTATATCGCCAATCGTTCCTAAAATTTTATTGTATTCATTTAAGGGATAGAAAGTATTACTCATAAATAAAATTATTAATTGAAGTAGATTCGTGATATTTCTGCTTGCAGTATACTTTATGCTAGCGAATGATAAGATTAACCCAATGAAAGAAAACAATATAAAACCAGTACCAAGCCCAAAGACAATCCATAAAAATTGTTCGATCGATATGTTTAAACCCCAAAAACAGACTATAATGCTTAAACATATAAGAAGGATCAACATAACTAATAATCGCCCAAAAATTAGAGCAATAAAGAATATTATGAAGTTGAATGGCATTTTATTAAGATAACGAGTAAGCCCACTTATATAATATTCTTTCAGTAATGGCCCAATTGCAAAAAAGCCTTCATTCAATAATGTCATCCCAAGAACTCCTGTATAAATCCAAAAAACATAAGCGGGATCGGTCATCCCCCATATAACCGAGAACAAGCAAAATAGAAATACAGGGAAAAAGATTGTCATAAAAACAGCTGGTTTTATTCGAAGAAAACTTAGCAACTGATAATATACCGATACAATAAATATTTTCATACTATTCCTTTTTATTTATGTTTGATAAATATAGATATGCATCTAATAAACCTGCTTTCATTTTTTTTATTGGGCAGTCTGAAATCATATTCAAATCAGAGAAATTGAAGTTTTCATTTATGAATATACACGTCGAGCTATCTTTTTGGTAATATTCTAGCCCCTTGAAATAATCTAATATTTTATTCGAACAATTTTCAATTCCAAGAATTGTATGTGATGGAAGTTTGGATAGAATATTAGTTGGCGTATCTGGATCTGAAATAATTTTTCCCTTGCTCATGAAAATGACCTTATCAGCACTATTTGCTGCTTCTTCCCAATTATGAGTAGAATACAAAATCGTTCTGTCCTTAGTTTTTATATTTTTCCATAAAGTTTGCAATAATGAAGGATCAATATTAGAAAATGGCTCATCCATAATAAGAAATCTAGGATTGTGTATTATGGATAATAATACGGCAATACGTTTCCGTTCCCCCATTGATAATTTGCATATATATGTATCATTAATTTCTTGTAGTTTAAATGGAACAGAATATTGATTTAATATATTTGTAAAATTTAAACTGTAAAATGTGCAGAATAAATGTATTAATTCACTAACTTTCAGCAAGGAAAGTATATTTAGGTTGTCGTAGCATGCACCGATTTCCTTTTTATTAAAGTTTCTATTGCTATAAAACTCTATAATACCACTATTATATGGTATATCCTTTAAAATTATATTTAATAAGGTTGTTTTTCCTGCTCCATTTTCACCAAGAATAGCAACAGTTTCATTGTTATATACGGAAAAACTAATATTGTCTAAAATAACTTTTTCTCCAGTATGGTAACTTATTCCATCAACAAATAGAGCCTTATTCATAATTATTACCCTCCTATTATTAGTACGTTATTAACCGCTTCGAAAACGCCATCGATTTCTAGAAACGAATGAAGGTCGTCATCATAATATCCACCAATAGCGCAACTCTTTAAATTAAGGGCTTCAGCTGTTAAAGAAAGCATCGCATTTACGGCACCAGCTTCAAGCATCATAAAACGGTATGCTCTCTCCCCGTACTTTACAGCTAAACGTTCTATCATACCTGTAGTAATAAATATACCTGAAGCATTGTTCATTTCAACATTTGGTTCTGCTTGAATATAATCAGATAAAATGTCAAAAAAATCTCCCCCTTTAATGAAATCCAAAGAATTAGTGTCAGGATCAAAATGGTATAATCCTTTGTCAAGCTCAGAATTAAAGGAAATAAAATATATTTCGATAGGATATAATGCACCACCCGCAGGGATAGTTCTATAATAAAAATGACCCTGATGTTCTAATCCGTATATTGGTTCTTTATGAGTTATACCGTAAGAACATCTTAATAAAGAGGTCAATTCATCTATTGATAATTTATAACCGCTTTTATACATCCTCTGACTTCTTCTAGAATGTAATATTTGGGTATAGTTATTATTTTTGACCTTTATTGTACCATTTATATCTATTCTCCTCCTATTTGGATATTTCTTAAATGGTTGAGAACATCTTTCTAACCAAAAATTATTTCTAAAAATTGATATTTTTTCTATCGTTTTAAACATTGTCAATCTAGAAAACTTAGAATTTTCGTGATATAACATACCTAAAGAATTTTCAACATTTACTTTACCCAACGAAATAGCATCCATTGAGTCATATTTTTGTTTGATTTCGCGAGATTTAATCATGATACTTTATTTTAAGGGAATGGATGAGGATATGGATTTAATAAATCAAAATCATGAGCTGTATAACCAAGGGATTCGGGAACCTCATATAATCTTTTACCCCCTAGATAATAATAAGGATATATTCCACCGAGCTGAAGTAGTTGAGGGACAAGAACTCGTACAACATAGATTCCTAACTCAGCCATATCAACGGTAGTTAGATCTTTAAATAATACGTTATAATTTTTATCTTTGAATATTTGTACAATCCTTCTTATCTCTTCTTTTTTATCACCTTCAAACTTGTTTTCAAAATTGACTGTCTTCGTTTCTTTTGCTGTAAGAAATTTATCATAAACATGCCATAAATCAGGTCTTTTCTGATAAAAGATGGGATGATCATCGAATTCTTTTATTTGATTAAAACTTTGAGGATTCCAATCCTTTTTTTCTTCTAATTGCCATCTAAAGAAAGGAACAGATTGTCCTAGTTCCAATATCGTTTTTTCCAAAGATTCCCTATATGAACTCCTACTTGCAGCCGCAGTTGCTATAAATTTGCCATATTCAGATTCTCCGACACAAAAGCCTAAAGTTGTAGGCATTTCTATGTCGTATGTCATATCGAACAAATGGAATTCGATATTATTGGAAAAATATTTATTAATAAAACTCTGTATATCATGTGTTATTTTGATTTTAGGAGGAACGATATTTTGCATCCAAGTCATTACGAAACTATCTCTTTCAATTGATTCATATATACAATTTAAAATAGCTTGATAAATATTGGAGTGTGAAGATAGACCAGTTGATGTTGTCAGATTTATAATATTTCTATCATTATAAAACGGCAGAAATATATGTTGAGCTGGGCAATACACTTCCTTACCTGTTGTTAAATCAAGAGTTTTTGTCCAAGTGACTTCTAAATTTTCGGTAAATTCTTTTATTTGAAAGTTTAAATCTTCGTATTGCTTTTTATGAAAAAGAGCGTATTGGCTAGGGTGAATCGCTTCCTCTTTTAAATTGTTATATGGACTAATAATGAGCGTACTATTATCGAAAAATCCGGAAGAGTACCTTTCAATTACTTCCCCTGTTGTACTTAGTAATGCTTGCTCCCAATTATAACCACACCCACTACCTTTTACAGTATAGTTTAATTCTTTATGCTTACTTCTATTATTTCGGATATAATTTACATCCAAAGGTAAAACTCCATATCCTAAAAGTTTAGGATCTCCATTCATCCTGAGTAATCCTACAAAATTTTTTATTAGTCCGATCTCAGGAGAAACAATCTTTAACATTTCAAATAAAGTTTTATTCATGATATTTCATTTAAGGGTTACAGGTTCCAGCCAAGGAGAAATGTTATATGCTAATTCGGGTTTGCAAGTTTCACAATAAGGCTTCTTTAAAAGATAATTATGAGATATAACATACTTAAATAAATCAAAGCAAATCATATTGCGCCATGTAATGCAAAATCTTTTATCATCAAAAAAACGGGATAATTCCATGATAATCCAATTAGAGAGAATGTTATCTGCATATTCGGAGCGTTGTTCAGTTGAAGGTTTTGCTATAGACTTATTTGTTTTAAGATGATTCTCGTATATTTCAAAATAATCAGGATAATCATGCATACTTTTAATCCTGGCAATTAAACATTCATAACAACCCGTCTCTTTTCCAAAGAATAGAGGCCCAATTTTAATAGTAGACTCTTCTATTCCTTGAGTAAAGAGCCATGGTGTGTCATATTGAAGTGCTTTCTTGTTTATTTCTCCTATATGAAAGGGACTCCATATACTGCCGTCAACTATAATAAAGTCATTATTTTGCCAGAAAGATTCATCAATATTCTCAATTTCAACAAATGTTCTCCTCTCAATTGTTTTAAATTTGTTTAATTTTAATAAATCCCTCTGTAATATTAAACTAAGCTCGCTATCCCCAATTATAGTTATGGTTTTCAATGATAATTCTATATTACTATCTGTTTCTTTTTTTAAGTAGTCAAATAAATTTATGTTATCTAGATGCTGGTAAACTTCATTAATTTTATCTTTCTCATATTCATTATTTTCTAATAAGACATGATGAAGTTTTGCGAAATCTAAGATTTCATTGTTATTTATAAAGTCCATTATATATAAAAATATTCTTTCGTTTTCATCATCATCAAATTCTACAACTGAAGCATGGGAGGAGTTACGTATTTGATATGTATTATCTGGGTTTTTAAAAACATCATATTTTTTCATATTATAAAGTTTTAACAGCCATAAGCCAAATGTTTGGCTTATGGCTCTGTTAGTATTTTTATATTCAATATTCTTGTATTTTATTGAATATTAGCAACTTGCTCCACGTCATTTGCTCCTAATATAGTACCTGTACTGCTACAAGTGCAGAAATAACAGCAACAACAACACGCTGCGCCTGCAACCATTAAAGACCTTTTAGACGTCTTTCCTTTTAATAATTTAGTTTTCATGATTCAAATTTAATTTAATTAAACAAAATTTTATTTGCCATGCATGGGTGTCGCAACATACAACATTTCTAAAACAATAACAATTATATCCTGTATAAATATAATAAAAAATTAATTAAATTTGATTTAATTCATTGAAGTGATTATATTGATAATATAATTATAATTAATATTATAATTGTAATACATTTATAATTAGCGATATACGTTGTTGTTTGCTTTGTATTCATTGTGATATATATATTGTTTATATAAATAATATATATTATCTAATTAAAAAACAGCTTCTGATTAAAGTGACTTTCTCTATTGTGGTTTTTGTGTAATAATGATGTGTAATTTTTCATTTAATATCTTATGGTTAAATGAAATAAGAGACCTCGCCTTCAATGGTTTCATGACCTTGGCATTGTGGGCGGGTAGCTACATGTTAAGACATATTTCGTCATTTTTTTTACCATATCTAATCCAGCTTCTTTTGTTGCATAAAGATATAAACTACCCGTAGTGTATTTGGATTCTGAAGTCCGTAGAACATATTTTTATTCAAAACTATTGCTTGTTTGTTTTTTTTTACTAACCGATGATAATAAATTATTTTCTATTTAAATAGAGTATTTGCCAATTATATAGAGATTGACAAGGGTAATTAATGTTAAATTAATCTAAATATATAATTATTTATGTAAATAATTTTGTTTTAAATTAAAAATTGTATATTTGCAACATAATCTATATTATATATGAAAATTGTTTATTTTCAATATTTGCTCTTTTGTTTTAAATAATACAAGTAGGTTTATTTGTTCGATTTATTTGACATTTACACAAGATACACTTTAAATAATAGTTTATAAAACACATATATAGCTTTGTTGTTAGCCGGATTTGTTAAAAATTTCCATCCACGAAGATAATTTGTTTTGTTTCTTTTGTGTTATAGAGAATTTGATTATATATAATTTTATTTATATTTTATTTTTCTTTTATTCAATAAATAAAATCTATATAGTATGCTTTTATGTATAGTTTGTAATGTGTTATAATGTGTTTGTTTTCGAAAATAATTTAGAAAAATAACTAATATTAAATCATTTATTTATGAGGAAAAAACTACTCCTATTCTTCCTTACGATATGTATAGGAGGAATATACGCCCAATCCCCTGGTGGCATTGGCTCTCCGGAGCTTTGGTTTCAGACCAAATCCCTGAGTTCCAACTTGAACGGGGAATACCGCTGGGTGGATTACAGTGGCGACTCACTTCGCCTGAATGTCTATGATACACAAGGGGCTTCTGCCGGAGAAGAATATAAAACCTCTACCTTCCGCAGTTACAACGGTCATCCGGCAATCAGCCTTGACAAGTTGTTGGATACCAAGACCCGTGAGGTCATGCTCAAACGAACCAACCTGTCGCAAGCTACCATCTTTGGAGTGTTTGCACCCAATATCAACTTCAACTCCGAGATGCTCCTCTACGGGCTGAACGGACGAGGTGGACAAGGTATTTGGCTGAGCACCGATAAGATATATCCGAGCCGTGAAAGCAGCAAATCCGTATTCGACTACGGGCAAAGCGAAGGCATGGATCTGATGTACTCCGCTAACGACCGGGAAACCGATGTAAATAAATTTCGTGAAGGCTCCATGCGCATTGTTGCCTACTACCGTAGCATCCCGCCGAGTACAGGTATCTGGGGCGAGAGAGACAAAGCTGTTATCTCCTTCGGGTACTATAAGAGCAACAACACTAACAATACGGCTTCCTTCTCTATCCCTGTCTCTGCTAACAGACAGTTTACAGGCTATATCCCTGAATTTATCGCCTACAACCGCTTGCTTAACCCATTAGAACGCAGACAGGTAGATTCTTATCTCGCCGTCAAATACGGACTGTCACTGCCCGTATCCTATTTTGGCAGCAAGGGGCAACTACTGTGGGACTACGATGAAAATACAATATACAATAACCGCATTACAGCCCTTTATCGTGACGATGCCAGTGGATTGAACCAATTGGAATCGTCTACAAGTTACGAGGAAGGACCCAACTATGCAGACCTTGTAACTCATGATTATTACTATCTGAACAATCCCGGTAACCGCACCTCTTCCTCACGCTTGTTGGTTATCGGACGCCAGTATGGAAATAACCTGAGCAACGACTCCTATATGTTCTGGGGCGATAACAATGCCTCTACCAATGTTTACGAAATAGAAGGCCGACTCGGCATGAAAATGATGGATCGCCGCTGGCTTCTGAAAACCAATATAACCAATGCCCCCGAAAGCGAACGTGTATTGGACTGGCAAGTACAGGATTTAAATTTTAGCACATCGGGATATGTAACCCGCCTCGAAAAGACAACAGGACTTAGTGCCCCCGAAACAGGATACGCTTATACACAAAAACCGCTGAAAGGTAGCTCCGGGTATATCGGTATTGATTACACAAGCATATACGGTGATATCTATCTGAAATTCGGCGGACAGGGATTCGCCACAGCTGGAGGTTATGACTATGGTTATTATATCGCTTCCGATTACAAAGTCTACCCAATAGTCAGAGGAGTTGTATCAGAAACTTCCCTGACTACACTTGTATTGACCTCCCGGTTAGAAGTAGAGAAGCACAGCAATAAAATATTCCTGCGCATAGACGGTATCCGTCTGACAGCAAGTGAAATTACTCTTGACCCACAAGATGATAACAAGGCGTGGTACGCCTCGCTTGCCTTCACCAAAGGTGTATTTTCCACGAATGTGAACCTGCGTCATGGCGGCTTTACAGATACGGGCAACAGAGTGGAACTCTCTTATGCCACAAACAGAGCATCCGATTTCAAGGACAATAATAAAGGAACGAGCTTCCTTGTCATCGACCGTTCCGGCACAGGCAATTTTAATACATCGGATGTAGTCTATATACAAGCCGATGAGATTGACATTCTTCGCCAGAAAGTCATCTTCAACAATGTGTTCTTCGATGCCGATGCCAACGGAAGCGATGTCTTTACATTCGCCTACAATGAATCCGATATAGCCGGAGAGATAGACATTATCGACCCAAGTTGTAACGCTTCAGACGGAGAAGTAAAGATTATGCTTACCTCTGGTACGCGGGCATTTAAATACACCCTGACAGATACGAGTAGCAACACTGTCATCAGGTCGGGTCGTGAGAATAGTTATACCATCCATCTGACCGGGCTTTCCGCAGGCGACTACCAACTCAAGGTGGAAGAAGCAGGAGGCTTCAATGTAGAAGGTAGCAACAGCAGCGGTACTCCGACCCGTGTCAAGACCACGAACTTCTTCCCTGTCTTTGAGGGCAGCCTCGAATGGATGGTCACCAATACCACAGATACCTATATGATAGGTTATACCACTTTTGTGGAAGACGTGAATAATGCTAAAAACATTATCCACTACGGGCTGAAAAAACAAGGGAACAAGTTATACAAAATAGTCAGTGGCAAACTCGAAAGTACCAATGTTACCGTAGAGACAGGCGACGTGCTGACCATCGCCAAGACCATGAATAAGGTCACATACTATAAAAACGGGGAACAGTTCAGTTCCAACAGCATCAAAATATTGGATTACCTGCTGAAATTCTACGGATTGATTGATATGAGCGAGGGCCCGGCAGAAATACTGAATGTTAATGCCACAGGCTTCTTCAACTTAGCAGATTACAGTTGGCAGTCGATGAATGGAATTTCTGTTAAACAATCGAATAATGCCAGTCTTAGCTATGATTTCTCGTTGGAAGACCCATGTGCAGAACAACCAACCCCTCCGCAGCCGGAAGCACAGGCACAGCCTGACCTGCTGACATTGCGCTATGCACAAGGCTCGATGATGGTTCAGGCCCAGATTGAATTTGAAGATCCGGATGTAGTTTCCTTCGTGGTCTACAATCTTAACGGCCAATTAGTCAAGCAAGTGCACCTTAGCGTACCGCAGAAGATACAGATAGCCGATATTCAGTTACCGAATACTGGTGTGTATATTATCAAGGCTATTACTGTCAATAATGGCGAGTACACCAAGAAATTCTTTGTCCAATAACCTGAAAAAATAATGATCATGATACATCATAAAAAACGATACGCATTATTCGGCGCACTAGCAGTCAGCGCCGGAATATTGGGCGCTGTAATCTTTTCACAAGGACAAAGCGGGTTGGAATCCCGTCCGTCCCTTGATGAAGTAACGGTACAAACAGCCCCGCTACATGCCGCTCCTGCTATTAGGCAGGAAGCCATACAGAATGCACCTGAAACAGCTCTAAGTGCCCCTGCTACCGGAAAGACGAAGGCAAGGACAGAGCAGTACCTGTCTATGCAGATGGAAGGGATTATCGGCAACTATGCAGGAAAACAAATTGATAACCCTGCCGACAATATCTTTACAGTAGGTATTGATAAGCAACTATCTGATAACGACAACGTTTGGCTAAGCTATGAACTGAGCGGAGTAGCCGATTACATAGGTGTACCAATCAGTATCAACGACCGTCTGGCAACAGGTGGCTATCTGGTCAAACTATCGGAAAACACCACCCTGCAACGCCAGCAGCTAGATCCGGCATGGCTAAAGAAAGGGGAAAATCGTATACAATTCAGCCTGCCCGAAGGAGCTGACTACGGCTATAAAGTAAGCAACCTATCCATCGAGATAGAAAAAGTTGCCAATACATCAGCATTGGTTGTCAATACCACACAGGCCAGCTATAACAACAAAGCCTACCTGCATGGATTTATGCAACAAAAAGATATAGCAGGAGCTACTATCTATGTAGACGGCAAAGAAGTAAACATCCGTAACGGAAGCTTTGAAGCACTTGTTCCGGTAAGCGACAGCCGTAAGGTAACGGTAAAAGCTGTACTAGCCAACGGAAAAGAGATTACAAAAGAAATCGCTTTTACCACAGGGCAAACCGCCGATATCGAATATGCCCTCAATACCTATGTAGAGCAGAATGAAAAGACTTTCCGCAAAGGACAGGAAGACAAACTTCAAGTAGCCACAGCCCTGCTGTCAGTTGAGCCCGGCGCCTTGCTGTCAGATACAAAACATATCACCATCACCTCATTGCGTTCAGTCGACATAGCCGCATTAGATATGGGTATGAATAATGTAACGGCAGAACATAAAGGTTACCGCTTCCTGCCGCATGGCGAGCATTTTGCCGATGGCGCGACAGTAACGATCAAATACGACCGCACCAAGATACCTAACGGCTTTACCGAAGACGATATCCGTTCCTATTACTTTGATCTGGATACAAAACACTGGGTAGCGTTGGAACGTGATACCATCGATAAGAAGAACCAGCTTATCGTATCGCGCACCACTCACTTTACCGATATGATCAACGGTGTGATACAAACACCCGAATCACCCGAAACACAAGGCTTTGCCCCTACCATGATGAATGACATCAAAGCGGCAGACCCTACGGCTAAAGTACAACTTATCGCACCGCCGACAGCAAACAATCGCGGCTCGGCAGGGCTGAGCTATAGCTTTGAAATGCCTCCTGCCCGTAACGGCATGCAGCCATCTCTGGGCATACAGTACAACAGTGACGGTGGCAGTGGCTGGTTAGGTGAAGGCTGGGACCTGTCTACTGCGTCTATCAGTGTAGATACCCGATGGGGTGTACCACGCTACAACGACACCGAAGAAACCGAGACATACTCCTTTAACGGCAGTATGCTAATGACAATGGACGATAACGGCGAAAGCTCTGTAGCCCATCGTGGCGATAAGATAGACCGTAAGGCAGACCGCCAGTTCTATCCGCGAAATGAAGGCTCTTTCTCAAAGATCATCCGTAAAGGCAGCAGTCCGGCCAATTATACATGGGAAGTAACCGACAAATCGGGAACAAAATATACCTATGATGCCATATTGAAAGGTACTGCCAAAACTCTTAACGGAGATAAGGAAGTAGCTGTGGAATGGAAACTTTCCCGCGTAGAAGAACTGCATGGCGACTGGATAGAGTATGTTTACGAAACAACAGACGAAGCCGTAAAAGGCAGCCTGAAGGCCAAAGCCATCTACCTGAAGGAAATAAAAGCAGGTAACAGGGGCAGTGATGCACATACAGTCGTTACCCTGATAAGCTCCTCACAGAAAGACAAAAAGACGAACTCGGCCAGATATGGCTTCCTGACATCAAGCAACAGGCTGCTGGACAAAGTAACGATAGCCTTTGAAGGTGAAACACTCCGTAGCTATACTTTTGATTATAAAAAGGGCGCATTCAATACCAATATCCTGACTAAGATAAACCATATAGATTCCAAAGGTGAAGTCTTTGCTTCACATGATATGGATTATTATGATGATGTGAAATCAACAGAAGGCTACAAACCGTTCGAATCGCAGGCCGAAGAATGGAATTTGCATAACGACGGCATAGACGCGGGATTTATCAATCCGGTATCAGCTATGGGTATAGACGGATTTAGCGATAAGGCCAGTGCATTGGGCGGTAGTGTGACAACTTCGACAGGAGGTTCGTTCTATGCAGGAGTAGGATTAGCCGCAGATATGATAGGCAAAGGAAGTTCAGCTGGAGCAAGTATAAACTATTCGAGCACGACTACTAAGGGCTTGTCTACATTGGTAGACATTAACGGAGACGGCCTGCCGGATAAGGTATATGTGAAGAATGGATCTGTATATTACCGTCCGAATATATCCCAATCAACGGATTCAGATACTAAATATGGAGAAGAGATAAAAATATCCGGAATATCAAAAATTTCAGAAAGTAAAGGATCTTCAACTTCCGCCGGAGCTAAAGCGCATCCGGGTATAGGCGCATTAACCGTAGTTGCCGGAAAAGACTTCGATAAATCCACCTCGAAAACAACTGTCTATTTCTCTGATGTGAATAATGACGGGCTGATTGACCTTGTAGCAGGTGGAAAAGTCTACTTTAACCATATCGAAAAAGATGCAAACGGAAACCTCGTTCCTAAGTTTACATTGAGTAGCGGGGATACACCAAGTCCTCTGATGGGTGGCGGTATTATTGATGATTCCGATACAGAAGTTGATCCGCAGGAACAGGAAGAACTTGTACAGAACTCGCCTATGCTGGATGTTGTCCGCGTATGGGAAGCTCCATTTGCCGGAACAATCAAGATAGAAGGAAATGTACAGCTTCAGGCTCCACAGGCAGGATATGATGAATCCGAGTATGAAAATGCGGATGGAGTACGTGTTGCCATACAGGTTGCAGGTAGTGAAAAGTGGAATAAGTCCATAGCCAAAGGTGACTTTGCTACTTATCAGACCAATGTAAGTAGCGTAGCTGTTACTAAAGGACAGAAAGTGTATTTTCGGATACAATCCGGGACAGATAAGATGTCTAACGGTGCATTCGATCAGGTCGCTTGGTCACCTGTGATAACATATACCGACCGTACCAACCAAATCAATCCGAATGGTCAGGGAACAGCCGTATATAAATCCACGGAAAGCCATGTTTACAGCGAAGATAACAGCCTTCGTTTACCAAGTCCGGCCAATGTACAGGTAAAAGGTATATTTGAAAAACCTGTTACATCCGATAATGTCACTCTTCGCGTATTGTTGTCGAATGACGAAATGAATGATGACGGAAGTACAAACCCTTCTTATACTCAGTCAGTAGCCTATACAAGGGAATTTGCATGGAATGAAACACATTCGGGGGACTTATCCTTTAATATTACAAATACGATCAATGGTGTAAACCTGAAATTCGAGCTTGTTTCACAAACCAATATCGCTTTGGAAAACGTCGAATGGAAGCCTGTCGTTGAAAGTAATAATTCCGGGAGTACATATTCCAATCAGGCCGCTGTTTTATACTCTACTTTTGTCAGCCAGATAACAGAAGGACAGCCTTATAATCTGGCGGCAAATGGTAATCTAAAAATTGAACCGAAGTTTTCTGCTCTAACCGGAATAGCCAATACCTCTATTAACGGAAGCCTTACTATGGCCGTAAAGAGTGTTACCGGATTGGTGGCAAAACAAAATGTGACCATAACCAACGGTATCATAGCATCGAGTTCGATTGTAACTTCTGCTGCGGCACAAGCCGGTACTATCTGGGTGGAATATTATATAACCGATAAAGATTTAATATCCAAACTAGGTACACCTTCGGCTGTTGTGACTGTTAATTCTGCTAGTACAACAGTAGTAACCGCGATGTTCACAACAAGGGATTATGACGGTTTCGGAATTACTAACCGTGGATGGGGACAATTCGTTTACAACGCCAATGACGGACGCTATGGTAACCCTATATCGGAAAGCCTGTTAAAATTACCTGAAACGGAAAACGACAATATAGACCCGGTATCTACAGCATTCCTGCCAATGACAATTAACAGGAACGACAATACTCAAATTCAATGGGTGGGGCAAAATGCCGGAGCCTTTGTTGCCGGAGATATTATTAGCAGTGCGCGCTTAGCGGATCAAGATGTGATACTAACAAACCCGTTGTCCGGTATTTCAAATAGTCAGGCATCCGGAGGTAGTTGTATACCGGGTTCGGGTGCAATAGGTATTAGCCAAGAATCGTATAGTACAAGTAACGCTACGATGGTTGGAGCAGTGGGGCTTACCAAAAGCGACGCTAAGGGAAGCAATACCGTTAAAGTGACTACCATTGATATAAATGGAGACGGATATCCTGATATTGTAACTGAAAATCAAATTCAGTTGACAAATACTCGTGGAGGTTTTGATGGAGAAATTATAAAAGAGATAGAAAAGCAAAAAAGTGAAAGTGAAAGCTCGACTATTAGTTTAGGCGGAAATCCTGTTCATGCTTATTCTGCAGTCTCTGGTGCAATAAAAAAAATATCTAGTAAAAAAGAAGATACTCAACAGCCTCCAACGGATGCAGGCTCCGCAAAAACTCCCAGCAAAGCTAAAATCGCAATAATGAATGCGGTAAATAACTTGAATATATCAGCCAGCATTCCGAAAAATACGGATTGGACCGTCAGTTCATTCGTGGATATAAATGGAGATGGATTACCTGATATGCTTTTGGAAAATGGCAAAAAAGTACGTATCAACTTGGGTTATGGCTTCACTGATCCTGTCGATTATGATATTACAAAAATCCAGGGAGGAACAAGTAAAAGTACAGGAGTCAATTTAGGATATTCTTTCGGAGCTTCCAGTATTTCTGCCGGCTTTGGAGTTACAACTACATTCAGTACGGAAGATTATACCTTGATGGATCTGAATTCGGACGGACTTGCCGATAAAGTATGGGAAGAAAATGAAAAGATTTATGTAGCCTTTAATACAGGGAACGGCTTTGAAAACCCTATTGTCTGGGGTAGTTCCGGTTCAGTCAGTGAGACGGCATCAACAGCAGAATCATTGAATGCTTCATATACAATAAATATCCCAATTCCTTTTACTTTAATTAAGGTCACAATGAGTCCGAGCCTTAATATAAGTAAATCAATGAATCGTCCTCGTATGCAACTTCGTGACATCGACGGCGACGGTTACCCTGAGATTGTATCTTCGGATGAAGATGGCAAGATGACCGTTTACCGTTCGACTATAGCGCGGACAAATAAGCTGAAATCGGTTTACAACCCGCTTGGCGGCAGCTTTACCTTAGACTATACACGCTCGCAGGCCACTTACGACCATCCGGGCGGTAAATGGGTAATGCACTCCGTCGAAGTGAACGACGGGCTGAAAGACGACGGAGCCAATATGAAGTCTATCTTTGATTATCAGGACGGGAAGCAGGAACGCCACGAACGCGAATTCTTAGGATTCGGTCAGGTAATCACAAAAGATATTGATACCGAAGCATCCGAAGAAAACAAAGTCTACCGTAAAGCTATACAGCAGTACGATGTAAATAATGTGTACACAGCAGGCAACCAGCTTAGAGCAGTAGTAGAAGACGCCGCAGGTAACAAATATACCGAAAGTGTCAATGAATATTACACCTATAAGGTAAAAGCCTCTGCTGACAACTATACATTTACGGCAGATAACAACTTCTGTACCGACCGAGCCATAGCCTATACTCCGATGAAATATACCAAGTCAGTGGTCTATGAAGGGCAGGCAGACGGTATGATCGCCAACGAAAGCTACTATGAATATTACCTGAATGGCAACTATGGCGACCTGAAGAACTATAAATATAGCGATAAAGGTACATTAGGAAGTGCCGGAACAGGAGCATACAACTATCAGACATCCGTAGAATATACCCACAATACAGGTAAGCATATACTCGGATTGCCTGTCAAGGTACAGGTAAAAGGTTCTGACGGTAAACTATACCGTCAGACCGAAGCTGCGTATGATACGAACTATGCCAACCACCTGACTAAAGTAACTCAAACATTGAACGAACAGGGAGCTAAGGCAGAGATAGATATCACGTATGACAGATACGGGAATATCAAACAGAAAACCCTACCTGCCAACAGCAAAGGGCAGCGTATGTGGTACAAGTACCTGTACGACCGAGATTATGACATGTATGTGGAACAGGTAGAAGATGCCTTCGGATATCGCTCACAGTTGGAGAACTACGATTACCGTTATGGTATTCCGTTGGTTAGCCGTGATATGAACAGCTATACAATGGAAACCTCTATCGACCACTTGGGACGTGTGCTGACTATTACCGCACCGAACGAACAAGACGAAGACGCGCCATATACTATTAAGTTTGAATACCATCCGCAGATAGTAAAAGATGCCAACGGCATCAAGGCTCCGGCCTATGCTGTAACTAAGCATTATGACCCGCAGCATCCGGCGGATGATCTGGAGACTGTAACCTTTGTTGACGGATTTGGACGCGCCATACAGGTAAAGAAAGACGGTGTGATAACCGAAACTACCAATGGAACCAATCCGATAGACAAGAAAGCAATGATTGTGAGCGGCCGCGCTAAATTCGACCCGTTCGGACGTGTAAGAGAAGCATTCTATCCTGTATCGGAAGCTATCGGAAGTAAGACTGTGTTCAACCCTGCATTTGACGCAGTAACACCGACTAAGACCGAATACGATGTTATGGACAGGGCGGTTAAGACTATCCTGCCGGATAACAGCGAGTCGTTGATGGCTTATACCAAAGATAACGGCAGCCGTTTATTAGTAACTACCGTGACCGATGCGATGGGCGGAAAGCAATCCACCTTTACCAACGGTTCAAGGCTGACTGTGAAAACAGAACAGTACTCAGGTCCGGATGGTACGATCACTACTCGCTTCGAGTTCGACCCGATTAACCAGCTTCTCAAAGCCATTGATAATGGAAATAATGAAACTGTATCGGCTTATGATATGGCAGGACGAAGGACACAGGTTGTACACCCTGCATCGGGTACCACTATCTTTAAATATGACAATGTAAGCAATCTGCTCAGCAAACAGACTGCCAATCTCGCAGCCGAAGGTAAAGAGATTACCTATGAGTACGACTACAGCCGTTTGACGGCCGTTAATTACCCGGATAATCCACAGAACAATGTGAAGTATTATTATGGTAACAAGAATGCCAAAGAAAACCGTGTCGGTCGCCTGATGTTACAGGAGGATGCTACCGGAGCGCAGGAGTTCTCTTACGACCGTTTGGGTAATATCGAAAAGGTACGTCGTACTGTTATTATTCCGAACCAAGCCATTGCTACTTATATTACACAATGGAGCTATGACAGCTGGAACAGGGTAACACAGATGGTATATCCGGATGGGGAGAAGATCAACTACTCATACAATACAGGCGGATTACTTGAAAGCGTAAAAGGCGAAAAAGCTTATTCATATAACTATGTCAATAAACTGGGATATGATAAGTTTGAACAACGCATCTATATGAAATACTGCAACGGTGCTGAAACAAACTATGCTTACGATGAGCAGCGTAGAAGGCTGAGCAACCTGATGGTAATAAGCGGCAAAGAAACCCGCAGCCGGATAATGGATAATGCTTATACCTACGACAAGGTAGACAATGTCCTGAGTGTAATCAATACCGCGCCGCTTCCAAGCGTGGCAGGTATGGGCGGACAGATGAGCCATACATATAACTATGACGGCTTATACCGCCTGCAAAGTGCTACCGGTACATATACAGGTGCAGACAGCAAGTCGGCCAGCTATAGCCTTGCCATGAGTTACGATAACCTGCATAACATAACAGGTAAGAAACAGCATGTACAACAGCAGGGTATCCAGTTTGACGGTATATTGAAAGCAGGTTATGACCTTACTTATAACTATGCAAATAATCCGTTCCAGATCAGCAATCTGAAAGACGACAGTTACCGTACAGAAAGCGACACCATAGCCAACGATGTGATTAAGCGTGATCATGCTTATGAGTATGATGCTAACGGAAACCTTGTCTACGTCAATACTTCGAGAGAGAAGCAGGACGGCAAGGCCGAAGAAGGAGCCAATGAAAAGAAACTCGTTTGGGACGAAGAAAACCGTCTTCAATCCATCTATACAAATGGTTTTATAGCCGGCTATTGGTACGATGCAAACGGAGAGCGAGTAATAAAGACCAGTGGCGACGATGAAGGTATTTATGTAAACGATGTGTTCAGTGGCGGACGCACACAGACAGCAGATTTTACGGCTTATATTAACCCGTATTTGGTTGTTAGCAAGGGCGGACAGTACACGAAGCATATCTACATCGGCTCACAGAGAATCGTATCTAAACTCGGCGACCTC
Source organism: Dysgonomonas sp. PF1-14 (assembly GCF_029892965.1). Classification (GTDB taxonomy): domain Bacteria; phylum Bacteroidota; class Bacteroidia; order Bacteroidales; family Dysgonomonadaceae; genus Dysgonomonas. The sequence continues at coordinate 45,881 of NZ_JARXWN010000022.1, read as the reverse complement.
GACAGTTATGGGCAAGACCCAAGGCGAGTAGAGTACGCAGGCTCAGGCATTAACAATATTACCGTTGACTACAAGGGTAAGTACAAGCAATCGCAACAGGCGATCAAAGACAACTACGATGCCTTTGAAGTGCCGTACTACGGAACAGACAACGATGATTATGTAAATGGTGGTGGTTTCTGCTGCGATGATAACCCTATACTCAAATCTTTCAATCCAAGCCAGAATGACAATCCGGAGTTATTACAGTATTATTATCACTCTGATCATTTGGGTAGTTCCAGTTTAATTACTAATTTGGACGGTGAAATAGTGCAACATATTGAGTATGTGCCGTTCGGTGAGGTCTTCTTAGAGGAGCGGAATAATACCTGGAATACTCCATACCTTTTCAATGCCAAAGAGTTGGATGAAGAGACAGGTTTGTACTATTATGGGGCAAGGTATTATGACCCACGGACAAGCATCTGGTTGAGTACCGACCCGTTAGCTGAAAAATACCCCAACAAGACTCCTTATCATTATTGCTCAAATAACCCAATAAACTTAATTGATCCAGATGGGCAAACTGATTATTGGGCAGTTGAAGTAAACGGGAATAAAAAAGAACTCAAGCATTTAGGTAATGATGGTGTAAATAATGATGTAAACAAAATTGCAGAGTTAGGTAAAGATGATGTGAAGAAATTATCTAATTCTATTAAAAATATACGTAATAATAAGGCTTCTTCGGCTGATCAGAAACAAGTAGAAACCTCCTTTGTTGATTTAGAAATTCAATCTCAAGAAGATCAAGCCACATTTATATCAACTATGAGAACTGTGGCAAGTAGAGATCCAAAAAATTACAAAGAGATCGGCTCATATATGTCTATTATATTTGGAGAAAAGTCAGCTAAATTACAATTAAATGGGATTATTAGAGGAAATTCTAAACAAGTTGATTTTAGATTTGGAGGAGAATGGGGAGCACTTACAGACCCATCTGGCAATGTTATAACTGGAACAGTACATACTCATAATCATGATCTAGGATTATCTGGAACACAGCCTGATGATATAAAAGGTGCTGGCGATGTTCAAGGAGCAAAATCTACAGGTGTGCCTTGGTATACTGTCGGACCTAAAGCAATCCATTACGGACATGAAAACCAGTATAGGCGATTTAACAATGGGCAAATTAAAGCTGGGACGAATCTATTAAAAGATTCATTAAATAAATTAAAAGAATAAAAACTAAAAGAGAATAGCATTGTTACTAATGCTATTCTCTTAAAAAATTGTACAATGAGTATGCGAATTATATTATTAATAATATCACTTAATTGTATTCTATTGATAAATGCTCAGAATATTAAAACATTAGAAAACAATGAGAAACGTTTTTTTGTTTTGGATTCTTTAAATATTAAGGAATCCAATTTTGTAGAAATTGAAATAAGAATAAATTATATGGAATTTCTACATAATGAAAAGAATTCCACCCTAACCATAATACGCAAAAATAAAGATAAATTATGGACTGGAGAACAGTATAAATATTATTATTATAATAAAGAGAATTATGATTTTAAAAATATAGATAAGCAAACTATTATCTTTGATGATAGTTGGGAGAAAGTTTGGAACAGTATATTAAAAAATAATTTTCTGAACATCAAAACTGAAGCCGAAATTGAAAAAAGGCAACAACCTTTAATCGTAATTGCAGATGGGAATTACTATAGAATTGAAATCGTAAAGAAAAAAGGAACTAAAGTTATAGAATATTATAGTCCAGAGGTGAAGTTGAATGAATGTATTTCATCGAATATGTATTGTCCAGATATATCTAAGTTTAATGCTTTACTAAACTTATTAAGAAGTCAGATTAACTTTTGATTTAAAAAATTTGTTATCGAATTTCGTGTTATGTGATATACACCAGGCGACGATGAAGGTATTTATGTAAATGGTGGTGGTTTCTGCTGCGATGATAACCCTATACTCAAATCTTTCAATCCAAGCCAGAATGACAATCCGGAGTTATTACAGTATTATTATCACTCTGATCATTTGGGTAGTTCCAGTTTAATTACTAATTTGGACGGTGAAATAGTGCAACATATTGAGTATGTGCCGTTCGGTGAGGTCTTCTTAGAGGAGAGGAATAATACCTGGAATACTCCATACCTTTTCAATGCCAAAGAGTTGGATGAAGAGACGGGACTTTACTATTATGGAGCGAGGTATTATGACCCACGAACGAGCATCTGGCTGAGTACCGACCCACTGCAGGAGAAGTATCCGAATATTTCGACTTATGCGTATGCGTTCTTAAATCCTGTTAAGTTTATTGATCCGGATGGCGAAGATCCTATTGGAGCAACATTAGATGCTTTAACTGCATTTGTAGTTGAAGCAGGAATGAGTTATATAGAAAATATAGTATTGCATGATATGGACCCATCTATGGCTTTGAATAATGTCAGATGGAAAGATGCAGTGGTTGAAGCAGGTAAATCATATGCAATTTCTTTAATATTTACAGGGACAGGTTCTGTTAAGGCTTTATCTAAGGCTGCAAATTCCAAAATGGGAAAAATTGCAATTGAATTTAGTGCAAATATGATTGGCGAAATTGTAAAAATGTATAATAGAGGAGAATTTGGTGACGCTAATGGAGATTTTAGTATAAAAAGCCTATTGAAAGCTGATTTTAGTGACGCAATGATAAATTCTTTAATTGAAGCATTAGTTTCTCAAGGGTTTGCAAATAAAGCCGCTAAACTAGAGAAAAAATTCGATGATGCAATTGAGAATGTAGCTAACCAACAAAATAAATTAGCAACAAGTTTGGAAAGAAACGCATCTGAACAAGTCATTGAAAATCGGATGAAAAAGGTTAATCAATCTCAAAAAGATTTATTAAAAACGGCAGGACAAAGAGTCGTTAATGTAGGTGCTGAAGAAGTAGTTAGTAATGTTGCGGGACAAACCGTAGAACAAATCAGAACCAAATAACGATTATGTAATGTTTAAAAGACAAGACAATTCTATGATCGAAATTAAAAAAGCATTTTTTAAAGAATTAAATAAAACATCAAATATATATTTATTAATTGGAGGTGCTATATTGTTGTTTGTTGACAATAAATATTTTATGTCAAATACGATACATTTTCCAATAATAATCAAAATGTTATTCTTATTACTAAGTGTATTGATAGGTGTTTTAAAAAGTTTTATTTTTTTTAAAAACGGCGTGAATTTTTATAGTATTTCGATTACTCTGAAGAATTGTTTTGTCTTTTATTTTATTGTTACGGGTTGCTGCTATTTATCATTTAATTATTTAAATTCTTTATATTCAAAACAAAATCAAGTGATGGAGAATAATTTTTCAATTTTATCAATTCAGAAAAAAACGAGAAGAACATCAGATAAACTATGTATAAATTTTAACGATGAAAAGACATATATAAAAATAGACTTATCTCAGATATCTAATGAACAATATCCAATGTTAGACAATTATTCCTTAAATATGAGGTATAGAAAAGGAGTTCTTGGCTCTTTTGTCATCGAAGAAAAAAAAATACGATATGATGAAAATTAATTATTTAATTATTGCTTTATTTTTACCCTTATTTAATATTTTTGCACAATCATTTGAAGGAACATTAAGCTATAAAATAGATGTTACGATATTAAATGATTCATCGCACCTTACTTTGAACAACGAATTTTCACTAAATAAAGATACAATTACATATTTTTGTTCTGCACAAGGAGATTACGTTTCAATATGTAGTAACAATAGCAATTTTATGGATATTTTTTTAAATGAAAAGAAAAAAAAATATTCATTAGAAAATCATTCTAACATAATAACAGCTTTAGATGTTACTATTGACCTCGAAGAACTTTATGGGTTTAAGCCAACAATTGAATTGTTAGATTCTATTTATGTATTTGGTCAATTTAAGTGTAAAGCAGTACAAATTAAATGGGAAAATGGATTATTTAAGTACTATTTTGATAATCACTATTTCCAAATTGATCCCGAAATATACCAAGACTATAATTATGATCAATGGTATAACTATTTAAAAATATCGAAATGTCTGCCTATTATTATTGAAAAGAATTATAACGATGCTGTCACAGTTCAATATTCGTTGTTATTATATACTGAAGATAAATTCAATAATGACTTTTTATTACTACCCCAAATAGAAGAAATAGACGAGCTAAAAGGTGTTTTTCCCAATAAAGAATTTTATATAGTCAAAGAATAAATATTAGAAAATTTAGGTGGTGAAACTAGAAATGGATATCGTTTACACTTAGGTGAGACTAGTTATGGATGTGTTACAATTAATACAGGAGAAGAAGATAGATCTGGTGAATGGAGTGTTTTATCTAAAATAATAAAAAGCACTTCAAAAGTAAGAGTTCCTAAAATGGAGGGGCTTCAAAAATACATACCAGGCAAAAGAGATCAATATGGAGTAGTTCAAGTTACAGGAGAAAATAATATTCCTGAAAAACAGAAACAAAAAACAGAAGGCAATGAATAAAATTACATTTTCTGCTTTTTTAGTTATAATCATATTGATTCTTTTTGCTTGTAATAATGACAACTGTTCTAAAAAATTAAAATATGTAAAACTTAATTATTATTTATTTGAACATATAAGTTTAGATGGAAGCAGTTATTGTTGTTTAGTAAATGAATCTCTTACAAGTAATGAAAATTCTATTTTGAAATTATCTAAAATAGAAGTATCTGATGGTGCAACATATGAGCATTGTGCTGTGTTACTTGAAATTATAGACAAAATTCGGAAAATAAATATGTTGATATAATTAATAGGTCTAACTTAACTTAATCATAGAGGAGAAAAACTGTTTGATAAGTATTCTCAATGCAGGTTTAAATTACACAAAAAATGAAAATTGGCATAGAATTCCCTCTTTAAATCTTTTATATCCTAATTTATACAAAGTATTAAGTTCATATTAAAATTGATTGTTCAACACAGGCACATCTTATATCTCCCCCTGCCGGATAAACCGGCAGGGGGAGATTATTTTTATCCTCAAAATACCATTTTCAGAAAAAAAACATCAATAAGCCTGATTTATAATAGCTAACCCGTGGTGCATTAATATATAAATAAAAAGAAGTTGTTCATTCTCAGTTAAATGATTATATTTAAAAGACTTGCAATCAATTAAATATATGAACAACTTCACTCGAAATTACGAAACATATTAGAAATGTTACAACACATTGGAGGTAAAATGAATTTTCTGAATCAAAAACGTAAGCCCAAATTATCAGATTTTCAGGAAAAGACAAGATAAGATGAATAGACAAATGATGACATATTAAGACATATATCGTCATTTTTTTTCTACCATATTCAATTCAACTTTTTTTATTGCATGAAAATATAAACTCTAATTAATTATAATCAAGATGCAAAACGAAGATGATTTAAGAGGATTAGCCAAAGTGATGGAATTCATGCGGGGCATTAGTATTTTATTTGTAGTAATTCATATTTATTGGTTCTGTTACCAAGCAATATTAGAACAAGGTATCAATATCGGTGTAGTTGATAGAATTCTACTGAATTTTCAGAGAACAGCAGGATTATTTTCTAATATTCTGTGGACAAAGTTGTTTGCTGTTGTTTTTTTGGGATTATCTTGCTTAGGCACGAAAGGAGTAAAAGAAGAAAAAATCACATGGACTAAAATTTATGTATTTCTATTTTTCGGATTTGTCTTCTTTTTTCTGAACTGGTGGATACTATCCTTGCCACTACCTTATGTTGCAAATACAGCTATTTACATTCTGACAATGACTATCGGGTACATTCTGTTGTTAATGGCAGGTCTTTGGATGAGCCGCTTATTGAAAAACAATTTGATGGAAGATGTCTTCAACTTAGAAAATGAATCTTTTATGCAAGAAACCCGTTTGATAGAAAACGAATATTCAGTAAACCTGCCTACCCGTTTTTACTATAAAAAAAGATGGAATGAAGGCTGGATTAACGTTGTTAATCCTTTTCGTGCGACTATTGTATTGGGGACACCCGGTAGTGGGAAATCATATGCAATTGTCAATAATTATATAAAACAACAATTAAGTAAAGGCTTTTCAATGTATATCTATGACTATAAATTCGATGATCTATCAACTATCGCTTATAATGAGTTATTGAAGAATATGGATAAATATAATGTCCCTCCAAAATTCTATGTGATTAATTTTGATAATCCGGCCAAGAGCCATCGCTGCAACCCCATTGCACCGGAGTTTATGAGTGATATCTCGGATGCATATGAAAGTGCCTATACAATTATGTTGAACCTGAATAAGAGCTGGATTCAGAAGCAAGGAGACTTCTTTGTAGAATCGCCTATAATTCTATTAGCCTCCATTATCTGGTATCTGAAAATCTATCAGGACGGAAAATATTGTACTTTTCCCCATGCGATAGAATTTTTGAACAAACCTTACAAGGATATTTTTCCGATACTAACTTCGTATTCTCAATTGGAAAACTATCTGTCTCCTTTTATGGACGCATGGGAAGGAAATGCCCAAGACCAGTTACAGGGCCAGATTGCATCAGCTAAAATTCCTTTATCCAGGATGATAAGCCCTCAGCTCTATTGGGTTATGACAGGCAATGATTTTACATTAGATATCAATAATCCTAAAGAACCTAAAATACTATGTGTTGGTAATAACCCCGACAGACAGAATATTTATTCAGCCGCATTGGGTTTATATAACTCCCGCATCGTGAAGCTAATCAATAAAAAAGGGCAACTTAAATCCTCCGTTATCATAGATGAGTTACCTACAATCTACTTTCGTGGCTTAGATAACCTGATTGCAACAGCTCGAAGTAATAAGGTTGCCGTTTGTCTTGGTTTTCAAGATTATAGTCAGTTGAACCGTGACTATGGAGACAAAGAATCAAAAGTAGTGCAGAATACGGTTGGAAACATATTTTCCGGTCAGGTTGTTGGAGAATCTGCCAAAACCTTATCTGAACGATTTGGGAAAGTATTACAGAAGCGGCAATCCATGACCATCAGCAGACAGGACAAATCTACCTCTATCAGTACGCAGTTGGATAGCCTTATTCCTGCCAGTAAAATATCCAACTTGACACAAGGTATGTTTGTGGGGGCTGTTTCCGATAATTTTGACGAACGGATTGAACAGAAAATCTTTCATGCCGAGATTGTGGTTGACAATGCACGAGTCGCCGCTGAAACAAAGGCTTATCAGCCGATACCGAAAATAATGAATTTTCAGGATGCCGAAGGCATTGACAAGATGCAAGAACAGATACAGATCAATTATGACCGTATAAAACAAGAAGTAAAGCAGATTGTCATTGACGAAAAAGACCGTATTCGTAAAGACCCTGATTTAAGGCATTTATTACAGGAAGAAGATAATGACGAAGATAATGATGATAAAGAATAAAATTATCTGGTTTCGTTAGTGTATCCAACACTAAAATAATGAATAGAATTCTTCTGACAATACCCGTTGCTTGAGGAAATTTCGAATATATGACCTATTTAACAAAAGAATTCTACAACTTCCGGCACAATAAAATCACAATAAAATTGCTATATTTGTGCCAGTAATAAAGTAAAGGTTACACGATTTCTTTTGCATTCTCATAATCTGGAAAATTATTAATGCTATCGCAAGAGAAATACGAGTGTGCGCCTGTTATAGGGCGTGGACAGTATTTCCGATTGCATAGGCTGTTTCCAGAGCCTTGAGAATGGGGATATTTGTTCCACGCTTTTTTTGTTTTCTGAAATGAAGTGGAACTTACACTGTTTAATCAAAAATAACTTCTGTATTTTATTCATACAATCCAAAACTAAAACGTACTGAAAATGGCAAAAAAGAATGGGACTGGGAGATCAGATTGCATCATATATGAACAGATTGAAAACAAGTCGAAAGAAATAATTATACGTGAAGGTTTTGAGAATATCACATTGAATCAACTACAAAAAGAATTGAATATAGATCCCATAGTATTTTATGAAAGGTATGATAATCTTGAAAAATTGCTTGACCTATTAATCCGTAAATATGATTATTGGATTGCAGATATTTTTCATCAAAAATATAAAGAAGACGATATCTTTAATAGTATATGCGAAGTTTTTGATGAAATTATAAATATGCTGAATTCAGATAGATTTATCTTAGAAATTGCTCTTTGGAACATTCATTCAAGGCATTATTTAGCAAAAAGGGCAGGTGCATCTTGGAGTATAAACTCTATGGCTTACATCGATAAAATCAATAAAATAATAAATAAAAGTTGCGGATTTGATTTTTCATCCGTATTTAATATGCTTTTAAGTGGTTTGTTCTACTTGTTTTTAGAGGATGCATCGAAAATCGCTGATTCAAAGGATAATAATATCCAAATAGAAAATCTGAAAAAACAAATAAAAGATACTCTTCTATCTTTGATACCTTCTCCTAATGAGTGATTTTTTTCTGCACTATATAAACATTATTATATATAATTGTTTATATTTGCCTTGTTAAATTTAAAATACTAGCCATGAAAAGAATATATTTTATTATTTACGGCGTTCTTTTTCTGTTAGCAGTCGGTTGCACCAAAGGTAATCCATACGAATCATTAATCAGTGATTATGCCCAGACAGACAGGCATGGCACCTGGACGGACATACAATTCGAAGCAATTGAGATTGAGGAATTAGCACCCATAACAGTAAGCGACAGTCTTGAAATTCTGAAAGAAATATTTGAGTCGGATAAAGCTTTATTACTTAAGAATTTAGATCATTTATTAAAATCATCGGAAAAAGACTTGGACCGGGAAAATAAATCCCGGATAAAATCAAGTACGATGATTGATATAAGTACTAAACGTATACGTGATACGAAACATCGGATTGACTCTGTTAGTAGTATACAGTTTAGTTCTGTCTACGATAAAGAAAGCTCCGATAAAGTTCTGTTACAACCTGTACGTTGTCACTACTCATATGTATTTCCCCAAGGAAATCCCGTTCAAAAGCGAACCGATATTTTTTACTTTACAGCTGAGAAAAATAAGATTGTAAAGCAGAAACAAATCAAACAATAGTTGTTACAAAAAACGAAAGTCTAACTTCGCATACTATGTCCCTTTGGCGAAGTTATTTTTTTGTTCGTTACTGGACAAATTCAGGCCCATAAAGGGTTTCAATGAAAAATATTTATACAAATATTTTTCATTGAAAAATTTGTCATTCCGAACAATTTATTTTAAGCCAAAGGGACATAGTATGCGAAGCCACTTCTGACGCATTAAAAAAAAGAGATCTTAAAATCAAAATCAACACATACTTCTTTCCAAGTCAAAGCCTGTTTTTTTACTCCTGGTATTTTATTAGGGGACAAAAGTTGCTTGCTCTTCCTCTGCATATAAATTTCACTTTATTTATGTAAAATAACCTGTCTGTGCTTACTGCCCGGTATTCTTTCTTTCGGCACGTTTTCTGGTTTTGGTTTACTTAGGCTAAATCAGTCAATAAAACTGAACCCCGATAAAATATTAGCACTGCTTTATTCCATGATTCCGGTTAAGGAAAGAAAGGCGAAATCTATAACTAACAGACTCTTATTTTTTGACGGCAAAGGTACTGCGTGTTCTTTCCGGGATGTCAAGTTACACTTCATTTTTATCCGAAAAATCTCCAACCCGTCTACCGCCGGGCTTGTATTTTTCGGTAAAAACTTGACATCCCTGCACACGCACTTTGTCCGTCCTAAAAAAATAAGAGTCTGTTAAATATAAATTTTTGAATATGAAAGAAATAAATATAATTGATGCAAGAGTATATATAATTACGGATTATAAGAACTCTCTAAACAATATATGCGGTGATTGGCTGTACCTTATCCATTATAACAGCCTGCAAGAATTTAGAACGGCATGTGAATACCTCCATACGGATGAGCCGTATCCAGTTTGTTTATATTTCGATTATGAGAATATCCCCGATGCCTATATCAGCCATCACTGGATTTCTCCGGATATATTTAATATTATCCGTCTAGCTCAGCAATTATGTCCGCAAGAGCAGGTGATATTTTCCCGGTGGTTTAATTACCAGCAACCAGACTTAACTACCAGAACACCTGAATCCATTTTCAAGGCTTTTCAATTTTGTATGGAAGGCAAATATAAGAGTCCGCTCCATTTCGGGTATCATATTGCCCGGGAATCACTCGGTATTAATGAGAAATCATATCCTTGTTTCGATTTTACCGGATATACTGAAAATCTCTTCAAGGATATGTACCTGTTTATAGACGGCTATGTTTTTAAAAATATCAGAATCAATGATTAAATAATAACCATTAAAAACAATAAATCAGATGGAAACTAATTTAACATTACAGGAAATTAAACTCTTGTCAAGAAACCAATTCATCCGGTTGCTTAAATCAGAAGGATTCAAGGTAAAAGTTGTAGAAAATGACGATAACTACCTGTCTGTGTCGTATATCTCAAAAAAAGAAATGTATCAATTGTGTAAGGTCTATGGAATGACAGGCTGGTACGACGTGCAGTCTAAGACCGCTATAATCGGGATGTGGGGCAATGCTGGGAGTCAAGAAGCAATTGTTAAGTCCTGCGGCATAACGACATTAAAACATAACCTACGTAAACTGTATGATGTAGAACAGAAAATATCCAAAATGATAGGTATAACATTAATCATCAAAGATATAACCGAAAAGAGATTTCGCCGCTATCTTGTCGAATATGATATAAAAAATTTCATGTATAACTACGCTGACAAGATAGGCTATATCATGATAAGACTTAATAATTAATTAACCCATTAAAAAAGACGATTATGTTTAAACAATCATTTGAATTATTACAGGACGGACAGATTCTAAACATCACGATTTTGAAAAAAGGAGAGAAGTTGACCATCTGTGCATTACCCGATTCTAAGTTGGTCAATGAATCTGTCAAATCAAAACTGATGCCCCTTTCAGTAACCGGTACGCCGGAAGAATTGGATAAGGGTTTCTGGAGTGTATTTGCTGCGAATATTCCTAAAGCTGTTGGTTTAATTTCTAATGCAGAACAATTCAGCAAATCAATCGAAAAGGCAGATCTGGATATACAGCGTGAAGGAAGTAAAAATGCCTCAGCACAAAAAGGGAAGATAAACAGTAAAGTACAAAAGCAATTTGAAGAAGCTGAAAATCTAGAGAAACGTGGGCGTATACCGGAAGCCCTGATACTCTATCGAAAGATATTTGAAGCAGATAAAACCAATAAAAAAGCTGAAGCGAAAGTTTTTGAATTGGACGGGATCTTGAGACAAAAATCATTATTCACCCCAACAGATATGCTAAACGTTGATCAGGATAATTCTGATTCGGACGATAATGATGGTATTCAAGCGGAAGAAGACGATAACGCCTATTCCTTTGACGCAATGGACGAGTTAGAAAAGCTAAATGAGCAAGCTAAACCTGGTCAAATTAAGGAAAATGAAGTAAAAAAAGCTGTTTTAAATAATCCGCCTTCGACAGTAGACCAATTTGCAGAGCTTCTTGGTAAAGGAAATACGAATGGGTTAACTACTATAGTTATACCCGGTAAGACATCCGTAGAAGACGCTGCCCAAGAAGCAAAATCTATGGCAGCTGAAGCCCCTGCATTCGATGCGGATATGTATCAGAAGTTCTTACAATTCCAGCAAATGCAACAAGAATATCAAACTATAAACCAATAAATACAATTATTATGGCATTAGAAATTAAAGATGTATCCAGGGAATTAGTAATAGAGAAAAAAGGTGTGAGAATTCCCCTTCAAGATCCAGATATGACCATTGATGAAGCGATGGCCGTTTACTCAAGTATTCATCCCGAACTGACGACCTCTACGGTTACAGGTCCTTTTTACGAGGATGATAAATATGTGTACAAGGTAAAGACCACAATCGGGACGAAAGGATGAATAAAACTAAATTGAAATGCGAACAGGAACTCAATCAGTTACATGCTCGGCTGGGGAAAATACTATTATCGGAAGAAGAACGCAAATCGATGATCAGGGGCATTGTCCGGGTAAAACGGAGACTGCTTCGGTCAGAAAACCAAGCCATGATTTTCTGAAAACAGTATTCAAGACACGTCCTTTAACGGATAGTCCCTGCAATCCTTATAGTGCAACCCGATATCGTTACCTGAATAACTCGGTAAAAAAATATGCCCGGTTACTTGGCAAGCCGATGACGATTGCGCAGGAAAATGGAAATTTGTCCTTACTCGGCGAGCAACTGGGGCTTTTACTCCCTAATACACAAGAATACCGTCTGATTTTAGAGGACGGTATTCTTAAATTCCAGATTGTTGATATGCGGAATGATAGGTACTTGTTTCATCTTCCTTGCAAAATAATAGAAGAAACAGACGGAGATTTCAAGGAGTTGCTGATCGAATTTTTCCGTTTGCTACAAAAACAATATGGTTTGGATTCATTCCTTGACAACCAATATTTTGAATTTGCTTTTCAGTATTTTGAACGTGATTCTGATCCTGAAGATGAATTTATAAATTTGGTAAACCGGTATCGCAAAGGAGATATTTGTGCAACATTAAGGCAGGTCGATCCAGATAAGCCATGCAGCTTTAAAGGATTGAAAAAAAAACTCAAGATGTTCGAGCCTTATACCCAGCGGGAAAAGAGGTGGAAGGAGTTAATTAGTGAAGGACTTCAATTTTTAAGAAAGAGGCGTTGTCTTGGCAGTATGTGTATGCAGCCGGATATTGATCCGGAGAATTATTATACTGTCGGTATTGAACACTCATTAGTTATAATTTATGATGATGATGGAATTGAAGAAAGTTTTCTTGAGTTCCTGAATGATAATGCTCAGGAGTCCGGCTTTGATTTTTTTAGTGCAGGAGTGAAAACTATTTCCCCATATATCAAAAAACCATTGGAGTTAGATCCTTATATTATAAATTTTATTAATTGGATAAAGAAAATAAACCATGAGTTATACTACATATGATTACATCAGTTATTCGGAAGATGTCTTAGTGCCCCGGATGGCATTAGTTGTCTATGGAACCCTTCATGGATATACCTATCTTGAATCTCATAGTATTGATGAAAATGGACGGATGCTTTCCGGCGTACCTCTTTCAGAAAAGTGTATTTCCGAGTTGGTTGGTTCATTCTCACAAGAACAAATATCTATGCCGCACGGACGTGTGCCTGCAAATCTATTATATTTCGACAATCGGATCGGGCAAACCAGGTATGTTTGGTATGAACCTCCTAAGAAACAGATGATGTATTTCACTGAAAGTTTGAATATACCCGACGGGGAGTATTATATTCCGGGTATTCTCTATGTTGTATCGAATGAACACCTGGATGTATATGCTTTTAAAGGAGACAAGCCGAAAGATAAACTATTCCATGCACCATTTTTCAATACAACTCAAGGCAGTGTCTGTCTGGGAAGTGCTACACTCGACTATCCGGAGAACCCTTCTTATCCTGACTTTATTGCTTATTGGGAGAAAAAATTCTGGCTGACGACATTTACCCATCTGGGAGGCTCTCAGAATCCGACGAAACATAACTTAGTTTCGGTTATAAAAAAATCAAAAACCAAATTTGATATGGACGAATTAATCCCGTCAACAAAAACATTAAACCAATTATTATCATGAAGGCCATGCATAAAATTCCAGACTGCTTGATAAATCCCAGTCATCAGGTAACTGTAGCATTAATAGGTTGCGGAGGGACAGGCTCTCATGCTATCGGACATCTGGGGGCAATCGACACCTGTCTGAAAACACTGGGACATCCAGGAATAATGGTTTATGCCTATGATCCCGATCTAATAACAGAAGCTAATAAAGGGCGTCAGCGTTTCAGTGGTGCCGATATCGGTCTGAACAAAGCAATAACATTGATAAGCCGTATAAACAGGATTCAGGGATCGTCATGGGAGGGCATTCCTGAATATTTCACGAAAGATACTCATGTCCCCTGTAATATATACCTGTCTTGTGTTGATAATGTCAAGTCGAGGATAACGATTTCCAAAATAATCAAAGATAAAAGAGACAACCATCATTTTGAACCTTACAAGAAACCATATTATTGGATGGACTTCGGAAATCTGAAAGATACAGGGCAGGTAATTATAGGTACGCTTTCTAAAATTGAGCAGCCGAAATCAAAAAAATACAGATTCATCGAAAAACTGCCTATCATAACCGAGATGTTCGATTTGACGCAGATAGACGAGAAAGATACCGGTCCTTCCTGCTCTGCTATGGAAGCCTTGACAAAACAAAACCTGTTTATAAATCCGTCATTAGCCACATTAGGTTGCGACCTGCTGTGGCAGATGCTATCCACAGGGATGACCGACAAAGCAGGGTTGTTTTTGAATTTGAAATCGATGAATGTAAACCCTATAAATATTTGATAGTATCGTGATTTCGTCTAAGTGAGGGAGGAAAGCTAAAGCTTGTCCTCCCTTTTTTTATTCCTTTTTAGTTTTCGTAATGATCCTGCCATCCATCTTTTTCGACGGTATTCTTTCCGCTTTACAAGTTATCCCAACACTGTCTCTTTCATTCGAAGTACGACAAATATCGACAAATGGAGACAAATATCGACAAGTTGCTAATAATCAGTAGTTTGTGTGAAAATGTGTTTTATTTTTGATTGAAATTTAATAAAACTCAAAATAGCAATTATATGGAAGATCAAAAAAAACAGCCGGATACGAGTCATGCAATAGCAGCCGATGAGCAGTTGATGGATATACTTCTTGTGATGAATGAAAAAGAGAAAACTATCCAAGCGGTTAAAAAAGTAGATAAAGACGGTAAAATACAGACTGTTCCAGCCGACAAAGAGCATCAGAACGATTTTTTGCAAATAGGTCATAATTCCGATGCCTTAGATGTCCTACTTACTACCGTAAAAAATTTTTATGCTCAGGCGCGTTCCCCCACACAATATAAAATACTCAAGGTCCCCTTAAATATTTTTAGGAACAGCTTTGACCTGATAAATGAATTAGCTAAAGGAGCAAGTAACCGTTCCATAGCCGCTGATGCTTTCGCAGAGAAGTATCAGATCGATGCTGCTCCTACACAATCTGCAACAAATAAAAATAGTAATCATAAAAATCAAGAAGAAATGGCAAAACAAAATCAGACCGAGCCGCAAGTTGTACAAGATACAACAGAAAGACCCCCACGATTTAATGAATCGATGGTAAATTGGGGAAAACTAGACGATTTAGGTATCTCAAAACAATTCTTAATGGACAAGGGAGAATTGTCCAACCTGTTGAACGGGAATAAATCAAGAAACCTGATTCCCCTTTCGATAAATTTAGGTGCAGCTATCATTAAAATGGATGCCCGGCTTTCCCTTCAACAAAATCAGAAAGGGGAGGTTATTATGGCTGTACACGGAGTAAGGCAGGAGCCGCAGTTAAACCGCCCCTATTTCGGACATATCTTTTCAGAAGAAGACAAGAATAACCTCCGGGAATCCGGAAACATGGGGCGTGCGGTTGAACTCAAAGACCGTAACAATGAATACCATCCATATCTTATCAGTATCGATAAAATGACCAATGAGATTGTAGGTACACGAGCAGACCGTGTATATATTCCGGATGAAATAAAGGGTGTGGTATTAACTGATCAGGAAAAGCAGGACTTACGGGAAGGGAAAAAAATCCATCTCGACGGGATGATAGCTAAAAGTGGGAAAGAATTTGAGGCTGACATTCAGATCAATGCGAACACAAGAGGTATCGAATATATTTTCGACAATACGCAACAAAATCAACAGGGAATGTCTTTCGGAGGCGTAGAGCTTAGTCCTCAACAGTTGAAAGATTATAATGAAGGGAAGGCAATCCTTGTCGAAGATATGGAACGCAAGAATGACGGTACTCTTTGGTCTTCATTTATCAAAAAGGATGAACATACGAGTCGTCCCAATTTCACATTGTATAATCCAGATACACCGGAAGGAAATAGGGAAGTATATATCCCTAAAGAGATAAACGGAGTCCAACTGACCGGAGATGAGCGTGATGTCCTTCGTCGTGGTGAACCTATATTCCTTGACGGAATGATAAATCGCCAGGGACAGGAGTTTTCTTCTTATGTGAAAGTTGATCAGGAAACCGGTCGTCCCCAATATGCCAAAAGCCCTGATGACTTTACACAAAGGCAGGAATTTAAAATCCCTGCGGAAATCTATGGTGTTGTCCTTTCAGGTCAGCAGCGGGCCAAATTGCAAGACGGTAAATCCGTCCTAATCGAAGGAATGAAAGGATATGACCAGAAAGAATTCAGTGCTTATGCCAAAGTTTATAATGGAAGCATTCGTACTTTTCCCGAAGATCCTGATAAACCTAAAAAAGCCCAGCAAAACAGACAGGACGCCGCAGACCATAAACAAGGAAAGCGTGAAACTGTCAAGGAGCAGAAAGAAAACAAACCGAAGAAAACTCAAGGACGTAAAATGTCATAATCAGTACTAACCATAATTTTTTTTTAAATGAATAATAACAATAATAAACCTAGCCTTTACAAAGAAACGGACGTGAAGTGGGATGAATTGGCAGCGATTAATATTTTCAAAGATGAACTGGAAAAAAGTGGAAATTTGGAAAAATTATTAAACGGCAAAAAAACCGATGTAATTAATATCCATTTGATGCTGCTCGGTGTCGATGTTGATCTGTATGCCACCCTACAAATCATCCAGCAGGGAGAAACCCCTATTGTTGAGATTGTCGGCATAACGCCGGATTACAACTCATCGAATTAATCATTCAGTATTTATGCTCTCCGCAGGAATGCGGAGAGCTAATAACAATCTTAAACAAAAATCAAATGATTGCAATAGTCGCAGAAAAGCCCAGCGTAGCACAGGATATCGCTCGTGTGTTGGGTGCAACTCATAAAAAAGACGGATATATAGAAGGGAACGGGTATCTGGTAACATGGGCTTATGGGCATTTAGTGTCGTTAGCCTATCCCGAGGACTATGGGATAGATAGTTACAGTCTGAAAAGCCTTCCCATTCTTCCCGAACCGTTTAAACTTATTCCCCGTAAAAAACGTACTAAAAAAGGATATCAGACAGATGGTACAGCAAGTAAGCAATTGATTGTAATAAGGAGAGTCTTTGATAAATGCGAAAAAATTATAGCAGCAACCGATGCTGGAAGAGAAGGAGAACTAATATTTCGCCATATCTATAATTACTTAGAATGCAAAAAGCCGTTCTCCCGTCTTTGGATAAGCTCTCTGACCGATAAAGCAATAAGAGAAGGATTTGAAAATCTGGCTGACGGGACATCTTATGATAACCTGTACCTTGCTGCGGAAGCCCGAAGTAAAGCTGACTGGCTAATCGGGATCAATGCGAGCAGGGCGTTGTGTCTGAGTTCAGGCGATGGGAATAATTCATTAGGAAGAGTGCAGACACCGACATTAGCCTTGATATGTAAAAGATATCAGGAGAATGTCAATTTTCAGCCCCAACCTTACTGGCAGATGTTAATAAAGCTACGGAAGGATGACGCGATTTTTCCGGTAAAAGGAATAACTGATTATTTCGATAAAGCGGAAGCGGAAGATTTGTACAAACATCTGAAAACCTATTCTGTCGCTAAACTGTCAAAGTTAGAGCAGAAGCAAACGGCTGAAGAACCTCCCTTACTTTACGATCTGACTAACCTTCAGAAAGATGCCAATACAAAATATGGCTTTAGTGCTGAAAAAACATTATCTGTTGCACAGAAGCTGTATGAAGGTAAATTTATTACCTATCCACGTACCAGCAGCAGGTATATATCTTCAGACGTGTTTGAGGTTGTTCCCGATCTGATAGCCAATCTGAAGTCTTATTCTGCATTTTCCCACTATGCCTCTTTATTAGCTGTTATGAAATTAAATCAGCGGTCAGTGGATGGGAAAAAAATTACAGATCATCATGCCCTGTTAATCACAGAGAATATACCTCACAAGATAGGTAAAGAAGAACGAATCATCTATGAATTGATTGCCGGACGTTTTTTGGAAGCCTTTTCAGGTGCATGTCTAAAACACATTACGGAAGCAGAATTTTCTTGCGATAATATGCTCTTTAAAACTAAAGGCTGGGTAGTCAAAGATAAGGGTTGGAGGAATGTATATAACGCTCCTGACGAAGACGTAAATAACAACCAGCCACTTCCTGAGCTGACAGAAGGAGAGTACTTGCATATTGAGAGCCATAACCTGCTTCAGAAAAGTACTAAAGCCAAGCCACTGTATACAGATGCGGGCTTATTGTCTGCTATGGAAAATGCAGGAAAGGAAGTTGAAAACAAGGAGTCGAGGCAGGCAATGAAAGACTGTGGCATCGGTACACCTGCAACAAGAGCCGGAATTATTGAGACTTTATTAAACAGGGAATATATAGTCCGGAATAAAAAATCCCTGATACCCACTAAAAAAGGAATGGCGTTATATAACTCTATCAAGACCATGCGCATTGCAGATGTAGAGATGACGGGATTATGGGAGAATGCGCTGGCCAAGATAGAAAAAACTCCGGATTATTACACGACTTTCTTGAATGGGATGGTAGTGCATACTAAACAGGTTACGGATGAAATAGTAAGTGTAATCAAGGCGGAGAATACACATATTGAAACCCCTTATGTCTGTCCGAAGTGCCGTTTGGGAAAAATAACCATCCATCAGAAAATAGCCAAATGCAATTATTCGAAATGTCGCTATACATTTTATCGGGATATATGTGGTAAAACACTAACTGATAATCAGCTGAGCGAATTATTTAACAAAAGTAAATCCCCCTTAATTAAAGGATTTAAGGGAAAAAATGGCAATGCTTTTGACGCATATATCGAATTTACTGAAGGAGGCAGGCCTGTTTTCAGGTTTCCGCAGAAAAAAGAAGAGAAAGATAACAACACAGAATCAACCGCAAATTAATCATGTCTTTTTTCTATAACATACTATTCCATTATTTATCAATCTATCATCCGCTACTGGCGGATGATAGATTGTTTGTCGAAGCCCGAAGCCGGGAGGCCGAAGAGCTATATGTCTATTTACTACAAGAAACAGATACAAAGGAATACGCAGCCTATGAGTTGTCTTTGAATGTTCTGTTTGATGAATTTTAGCGGTAATAATTCTGGCAAAACCCTAAATAATTGAGATTCTGATCAACATTCTGTGCTTCACATATTTATATAAAGAATATTTAATATATTTTTGATTATTAAAATATAAATTGTTATCTTAGAGAATCTTTAAACTTGTGTTATGTTTACAACTTTTCTAGGTGACATAGTATTGCTTTTTTCGCTATTGACTTCAATGGTTGCAGTATGGGATATGGTATCTCGGAAAGAAAAAAGGGAACATGCGACTATAGCTATAATAGTTGATAGGGTAACTAATATAGTATATTATGAAGAAAGATTAACACGTCAAACTTTAATAAGGATTATTCGAGCAGAATGTTTTGAAAATAACATAAATGAAATTCATATAAATTTAATTATAGATGAATCCATAAATTATCTATATAAAAGATCTGAAATATACAGGGATTCAATAAAGATAAGAAAGGCAGAAGATATATTAGATCGTCTAGGAGGTAATTATGAAGTTCAGATAATAAAACGAAAAAAATTAAATAGCTTTATAATAATATTTTTTGTAATTGCAACTTTAGCAATACTCCTAAATGTTTTTAGAAAATTAGAAAAAGACTCAATTGATATTCCCAATAAAAGTAATGTAGAATGTGTCTATGATAGTATCCAAGTAAAAATAATAGACGGTCCGGGTCACGTTGATTGTCATGATCACCCCATGGGTGTTGGAGGTAGCAATACTGTTTATGAAAATCAAGTGTTCTCTGATATGACTGTGCTATTACTTATTATTTCATCAATATCCATATTGCTTGTTATTATTTATTTATTCTGGTTTTTTTTAATAAACAGAAAAATAAATAATGAGATAGTTAAATCAAATAATCAATATATAGCAAAATGTTTCAATGATATAACCCACAACGCCGGTGCTGAGACACCAAGTTGAAAAATGTTTATTATTGGGATTTTAATGCTTAGTGATATTTTTATAAATCTTAATATTGTTTTTATTCCATTTGCATAGGCTGATTTAGAAAATAGCATATAATCGGATTACCACAACTCTCGGTAGTCCGATTTTTGTTTTAAGTAAATTCAAAACAGGCTGATGTTTTTTAGAAAAAAAAATGACCTCGGAATTTATGTTCTTCCTCTTTGCTTGTTTTTCTCCTTCTAAAGCGAAAAATATATACATAAGGATTTCCATTAAAAACAATACTTAGATATTTTATTAGTTGCAAAAATGGCATCATCGGCAAGATAGGTAACCTTTTTGCGGAAACCCCTATTGGGAGTATTGTATAGAAGATATGTCCCTTGTTGTAAATAATATATTACGGATTCGCAAAATATAAAAGATAAAATCTGCCTATTAGATTTCATTCGGCAAAGATATGCCGTCTTCCGGGCGGATATACAAGGTCAGTGCCTGCCGGTTCAGGGCTAAATCTCCAAACCTCGCATGAGCGAGGCTGGTATTTAGCCCTGAAACCTTGTATATCCTGAACACAGCATGCTTTTGCCCTCTGAAATCTAAATATGCAGAAATATGTACAACAAGAAAGAACATCTTCAGGATAATATTCTGGCGATACAAACGGCATTTGAAACAGGTTCTAAACTACCATCTGATAAGGAAAAATCGTTTTTGAGAAAATTCTCGGGATTCGGAGGTCTGAAATGCATCCTGCGACAGTGTGAAAAAGATGAATATCTTGAACAATGGCCAAAGTCCGAACAACATCTGTTTGGTGGTTGTCGCCAGTTATATGAAGTAATAAACAAATACTCCGAAGACAATGACCAATATCGGGAGTATGTAGACAGTATGAAAAAATCTGTTTTATCTGCCTTCTATACCCCTTATGAAGTGGCTCAAGCCATAACATCCTCCCTTCATCAATCCGGAGTTATTCCATTAAATATTTTAGAGCCCAGCGCCGGTACCGGGATCTTTCTGGAAGCCTGCCGGATTTTCGGCCATCCCGGTATCGTTTCGTGTGAGAAAGATAAACTGACAGGAAAGATATTACAGGCTTTATATAAAGATGATACATTTGTTTCTGTCCATATCGATGCTTTTGAATCATTGGATAAGGACCATGAAAACTCTTATGATTTAGTTATTTCCAATATTCCTTTCGGTGATTACCGCGTCTTCGATGCCGGTTACATTGACAGTAAAGATAAAATAAAGGAACAGTTCTGTAAAACTATACACACCTATTTTTTCATGAAAGCGGCCGATATGGTCCGTAACGGAGGGATTATTGCCTTTATTACCTCTCAGGGCATCATGGATACGCCGAGTAATAAAAGTCTGCGTGAATGGCTGATGAAACGTTGTAATCTGTTATCGGCAATTCGTTTGCCCAATAACCTATTTAAAGAAGGAGCCAATGTAGAAGTAGGAAGCGATCTGATTATCCTTCAAAAAGATATCGGTAAAGTAGTTCTGATGCCGGAAGAACTAAACTTTATCGAAACCCGTACTTTTGGAAACGGGTTGAGCATTAATAATTATTTTATGGATTTCAGCCGGGTTCTCCATACCCGTGCTGTTGACGGTACTAACCCCTATGGATGCCCGTCCATAGAATTCTATTATGATAAGAATATGCAATCGTTGGCTGATAATCTTTCTGTTATGATACAAACCGATTGCCAACTGAATTTTAACCGGAAATTGTTTGATGATTGTAAATTATTGTCGGAGAAGGAGGCGTTAATAACTGAGCAACAAACGGAAGAAAATAGTGTAGATGACTCGGTTATCAGCCTATATGAACTATTCGGAATACCACCAGAAGAACAGAGCCAGTTAGAATCTAAAAAACGCAAGAAGGTTTCTTCTGATACCGGTTATACAACGGAATCACTTTTTTCGGTACTGGATGACATCGAGCCTGCAATATTATTGGAAAATACGAAAAGGCCCCGTTTATATACTGAAAACATATACACTTTCTATAAAGAAGATATTTTAGTATTGGATAAAGGACAAATCGGAGCATTACGTTTCAGAAAAAACAGGGATGGTAATCCCGAAGCTCATTTCCACCCATTGGATCTGACAGCAAAACAAGTATCCATATTTATGGATTACATACCGCTGAGAGATACCTATTTAGAATTGTATTTTTATGAATCACAACAACAGAAAAAAAACGATGTACTCCGGTATGATTTGAACGAAAAATATAAATTATTTACAGAAAAGCACGGAGACCTGAACAGCCGGAGCAATTACCGAATGATACCGTTGGATGTGTACGGGAAAGAAGTCTTGGGTTTAGAGTCTTATTTCAACGGACAAAAATGCCTTGCCGACATATTTACTGAACCTGTAACCCTTCTCTCCGGGAAGAGGTTGGAAACTGATGACCCGTATGAGGCTTTAGCTTCCAGCCTGAATACCTACGGATATGTTCATTTGGATTATATGTCATCAATTTCCGGTAAGTCTGTTAAAGAACTGAAGGATGCACTTGCCCGACAGATATATTATAACCCCTTATCCGGAGATTACGAATATAAGACAGGGTTTATATCGGGCGATGTTATAGCTAAAGCTGATGAAATTGAAAAATATATAGATGAAAATCCTGAAGCAGAAGATATAGATCCCTGTAAGGAATCATTGGAAACATTGCGTAAAGCTATCCCTGTCCCTATTGTTTTTTCTGATATTCAGTTTAGTCTGGGAGAGAGGTGGATTCCTACAAGCTATTACAGTGAATATGCCTCAGCGATTTTCAATACGGAAGTAAGTATTTATTATTTGTCAGATTTGGATAATTTCCATATAGAAGCCAAAGATTCATATACTGTAGAAATCAGGCAACAATATGCTGTTAATGTAAAAGATGGAAAAACCCGCCTTATTAACGGAATTACACTGTTTGAGCATGCTTTAGTAAACACAATACCTAAGATAACTAAAGTTATCGGCAAGAATAAACTGACAGGTGAAGATATCCGTGTCCCTGATTCGGAGGCCATGCAATCTGCCAATAATAAAATCGAATCCATACGTTCCGGCTTTACTGATTGGCTAAATGGGAAGCCGTCAGATGTAAAGAATACATTGGCTGACCTATATAACCGAAGGTTCAATGCTCGGGTAAAGCCTGAATATGACGGTAAATTTCAGACTTTCCCTGATCTGCAATTAGCTCCGTTAAACATTGAAAAACCATATGACAGCCAATATGATACGGTATGGATGCTCAAATCCAATGGCGGAGGCATCGTTGATCATGAGGTCGGAGCAGGTAAAACTCTGACAATCTGTATTACATCCCATGAGATGAAACGCCTGAAAATGGTAAGCAAACCAATCATCGTCGGGCTGAAAAGCAATACATACGCAATTGCGGAAACTTATGCAAAAGCATATCCCAATGATAAAATACTATATGCGACCGAACATGATTTCTTAAAAAAGAATCGTTTGAAATTTTTTATGAAGATGCAGAATAATAACTGGGATGCCATCATTATGACACACGAGCAGTTTTTCAAAATACCGCAATCAATGGATACATTAAAAGATATTTACCAGTCGGAATTAGATTCAGTTCGAGAAAATCTACGTACTTACCTTCAATTGACAAAAGGGAAAGAAACACCTAAATTGCTGAAAGGACTTGAAAAACGACAAGAAAATCTCGAAGTCCGTCTAAAAGAGCTTCATCATAAAATGCAAAAACAGAAGGATGATATGATCGACTTTAGGACAATGGGCATCGACCATATCTTTATCGATGAATCTCACTACTTTAAAAATCTGGCCTATAATACCCGTTTCTACAGGGTTGCAGGGCTTGGCGACCCCCAAGGTAGCCAACGAGCCTTTAACCTGCTGACAGCTATCCGGACAATACAATCCCGAAACGATAAAGATTTAGGAGCAACCTTCCTGAGCGGCACAACAATAAGTAATTCATTAGTTGAGTTATACCTGTTATTTAAATATTTACGTCCAAAAGCCTTAGAAGCGCAGGGCATCCGTACATTCGACGCATGGGCGGCTGTATATGCTAAAAAGACCTCCGACTTCGAATTTACCGTTACCAATGAAATTAAATCAAAAGAAAGATTCCGCTATTATAAGAACGTACCGGAATTGGCAAGTTTTTTCATGGAGATAACAGATTATAAAACCGCAAAAGATATAAATATAGAAAGGCCCGAGAACAATGTAATTCTCTATCCTACGAAATCTACTCCTGAGCAGGAAGAATTCCAAAAGATACTGATTGAATTTGCTAAAACCGGAAACGGCGAGTTGATAGACCGTCCGGGAGTTGATTATAAAAGTTCCCGGTCCGGACGTATGTTAGTTGTTACGGATTTAGCCCGCAAAGCAGCTCTGGATATGCGTCTGATTAATTCAGACAAATACCATGATCATCCCGATAATAAGCTGTCGCAGGCTGCCGGAAAGATAGCCGCATATTATGAAAAATATAAACCATACAAAGGAACACAATTTGTATTCTGTGATTTGGGAACCTATAAGCCGGACCAATGGAATGTCTATTCAGAATTAAAAAGGAAGTTAGTTGAGGATTATGGAATTGCCTCTGATAAAATCCGGTTTATCCAGGAAGCCCGTAATATGAACCACAGAAAAGAACTTATCCAGGATTTGAAGGCTGGGAAGATAAGTGTGATGGTCGGACACACGACAAGTTTGGGGACCGGAGTGGATGCACCCGATAAGGCTGTCGCTACACATAATATTGATATTCCCTGGACCCCCAAAGACATGGAGCAGCGCACCGGACGAACCGTGCGTAAAGGAAATATAGTAGCAAAGGATTATGCTAATAATAAAGTAGATAACTACGTGTATGCCTGTGAAAACAGCTTAGATACCTATAAATTTAATCTGTTACTGAGTAAGCAAACATTTATTCGTCAGTTGAAAACCAACTCATTAGGTAGTCGTACCATTGATGAGGGTGCAATGGATGAAGATGGCAATATGAATTATGCCGAGTTTATGGCCATCATATCCGGTAATACAGATTTATTAGACAGGGTAAAGTTAGAGCGGAAAATAACTTATCTCGAAAGCGAGCAACTGATATATCGAAAAGAGCGGAATACCGCAGAAGAAACCCTATACTACTCTCAGGAAGAAGCTAAAAAGAAAATACGTATCCTGTCCGGACTGGAGTCCGATATGGAAATATTGGATAATCAACTTCCAAAAGGAGAGGATGGCAAACGCCCCAATCCCATTATGCTGTATGACTTTGATAAAAACGATAATGCGGAAGCTATTGGAGCCAAATTGCTGGAAATTGACAAAACAGCAGAGACTTCCGGCGAATATACAGAGATAGGTACATTGCTAAACTTTAAGATACTCGTTAAAACGCAACACTCTAAGAAGGGAAGTACAACCGTTTCTTTATAGAGGGGGCTTGTAAGTATTCGTTTAACAACGGGATACTGGCAAATGACTTCTTATTAGCCGCTTCCAACTTCATCCGTGCTCTGGATAAGATTCCCAACCTGATGGCTAACTATAAAAATGAAATAAACAGGTTAGATAAAGACATTTTATCCCTGAAAATAATAGTAGATACTCCATGGAGGAAAGAATCGGAATTAGAGCAATTGAAGAGTGAACTGTCTGTACTTGACCGTAAAATTCAACGTGCACTGTCTGATGCGGAAAAGAAGGAATTTCCAAAAGAAGAACACATAGAACTCATCGAAGAAGAAGAGGTTATCCTTATATAGACAATGTATATTGGTTATTCCGATGCAAAGTTATTTCACGTTTTAGGAATTACAAGGTATGCTAAAGCGTTTTCTGTTAAATCTCCACACCTCGCTTCGCTTCAGGTCGTATTTAACAGAAAAACCTTGTACTTCCTATACGCTTCAATTAGCAGTCTTGCATTAGAATAACCGGATACTTCCAGCGAGGGGAGTGTTTGATTCATTAATTAAAAACAATAAAAGAAGATGGAAACAGTTGTCGTACAGAAAACGAAGAACAAGTTGTTAAGGGATGTTCACACGGTATTAAACGTATATTTTCCCCATCAAGATTTTAAGATTGATATTAATACAGCGGGAAATTATGATGAAATAACGATAAGTTATACTGATGGTGCTACAAATATCCGGGTAAAGAATGCACTGAAACATTTAGAAAGGCCGCCTGTTTCGGATATTAGGATTAGAGGAATCAGGATAAAAGTTGAGCGTAGTATGAGTGAAAAAGCGAAAAATCTGATTCTAAATGAAACAATGACTGTATTTCGGCTTGATTCTATACCTTCTGATAATGAGTATTTTGAGCCTATGAAAGGTGTGTTTCGGAAATATATAGATGCAATTTTCAAGATACGGGAATTTTAATCGAACAAAAATAGGAAATATGAAAAAACAAAAGGATTAAAAACAGCATCGGGAATGATTAAAAAAAATAAATCATTCTCATTAGAACATATTATTAGCTGATTATATTCAGCATGAGAGATTTCTAACTAATAAAAATATAAGAAAGATGAAACAGGAATATTACAGGCTTAAACTAAAAAATGAAGCCATCTGCGAAAGGACAAAATGTCTGATAATTAGAACTTTGAAAGACAATGACGGACGCATTATCCTTGAAAGGACAAAGGAAGAAGAGGCTGATGACGATTATCCGTTGATAGCGATCCTTCCGGGACGCAAAGACGTGTATAGTATCTGTGTAACCGATGTATATATAGATGAAAACGAAACTATCTATGCAGACGGTATCGACGATGATACCGGTTATCGTAAAGAAGGCTTTATAATCGAAGAAAATCAGTATTCCGATATCCTGTATTTTATCGGCTATGTTCTGGATTGGTTTGACGATATGGATGAAAAAAATGTACTGAATTCACTGAACTCTTCCATTATGGAATTGGCATGTAATCTGGCGGAAAAAGAAATGGTCGATACTTACGGCAAGCTGCCGGAAGATTTTGCCGATTCTAAAGAAGAATGTTACACCGAGGAATATCAGAATATATTCAATCCGCTTTACGATAAATACTACAATAAGCTTTCAGAATTGGCTGATTTTGAACTCAGAGCCTTATGATAAAAGAAGAAATAGAATTAGGGATGGTTTTTACCTTCGCAGATCATCCGGAAATAGAATATGTTGTTATCGGAATATACCCGGATAATGTTTCATTGGAAAGAATTACCCAGAGAAGCGAGGGAAGTAACCGTCACGGCTGCGGGTACGGATGGTTTACATACGAATCGACAAGCTACATCCGTAAAATGGGCAATAAGGAATTAAACAGATATCAGACCCGTGATCCTTTATGCAGTCTTGAAAAAGGTATATACAGGACAAAAAAGGATATAGTAAATATCGATTTCAAAACACTGGCAGAAGATGGGGAAGTTATCAGCATTTCCGGAGTAGAATGCGAGAAGTCGTCCTGTGACAATAACTATTGTCTGGAAATTACTTTCAGGCGTTTTGGCTTTGCAGAAGATTTTACAGCAACATTCTACCAGAAAAGCAAGATGGAATCTATCCATCTCTTCTGGAATATTTTTAAAAAAGTAAATATAAATGCATAAAATACAATTGAACTATGGTAATAAAATGTGAAGAAAGATATCAAGAGGCAATGGCTTATGCCAAGAAGACAACCGATAAGACTTTGCAAAACTGTCTTGACAGGTTGAAACAATATGAAATGAATGCCGATTGTGAGGTATATCTGTATAAGGACTTTGCGCCACTATCTTTTTATTTTGATTTGAAGGATAATGCAGGAAAACGCATCATGAACGGAGGGCTGTTGTTTCATGGCAACCCGGATGAATCTTTCGCTGTACAGATGACACCAGAAATAGGCTGGCAGATACATACCTGATTGATAATTGTTTAATTTGGATAAATGGTATTTTATGAGAAAAATAAGGATCAATTATATCGACAGGATCAAAGAAGTCCCGCTCATCTCTTCTAAAAGAGACGGTCGGGAAAGAATCATTGTGATAAAAGGCTTGTTTGAAGGTAAACCGGAGCATAAGACGACCGGTACTCTGCCGGTAAAGGAGAATGTAAAATTTGAAAACGGAGAATTCGCCCGGGTAAAGGGTGGATTATTCAAGGTGCAGAAAATAGTCAGTGTAAAAATGAAAAAAATCACAATTCCCTTATGGAAAGCCAATTTATTCATATCCCTATTCAATGGAGATGGAGGAGACGGTTTTGAGAAAGATGAGATAGAAGAAGCTATCCTGTTTATTGAAGAAAATAAGCTGTGTTCATTAACGGAAATCTCAGAACCCGCTGATAATGAAATAACCTGTAAATTCAGAATAAGATGAATAAAGAACAGAACCATGCCTTAGAAAAAGAAGTCCAGGCTATCCGCGATTTTACCAAAGAGTACCTGCAATGGATACAGCAATGGCAGGAAGACCATCCGTTCAATCCGGCGGATACAAGCGTATATGAGATTATTTTCAAACAGGACAATGAAGAAATGGTGCGGTGCTTGCAGAAAAAGTATCAGCTAAGCGATGAAACTGTATCGTTGTTTTTGGGATAATAATTACATAACATATAATGAGATAATAATAACTGCCTGGAGAGATCCGGGCTTTTTCTTTTATAAAATCATAAAACGATGGAAAAAGACATTTACAAGGAAAACGGCTATAAAGACCGGAACGATTATTTAAAGTCTTTATCAGAGGATTATAGCACAGACAGGCACATTGTAAACTCTATGGCTGAAGTATTGAGTGAAAACGAAGATTTTGACGGATTGATTTGTGCATTGGAAGATTTTCCGATGCTGTAAGTGTAAGGTATTCAGTAATAAATTTTAAAACATTCAAATTATGTCAACAGATAATATTTTTATATACGTGATGCCGGTTTGTGATTTCTCCAGTGAAGAGTCAGAAACCTTGTCTTTAGAGCAATTAGATGAATTGACAAGACAGGATAAGATAGTAAAATACCGTCTTGAAAATTTTATAATAGCCATCAATGATGAATTCTGTGATTGCCTGACAGAAAGCTGGGTAGCATTGAGGACTACTAATGATATGAATTCATTAAGCATAAGAATATGAAAGTAATATGTACCCGGTGTGGAGGAGAGGATGTAACCTGTGAAGCATGGGTTAACCCGAATAAGAACAATATGGATAAAGCTCTGGACCATTTTTCAGATGAAAGTTTCTATTATGGCTATTGTACAGACTGCCATAGTTCTACTGTGCTTAGTGATTGTGAAGAAGTGATACAGGCTGTAGATTATTTGTCCGGAAGCTACAAAGAGGCTACCGGAAAAAAACCTGCAAGCGCCAGATGTGAGATTACTTACCGGGATGAGAATAACCAGTACGGCGAATGCCTGATAGGACTGAATGGGCAATCAAAAGATAAGGAAGGTTTGTTGTGTTGTGTAGATGGTATCGATGGATTGAAGAAACTCTGTTTGCCGGAAGGCAATAAGGACTTTATAGTCACATGGATTATCGAAATGGGATCTTAATATTAAAATTTCATGGAAAAACTAATACTCAGGACATTGTCCATTGAAATAACCCGTAAATGCAATATGCTGTGTAGTCATTGTATGCGGGGAGATGCACAGAACCTCGATATCCGCCATAGCAACATCAGGAATGTACTGAAACATATCCGATGTATCGGACATTTCAATATAACCGGTGGCGAGCCTTCCCTGAATATTAAGGCAATCAGGTATATACTGAAACAGGTGGAACTCTTTGAAATTGAAGTCTATGAATTTTATATTGTAACCAACGGTTCCAAAAGTTCTTTATCCGATGAGTTTATCGCCATATGCTCAAAACTCTATGATTACCAGCAGAAGAAAGATATGTCCGGAAATTTCCGTATGCTGGAGATGAGTGATGACTGCTTCCATGATAACAGGTTCCATGCTGAAATCATTGAAAAATTAAGTTGCTACCCCTTTTTCGGATTAAGAGGGCAGGCAGACTATATCTTTCTCTTTAAGGAAGGTCGAAGTTGTTCCGGAAATCAAAATCACATACATCCCTTAACCCTTAACGAAGGAAATCATTTAGAAGGAAACGTATATCTGAATGCTGAAGGGATGATACTCAGCAATGGCGATTTAAGTTATCAGAGGCAAACCGGAAATGAATTATGTCATTGCTGTTGTTTTTGGAGTTATGTGAAATACCATGTGAAAAAATATTAGATAGAAAAATAGCTATGGCGACATTTCCCAATAGTTTGTACGAAACTCCCGAAGAATGGCTCCGGGAGTTTTTTGATAAAGTGGACTTGGTCCGGATTTATAAGAAAACAGTCGAAACCCTACATTACAGGGAGTTAAATCCTGATTGGGAAAGACCCGTTGTTATGTATGGAATCCGTAAAACCCACCATAAATGCATCAAGAAACAAGAGATAGCCGTTATTATAGACCTGATGCCTTGGCAGGACAGGGCGAGAATGGCTGAAACCCATTGGTACAAAATAATCTATAAACGTCCGGCCACAGATTTGGAATGGGATGAAATGAAGCTCAAAAAACCGACCCGACGATACTGGATCTGGTCTTATTTTATAGAAAAAGGCTGGGCAGAGGAGCGGATTGTATCGCATATTATAAAAGATGACATCGCAGAATACGGATTAAGTTGTGATCATGGTAAACGTTTACTACATGCCTTTGAGAAATTTATAGGTCGAAAACTAAAGCTTGACTGCTCTTATACTTCTATTCAATCACTTATCTGACTCGGTACATTAAAGATGTCTGTTGCTAAGCGTGTATGTGTTTCCATCTCAATGGGCAAGGATAGCCTGTGTCTTCTGCATATGCTGATAGAAAAAGGCTATCCGGTGGATGAGGCGGTGTTTTTTAATACGGGAATGGAGTTCGAAGCCCTTTATCGGACACGGGATAAGCTGCTTCCTTTTTTAAATACACATGGAATTAAATTTACAGAACTACATCCAAACAAGCCCTTCATATGGATGATGCTGGATAAACCTGTAAGGAAACGAGGGACAGATATTATTCATAAATACGGCTATTCTTGGTGTGGTGGTCCCTGCCGCTGGGGTACAAGTGAGAAGATGAATGTCTTAAAGAAATATATAGGGAATAATTGGGATTTAGTTGGTATAGCAGCCGATGAACCGCATCGGTTTGAAAGAGAAAAGAGATCCAATCGTTTACTACCTTTAGTAGATTGGGGTGTAACAGAAGCTGATGCCCTGCAATACTGTTATGACAGAGGATATACATGGGAGGAAAACGGAATACCCTTGTATGAAATCTTAGATAGAGTCAGTTGCTGGAATTGCGGGAATAAAAACCTGAAAGAATTATATAACATATATCTATATCTGCCCGATTATTGGGGGAAATTAAAAGAACTGCAAGCCCGTACAGAACGTCCCTTCAGGAGAAACAGCGGAAAAACTATCTTCGACCTGGAAAAGGATTTTTATGAAAAAACACAGAAAGAAGACGAGGTAAGAGAAAAATCATGTATTTTTGTTTAAAACATAATTTTTTATGACAAAAGCAGATCTAGTTAGTGAAATTTCGAAAAATACGGGAATAGATAAACCCTTGGTGCTTAAAATTGTTGAAGAGCTTATGACAACAATAAAAAACTCACTTGTTGAAAATAAGAATGTATATCTTCGCGGTTTTGGTAGTTTTGTTGTAAAACGCAGGGCGGAAAAAATAGCTCGTAATATCAGTAAAAATACAGTTGTTATTATTCCGGCTCATAATATTCCATTTTTCAAAGCATCTAAAGCGTTTACCATAGAGAAAAAATAAATGGATAATTAAACATCAAAAATATCAGTAAAATTTAGTATTTTTGTATTTAGCGTTATATCGTTTTGGCACATAGTTAAAACGTTTATCTTGAATATTACCATCATTAAAGATGGATTTTATATTATCAATATGTGGTGCATTAATCTGTTAAAGGGTTGTAGTGATACTTCGATAAAAATGTCCCACACATTTTAAATGAAACACGCTACATTGGTAGCTGTCTGAAGGTAGTTTAATACCGATTGTTCTAATATCTTTTGTCGATCAGTGACATAGGCTGCGTGCTGTTTTTAATCTGTATATTGACATTTATCGAAGCGGAAAACCTATAAGTATTCTGATTATCATAGAGTTGCCGTATTGCATATTCCTTACACAAAACTATCGGCTATGCGTAAAGTAAACAGTTTTTTCTTTCTTGTATTCATGTGTCACTCATTGCCTTGGGCTTGTAGCAGAGAAGCACTAAAGAATAACTATTCCGATCTGACAGATGCCCATTCGAAAGAGCTTGAAATATTTAAGAAAAAGTTTGATGAAAATGAAATCATAATTGATAGTATAAAACAAACTGTTAATAAACTATTTAATTATCCCATCGAAATATCTGTTGATGCTATTAATGCTATGGATTACCATTCTGTTCCTTATTACGGAATGTCAGATGGCTCAAAAGCGTTTATTTTTTCATTACATTTTAAGAAGGTCTATGAAGTGAATATTTATTATCAGGGAGATAATAGATATACAATTATGGGGAGTGATTGTTTTTTTATCTCTGATGCATCAGTAACGGTTAAGCCGACCAAAGATAATAATTCCAATACAAATTTTCTAGAAGCTAAATGCCAACAATACAAGAAGGAGAAGGATACAGGAGAGTCAATACAAGATATTTGTTGTTTAGTCCGTTGATTAATTACTATTAAAAACACATGCAAATAATTCCAATACAAATTAATTCCCATCTCTTCCATATTCTCAAATTATTTTCATTCTATTAATAACAACCTGAAAATAAAAAGAAAAGCTTAAAGTCAGGCTTTCATTTAATTTCATCAGGCAAAGTTATGGGCGGTTCCGGGCGGATGTGCAAGGTCGTGCCCTGACGGGTTTTTGCAGAAATCTCCACCCTGCGGGTTGTATTTCTACAAAAAACCTTGCATCCTGAACCACCCATATTGCTTGCCGCTGAAATTATAAATGAAAGCCTTATGAAAAATATAAAAGAGAATAAGTATTGGACGATGGCCGTTCCGGTTGTGAAGGTTATGCTGCTGGCCTTCATAATTTATACAATTATTCAGTTTTTCAGTACCATATCGCAAAGTACACTGTATATAATAATAGGAATCGTACTGTCATGGAGAGTATGGCGAGCGTTATTCAGGCTTACCTGGCTGTTGATTCAGATAGCCATTGCATTCGCAGTTATCTATTTACTAATCTTTTAAAATAATAACAAACATGAAAACATCGGAATTATTAAAACAGATCGAACAGGCATTCGCTCAAAAATTAGAAGAAAAAACCGGTTGGGGCAGGAATGAGATCAAAGCTGCCTATCGTTCGGCTGTGAACGAAACATTAATGGAAATCACTGATAAAATAATCGAAAATGAAGAGTAGCAAAGATAATAATGAGACAAAGGTAGTAAACATACGTATGGAAGAATACGATGTATATATTGGCCGGACGGGTAAAGGACAGGACGGTTATTTCGGTAATCCTATCCTTTTGAGGGAAAATCAAACAAGAGGAGCTACGCTTGAAAAATACGAAGAATATTTTTATAACCGGATAAAGAACGATCCGGAGTTTAAGCGAAGAGTTCATGTATTGAAAGGAAAAACATTGGGATGTTTCTGCAAACCCTATCCCTGTCATGGAGATGTTATAAAGAAATATTTAGATACAATAAAGTAAATTAATATCAGACAAATAAATGCTCGGGCTGTATAAGTCCGGGCTTTTTTGTTTTAAACACAATAATTTATGGAGAGTATA
This sequence comes from Dysgonomonas sp. PF1-14, assembly GCF_029892965.1. Taxonomy (GTDB): domain Bacteria; phylum Bacteroidota; class Bacteroidia; order Bacteroidales; family Dysgonomonadaceae; genus Dysgonomonas. The sequence goes on along the minus strand of NZ_JARXWN010000022.1, from coordinate 11,735 downwards.
ACGACAAAAACAATCAGCCCGGAAATATCCGATGTCATAAAACAGGCATTTCTGGAGAATATGAATAAAGAATATGAACTTGTTTATACGGACTACCGGGATAATTATGACGATTCGGGTAAAATAATACAGGACTGTATCAATAATCGTAATACGGAAGCAATAGAGAACAATCAATGGGAAGCTGATAGTCTCTACGAAAGTAGTACCATAGAATTGAGTAATTTAGAAAATAAAATTCTTTCCACTCCTGAATATAAACATCTCCACCCTTATATATCAAGATGGTTAGATAGGGAAGATAACTGGACTTTTATTAAAAATACTATCATAGACCGCGATATAAGTGCTCCTATTCAGAAAATGGTTGAAAGGAGTGAACTTCGTAGCCGAGCGATCCTTTATACCAACTACGATTGTCTTCCCCATAATTACGATATGGGTAATACCTATTGCTATGACGAATATTTCAAAGACATCATTGATGTACTTTGTCTGAATCCTAAGAAAGTAAAAGAAACTTTCAACAAAAAAGGGATCAACACGATCGGGCGCTGGCCGGACAAACGTAGCCGCAATGGAAATGAAGCCGTCAGTTATGCAGATCTGACCGATGAAATACTGAATCAATCTTGTTATGGATTACTTACATTCATGGGGTTACTGCCAATCAAAAGCCTGTATGAGAATAATTTCGAAGAATATAAAAGTATTGTTATTCCCAAAGGGAATAACTGCGGTATGTTCAACGACTGGAACGGAGGAGGTTCCCTGATGGAGATGGAATTACTGCGTGACTTATATGTGCCTGTCCGCTTTTCCGGAAAAACAGAATATGACAGATTTGAAATGTGTGTTGATGAACGAGGTTGTAATAACGGCTATTGTATCGATGAAGTCTACGGGCTTATTCGTTCCGCATGGGGGAAAGAATTTCAATTAATATATAAATAACAGAAACGGAAATATAACTTAATTATAAACTCAAAATAGTATGGTGAAAAAAATAACAAAAGAAGAAGTAACATTGGAATACCCCGGTTACGGCAAAATTACAATTCCTGCGGGAGTAGAAGTATTCTATGACAGGAACCTTCCGGAAGAAGAACGCTTGTTCCATGTCAATGATCGGCAATGGATCGATGAAAAATATCCTCAATTTGCGGATAAACTGTTTTCGGATATGCAAACTGCAAAAATGTATGTTCCTGCCGATAATCTGATTCATGTAATCCGCCTGAAATTTGCTTTTGACGAATCAGGCTATTGCAGGGATTACTTTAAAACAGATGAAGGCGTATTAGTCTGTCGTATGGAATCCCATGAAAATCATGCACAGTGGTATACGGTAACGCAGGATTATCTGGAGCCATTATTCCCTTTCCGCACAAATATGCTGATACAGGTACTTGATGCCAGTGGAAATATCGTGATGACAGAACAACAGGAGAAAACAGACTATGGGTATATAAGCCTTATGAAATTTCCTTTTTCCTGGCAAAAACCGGAGAATGGGGAAGAAGAGAAACTATGCAGTAGAATTTATAATTTAAGATATGAAGAGGACTAATATTATGGCAAAATCAATCATTAGTAAAATGATAAAACTCTACGGACATACTATTGTGTTGGAGTTGGATGTAACGCCATTATCCAGTTTTTTGACCTATGAAATAAATTGTATTCTATTTAATAATAAAATAATAGAATACTTGAAAAAACGGATTGCCCTCCAATTAAAGAGTAACCAAAAGAAAGGTTCTTTCAAATTCAGCAAGTTTCTGGAACTGAATGATCAAACTGTTGTGAACAAGCGAGTTCGCTTAATATGCCAATGGAGCATACCGATCGATTATATGCAATTGTTCCGTATTTACAGATGGTGGTACAACTGCAATATTCCCCAAGACGGAATCTCAGATTTTTTTTCAAAAACGTTTGAGGAGAGGGTAGCGAATTATTATATGGAGGAATTTTGCATAACACATAGCTATAATATTATTTCTATGGTAGCTTCAATCGGCAAGGAAGAAAAGCATGGTATAGCCTTTTTCCATGGAGTAATGAAAGAGGTGGAGGAATACGAAAAAAAATCAAGGAATCAAATGTGAAACTAAAGACGTATCTATTATGGAATTAAAAGAATTAGACGAACTATCTCTGGCTGAATTGGAAAAGTTAGAGAGAATATATTTTATTCAGCACGATGGCTGGACTACGGAGTTTGATAAAAGTATAAACGATATATCCCGTGTTAAAATAAAACAATTCCAGAAAGAAAGAGGAGCGTGCTATCTGGGAAGGATAAACGAATACGATGAAAATGCAGAAATTAAACTTACACTGTATGAAAGACAAGTAGTATACAATTTTGAATATACATTTATTGTTCCCCATGATGACCCAAAGCTGGTTGAGCTGCTGAAAAAATACCATAAGAGAGGGAATAGCCCCGATTTAACCACGAATCAGATCACAGAGATAACTAACCGTATCTATGAAACAGGTGGGATGTTCCTTTACTGGTCTTGATATTCAGATAGAATAGTTTTATAAGATAATGCTAATATAAACGGACAGAAACCAGTGGTTTCAATTATTCTATGAAATGTTTAAAATAATATTTTAAAATGAAAACTTTACGACAGGTCTGTGTCTTTGACCTTGAAACTTCATCCCATTCGGTCGGGCTTGTAAACTATTTGGGCCAAAACCGGATGGAGAGTGCAATCGATTTGTTTACCGGAGAGACGAATCCCGATAAACTAAGGATAGATGATACGGACTATATATTTGTGAATATTGAATATCAGGATACAATATATGTAGTCTATATTGATGTGGAGTACAAGGACAATGGTTCTGACATTGAAACCATCCTGTACCGGTTCTTCTCGGATGATTATCGTTTATATTTTGAAAAGCAATATTCTTGTTGGCAGAACTACCGCAATAACTGCATAGCTTTCAGAGATGGCAGGGGAATTACCTACACTATTTGGAAATACACTGATTGCTGACAGCTTAAATTTTGATTTGCAAATTAAATATTCGCTTCACTACCCGGTAGTGAGGCGTTTGTGTTTTTATGCGAAAAAATAAAATGAAAAAGACAGAATATTCGGAAAGTACATACATGGACAGGACTATGAACGGAGTGCAAGCGCTTTACCCTCAAAGGCAAAGTTACTTCGTGTTTCTATCGGAAATAAAAGCCTTCCCCTTCGGTTTTGGAAAAAATCTCCACCCTTTGGGTCGTATTTTCCCCAAAAGCCTTTGTATTTCCTGAAACACGTCACTTTGGGGCCTTTGAAGGTAAAGCACCTGCCTGATAAGCAGGGGTAAAATTATTCATTAAAAACATATTTATATGAAAATCAACAGTAAACGATTAAAAAAGACAGCGGAGAAATTTACCGCATTGATGATCAGCCGGATAATGGAGGTTGATAAAGACTGGACCAAACCCTGGCTTGAAGTAAAAAGGAAGGATTTCCTTCCCCGTAATATCACAGGGCGCCTGTATAGCGGGGGCAATACCCTGATGTTGCTGATATACTGTATGTACCATGATTACAGCAGTCCCGTATTCCTTACATTCTTACAGGCGAAGAACATGGGTATTTCAGTTAAAAAAGGAGCCGTATCCTTTCCGGTTTACCATATTCCGTATATGTATTACAACCCGCAAACACAGGAAAAGATATCCATAGAAAAATTTCAATTGTTGGATGAAGCCGAACAGAAACAATACTACCTGATTCCGACGCCAAAATGTTATGATGTCTTTAATTTAGACCAGACCGATTACAGCGAGAAATACCCCGAAGAATGGGCCGAACTCTTATCCCACCACCTGATAGCACCTTCCGTATCCGGTGTAGGGAAGTACTCCAATTCTCTGTTGGACGAGCTTCTTGAATATCAAAACTGGGTATGCCCCGTTGAACAGCAATTCTCGAACAGGGCTTATTATTCTCCGGCTCAGGACCGGATTGTATTACCCTATAAATATCAGTTTACCACAGGAGAATCCTTTTACGGGACGGCTCTGCATGAAATGACACATTCGACAGGGCATAAGGATAGGTTAAACCGCCTGAAAGCGGGTTCAGTAAAAGGGAGTGATAACTATGCCCGGGAAGAGTTAGTAGCTGAACTATCGGCAGCACTTATGGGCTACTATTTAGGGATAGAAACCTATATCCGGGAAGACCATACCTCTTATTTAAAATACTGGCTGGGAGCATTACAACAAGATGCCGGTTTTTTAATGGAAGTCCTTTCCGATGTGGTTCAGGCTGTAAAATTTATATGCAACCGGCTTAATTTTAATCCGTTTGAGCAGGAACAAGCAGAAACAAAAGTATTGCCAAAAGAAAACAAGAAACAGAAGTTATTCGCATTCGATGAGCTAATGGTAATTGACTGATTATGTATAAAGAATTAAAGTGGTTGGTCAGAATATGTTACAGACAAGGGCTTATAGGAGAGCAGGAGAATTACCTGAAGCTGGTAATAAGAAATAATAAAAGAGAAATCCGGCTACAGTTCTATCGTAAGCCTCCTCTGGAAATTCGGCAACATATCCGTTTTTATAATTTTAAATGGAGTCGAAAATACGCTTACTGGCATGCAAGGCTGAATAACAGTCGGATAAACAACATCAAAAAGGTTTTCCGGCTTATTTATAGACAGAATAATAACTAAAAAGCAATAAAAATGAATATATGCACCAACATAGCAGTCGTATCGAGTACTGACAAAAAGATAGTAGAGAGCATATTACAAGATATCGATGAAAATTTTGAATGTTATACCGATATAGAAACAAACAACAACGTCTGTGAACTTGAATTCAGTTCCCGCGGGCAATTTTCAGAAAATATTATGTCGGAGATAACCGGAAAACATCAGGGCAACAACCTGTATATGCAAGTCCTTACCTATGATCTGTCCGATGAATTAGTAGAATATCATATCTATGAAAATGGGCGGTGGGTTGATAAACTGGCAGAGAAATATCAATATAAACGATAAAAAAATGTAGACATGGAAAAAATAGAAGGAAATAAATACGCATTACACAACTCCTATTTTAAAAACAAAAAACAAGGCAGTCCCGACACCTTGTTGGAAATTGTACAATATTGGAAACTGTATGGTGAATTACCATTTAACTATACAGGTGATGACTGGCTGTATCAAACCGTGATTGAACGGCAGAAAAAAAGAGGTGTTATACTGAGCCAGTATCCAACACCGGATTGTCTGGCAAAGCAGTTGGTAAAATTAACTGATAATTTTTTACCCAAAAATAACCGTGTATTGAATGCCTGCTGTGGTATCGGACAGATAACTAAATATTTGTTGGATAGCAAATTGGATGTAACAGGATTTGATATCGATGAAGAGCTCGTAGAATTGTGTCGATCAATATACCCAGACGCAGAGTATTATACCTATGATTACAGAGAGGAAATTATGGAGGAAGAAAAGTGGGATCTGATTATATCTAATCCTCCATTGGAAAAAGCAGACCTGCACTCATTTTTATCCTGGTTGTCAAGAACGCTGAGTGATGTAGGTTATGCCATCATTTTGCTTCCGAAAGATTATTTAGGTAAAACATACCCACCTAAATTACATAAATGTTTACGGAGATTTGATGTGTGCCATAAAGAAGCTGTCTGTGAAGAATCTAAGTATAGTATGCTCAGTCATGAAATATGTATATTGTCCCTGACGGAAGAATATAAAAAGGAGAGAACCCTTCAAAAGCCAAAACTAACAGGAAAAGCAAAAAGTATAGCTGAAGATAAAATAGTTGGTTCAGAAGATTTAAGGAGTATTGAAATGGTTCCATTGGATAAGATATCTCCGAATCCTTTTAATCCGAGGAAACGGATTAAACAAAATGAACTTATCAGTTTATCTCAGGGAATTAAAGAGATAGGATTGATACAGGCTATAACCTTGCGTCCGAAAGACAATAATTGTTATGAAATCGTTTGTGGGGAAAGGCGGTATCATGCTTTTCTTTTGAATAAAGAAGAAAAGATACCCGCTTTCATAAAAGAATATACAGATGAACAGGTTCTAGAATTGGCTATTGCAGAGAACGTCCACAGGGAAAATCTGACAGTCATGGAAGAAGTAAATTCTTATAAAGCCCTTCTTGATAATGGTAAATGGACAATCGATGATATCGCTCGGAAATTTGGACAAAAAGAGATGTATATTAAGAACAGGTTGCGTCTTTTATTACTTATTCCGGACTTCCAGAATCTGCTTGATGACCATGAAATAAAAGTTAGTATTGGCATAGAATTGACAAAATACACAAAAGAAATACAAGGAAGGATTTACAAGGAACATTTCGTTCATGAGGATAGCACCAATTGGAAAGATTTATCTGTCAAGGAGTTTATTACCAGAACGGAACGTATATATACCAATGACCTTTCTGTATTTCCTTTTGACAAGACAGAGTGCAATACCTGCCCTATGAATACCGGAACATATAACCTGTTCGGGGAAACAGGCAATAGCCGTTGTACTGATACCGGCTGTTTAGAGGGTAAAAAAAGAGAATACATGATCAGTCTGTGTAAAGCGCAAGTACTACAAGACGCTTCAGTTGAAATCTGTGTACAACCCTATGATAGGGTGGATGAAAACTTGAATAATATACTGAAAGAATCTGGTGTGGGTATTACTGCGGCAATAGTAAAAGAGTTTCCTCCACTCCCCGAAAAACCGGACAAGGCAAAATACTATAAGGAAGAAGACTATATCAAGGCTCATGATGAATATCTTGCGGCAGAATATGACTATAGTGAGCAAATGGAAAAGGTTCATGCTGAAATAAAAGCCGGAAATCTGAAAAAAGGGCTGTATGTTGGAGATGGAATTCCCCGCTATTGTATAATTCCCGTAGATAAATCAAAGGAAAATAATCCTGTTAAAAATCTAGAAGAACAAAATATGAAGAATAAGGATAACGCCTTAAAACAAATCTTTACAGAATCTTTGCATCTGCTGAAGATGCAAAAACTGCCGGGAACAACACTTAGCCTGTTTGAAGACGAATTATTCATTTTTATACTGTTAGACTATTTGGATAAGAAAGATTATCCCTTATTCGGTATAACAAATCCTAAACAGAATATTCTGACGGATAAGGACAAAGATACTATTATTAAAACCTTGAGCCCGGAACAACGTGGTATCCTGATAAGAAGTTTTATGGTTAAGTATTTTGCCTCCAATAATAAGTTTAGTCCTAAACTGAATGTTTTGCTGCCACAACTGGCGATACAATATTATCCGGCTGAGACAAAAACTATAGTTAGCAAACATATGGATACATACAGAAAAAGTAATGAGATAATCACATCTAAAATCAAAAAATATAAAGAGAAAACAGAGTATGCCAAAATGATAAGTTAACCCGTGGTACATTTAGACAATACGAGTTTTTAAATTGTTAATATTCTTGTTATTTAGTTTGTTTATCAGTTGTATAGCCTTCAGAGCCATAATCTTAGATAAGATTCTGTTTTTGAATTCGTCAAAAGATTTGGCATAATTCCTGCGAATCATAAACTGATCACATAGTTGAGAAAAGAGCGTTTCAATGCATTTCCTGGATTTACGGAAAATATAGGCTTGAGGTTTATATTCCCTCTGATTTCGGCGCATTGGCACTTCTAGTTTGATTTGTTAAGAATAAATCCCTTTAATAATCAACACTGATTTATACTTTATCTCCTAAAATAACACAACCTGTGTACATGGATTTTATATCTTTCAGATAATGAATATCATGTACGGAAGCTTTTGTCAAATCAATGACTATTAATTCAATATCTGATAGCTTGGGTTGGCGTATTTGATTCAAAAAATTCATCTTACTTTCTACTAATTGCAATGTTTCCAATATTTTTTCGTAATTTCGAATGAAGTTGTTCTTGTATTTAATCGTTTGGTAGACAATTAAATATAATCATTTGTTTGATAATGAACAACTTCTTTTATATTTATCTAAATGCACCACGGGTTTTATATATATCTTCAACGGCAAATATATAATTGCAGAATGTTAAGGTGGATAGAAAAATTGTTATTTAACTATTGTGAAATTTGCTATATTTACACTAAATAATTGAATATAACTGAAATGAAAGTAAGAATTTCAAAAGATTTTAAAGTAGAACTAAATACCCTAATTAAATTAGAGTGGAAAAAATTCTATCCTGTATTGATAATACATGAAAGATTTGAAAAAATAGTCAAATGGATAATAAGATTATTAGCAATAATAGGTGTTTTAAGTTGTTTAATTACTTTTCAGAACAAATGTGAAGCCCTTTTATTTTCAGTTATAATTGTATTAATTCAACAATTTTTTGAAAGAGTCATATTTGAATATACAACAATTATTGTATCTCCATTACCTAATTTCAGGGTTGATCTTACTCAATGGTTGACTAACGCTTTTTTTATTCCTTTAAATGCAGATGGTTCATATAATAGAAATGAAACAGCGGTCTTTGCTCCTTGTTTTAGGGATGAAGAATATGGAATCCAATTATTCAAATTTTTGAAACAATGGAATTTTGAGCAAGATAATGATATAGAAAACAATATAATAATATCATTTATAATTGAGCCAAATGCAAAATACTCAACATACATATATCATAATCCCAAAAGGAAAAATATTGAAAAAATACTTGAAGATGAGAAAGAAAAAAATAAACTATCAAAATATGGTAAACGCCAACAACAATTAATAGCAAGTTTTATTTTCGGAAAAAAACTAGATTTCATTACAGGTTCATACATCGAAAAATTTCTTGAATTTCAAGAACAAAATAAACTTTTCTATTTTATGCCATCACACCCAATCTCTGATAATGGTAGACGAGGAACAAGCTTTTTAAGACAGGCAACCATTTTGAAGTATAATTTTAAACTAAAGAATAGAAATGAATTAACCAGAAAAGATATAGAATACCATTTCCCTTTATAGTCTTCAATAATATTTTTTGCAGTTCTCGTCATTGCACAAAAAAAGATTTCTTATCAATATTATTCAATGATAATCACATGGACCTGTCATCATCCATAAATATTGATACTGTCTACAATATAATGATCGTGAGAACCAATACAGTAAGCTGTTTTTTCTTCGCAATAAATCCCGATAGTAAAATAATCGTCGTTTCCTGCGATTGTAGACACTACGTTCTATCCTTGAAGTTAAACCAACAGGCAATTTCCTAAACAAATCCCTTTCCGAATCAATCTCTAAAAAACTCAGCAGTCAAGTCGATATCTGATAGCTTAGGAAAACGTATTTGATTCAAAAAATTCATTTTACTTTCTGCTAATTTGCAATGTTTCTAATATTTTTTCGTAATTTCGAGTGAAGTTGTTCATATATTTAATCGTTTAGTAGACTATTAAATACAATCATTTACTTGATAATGAGTAGCTTATTTTGTGTTTATCTAAATGCACGACGGTATAAGTTAATATTATCCCTCAATAAATACAGGTAAAACAAAACCCGGATTGCCTCACGGTTTTCCGGGTTGAAATGTTACCACAAAGAAAATGATCAAATATTCTGCTTCACAGCAGTATCGCATATATATATAGATTATAACTTTCTTTTAAAAAGGATTTCCGGTATCTCTGACTTTCGATAATAGGCTTTACCTTTGTCTATCATATAATACTTAATCAATCCTTTTTGCCTGTATCTTTGCAATGTTCGTTTAGTAACTCCTAATATATTACACATATCGTGATTATCTAAAAGTTCATCACCATTCAAAGGATCTTTTACTTTAAACAGCCTGTCGAGTTTATTATCTATCTTGTCAAACCGGGAAAGGAGCTGCTCTAAAATTTTCATGATGATTTCTGATTTGTCATTCATTTTTATTCTTTTTTATTTATTTCCGGTTTTCATTGCCTCTTCTTGAAAATATTAATTCGGTATTGTAATTTTTATGAGTGTTCTTGTGATTTTTATTGTACATGGAGTTTAGCACCTCTCTTTTATGGAAACGGATAGCTCCGCCAAATTGGATACATGGAATCAGTCCTTCTTTCTTTTGACGTTCAATGGTTTTAGTGCTGAACCTCAAATATTCAGCAACTTCTTTTAGAGTCATAATCTGGTCTAAATCAGTTTCTTGCATTAATTTAATACATTTTTCGTATACCGGTGCAGAGTTGTTTATTATTGATTCAATGCGGTCTAGTTTATTCATTATTATTCTGAATGTTTCATCTTCAATAGTTATGATTTTATCTGTTCCCATACATTAAAATTTTATCTGTTTGATGATGCAAAGTTGAAGTAAATAGAAATGAATCGTTCCCGATGAAGGACCTTACTTCGGGAACGATTTCTAATATTTAACTGTATATCAGTTAGTTTAATTTTAACTTTATAACCTCTTTGAGATTATTTATCAGTGAATCAAGATATCGGGTAGGCTTAATTTTTCTTGTACATATTTCATCAAAAGTGTTGTAATAATTACCCAAATCTACCTGAAAGATAAATTCGAAACATTTTACAATCTTATGAATACTGGCCTCTCCGTTATTAATAGACTTGCCAATGGAATAGATTAATTCGACCAAAGCCACTTTTTTGTCTGTCCAGATCAGCAATACAGGATATTCCTTTTTATCTGAAAGAGCTTCTCTCAAATCGGGATTCTGAATTTTATAGTTTAGAATCTCAATTTCAGTTTTAACAAAATGTTGCAGTTTCTGGATGAGTTCGTTAGTGGAAGATAAGGCCACACTTTTGCACTTGAGTTGGAGATCACTCTCTAACTCCTTTAAAAGCCTGTAGACAGAAAATATATTGATATCTGCGCAACAGTAGTCGATTAATAGATGTATCAGTTCATTAAATTCTTTATTGATATTATCCTTTTGAGATTGTTTCTCTAATAATATGACGAAAAAGTTCGCATATTGTTTATTAAGTTCTTGAATCATTAAATTTCTAATTATTAATTGATTAACTCAAGACTTAACTGATGATATGAAAAATATTTTAAAAATAGTTCTGTGAACTCTTGCAAAAGAAATAAAAAGGCTTTACTTTTGCAACCCGTTAGACATGGAGATGTTTAAAAGAGGCAAAAAAATAATGATATATTATTGAAGAAATCGTGAAGATTTTTTGATTCACGGAAAAATAGAAGCTGGCAATCCGGCTGTTTCAGCGGGTTTGAAGCATGAATTTATTTTTTTTATTCAACTCTGCCTGGGACTACGATGACAGTTAACAGAGATCAGTTATCACCACAAGTTATCATTACTTGCTAACTGCTAACTGTTCACTGAATACTCGGGGGATTAGCTCAGCTGGCTAGAGCACCTGCCTTGCACGCAGGGGGTCAACGGTTCGAATCCGTTATTCTCCACTTGATTTAATTAAGACTTATGACTTATGACTGATGAATCCAATCATATTCATAATTAATAATTCATAATTCATAATTAAACAAACGATCTTTGACATGATGTAAAAAAAGAGCAAGTAAAGTTAGTTTATTTTTATATAGACTATCAAACCCACGTATCATATTATATATAATACGTAAAAGAATAAAGAAAGTAATAAAGGGCACATGGGGGATGCCTAGGCTCTCAGAGGCGATGAAGGACGTGATAAGCTGCGAAAAGCTAGGGGT
>NZ_JARXWN010000021.1 GCF_029892965.1 Dysgonomonas sp. PF1-14 | reverse complement strand
ACTATATCCCTATTCCAAGAAATTATGGCTTAGAAAACCCAAATATACAACCTTGAAAAAATACCCAACTGTCAGATCTAGTCTAAACTTTTACAATTTAATCGTATTGAGTTATTCCCTTCCAGTTATCCGTCCTGAATGGTACGGCAGGCAACCCCTCCGTATTGAACAGGTTGACATCCGGATTGTTACCCCATGAATAACGTACAGCAACAGGGTTCTGTACCCGATCGGAAGATACTACGATCTTGTTACCATCTATATAAGCTTTTGCCCATACGAATTTCTTATCCGCTCCGGCAATGGCAAAACCATCTATATAGCCGTATTTGTTCTTCACTACGAAACCTTTATCTGCATTGCTGAACTCAATGACAGCCTTATTGCCATTGATATTCATAGATTTGAATGCAGGGCCGGAATACACAATGTCTTTCTTGCCATAATCTTTGTTCAACGCAACCAAGGCAAGACGAAGTCCTACATCCTGTTTGTTGCGCGGGTGTATGTCGTCGGCATCACCTATATCTGTTATTACTGCCTGACCTGTTTGCGGAAGCGACAATGTCATGGTTTGAGCTTCGCGCAGTTCAGCCCAACCGCTTTCGGTAGGTACAGCGTCTTTTGCCATATAGTTAGCCAATTGCACCCAGTAGAATGGAAACTCATATCCCCATTTGGTACGCCAGTCGTTTATCATAGTAGGGAACAGGGTGCGGTATTTATAAGACTCTCCGGCATTGTTCTCACCCTGATACCAGATAGTTCCTTTTATTCCATAGCGGATTATCGGGTTTATCATAGCATTGTATAGCAAGGAAGGATACATGTTTGGCGACAGCTCGATGTAATTGAACTCCTTGTTTGTTACCGCTTCTTTGTAGAGCCATTCTCCGGCAAGCGGATATTTCTTTCCTCCTGCTTCGAGATAAATGTTGTCAGCTTCGCCATAAATTCCTCCGCCTCCGGCGTAATCCGTTACTTTCACTATGATTGTATTCGTCCCGCCGGTCAATACATCTTTCGATATATTGTATACTCTTTCGTTTGTGTAACCCCCTGTTTCCCCTATCTTTACTCCGTTTATCCATGTGATGTCGTCATCGTCTATAGTACCCAGATGTATGGTTGCAGGTTTGCCTTTCACCTCTTCCGGTAGCGATATTGTATATTTGAACCATACGATGCCGTCTATCTGGCCTAATACGTTTTCCCACAGTTGCGGTATCTGCATTTTTTTCCACGAAGCTGTATTGTATGATGGCTTGTACCACTCCTGATTCATGCCCGGATCGTTACTCATCGCTTCCATGTATAAAACTTTACTTGATTCGCTTTCTTTAGTAAATACATCTAAGTCTTTTATAGCAAAGTCTTTGTATCTTTCCATGAACTTGCTGTCCAGTTTTGCTACTGCTTCGGGGCTTGTCCATGTTTCTATATCTGTGCCTCCCCACGAAGAATTAATTATCCCTATCGGGATATTCAGTTCCTGATTCAGTTTACGGGCAAAGAAGTATCCCACAGCCGAAAAGTTGGCGACTGTAGACGGGGAGCATACCTGCCATTCGCCTTCAAGCTTTTCTTCGGGTTTCATGCCTATTGCTTTTACTACATTAAAAGATCTTATTTGTGGATAATTGGCATTATCGATTTCCGAGTTGGCATTGTTTACATCTTTTACAGTCCATTCCATATTCGATTGTCCCGAGCATAACCATACTTCACCTATCAGAATATTTTTTAATACGATGTTATTACTCTTGCCTTTTACTTCAAGCGAGTAAGGCCCTCCATACGAAACCGGGTTTAGCGTGAGTTTCCACTTGCCGTCTTTGTCGGCTTTCGCTTTTTTTACCTGACTGAGGAACCGGACTTCAACAGATTCGTTTTTGTCTGCCCATCCCCATATCCTGATGGGTTTGTTTTGTTGTATTACCATGTTATCCGAGAATACGGATGGTAATGTGACTTCTGCCTGTAGGCTCAGAAAACCGAAACAAAGACAGTAAATGATCAATACAGTTTTAATAATTTTATTCATGGTGAAATAATGTTAGTCTGGCAAAAATAAGCATTAAAAATCTATTTGTCCAAACTGTTCTGCAATACAATTTCTAGTAAATACAAGCATTTTACAATAAGCTAATGATGCAATTCTTTTTCAGCTATAAGAAAGAGTACTGTTGATTATACCCTTTTAAAGACAATAATTTTAACTAAAAAGTAACGAATGTAACGAAACAGCGTTCGACAGAGCGAAGCGGAGTCAATTTGTACTGTTTTACTTTTCGTTACTTTATTCTTTCTGTCACTCTGGTCGGAAGGAAGAGTCTCTTAAATCCCTACAGGCTTGCATCTCTTTCCTTTGCGTCTTTGCGTCTTTGCGAGAAAAATATTTTAACTAAAAAGTAACGAATGTAACGAATTTGTACTGTTTTACTTTTCGTTACTTTATTCTTTCTGTCACTCTGGTCGGAAGGAAGAGTCTCTTAAATCCCTACAGACCTGCATCTCTTTCCTTTGCGTCTTTGCGTCTTTGCGAGAAAAATATTTTAACTAAAAAGTAACGAATGTAACGAATTTGTACTGTTTTTACTTTCTGTTACTTTATTCTTTCTGTCACTCTGGTCGGAAGGAAGAGTCTCTTAAATCCCTACAGGCTTGCATCTCTTTCCTTTGCGTCTTTGCGTCTTTGCGAGAAAAATATTTTAACTAAAATGTAACGAAAGTAACGGATTCGCACCGTTTTTATTTTCATTACTTTTTCTGATTTTCACGAATTGGCTCTGTCGATTATTAATTAGCTCCGCTGAATGTTATTTCAAAGACCGCTTTTGTTGTTAACTGATAACTGTTGACTGCTAACTGATATATAGATAAACTTTTTCATTTTCCATCCTTTGCATCAAAATCTTCCCCTTGTCAGAATATAGGGGTAGGGGCGTATTGCATACGTCCGTATATACCCAATTTGTTAATCGGGTGTATTCAATAGGCTAACGCCGAACGTTGTTTCGTCCCTACAACACTTCAAATTAATTTTAATACGTTTGCCCCAGATAGATTTGCCCTATATATTCTCCGAAACAAAAAAAGCCTATCTTTGTTATAATATTTCAGATGACAACTAAAAATTCACAGATGAATTACTTCAACTATAGGAGGCGTTTATCCTCCGAAACCAGAATAGGAAATACCCCGCTGGGTGGCAACAATCCCATCCGCATACAATCGATGACCAATACAAATACCAACGATACCGAAGCTAGCGCCGAGCAGGTGATAAGGATCGTAAAAGCCGGAGCCGATTATGTGCGCCTTACGGCACAAGGAGTTCGCGAAGCCGAAAACCTGCGCAATATCGAAGCCGTAGTAAGAGGGCAAGGCTATACTACTCCGCTGATCGCCGACATACACTTCAATCCGCGTGCTGCTGAAGCTGCTGCACGAATTGTGGAAAAGGTGCGCGTAAATCCCGGAAATTTTGTAGACAGGGTTAAGACTTTCGAAACATTTGAATATACGGACGAGGAATATGCTCAGGAAATAGAAAAGATCAGAGCGAAGCTTATACCGCTTATCAATATATGTAAGGAACATAAGACAGCCATCCGTATCGGAGTGAATCATGGTTCGTTGTCAGACCGCATTATGAGTCGCTATGGCGACACACCCGAAGGTATGGTAGAATCGTGCATGGAGTTTCTGCATATCTGCATTGCCGAAGGATTCAGGGATATCGTTATCTCTATGAAGACCTCCAATACAGTGGTGATGTCGAAAGCTGTACGCCTGCTGATTGCCCGCATGGAAAAAGAAGGGCTTGCCTTCCCGTTGCATCTGGGTGTTACCGAAGCCGGAGACGGAGAAGACGGACGCATCAAGTCGGCTGTAGGTATCGGGTCGCTTCTTTCCGATGGTATCGGCGATACTATACGTGTATCGTTGAGCGAAGATCCCGAATTTGAAATTCCGGTAGCAAAAAAGTTGGTCGATTATATAACCAGTAAAGCAAATCATCCCGAAATAGTAGCTGTTGCCAGCGATAAGTTTTCGCCTTTCTCTACCGATCGTCGCGAGACTTATGTTGTGGGGAATATAGGCGGCGATAATCTGCCTGTTGTCATTTCTGACCGTTCGCAGGGTAACTTTGAGTTGAACAGCCACTTTCTGCCCGATTATATCTATGTGGGTAAGGAACTGCCTGTCGCTGCACCGCGTGCCATTTCGTCTATTATAGATTTTGCAGGATGGAAGAACGAAAAAAATACATATCCATTGTTCGATAACTTGAACTGGAATAAGATAAAAGATACGGATGCGGCTGTTAAGTTCTTACGCTTATCATATCCCCAACTGAACGACGAGATTATATCATTGCTGAAAAACGATAAGACGATAGTCGTAATTATTGCCACCGATCATATCAATGGAGTAGGAGAGCAGCGCGCATTTATCCATACACTGATGAACAACGATTGCGACACACCTGTTGTGCTTGCCCGCCATTATACAGAAAACGAATCGGAAGACTTGCAGATAAAGGCTGCTGCCGATCTGGGTACGCTTTATCTCGATGGTTTTGGTAACGGTATCATGTTGCAGAATGAAGGAAATATCCCGCTCAAAAATGTAGATGCTTACATGTTCGGTATTTTGCAGGCATCGCGTGTGCGCACCAGTAAAACGGAGTATATCTCGTGTCCGAGTTGTGGGCGTACACTTTTCGACCTGCAAACTACGGTAGCTTTGGTAAAGGGAGCAACTTCGCACCTCAAGCACCTCAAGATAGGCGTTATGGGTTGTATCGTGAACGGTCCCGGAGAAATGGCGGATGCCGATTACGGTTATGTAGGAGCCGAGAAAGGGAAGATATCGCTCTATAAGAAGAAGAATCTGATAGAAAAAAATATTCCTTCCGAAGAGGCTGTGGAAAGGCTTGTACAGCTTATAAAAGATAATGGCGACTGGAAAGAGCCGGAGAACTAAGAGATAAAAATCGTAGAGGCTGACCTAAATGTAAATAGGACAGCCTCCTTTCATTTTTTAGAAATGTTCAAAAAGTGCACAGATGCGAAGCCGCTGATTCTCAGGAGGACGGGAGCATACTGTAGTATGTGACCTACGACTGATGAAGCTAGCAATGAAGCAGATGGGTGCTTTTGGGACACTTTCTTTTGTTTTCTATTCGTAACAATAAATTAACAATACCTGTCTGTTTTTATCCCCTAATCGCCGTATATTTGTTAAATTTTTGCGACAATAGAGTTACATAATAATAAAGAAACAGACATTCAAGTATATAATAAATGGACGGAAAGAAAAATTATACGGGACTTACCGATGCTCAGGTAAAAGAGAGCAGACAAAAACATGGAGCGAATATCCTTACTCCACCGGAGAAAGAACCGCTTTGGAAATTGTTTCTCGAAAAATTTGAAGATCCTATTATCCGTATATTGCTCATAGCAGCATTCCTGTCATTGGGGATATCCATTATTCACAACGAATATATAGAGACTATCGGTATCTTCTGTGCCATATTGCTGGCTACCGGAGTATCTTTCTGGTTCGAAATGGATGCCAATAAGAAATTCGATGTTCTCAATCAGGTGAACGATGAAGATATGCTCATGGTTATCCGTAACGGTAATGTAGGACAGGTAGCCAAAAAAGATATTGTAGTCGGTGATATTGTATTGCTCGAAATGGGTAATGAAGTACCTGCCGATGGCGAGCTGCTCGAAGCTGTTTCGATGCAGATCGACGAATCGTGCCTTACCGGAGAGCTTAGCATTGATAAAACTACCGATCCCGAACATTTCGAAGAAGGAGTAACATATCCGTCTAACTGGGTATTGCGCGGTACAAAGGTTATCAACGGACATGGCGTTTTTGAAGTTGTCCGTATCGGCGATGCCACTGAGTTTGGAAAGGTAGCCGAAAAGGCAACTGAGAAAGTAGAGGGTGAAACACCCCTTAACCGTCAGCTCGATTCGCTGGCAAAGTTTATCGGGGTTGTCGGGCTAATATTGGCAGCACTTACATTCATCGTTCTGGTAATAAAAGATGTATTTCTCGATCCTACGGTTCACGTTTCGCTTGGGCAAGTGGCCTTGCTTGGGGCTGCTCTTGCAGGAGTTGTTGTTGCATTGATTAAGGTGTGGATGCCTATTATATATGATGGATTATCACTTACAGGCAGAGAGCGTAAGTTGCCAAAGGTGGTTGCCGAAGGCGGATGGCTTCGCTGGTTACTGACCGGAGCATTGGTTACGGTTGTAATAGCTTCTGCCGGATACCTGTTCGATGTAGATCCTTTGGATGCCGATTCGTGGGTAAATCTGAATATAGCTACCGAGATACTACAGGCATTCATGGTAGCCGTTACACTGGTTGTAGTAGCTGTACCCGAAGGTCTGCCAATGAGTGTTACGCTCAGCCTTGCGCTTAGTATGCGCCGGATGCTGAAAATGAACAACCTCGTGCGCAAAATGCACGCTGTGGAAACGATGGGTGCGACTACAGTTATCTGTACTGATAAAACCGGCACACTGACACAAAACCAGATGCAGGTTGCCAGTACCAATTTCTACGGGGTACCCGATCAGCGATTGACCGATAGTGAGATCAGCCGTCTTGTGATCGGTAATATCTCTGTCAATTCTACCGCTTTCCTCGATTTCTCTAATCCTGAGAAGGTAAACGCATTGGGGAATCCGACGGAGGGAGCATTACTGTTGTGGCTCAACCGCAGCAAGATATTGTATAGTAATATCCGCAACAAAGAAAATATAATAGAACAGTTGCCGTTTTCTACCGAACGTAAGTTTATGGCTACACTGGTCGATTCGCCGAAACTGAAGAAGAAGGTACTCTATGTAAAAGGCGCTCCCGAAGTGGTTTTGGCTAAGAGTAAGACTGTTGCCACAGCCGAAGATTTTGTTCCGCTAGAAGAATACAAGCAGCAGATAGATGAACAACTGCTGAAATATCAGGATCAGGCAATGCGTACACTCGGGTTTGCATATCAGTATGTGGATGATGCGAAGAGTGCGCTCGAAGATCTTATCAACGGTGATCTTATATTTCTCGGTATAGCCGGTATTTCCGATCCTGTGCGTACTGATGTGCCCGATGCAGTAGGTCATTGCCTGAATGCGGGTATCGGCGTAAAAATAGTGACCGGAGATACCTATGGTACAGCTAAAGAGATTGGTCGTCAGATAGGCATCTGGAAAGATGATGAAGATACCGACCGTAATATTATCGGTGGTGTCGACTTTGAAGCACTATCCGATGAGGAAGCTTACGACAGGGTTAAAGACTTGAAAATAATGTGCCGCGCGCGTCCTACCGATAAACAGCGCCTTGTGCATTTGCTGAAACAGCGCGGCGAGATCGTAGCTGTTACAGGGGATGGGACTAACGATGCTCCTGCGCTCAACTATGCCGATGTAGGGCTTTCGATGGGTTCGGGTACGTCTGTAGCTAAAGAAGCAAGTGATATCACATTACTTGACGATTCGTTCAGCAGTATCGCCACTGCTGTTATGTGGGGGCGTTCGCTCTACAAGAATATACAGCGTTTTATGCTGTTCCAGCTGACTATAAACGTAGCTGCCTTGTTGCTGGTATTTCTCGGATCGATCTTCGGGCAGGAGTTGCCTCTGACGGTTACACAAATGCTTTGGGTAAACCTGATAATGGATACCTTTGCTGCCGGAGCGTTGGCTTCGTTGCCGCCCGATCCGAATGTGATGGACAGCAAGCCGCGTAAGAATACCGATTTTATCGTTACACCGTCTATAGCCAGACATATTCTTATTACGGGTATTATGTTTGTCATCCTGCTTCTTGGCATGATGTATTATTTCTCTAGTCCCGAGCATCTCAATTCATTCTTTAGTTATATAGCCGAAGAAGACAGGGGAAGGTATTTTCTTTCGTATTTCTTTACTGTATTTGTTTTGTTACAGTTCTGGAATATGTTCAATGCCAAAGCTTATGCAACAGGAAAATCAGCATTTGCGGGAATGAGCAAGAGTGCCGGATTTGAAATAGTCGCCCTCATTATACTTGTCGGTCAGATACTGATTGTTACGTTCGGAGGTGATGTATTCCGCACAATGCCTCTTACTATACAGGATTGGGGTATCATTATCGGTGGTACGTCGGTTGTACTGTGGATAGGGGAGATAATAAGGCTTTTCAGAAAGAAGTAGCCGGATAGTACAAAGAGACAATTCTAAATTATATGTAGGATGAGCGGATTGCTCATCCTTTTTTATGTAGGGTTGCCAATCAAATTTAAACAGGCTCTTATACTATCTTTTAAATTTTCATATGGAATAATATTCTGAGTGCAGACTATTCTGAAGTGTATAAAAGAAAAAAGACCTACATTTTACTGTAAGTCTTTCACTTTTAGTGTATATCTATTACTCAATTACTTCGCAGCATAGAACATTGTGCTTTCTACTGACTGACGCAACGCAAGTACACCGTCATTAGACAGTTCTACACTTTTTTCCTGTCCGTTAGGAAGATAAACGATAGCATTCTTTTCGTCTTCAAATTTGATAAGTTTTGTAGACTCTCCGTTTGCCACAGCGCTCCATGTGTTGCTGTCTTTGTCGTAAACAAGATCAACCTGCTGACCGGCTTCGTTCTGGATATTGTATCCGTTCTCCAGTGTTTCAACAGTATAAACACCGTTTTCGCCCTGTACTTTTTTCACAATACCTGCCTGTACCGGATTTTCTCCACTCCAGAATTCTATAGAGTTGATAACAAGGATGTCAGCAAGGAATGAAATTTCATATACCGGAACAATCCACATAGCAAAGAATACAACCTCGTTTACAAACTTGTTGTCGATAGTCTGATTCCATGCCAATACTTTGTTAAATAAGCCGAAAGATCCTATACAAGAACTAAACATCAGCATGCCGGCAAGAGCGACAGCTGCTACTGATACAAATCTTCTTTTCATAAATTATGTGTTTTTTTAATATACGTTTGTGATTAATAAAAAGTTTCAATCTGTGAACAAAGATAAAACAAAAATATGTGAAGAGTTCAAATATTCTATTTTTTATTTCGCGGATGATGTTCTATTATTTCCTGACGGAGAAACTCTCTGTCCATATGTGTGTATATCTCGGTAGTGGTGATCTTCTCGTGCCCCAGCATTAATTGTATTGCCCTGATGTTAGCTCCGCCTTCGAGCAGATGTGTGGCAAACGAATGACGGAAAGTATGCGGGCTTATCGTTTTTTTTATCCCTGCCAGTACTGCATACTCCTTGATAAAGTGAAAAACCATTATGCGTGAGATAGCCGTTCCCCTGTTACTCAGAAACAGGGCGTCTTCCGAGCCTTTCTTTATCTTCATTTCCCTACGGTAATGCAGATATTTCTGTATCTCATTGATGGCTGTATGCGAGATAGGCACAAGGCGTTGTTTACTGCCCTTACCCTCTACTTTGATAAAACCTTCGTCGAAAAACAGATCGGAGAATTTCAGTTTAGTCAGTTCGGATATCCGTAGGCCGCAACTATAGAGGGTTTCCAGTATCGCCCTGTTTCGTTGCCCTTCTTTAGTAGAAAGGTCTATCACCCGCATCAGATCTTCTATCTCTTCAAGTGAAAGTACAGTCGGCAGCTTTAGTCCGATCTTTGGTGTTTCCAGCAATTCGGTAGGATCTGCTTGTAGGTAACCATCCAGCACCATGAAGTTGTAAAAAGATTTTATCCCCGAAATAATGCGGGCTACCGACCGCGCATTGATGCCTATATCGTATAGCTGTGCTACAAATTGCTGTAAATCATCGAGCGTTATCTCTTCTGCCTTCTTTCCTTCATTGCTCAGAAAGCCCGACAGCTTTGCCAGATCGGTCATATAAGCCTCTATCGAATTGGGAGACAGCGACTTTTCAAGCAACAGGTAGTTCTTGTATTTCTTTATTATGTCGCTTTTCTCATCCATCCCGATCCTCAAAATCTTGATAAAGATATAAATTTAAAATAGTGCTTATCTGAATTTCAGATTTAATCCTTCAGTCGAAAGTTTACAGTCATTGTTGTAAATTCTCATCAGTACACCAAAGTCTTGTACTAAATGTCTGTTTTCTTTATCTTTCTGAAAGTCGAGTAAAGCCTGACAGCCGGGAAAATATTTTTTTATATGACTACCATTCGCCTTTGTCTGATATTCTACTGCATCAGCATCATCTTTTTTCATATATACTTTGCTAGAATATAAGATCCCTGTTTTAGAAGACGCAATAGGGCGTCCTTCATAAAACGATAACCTGGGTGATTGGTATATAATTCTCAGCAAGCGCGGTTTACCTTTTATATTTACATAGCAAAATGTCTTCGATTTGGTATTTCTCCCTAATACTTCAGTATCGGACACTATTTTTATTGAATCGATAGATCGATAGTCCAGATTCAGGTCACCGGTATCTGTACCTTTGATTCTGTATTTGCCTTTTAATACCTCCCCACTTTTAAGATATATTTCCAGTTCTCCGTATTTGAGGTCAAAGCTTTGCGACGAATGAGTGCCTCCGATATGTTGACTGTAACCACTGAGTGCGAACAGATACAATAAGAATAGAAAATAGATGTGTTTCATAAAATTTGGATTTAATATTCCGTAAAGATATAAAAATTACCGATTGATATAGATGCTTTTATTCTTCCCGATATAACGAATTATGCGCGCAAAATATATATCTTTGCAAAGAGAGTCCGATTGATTACCATTTGTTTAATTACTTTCGATTATGAATTTTCTGAAATCCATATTCAGGTATCTTACCACAAGATATACTAAGATACAACTACTGATAATGCTTGTTATTATTGTATTTGCATTCTTCATCAGCGAAAGTAACATTTTTGCCCGCTTAGGGTACGACAACAAAATACGCGAACTGAACGGACAAATAGAATATTATCGCGACAAGACGGTCGAAGACAAACAAAAGCTGAAAGAACTGGAATCGGACAAAGACCGTATCGAAAAGTTCGCTCGCGAAAACTATCTGATGAAAAGAGAGAACGAAGACGTTTTCATTGTAGAATAAGCTATTATATGAATATAAGCCCCAAAACCAAAACGATATTTTTTCAGGTGTCGGCAATCCTTATACTTGTTGCAGCTGCAGCGTATTACATCAGTCCGCTTGTGGCCAAATATGTTATGGTAGCAGGAGTTGCCGGATTTGCCGCCGTAACCTTTACCTCACCCTATCCCGGAAAAAGCCTCAGAGGAAAACGCCTGTTCAATATACAGATACTGGCCGTACTGCTTATGGTTGTTTCTGCATTCCTCATGTTTAAGGAAATGAGCGCATGGGTGGTAACACTGCTTATTGCCGCCATCCTTACGCTCTATAGTTCTATAATCCTGTCACAAACCTACAAAAAAGAACAGGAAGACGAAAAAAAGGGAAAATAATCTATGACCTTTAGTTGCCTCCACTTTTAAGTGGAGGAATAAGAGAATATTACCAGAAAGGGCTTTAGCCAAAGTGATTTCGACTAAGAGCCTGTTTAAATTTTACCAAAATATTTTATTATAGATTATTTTCATTCATTTTTAGGCTCTTTCGGTTTAATTTATCCCTTTTATCGGCTTAAATAGCCCGCTATTATCACCTCAAAAAAGAATAAATTATTCCCAAAATGGCTCTAAAAATCTGAACGAATAAAATTTAAACAGACTCTAAAGTCTCCTTGAGAAAACTACATCCACGCCTTTTAAGGCGTGGAAACTATTCAGCAAAGAATAACAATAACCATTCATCCAATATTCTCTTTGTCATCCTGAGGCACGAAGGACTCGTCTCTCAAAAGTAAGACATGTAAGAGATGCTTCTTATCGTCAGCATGACAGGAGTATAACAACTATCCTTATATTGAATCAGTTTCTATTCAAACAGGAACGGTTTAGCCACTTTAAGCTTCAACAGTTGTTCCTCAAAAAAGAACCTCTCATCGCCGAATGCAGGCTTCAACTGATCGAACCATGTTGCTTTCGGGTTATACTCTGCAAAGAACGGAACATCTACCCACTTAGGATTCCGCCCCTGAATAAAACGAAGTACGAATATCTTCTCGCCTCTTACCTCCTGTACACCCAGTACTTGTATCTTGCCCGCATTGTCGCTCATACTAGGCCCCCGCACTGTACGGCAAAGCCCGCTTACCTGCCGGTATGCCCTGCGAAATATCTGCCAGCACCGATCGAGCGGCAATTCAAAGTAATGTTTAGCACCTGTATCGCGTGCAATGAACATATAATAAGGAATACAGCCCAGATCTACCTGTTTGCGCCACATTTCTGCCCATAGCTCCGGCTTGTCGTTGATGTTGCGCAGCAAAGGCGACTGTGTACGTATCTGTGCCCCTGTAGAAAGAATCCGCTTGATAGCCTGTTTCACAGCATCAGTCGACAGTTCGCGCGGATGATTGAAATGCGCCTGTACCGAAAGGTTCTTACCGGCTGCCACCACCTCTTCAAACAGGCTGATGATATCATCACTATCTGCATCGGTCAGATAACGGTATGGCCAGTATGCAAGTGATTTGGTTCCTATGCGGATAGAGTGTATATGGCTGAATTCGGGTGTCAGTAACGGACGTATATATGCCTGTAAAGTTGCAGCATTCATCACCATCGGGTCGCCGCCTGTAAACAGTATGTCGGTTACTTCCTTGTGCACACGCAGGTACTTCAATAACAGGTCAGCCTCTTTCATTGCAAATTTAAGTTCGCTCATTCCCGAAAACTGTGGCCATCGAAAACAAAAAGTGCAGAAGGCATGGCATGTCTGTCCCTGACTTGGAAAAAACAATACAGTCTCAGGGTACTTGTGCTGTATGCCTTTTAGCTTTATCTCTCCCAGATAAGGCACATTGTGTTCCTGTCCTGCCGGATTGGGATTCAGCGCAAGACGGATCTCACGCACTTTGCGATCTATAACTTCTTTTTCAGCCTGCTGATCCAACAGCTTTTCCACTGCCAGATAATGTTTCTTCTCCAGCATTCCCATGCGGGGGAAGTTTAGCGTAAAAATAGGGTCGTGTTCTACATCGTCCCAGTTTATCAGTTCATCTACTACATAATTGTTTGTCTTGAATGGTAATACCCTGCCAACTATTTCTATATCCTTTTTCATCTCTTCAGACAGAGACTCCATTTGAGGAATCGTCAGATAGTTGTGCAAAGCATACGTTTTTATCTGTTTGCTCATAATTATTTATTAATAAATTCCTGTAAATTTCCAATTGATATCGGGCTTATTTCTACAATATACAAAAAATGTGTCAGAATGAGGGTTTGCAGACTTTCATTAGAAAAAGTTTTATAGTATAATAACATTTACATGCGTATATCTTAAATAAAATTAGGGTTTAGTAACTGTTTGTTATAGGGGGGGAATAAGTGATAAAAAAGGAGATAGTACTAAAGGATAGCGAGTTGCGGGGAGATAGTCGGCTGATACAATGTAATAACGCGTAATTCGCGCGAAAGATGTAGCCGAAAAACGCAATCGGGCGCGAAATTGACAATTAATGCCAATCAGTATTTGAGATTGTATTGAATAATCGTTTGTTTATTTTCTACTGCGCGCAATCACAGATTGCTTGCATTCCTTTTGGCCTAAGCCGCAAAAGGAATCAAAAGGTCTTTAGCGCCCCGCTTCATAGGACGACCCGTTAGAGGGCTCAAAGGCTAAACAAAAAACTCGCTCATGGCTTTTGCATTATACGAACTGATAGCTAAGCTCAAACACGTTTTTGTTTTACGCCTTTCTTTCCCTACGGGTACCCCGTCCATAAAGCTAACGGCGCGGGCTAAAGCACGATCTGGAGACGATAAATAAAGAATTTTACTTGTAACTTGTAACCGCCCAAAGGGCGAAGTAACTAGTAACTAATAAACAAACATATAATTTCAACTCCTGATTCGCATTATTATATAAGTAACTGTTTTAAATTTGATTGGCAATCTTATTTTTATTCTTTCTTCTCTATTTTCTACTTTTCACTCTTGGTTTAGCCCGCTAAACCTGCGGAATAAAATGAATAAAATTTAAACAGACTCTTATAATAAAATATTTTGGTAAATTATTTTGTCCGAATAAAGGGAGTAACTCCAGTAATTTTTTGAATCAATTTTATTGTTGTTCCAATATTATCAGTAGATATAACTTCAATTTTGCAATGTATACTTTTGGCTAGATCATGAATGATATGCAGTCCCAATCCCTGAGATATAGATATTGTATTCGCACCTTCCTTTAATATCATTATATTATCAAGGGACATCCCCCCTCCGTTATCTACAATGGTAAGCATAGCATTATCTCCGTCTGATTGGGTAAACCATCTGACATCAGGTTCTCTTTTTATTTTTCTGGCAGCCCGAATTGCATTAAAGGTCAAATTCCTTATTATGGTTTTCATAATATTAATATCTGTTGTTATGCTGAAATCTACCTGAAATTCGAAACGAACATTATCCTTATTGTCAAAGAAAGACTGAACACCTGAAAATAAATCAGAAAGTTTTACTTTTTCCATATGTGGATGGAAATTATTCATCTGGCTTTTACACCAGAATATAAGTTCTTCCATATTCTGAAGAAGTTCTTCTGCTAATACAAGTGTTCTTTCCTCTGTCATTCTTTGCCGTTCTTGACTCATTTCTTCAGGAAGATTTTTTCTAAGATGTAAGTAACTAATAAGATGAGATACAGGTTTGCGCAAATCGTGATTTATAATACCCAGTAATTTTATCTTCATATTATTGGCTTCTGTCAACTCTGCATTCCGTTTGCCTAATTCTTCGTTCAACATACTTAATTGCAAATTCTTTCTTTTCCTGACCTGATTGAATATTAATAATAATACAACCACGACAATAAGAAGCAAAGCGAATATCACAATATATCTCAATTGCTCTTCTTTTGATTTAATCTGATATTGAAATTCCCTTGCCTGATACTCTTTCTCTACAGTTGCGATTTTATTTTTATTCTCCTGTGAATAATACAAATTATAACCCTCAAACCATTTTTCTGAATATTCCAACGCTTTCTTGTAATCTCCTTTCTCCTTCTCAATATAGTACAAGACCCTATACCGGTTTACAATTTGTAAACTGTCGCCTGTCGAAATATCTATATCCAGTGATTTCAATAAATATTTTTCAGCATCGTCAAGCAACCTGTTTTTTGAGCTTCTTGTCAGCACACTATCTTTATTTACTATATCCACAATAACATCTCCCAGTGTAGCCAATATTCTTGAATACAAGGTTTCATGCCTATAATGACAGGAAGTCTCATATAACTGTTTAGCCTTGGTTATGTATTTGTACGATTCCTGAATGTCAGTATATGTTGTATCCCTATTGGCGGCAGTAAGATACAATGCTGTCAGTTGCAAGTATAACTTATTATCTAGTTCTACTTCAGATTTGTCCAATAGCTTCAGGGCTTTGAGATAGTATTCTTTTGCTTTACTCCGTTGTTCCATGTATTTATACAGATCTCCCATATTTATTGTCGCATAAACTGTCAGACCCGGATCATTTTGGACTAGTTGCAGAGCATCGTTAGCATAATTCAATGCTTTATCAAATTCTTTTTCATGCGCATACAATGTCGTCAATGTCGCATAAGCATGGGTCAATGTCTTCTTATCCTTTAGATGCGACACTGCTTTGAGTGTATAATCCAAGGCTTTGTCTCTTTGGCTCAGCCCTTCCTTGTTTATATAATAAAGCCCCAATAAATAGTAATTATGTCCTATCCCTATTTCCCATTTTATCTTCTCTGACAGCTCTAGCCCCTTTCTGGCATATATAAGCATTGAGTCCGGACAAGCATGATAGCTATAATTAGACAAAGCTATATAGGTCAGTACCTTTGTAGAATCATCCTTTTGTTTTTGAAGAGCCAGATGCAGAGAATCTATTTTTTGCTTATGAGGATGGGCTGCTGTAATATGTGAAGTGAAAATAATAAAAATCGAAAATAGAAGTATTCTCATAAATAAGTATCTAAAATAGTTTTCTTGTATATATTCCCTAATGGTAGAGATGCTTTGTTTATCATTATAATATTCTTGGCGCCTATCGATTGAATATATTTCTTCTGTACGGCATAACTCTTATGGATACGGACAAAAGAACTAAATCGGTCTTCTCTAAGTATAGAAGCCAGATTGCCATGTATTGTTACAGTTTTTTTATGTAATGATATTATTTGAGTATAATCTTTCATCGCTTTCAGATATAATACATCAGACATATCAATCGAGATATACTCAGTTCCTTCTTTTAATAACAGATTATCTTTTTTGAACGACAGATCATGAAGATTTGCCTTATATTTGGCGTCCAGCCTATCCTTCAACTTAAATACACATGCCTCTATGCGTTCTTGCTTCAAAGGCTTTACGATATAGTCTGACACATCCAGTTCAAATGCATCTAAAGCGTATTCGGTGTGCGATGTTATAAATATCGGATACTCCACTCTATCTCTTATCTGAGAAAGTAATGTTACCCCATCTATTTCAGGCATTTCTATATCGAGAAATATAATATCAACCTTTTTAATGCTTAAAAAGTCCTTTGCATCAGTAGCTGTAGAAAAAGACGCAAGATGTCGAAGAAACGGATATTTTTTTAAATAGGCACTAATTGCAATTCTATCGAGGTCTTCATCATCAATAACAATATAATTATAAATAATCATCTTATAAAAATATATAATGGGATTTTGGATAAATATAATTGAAAAAAGATCTGAAATCTTATCGCTTATACAATAATGATATAATTTATACAACAAGATACGATACGCTTCTAAAATGTCATTTTGTATAAATAATACGTGTGTGATACAAAATATAAATAAAACAATAGGGATGCGTAACCTATGTATAATAAAAAACGAGTGTGTATATTTTAAGAAATAAACAACAGAACAGACATCTATCTTTGCTTTAAATAAATACAGGGCTTTTATATAAAGCGATAGATTAGAGTATCTCAACGCTGTGTCGGATGTTACATAGATTACCAATCAAGTAGTTTTGTCCTACTTACTTATTATTAATTTGTCTTCAAGAATTTGTCTTCACGCAAAAAAACTTGAGAAAGTAATAATGCGAATTCTATAATGTTCCATCACGGCGTTGGATAATCTACAAATATAAACAAAACTATTATTAAACTATATGAAACTACAAAAAATTATTCTGATCAATCTATTGTTTTTGGCTATGGTGACCATGCAAGCACAAGTTACCATAGGCTCCGGCGCAGAACCAAACAAAGCTGCACTACTCGATCTGAAAACTCAGGAAGCCGGGACTGTTACCAATGTAACAGATGACAGCAATATAACCTCTACTAGTGGAGGCTTACTACTGCCCAGAGTCAAGCTCATTAGCCTAACTTCATTAGAGCCATTTATAACAAATGCGACAGATGAAGAGAAACTTAAACACGCAGGACTTGTAGTGCATAACCTGAACGAGACTAACGGAATGCAGCATGCTACTTACCAATGGGACGGTTCGCAATGGAAACTCTTTGTGATGGACACCGAATGGAGCTATGACGCAACTCAGGATAAAGAACAAGTATATCTTAAAAGGAGTAATAGCCGTATTGGAGAGTTTGGCGCAGATATCTTTATCAATAAAGACGGTAGCATGGAAAACTCGGATCAAAGCATGGCGACAGTTTATAATACATACTCTCTATTGAAAAGAAATGCGTCAGGTATAACCCAAACGACAACCTCTGCTAGCCCTTCGTTAGATTTCAACACAAGCTATCTGCTCGTAGATAATGATTCTCCCTATAGAAACTACAATGGGCTGAGGGCTAACGCTATGGTTCCTGAAGAGAACACAAAGAGCTATGGAAGCCTGTATGGGATAAGAGCTGCTGCCAGTGCTGCGGGAACCGGCAATGTAGATCGGGTGTACGGAGCCTTCAATGGTGCGGAAAATGCCGGGTCAGGTACTGCGGGTTTTATAGTAGGGTCATTTAACCAAGCAACCCAGTTAGCTGGTAGTACCGGAAATATAGCATCTGTGTCCGGAACCAGAACATTCGCCAGTATGAGAGCCTCTGCTGGTAATGTGACCAGCGTCTATGGACTTCAGTCCTACATCTCATTCGAATCTGGGCATGCCAGCCCTATCGAAAAGGCATATATTCTCGGAGGTAACTATAACTTCCATAGCAACAACACTAAGATAAATACTCTGTACGGACTAGATCTGAATATACGTCCTTCTACAAGTACAGGAACACCTACCATAAATCAGGCATACGGTATATATCTGAGCAGTGTTGATGTAGCAGGAACTAACTATGGTATTTATACCAATAAAGGACAAAACCGCTTAGGGGATATCCTTCAGATTCATTCAAGCAATACCAGCACCAATCCTGATAATTCCGAATACCCATTGCGTTTGCTCAATAATGCCAACTCTGCCAGTCAGGTAACGGGAATCGAATTCTGGAACTCGGCTATAGTGAAGAATGTACCCACAGCACGGATTATCACACAGATGAATGGCAATTCTGGAAAAGGAGACAACATACATTTCCAGACACAAAGTGACGATACTGTAAACCCGAATAAGACCAGCCCTACTACCAAAATGACTATTTCAGCCAACGGAAACGTAGGGATAGGAAATACTTCTCCGACTGTAAAACTGGATATTAATACTGGAGGAACAGCCGCCTCTCCTATCGAGGGATTCAAACTGGTAGATGGCAATCAGGCTGAAAGTAAGGTCTTAGCGTCAGATGTGAATGGTGCAGCCACATGGAAATATCCATCCCTGCCTATGGTCTACTATAGGACAACTACGGCATACAGTGAAATACAGCCTACATCCAATATACCGGGTGCTTCCAACTCCTATTACCCCTTCTTCTTTAAAGCTAATGATGAAGAGGTGAACACCCTTAATGTAGTAATGGGTACAATGAATCCTCAAGGATGGACAATACAAGGGAATACAATAAATCAGGTAAACTCATACTTCGATCTACCGGAAGCCGGAGACTATGTTATCGAGGTGTCATATTCGCCTATAGCTGATTGGAGAGAAGACTTATCAATACTCTACAATACAGAAACCATGCTGTTATTTAAGAATCTGATGCTTGTCGCAGCCCAGATAGGGAGTACCGATTTTATGACGATTGACGTTAACCGAATGGTACTGAACCCCTACGCTAAAGTCGATGGTACTCGCGGTTACAGCCTGAATGCCAATCCTTCGAACTCTTATTTTATAATAACACTTTCGGGAGCAACACGAATTGCCATTACAGAATATTTATTAGAGGGGGGAGAAGCCGCCCTTGCCGGAGGTGGCGATGTTGTTGATAATTATCGATTTTCCTCTCCGTCTGGTTCAAACAAATTGTATAATATGACTATTACCAAAGTACATTGAGAATAGAATAATATATGAAACAGATATCTTTCAAAAAAAATCACATACATTTCATACACAAGCTATCACGCCGTCTCCGATTATGTTTTATCAGCAATGTCAGGAAAAGTACACTAAATATAAAAGACAAACTATAAGATTGAACGAAATTAAATTATTAAATAAAACACTTTATGAAACTATATAAATACTTATTCGGGAGTTTATTGTTCCTTATTGCAATAGAATTACAAGCTCAAGTAACAGTAGGATCCGGGACCGAGCCTAATAAAGCAGCACTTCTCGACCTTAAAACACAGGATGCAAGCAATCCGACTTCGGTAACCGACGACTCTAACATCACTACTACAACAGGTGGACTACTATTGCCAAGGGTAAAACTAACTAGCCTTACCTCACTGGAACCTTTCATAATTGGTGCGACCGAAACAGATAAAATAAAACACGCAGGCCTTTTGGTACACAATATAAATGCAACCAATATGTTCAAGCAAGGAACTTACCAGTGGGATGGCACCCAGTGGAAGCTCTTTGCCATGGATCTGGAATGGACTTATGACGGTACTGCCGATGCAGAAAAAGTATATCTGACAAGAAGTACTTTAGGCAAGAACGAAATAGGAGCCGACATATATATAAGAAAAGACGGAAGTATGGTAAATACATGGGGAGATAGGTCTTCAAATAACAATATATACTTATCCATAGCGGCAAATGAGAATGCTATTAAAAGGACTTCCACCTCTTCTGGCGTACTCGACTTCCAGAATAATTATTTACATATTGACGGTAGCAAATTTGCTAACTACAGAGGCTTATTCACTCAGGTAGCCCTTCCGGGTGACAATACGGCTTCGTCTAATGCAACCATAACTGCTCTGGAGGGATGGGCACAGGCCGACAATGCAAATAATACAGCAGAGCTGAAAGGCGTTTCGGGCACAGCATACCGGGGAGCTCCCAATGGTGCTGGCAATGTCGACCGCATGTTTGCAGGATCTTTTTCTGCAGTAGCACATATGCCAGTCGGAAAAGTAGGGGAGATAACCGGTGTATTGTCGCAGGCATCCTTTGCGGGTACAGCCAGTGCAGATAAAACATATGGCGTACGCTCTTCGTTGAGTTTTAATGGAGATGGTAAAATAGATGCGGCTTCTCTACTTTACGGAAAAGTCGACTTTGCAGGTGCAGATACCGAAATAGATGTATTACGTGGCATGCATCTTGACCTGAGTGGAGAGATACGAAAGGTGAACAAGGCATACGGGATTTATCTCGATAACGTAGCTGTTGCCAATGATAACAACTCCGGTACCGTAGACAATTATGCAATCTATACCAACAAAGGAGAAAACCGATTGGGTGACCAGCTGAGCGTATATACAACCAATGATAGTACTGATCCTAATACCTCAGCCTATCCTCTTCGCC
This sequence comes from Dysgonomonas sp. PF1-14, assembly GCF_029892965.1. GTDB lineage: Bacteria > Bacteroidota > Bacteroidia > Bacteroidales > Dysgonomonadaceae > Dysgonomonas. The sequence continues at coordinate 53,650 of NZ_JARXWN010000021.1, read as the reverse complement.
TTTATAATGACGCATGGCAGGCAAATCAAATAACAGGAATTGAATTTTACAACGTAGCAAAGAAGGGAGTACCTTCGGCCCGAATTTATACACAGTTGGGAGGTAAGCCGGATGCCGGAGAATATATGTACTTTCAGACGCAGGAAAACGATATCGGTAGCGCCATAAATACGAAACAACCTACCACTAAGATGGCTATTGACCCCAGTGGCAATGTAGGGATAGGCGTTCTCCCCGATGCCAAGTTACATATAGTATCGTCTTCGGCAAATGGGTTCAAACTGGTAGACGGCAATCAGCTTGCAGGCAGAGTTTTGACATCCGACGCTAACGGGCTTGCTACATGGGCACCACCTAGTGCGTCATCATTCTACATGCCTCCCTTCAATCTCTCGCTGATAGCGGGCGTAGGCAATAGTGCCACTGTAGACCTGTATGCAGTCTACGAACAACATTACAAGGGACTTAGCGGAAGATTTGTATCGAGTGACCCAAGCATAACACAAGTACCCAACGTGTATCCACGCGAAAAATTAGCTTTTCTGGTATTAGATTACGATGATTCGGTAATTACCGTAGACAAAATAGAAAACTCGGTAATGCATTACAAGGTAAACAGTATTACTCCATCGGCCTTCTCTTACCTCAGTATTATCTGTGTTGTGAAAGAATAAAAATATTTATAATTACAATAAGATAAAACAAATGAAATATAAGTGTATCTATATATTACTATCGTTCTGGATGCTTTCTCTCTGTGTCCATGCCCAGCGCGAAGCCACATGGTGGTACTTCGGGCATTACTCGGGACTGGACTTTACAGATGTACTCAATGGAACAAGTAAGTACCCTAAATTTCCTACAGAGGGAGGAACGCGTCCGCTTTTTACAAGACAGGGCTCGGCTTCTATTGCTGACAAAGATGGAAATTTTCTGTTTGCGAGCGATGGTACTACAGTTTTTGGACGCGACAGAAAACCTATGCCTAATGGCACAGGGCTTCCCGGAAACGAAATGAATATGCAGGCAGGACTTGCCATTCCGGTGCCGGAATCCGATAATCTTTACTATCTGGTAGTGCCACCTTATCCTAAAGGTTCTAATACTATTACCTATTCGGTTATTGATATGACCCTCAACGGAGGAAAAGGAGATATTGTATCAGGGAAAAAGAATATAGCCCTGCCTCTCATTCCGGGAATGGACCCTTTGTATGACATTAATGTAAACATTGCAGCAGTAGAACATGGCGATGGCGTAAACTACTGGCTAGCCAGCAGGATTAATAATGCCATATATACATGGTTGATTACCAAAGACGGATTTTCTACTCCCATACAATCTCCTTTTGGATATGACTTTGGTGCAGTAGAAGTTAATCATGAGAATGGATTTACGAACTTTTCCCCAAACGGGAAGTGGATATTCGCTACTTATAGCTGGAATATAACCGGGGATGATAGCACAAGAGGGAAAAAATTCTTTCTCGGAAAGTTTAACAGCGAAACAGGCATTGTTTCTGAAGGGAAGGAGATAAGAGAGGACCAACTAGGAGTGTTGGCAGGAGGATATCCTCTCACACTAGAGTTTTCACCCAATAGCAAGTATCTGTATAGCACAGGTACGTTTAAGAATCCGTTAGGAAATATTCCTTCTACGAATGTGACTGGGATATACCGTTACGAATTGGCTGACTTCCCCAACTTGACAATGATTCCGGTTGCCTGGGATCAGGTTACAGCTTTGGAGCCCGGTTATAAACGGTTGAGTTTTATATCTAGACTCAGGATTGCACCTGATGGTAAGTTGTATGGGTTCGCGGGAAACCTTCGAGACCTGTGGGCTGTGGAAAATCCCAATCAGGGAGGGACATCGGTAACTCATATTAGTAGGACTTTTTTTCCGACACAACCTGAGACAGGACAAGGAGAATTCTCCGATTCATTCAACACACCTATTGTAGGATTACCTTTTTTTATTGCATCATTTTTTAAACTACACCCCATTGTTGGTACCGATGCTATCTGTTTCGGCTCCAATGCCAATTTCTCTATTGAGATAAAACAGCCATCCTCCGGCATCTACAGATTATCACATATAGTATGGGACTTTGGCGATGGGGTCACTATCAGCGACAATGATTTTAGTAATCTGGTACACAGCGTCTCCCACAAATACATGTCTCCCGGCAAATATACGGTAACGGTTACTCCTTATTTCGAACTGGATGGCCAGCCGGCAACAGAAGACGTGCGGGTATTTGAAATAACTGTAAATCCTATGCCAACAGTTTCGGCAGATAATCAGAATATTTGTATTGGCAGTTCCGCAACCCTTCATGCCGATATAGAATCCGATCCGAATATTGTAGCTCGCTGGCATACACAGGACGGTACATTCTTGTTCGAGGGTGTGGATTTCAATACTGGAGAATTGAATGCAACAACAACTTACAGACTGGATGCGCTGAACAACGTGACAGGCTGTTGGGCATCTACATATGTTACAGTCACTATTAATCCATGTCTTTTGCAGGTTAATCCACATATAAGAAGCAGATATAAATAATATATCTGCTTTTCTAGTCAATATTACTAAATAAAACACTTTATGAAACTATGTAAATACTTATTTGGAGGCTTATTGTTTTTTACTACAATAGGGTTACAAGCTCAGGTAACGATAGGCTCGGGAATAACTCACTATACGTGCCACTGGCGCTGTGCTGCGTTGTATTAAAGATAATTAATGCGAATTTCAGTAGTTGAAATTATATGTTTGTTTATTAGTTACTAGTTACTTCGCCCTTTGGGCAGTTACAAGTTACAAGTAAAACCCCTTTATTTATTGTCTCCAGATCGTGCTTTAGCCCGCGCCATTAGCTTTATGGACGGGGTACCCGTAGGGAGAGAAAGGCGTAAAACAAAAACGTGTTTGAGCTTAGCTATCAGTTCGTAATATGCAAAAGTCATGAGCGAGTTTTTCTGTTTAGCCTTTGAGCCCTCTAACGGGTCGTCCTATGAAGCGGGTCGCTAAAGATTTTTTGATTCCTTTTGGGGCTTAGGCCAAAAGGAATGCAAGCAATCTGTGATTGCGCGCAGAAGAAGATAAACAAACATATAATTTCAACTACTGATTCGCATCAATAATGAACCGATAATATCTTTCAGAGAGATGCCGAAGTCACAGGATATTGTTTTTACCGATTCCCACGAAAATAAATATATAAATGATGTCAATACCCGCCAAAGGAAAATTCTGGAAAAATATGGATATGTAAGTAACTGTTGTATGAAAAATAATTCTAGCTACGCAGAAAAGCTGCGCATCGGCATGTTTATCTTTGTAGCAGAATAACAAAAACAGTATAACACAATGATCAATTTAGAAGGAAAATACAACAAGGACTGTAAAATATTTATCGACAATGTGGAAGCCGAAGCCATCGGGATGGTAAAGAATATACTGAACGAAGAAATATCCGAAGGCGTACAGGTACGAATTATGCCCGATACGCATGTAGGTAAAGGTATTGTGATAGGATTCACCATGCCGATGACCAAGATGATCAATCCGAACTATATAGGTGTAGATATAGGCTGCTCGGTGACTGCACATAAACTTAATAAACGAATCGACGCCGATCGCCTGCCAACATTAGACCATGCCATCAGACGTTCTGTGCCTATGGGTATGAACATCCGTAATGAAAAAAACTTTGACAACTGGTGGATAGCTCCGTATCTGGAAGCTGTGAATACAAACATAGCCGCCTTTCAGCAGGAATGGGCAAAGCGTTTCGGAGAAGCCAAATCGCCTGTAATAGTGGATAAAGAATATATTGCTCAACTGTGTAAAAGAATCGGGACTAATGAAAATTCGTTCTACTTCTCGGTGGGAACATTGGGTGGGGGAAACCACTTCATCGAAGTCGGCGAATCGGCAAACGACGGATCGCATTATCTGACTATTCACTCCGGATCGCGAAACTTCGGGCTGAAAATATGCAACTACCATGCAAAGAAAATGGAAGCGACAAATAACCTGCCTACAGCATATTACGATGAGTTTGAGTATATAACCAAGCATACACAGCCAACAAGCGACATCCCTCAGAAGCTGAAAGACCTGAGCAAAAAGTATAAAACCGACAAGAAAGAATATCCATTGGAAGGTGACGATATGTACAACTATCTATTAGATATGGTGATTGCACAGACTTATGCGCAGTTTAACCATAAAGCAATGTCGAAAGCGATATTCAAAGATCTGGGAGAAGATTTTGAAGCGATAGATTCGGTTTACTCTATGCACAACTTTATCGATACCGCCGACTGGATTATAAGAAAAGGCGCTATCAGATCGTACACAGGCGAAAAGATGGTGATACCTTTCAATATGCAGGATGGAATCCTTATCTGCGAAGGTAAAAGTAATGCCGACTGGAACTGCTCTGCTCCACATGGTGCAGGACGTGTTTTAGCCCGTAACAAGGCACTGGAAACACTCGATATGGCCGAGTTCACCAAAAAGATGGAGGGTATCTACTCCACTTCGGTCTGCCAGAAGACCTTAGACGAATCGCCAATGGCTTATAAAGACAAGAATGTGATTATAGAAGCGATAAAGGATACTGCGACAATAATAGATTCGGTAAAACCGATCATGAATATTAAGGCTTTGTAGGATAATGATAATATATAAGCTGTTAGCTCATTATTAATAGCTTATAATTTTTTATTTTCATTTGCGTCTGTAGATTTGCAATCCTCTGTTTACAAGCCATACATTACTTTTGTTGCCCAATAGCACAACAGTAGAAGAATAACTACAAAGGCAAAGAAAAGAAGAAGTTTTATCTTAGCCGGCTTTCCCAGACCAACAAGTTTCGGAGTTTTTAATATCGGATCAGGTTTGAAAGATTTTGATTGTTTCCATTCTGCGAAGCGGCTATCAAGCAATTCGACTATCCATGCGTAGTTTTCCCAAGTGTCCTTGATTTCATATGCACAATCATCCATAAGGTCGTGAAAATAATACTTCTCATAATATGCCTGTAAAAATTCATTTGCTCCATCAGTAAAATCTCCACTCAGCAGGCAACCGTCACAGTATTCTTTCAAAAAAACACTTGCTTTGGCTTTCTTTTTCCTGACATTATTTAATACCTGTTGCTCCTCTTCAGATAACAGATTTCCCGAAAAGAGACCTCTTTGGATTATCCAATTCAACAACATTGCTATATGCACGTAAGCTCCGTCAACAGGCTTTCCATTCTGTTCAAAGTATTCAAAATGCCATTTTGCCTTGTCGTAAGCGACGTTTTCTTTAATGCTCATCTTATTTTTCTCCAACAGTTCTATCATTTTATCGTCTCCTATTTTTTTAGCCAAACCCAAAGGGCTATTTCCCTTCACATTTTTATGATTGGGATCTGCCCCGTATTTTAGGAGCAATTCGACCAGAGAGTAATTACCATCAATTCCTCTCATCACGTAAGATAATGCTTGATTATTAACGTCATCACAAATATTAACGTCTGCATTGTTTTCCAATAATAATCGGGTTATTTCTATCCTTTTTTCTATGCTGTCATGATCTATAGGTCGTTTGTCCCCTACAAAAAACAAAGGAGTTTTACCATACTTGCTTAATGAGTTTGGATCTGCTCCATATTCTAATAACAACCTCACGGCACCAACTTCTACAGATAGGACAGCACAGGTTAGAGCTGAAAATCCCAAGCCTGATTCTTTTTTGTTAATTTCTTTTATAGTACTTTTCTTCAACAGACTTTCAAGTCCAGTCAAATCGCCTCTTATTGCATAACCCATTATATCCATATCAATTCATTTTTAAATTTGTCCCCCGTTGAGGGTGTGTCAAAAGAAATTTCTGGTTTCTTTCTGTCATCCTGACCAAAGGTAAGGATCTCTTTTGATAGAAGAGATGCTTCGCTAACGCTCAGCATGACAACGGAAGGTAACACTTTGATAGTGCTGTTTTACTTTTGACACACCCTCCTCAATATTATAAGGATTTATAATCTGATAAAATAAATAATACTCTCCCTAATCCTTCACCCTCACATAGATCAGCTTCGTATGTCCTTTCTTATCCACATCGCGCTCGTCTATTTCAAATACTTTCTTTTGCGATTTGATCAATGGCGTCAATTTCGGGAAGCCATAGTTACGCGGGTCGAAGTCGGGACGCTTCTTGATAACCAAGTTGCCCACCTCGCCCAGATATGCCCAGCCATCGTCATCCGCCACATCGCGGATTGTAGATTTCAGTAGTTGTAATATTTTTTTATTTACAGGCTCTATATTGGCTTTCTTTGGTGCAGGAGAATCTTTTGCCGCCGTATCGGACTGGGTATCCGAGTTATCCAATATCTCTATATAGATAAACTTATCGCAGGCAACGATAAACGGACTGGGCGTCTTCTTCTCTCCCAAACCGATCACGAACATTCCCGATTCGCGCAGTCTGACTGCCAGACGCGTAAAATCGCTGTCGCTGGAGACAAGGCAAAAACCATCAACCTTATCACTGTGCAATATATCCATAGCATCTATGATCATCGCCGAATCGGTCGCATTTTTTCCTGTAGTGTAGCTGTATTGCTGTACGGGAGTAATGGCATGTTCCAACAGGGGCTGCTTCCACCCCGATACGGTCGGCTTCGTCCAGTCACCATATATCCGCTTGATAGTAGGATTCCCGAACTTTGCTATTTCATCCAGCATTCCTTTTATATTCGCATAGGGTACATTATCGGCATCGATAAGTACTGCCAGCATCAGATCTTTATTTTCTGTCATATGTTTTTTATATTTCATTTCATCGGATATCAAATATACGCTCTTTTGCAAAAAATATGGTAATTTATTGCATAAAAGATTACCTTTGTCCCTGCAAGTAAGTGCCGTAGATAAGAGTTACTTCGATAACGAACCTAAGGTAGCTTAGACTCGGGCAACCGATTCCGCGAAGCCGGGTTGAAATCCGGCAGGGCAAAGCACTATGCGCAAGTCTCTCTGAGATGTCGAATGCCGGTTCACTGCCCCGCAAAGGGTAAGAACGTTCGCAGCCGTACGGCAAAGTCTCTTTTCGCCTGTAGCCTTACTTGTTTTTCTCTCCATCCTTCCCTTCCGGGCAACCTATAACTCCTACTTATCATATAGGCGGGTGAAAGATTTACGCTCTATCTAAACTTTCTCAAAAGCAATCAAGAAAAAACACACTTGATAATAAGCATCTTACGAATAAAGAGAAAATATTTCGCAAAAACTGTAACCTTTATCAAACTGGCCTCGTCATATTCACAGAAAGCGCTTAGAATAATTACTGAAATTTTTATTTACCATCTTATTAAAATTTACAATTATGAAAACTATAATATTATTTGTAACAGCATTATTCCTATCGGCAACAATAACAACAGTATCTGCAAAAACGCCAAAACGAAAAAAATATGTTAATACAGAGATTACAGAAACTGGTCTTGTAAAAGAATACTTAGTTCAGTATGAAGGATACGACCCTATGCTTAAATATGTTTATGAGTATGATACTGATAATAATAAGAAAAATGTCACTGTTTACAAATGGAATGGTATATCCGGTTGGAGAGCAATACATAAATACGATTATACTTTCGACGGTGGACGGCTCGAATCCATCGTATATACTAAATGGAGCAGAAAAAAAGAGAATTGGGAGAAGAAATCAGAAATAACCACTTATCAGTACGACAATAATGGAAATTATCTGGCAATGAACAAGGAAATAGTAGACTATAGTAAAAATATGACCGCAAAACAATGATATACAAACGATTTATTTACATCCGAAGAGTCCGGTATCTATTGAGATGACCGGATTTTTTAGTTAAAAATTCAATTTTTATAAAAATAATTTCATCTGCGCAAAAAAGCTGCGCACCTATGTCTGCATCTTTGTAATGTCAAACAATAAAAGAGTGTCGTTAAGACCTTAACATTTTAAAAATTACTAAGATGAAATTTAATTTCTTAAACAAAGGAAAAAACAAAGTAGTAAACTATGAGGGAGCTGAAGCTTACCGTATGTCACCTGAGTGGCAACTATATACTGCTGCGGTTACCTCTTCGTTGAGTGACAAGTTTTACGAAAGCGCAGAGGCAAGAATAGAAACTCTGCGTAACCTGATCGTACACTGCGATCCTGTATTTGTAGCACAGTTGGCAGTATATACCCGCCAGAAGATGAATATGCGTTCCATACCATTGGTATTGGCTGTAGAATTGGCAAAAGTGCATAGAGGAGATTCCACTGTAAGTAAAATGGTATCGAAAGTCGTACAACGTGCCGATGAGATCACCGAATTGCTGGCTTACTACCAGTTGGCAAACAGCAGAAAGGATACGAAGAAACTAAATCGCCTGTCGAAACAGCTACAAGCCGGCTTGCAGGATGCTTTCAATCGGTTCGATGAGTATCAGTTCGCCAAGTACAACCGCGATACGGAGATAAAGCTGCGCGATGCCCTGTTCCTTGTCCACCCAAAAGCGAAGGACGAAGCTCAACAAGCATTGTTTAACAAGATAGTAAACAATGAGTTGGAAACTCCATACACATGGGAGACAGAACTTTCGGCTTTGGGACAAAACAAATACCAGACCGATGCTGAAAAAGAACTGGCTTTCCGTACTAAATGGGAAGAACTGATAGACAGCGAAAAAGTTGGCTATATGGCATTGATGCGTAACTTACGCAACATATTGGAGGCAAAAGTCTCGAAAGAACATATAATAAAAGTATGCGATACCTTGTCGTCAGCCGATGCCGTACGCCGATCAAAACAGTTGCCATTCCGTTTCCTTGCTGCCTATCGTGAAATATCGAAAGTAAAATCGGGCTATGCCGGGCGTGTGATGGAAGCCCTTGAACAGGCTGCAAGCATATCCGCCGAAAATATAAAAGGCTTCGACGAAGATACCAGTGTAGCTATAGCCTGCGACGTATCGGGATCTATGCACATAACAGTATCGCCAAGAAGCTCGATAATGGCATACGACATCGGGCTGATGCTTGCCATGTTGCTGAAATCGCGTTGTGCCAATGCTATAACCGGTATGTTTGGTGATATATGGAAAGTAATAAATGTACCTACCAAAAACATATTGTCGAATGTAACTACTTTCTATAGACGAAGCGGTGAAGTAGGATATTCTACTAACGGCTACCTTGTAATAAAAGATTTGCTAAAACGCAAAGAGCAGGTAGACAAGGTGATGATGTTTACCGATATGCAGCTATGGAACAGCAAGAACGATAAGAAAATAGCAGATGTATGGAACGATTACAAAAAAATATCGCCAAACAGTAAGCTATACCTGTTCGACCTTGCAGGACACGGAAACACTCCGCTGGATGCTACCCGAAAAGATGTATATCTGATAGCAGGCTGGTCGGATAAAATATTCGACATCATAGCCGCTATCGACAACGGTGGCAATGCACTGAGTGAAATTGAAAAAATAGAACTGTAATAATTATGAAAGTTTTGCGAATGGCGTAGCAGAGAGTTACTTCGTAACTAAGGCTCTTTGTGACCGTTACTTCGCAAAACTTTTTTGTATTAATTGCCACGACTTTTAAGGCGTGGATAAGAGCTACTAAGGAAAAAAGGCTTTAGCCAAACATCGTTTTAACCTATTCTTATTTGACTAAAGTCCTTTATTTTTAGACATCTATACCTCCACTTAAAAGTGGAGGCAACTAGAAATCTCCTAGTAAAACAAATACAACCTTATATAATATCAGAAACCCATTCCCAACTGGAACATAAAACGGCTGCCGTCACTCGATCCGAAGTATGAGAACTTCCCTGTGAACTTACGAAGAATAGTCAGCCAGAAACCTCCGCCATAAGACGAATGCCACTTGTCAGAAGTCTCGTCCTGATACCATACCCGCCCATGATCTATTCCGGCGAATACGCCATATTTGAGCGGAGTCAACGGATTTTGCAGCTTACCCATATCGAGACGGATATCGGAATACTGATACAACGACTGTTTACCTATAAAGCGATTTTCGCGGAAACCTCGTAGTTCGGTCGTTGCCGCCTGATAGAACTCATATTTGTCGGAGAACAGAGCAGTACCCTTTACCTGAGTAGCAAAGGTGATGCGGTCTGTGATTTTTAGGTTTATACCTATCTTACCCTTTGTATAAGCATAGTTCCGTTTCGGGTCGCCTACATTTATATTCCAGCCCACCGTACCCGAGAGCGAGACAGAAGAGACAAAGCCATCCATTTTTTTATTCAGGTCGTAAGTGCCACCCAGATTCATATAATACTGGGACGAGAACATGCGGCTGTCGTCCTCATAAACAGTATTGATAAAGCGGTCGCGGTCTTTCGGATTTTTTACCTTATACACCTCAAATGAAGAAAATACATTGAATGTCTGTTCCTTACTCATATTGTAGTACAGGGCAGGAGCAAGCATATACTTAGTGATATTCACGCGGTTATAGTTCTTCTTTTCATCCTTATACCCGCGCGTGTCGTTTCCAAACCCGAAGAAGTTGGAAAAATAGGCAGGACTGCCAAAGTATGCAGCTACATGCAGACTCTTCTTATGGTCGTAGCTCGGAAATATCCCCTGATATGTAAACCCGTTGGTATAGTCATAGCTTATCTGATGGCGACGCGTATAAGGTGCACGTCTGAAACCATATATTGTGTAAGCGACAGAAGTACCCAGATTCAGCCCCAGATCGGAGTCATAAATACCGATAGGCGTAAAAGAAATAGTGGAATATTTCAGCCGTTGGTAATCGTAGTCCAGTGCGCTTTCTTCATTCGGTATGATCACATTTGCTGTTTTAAGATCTTTGAGTCTTTCCTTTTCAGACTTATATTCATATACAGATACATTTTTACCATTGTATATCTTGTAGTTGTTTTTTCCCCCTCCACCAATCAGCAATAGGGAGATATTTCTCTTCTCTTTATCCACCTCAAATTCATCATCTCCTCCCAGTCCATACAACCAGATCTCTTTCGTGTATTTTCGCAGGTACTTCTTATTCAGTATCAGCCGGTCGGTAGCCTTATCATATATACGTATATTGAGGTCTTTATTATCATCCTGCTCTATCACAAAGCGCTCACTCTTATTTGAACCCGTAACAACAGGGGTCTTCTGGGTGTAAACATAATACTTCATCGCTGTCTCTTCCAGATGGTTCCTTCGCTGTATGAGGTTCTTTTTCAGTTCGTCAGCCTCCGCATTCTGCATTTCTTTTGGTAGTTTCGAGAATGCTTCATTTATGACGGCATCTGTCAGTTGTGTTTTAAGTTGTTTTGCCTGCTCCTGCCACGATACAGCCGTACAGTTCTGAGTAAGAGCAATGTCCAGAGCATAGGAAAGCTTATTGAACTTTTTTAGATTTTTAAGTTCATCTTCATAATTAGTAATGAAGCCTACGCCAAGCATATTCAAGAGTTCTTTAAAGAATACACCATCCACTTTCGAAAAAGCATGGCTACGGTCTAATGTCTGCGGAATATAGACAGTAGAATCTCCTGCCGAAGTAGGTATCCAGTACCAGTTTTCCGATATCTTATTCCAGTCACCTATCAGCATATCAAAGAGGCGTGCCCTTATATATGTCTTTTGGTCTACTTTTGCAAAATTATCTTCATGGAGTTTATCTATCAGTGCTTCTACATCATTGAGTACAGTCTTATCCCTCAGATCGGGTAGGTGAGATATGCTGGATAGCTTGTCTTCAACGGCACTGCCATCCGATATGGTGTCACAATCACTTCCCCCTACAACATAAAACATTGAAGAACCGGAAGAGCCTACCTTAGCCGATTCGGCCAGATGTTCGGAAACAACAAACATATAAGGGTGAACTACAGTATATGCCTCCTGAATAAAATCGTTCAGATAAGTATCCTTAAAATCCTCCTGTTTGTACACACTTTGAAAAAAACCGGATTGGAGAAAACTAGATGAACCGCCTAATGGTTTCAGCATATACAACTGGCTTTGTTTATCCTCCAATATCAGAGCATGCAGCTTCGGTAGTTGTTCTTTTACTGAAAGTCCCCCAAATAGTGAGCTTAATGAAACTGTACGCGCAGTCACAGGCTGATAGTAAAGTCCGCTGTAGTGCTTTCCCCATGCCCAATAGTAAAAACCACCATGTTTTTTCGGGCTTTCAGTGTAAATCGGTTTCTGAATATTTGCGCCCAGTGTCAGTGGAATGGAATCTCCGTCACTTTGCGCAACCGCCATCAGAGGGAGGATAAGCAGAAAAAGAATACAGAAAAAAGCAAGTTTGTGTTTTGTGTTATGTCGGAAATGTATTCCCATTCAAATACGATTAAATTAGTGTTAATACCTTAAATGTAAATTATATTCTGATATCTTAGTCCTTTTCGGATCAAAAAAATCATTCCAGCTGTATCTCTTTCAACGGATCCCAGTAAACTTTTTTCCAGTTACTGATCTTATCATTTACAACGGTGACCCCTTCAGCCTCGAGTAGTTCCTGCATCTTTGTCGGGGTATCGAAAGCAAACCTGCCACTCAGGTATCCCTGACTGTTGACAACCCGATGTGCCGGAACACCTTTTTCGGTACAGCCTCCCATCATAGCCCCTACCATCCGCGACAAGTTTGGATATCCTGCTGCTTTGGCTATAGCGCCATAAGAGGTTGCACGACCTGCCGGAATATATTTTACAATATCATATATTGCCTTTCTGAAGGCATCTTTATCGGATATAACCATAAAATCATATCACTTGTTTATACTCTATACAAAAATAGATAATTATTGAAAGAATTCATACCGGATAACGGAAAATCATCGGCGCGGCCATTATCAGCATGAACCAAAAAAGGCCGACACTTAATATGCCGACCTTCAATATATTCAGATTTAGATACTATTTCAGTTTAAACATCACCTTATCCTTTATGTCGTTAGCTGAGGCAGCGATGATGGCCTCGAAATCCCCCGGTTCGGCCACCCATTCGTGCTTCTTGTCATCGAAGAAAGAGAGAGCCGACTTATCGATTGAGAACGTCACAGTTTTCTCTTCCCCAGCCTTCAGGAAAACCTTGTCGAAGCTTTTCAGTTCCTTTAGAGGTCTTGGCAGGCTCGATTTCAGGTCTGCGATGTATAGCTGTACTACCTCTGCTCCGTCTCTGCTTCCGGTATTCTTTACCTTTACGGAGAATGATATTTTATCGTTCTGATTCATCTCCTTCCTGTCAGCCTGCACCTTACCATACTGGAATGTCGTATAGCTGAGTCCGTGTCCGAAAGGGAACAGAGGTTTGATGTTTTCCTTGTCCGTCCAGCGGTAGCCTACAAAGAGCCCTTCATGGTAGGTTGCTTCCTTATCGACTCCCGGATAGTCTCCCAGCTTGTGTGCACCATTATCTTCGAGTCTGGCAGGGAAAGTAAACGGCAGCTTTCCCGATGGGTTGGCATCACCTGTCAGTATAGAAGCCAGTGCGCTGCCCGATTCCGTACCGTTGTACCACGATTGTATGATGGCAGGCACCTCATTCACCCAAGGCATGGCAACCGCATTTCCCGATATATTGACCACCACCAGATTCTTGTTTACTTTCAACAGTTCAGTAATTACTTTATCCTGATCATAAGGCAACCCGAGTTGTTTACGGTCATGCCCTTCAGCATCCTGATAGTCACTCTTATTCAGCCCGCCGATAAAGATCACGATATCGGCATCTTTAGCCATTTTTGTAGCTTCAGCTATCAGTTCTGCGGCTGAGCGTGAATCATGCAGATCTCTTTTGAGCTTTACGCCGTTGTATTCGCTTGTAGGATCCCCTACATAACCGCGTGCATAAGACACCTCAGCCAGTGAAGAAAACCTTTTGACAATGCCATCCCAAGGTGCTACCTCATACTTAGCTTTCAGTGAAGAGCTGCCACCTCCTACAGTCATCGGCTTAATGGCATTTTCTCCGACAACGAGTATCTTCTTTGTTTTATTCAGGTCGACAGGTAGGATATTATTCTTATTTTGCAACAATACAATGCCTTCTTCAGCTATCTTACGTCCGGCAGCCGCATGTTCCGGCGTTCCGAAAGAACCCCAGGGGCGGTTCCTGTCCATAGTCGTACGGAAAGCCAGACGAAGAATATTGCGAACCTTCTTGTCTACTTCCTCCATTTTCACCTCACCAGACCGTAGCAACTTTAAGAACGGATTAGCCAGATAGTAGTTGTCATAGGCATTACTGGCTCCTTCACTCAATCCGTCCGTCCATGATCCGAATTCCATGTCCAACCCATGATAGATGGCTTCTTTCGTATTATTAACACCACCCCAGTCAGAGACGACAACACCGTCAAAACCCCATTCGCCTCGCAGGATATCATTGAGCAGGTACTGGTTGTGGCATGCCCATTGTCCTTTATAGCGGTTGTAGGCACCCATGATAGCCCATGCCTGTCCTTCCTGTACGGCAGCCTTGAAAGCAGGCAGGTATATTTCATAGAGGGCTCTGTCGTCCAGACTTACATTTACTGTATGGCGGTCTACCTCCTGATTGTTCAGTGCATAATGTTTAACACAAGCTGCTACACCATTTGCCTGTACCCCCTGTATATAGGGCACTACCATCATGGACGCCAGATAAGGGTCTTCGCCCATATACTCGAAGTTGCGTCCGTTGAGGGGTGTGCGGTAGATGTTGACACCGGGTCCCAGCAGGATATTCTTGTTGCGGTAGCGGGCTTCCTCCCCGATACTCTTCCCATAGAGCAGCGACATGTCTTTGTTCCATGTAGCCGCCAGGGCGGTCAGTGCAGGGAAGGCGATACAGGAATCGTTTGTCCATCCGGCCTGTTCCCATTCATCCCAGAGTACCTCGGGGCGTATACCATGCGGGCCGTCTGTAGCCCAGTTTTCGGGGATGCCCAGTCGTGGCACTCCTGCTGAACTGAACTTTGACTGTGCATGGCACATGGCTACTTTTTCCTCTAAGGTCATACGCGACAAGGCGTCTTCGATACGGGACTCAATGGGTGCATTCTGATCTAAATATAAAGGCTGATTACTTTGAGCAGATACATTTGCCGCTATGATTCCTATAAATAGAAAACCTAATAATGATTTTACTCGCTTAAGCATAATTTACGTGTTTGATCTGGGTAATATAATTGATTTTAAATTTCTGTTTCTATGTAAGAAGAGCTAAAATAAGTTCTTTTCCGGCTTTACGGGAGGTGTTATATATTCATTGAAAACAAAAATTGCAAGATGTAAGCTTGTTGAGCATCTTTTATGAATTTCGGATGTAAAGATGTCAAATAAATATCATCTGAATCGGTATTTATTGTATATTTTAACCAAAAGGAGATGTTGTTAATATCTTTTAGCTTTTTGGGGTTTGTACGTTCTATATGTTATCATTTTTGACAGGCTAGTTATGTAACCATTTTCTCCTGTATATAAGTTCAATAACAGACATTCATATAAATTTAATTTTGTAATATTGCATTTTCTTATAACACAGAAACATATATAACTATATTATACATCTGCTACACTCATGAATAGGGATACAAATATTGCCAGCGTTGAATTTGTCTGTTTACCCGTTATCAACTTTGCCATGCAGCAAAACAGGGTTTCGATTATCCGCCAGTTTTCGATAGAAAACAAAACAGATGAAGTATTGAAAGATATCAGCATTATACTGTCTGCCGAGCCCGAATTTGCAACTGCTGCACCCTATCTCATCGAGTCTGTTCCGGCAGGAGCAACCGTAAGAATAGAATCGTTCAGAATAAATCTGTCCTCAACATATTTTGCACAGCTGACCGAACGGATGGCAGGAAATTTTACGCTGAAAGTTCTCTCGGGTGGAGAGTGTATTTTTGAAGACAAATATCCGGTAGATATACTCGCTTTCGACCAATGGGGCGGCTTATCTGTCCTGCCGGAAATGCTGTCTTCTTTCATTACTCCCAACCATCCGGCAATAGCGCCTATTCTAAAACGGGCAGCAATCATACTCGAACAATGGACAGGCAATGCTTCTCTGGACGAATATCAGAGCCGTAACCCCGACAGGGTACGAAAGCAAATGGCGGCGATTTATACGGCGATATCTGAGCTGAATATTATATATAGCACTGTTCCTGCCAGCTTTGAAGAATACGGGCAACGCATCCGTATGGCAGATATGGTGCTTACCCAAAAACTGGGAACATGCCTCGATATGGCTGTTCTATATGCCTCTTGTCTCGAAGCTGTCGGCATACATTCATTCATCTTAGTTACACAGAGACACGCTTTTGCCGGAGGCTGGCTTATTCCCGAAACATTCCCCGATAGCATTGTCGATGATGTGTCTTTTCTGACAAAAAGAACTGCTGATGGAATAAACGAAATCACCCTCGTAGAGACTACCTGTATGAACATGGGCAGTAATGCCGACTTCGATCAGGCTGTAAAAACAGCCGCCGGTAAATTATCTCCATCGAGTTTCGTTCTCGCATTGGATGTAAAAAGATCGCGTTTCACCGGAATAAGACCTTTGCCACAGCGCATACAGAAAGGATTGCAATGGGAAATAATAGAAGAAGCTCCGCTGACTGATAAATCACAAGTTGCCCCCGAAAGTGTAAACCCTTACGACTTGTCGGGTATCAGCACTGAGGTAGAGCTCACCAAGCAACTGATGTGGGAGCGTAAGTTGTTAGACCTCAGCCTGCGAAACAACCTACTCAACATAAGGGTAACCAAAAATACATTGCAACTGATAGCTGCCGATCTGGACAAGTTTGAAGACGCATTGGCCGATGGTGGTGAATTTCAGATTATGCCGAAGCCTACCGATTGGGATAACCCTCTGTACAATTTCGGTATCTACCAATCACTTGAAGCCTCCGACCCGATAGCAGAGCTTATAAAATCGGAAATATCACAAAAACGCCTGCGTTCCTATCTTTCCGAAAACGATCTGAGTAAAGCACTTGTACATCTGTACCGGTCGTCACGATTGTCAATTGAAGAAAACGGAGCAAATACGCTCTACCTTGCTCTGGGCTTGCTCAAATGGTATGAGACACCCAGCAGTGAACGCCCAAGATATGCGCCGATCTTGCTACTGCCTGTAGAAATTATACGTAAATCAGCAGCTAAAGGTTATGTGATCCGCTCGCGGGAAGAAGATGCGATGATGAACATCACCTTGCTGGAGATGCTTCGGCAGAATTTCGGCATCACCATATCAGGGCTCGATCCGTTGCCTGTAGACGAAAGCGGAGTAAATGTCAGACTGATCTATTCCATCATCAGAAAAAGCATCAAAGACCAGCGCAAATGGGATGTGGAAGAACAGGCAATTCTCGGTATCTTTTCTTTCAATAAGTTCATTATGTGGAACGATATCCACAACAATGTACATAAGCTGAAAGAAAATAAAATCGTATCGAGTCTCATCAATGGTAAGATAGAATGGGATGTGCAGGAAGATATGGTCGATGCCGCAGTTCTAGACAAAGACCTTGCCCCCACGGATATTGTTTTACCTATTAACGCCGACTCATCGCAACTGGAAGCAATATATGAAGCAGTAAATGACAAGACATACATTCTGCACGGCCCTCCGGGAACAGGCAAATCGCAAACCATAACCAATATTATAGCCAATGCCTTGTACAAAGGTAAAAGGGTACTGTTTGTCGCTGAAAAAATGGCAGCCTTATCTGTTGTTCAAAGCCGTCTGGCGGCGATAGGACTGGCGCCGTTCTGCCTCGAACTGCATTCGAACAAAACGAAAAAATCAGCAATTCTGGCTCAACTGAAAACAACGACAGAGGTATTGAAACATGCTGCGCCGGAAGATTTTGAACAGGAAGCCGTACGACTGGACAAGTTGCGTAACGAAATGAATGTGTATATAGATGCCCTGCATAAAAAGTATTCTTTCGGGCTTTCCATATACGATGCCATCGCCCGTTATCTGTCTATCAGTAACGATACTGAGTTTACCATGCCTCAGGAACTACTGGACGGGCTTACCAAAGATGCCATTCTGGAATGGAATGATGCCGTAGAACTGATGGTGAGTACCGGACGAGCTTTCGGTCATCCGTATAACCATCCGCTGACAGGTATCGAGATATCGGGTTACTCATCTGCCGTAAAAGATCAAGCTACGAAACTCATTGCGGATACTATCGGCTTACTGTCGGAGATAAAACCAAAGCTGAATGTACTGGCACGACTATTAGGCGATGCGGACGCTAATTACGACAAATACCAGATCGACATTATATCGGGTATCGCGTCTAAGCTTCTGCAAATACCCGAGCTAACTCCTGCTCTGCTAAAACAAACACGAGTAAACAAAATACTGGATAATTACAAGGGGGTAGTGGTACATGGTAGGGAACGCGACAAGATAAAGCAAGAGATAACCTCCAGATTCATGGACGAAATTTTGTCTATAGAAGCTAAGATCAAGTTAAATGAATGGAATCAGGTCTCAAACAAATGGTTCATTCCTAAATTTTTCGGTCAGCGCAAGATAAAGAAACAACTGAAACCGTATGCGCTGAGTAGTAGCATTGCTACGAAAGATGTAAAAAGTATTCTGGTACAGACTATAAAATATCAGGACGAAGAACAATACGTTAGCCAATACAATGACAAAACCCCTTCCCTGTTCGGAGAATATGGGAAGAATAATAGTGAAGATTGGAATACCATCTCACAGATTATCACAGATTTTGAAGGGTTGAATGCCCTGATACTGAATTATGCGAAGGATATAAGTAATACAGCAAGAATAAAAGAAGCTATAGCCGGACAGCTTTCGGAAGGAATAGATTCGTTCAGAAGTATTCATGGAAACTCTCTAGCCGAAATAAGCAAACTTTTATCTGATTTGTCTGTTGCCGAGAACAAGCTGCATACTACATTGGGAGTAGATAAAGGTTACTTGTACGACGATTCTGTGTACTGGACAGATACCGCCTTGTCGCGCCTCAACTTGTGGTTGACAAACATAGATAAACTGAAAGACTGGTACCAGTGGTTGCAGGCCTGTGAAAAACTAGATGGGCTGAACATTGGTTTCATTGCGGACGAATACAAGAACAGGAATATACCGACCGATTCTGTTATGGATGCTTTCCACAAAGGATTTTATCATACTTGTACCGATTATATTATTGCGAGGGAACCGAATCTGGAATTGTTCAAAGGAAAGCTTTTCAACGATGTGATAAAGAAATATAAGGAGCTGACCACCAATTTCGAAGAGCTTACCAAGAAAGAACTCTATGCAAAACTGGCTACCAATATTCCATCATTTACCAAAGAGGCTGTCCAAAACTCCGAAGTAGGCATTCTTCAACGGAATATTAAGAATAATGGACGGGGAACCTCTATCCGCAAACTGTTCGACCAGATACCGACCCTGTTGTCGCGGATGTGCCCTTGTATGCTGATGAGCCCTATATCGGTAGCACAATACATCGACCCCGATGCCGATAAATTCGACCTTATCGTTTTTGACGAAGCATCGCAGATGCCAACCTATGAGGCAGTCGGTGCTATTGCGCGCGGAAAGAATGTAGTCATCGTAGGCGACCCTAAACAAATGCCTCCGACCAGTTTTTTTGCAGTGAATACTGTAGATGAAGAGAATATAGACATGGAAGACCTCGAGAGCATTCTTGACGATTGCCTTGCCCTTTCCATGCCATCGAAATACCTGCTGTGGCACTACCGCAGCAAGCACGAAAGTCTTATAGCATTCAGCAACTCGGAATACTACGACAACAAACTGCTTACCTTCCCGTCTCCGGACAATATTGAATCGAAAGTAAAGCTGGTGCAAATCGACGGATTCTACGACAAAGGAAAATCGCGACAGAACAAGGCCGAAGCTCAGGCAGTAATAGACGAAATCGCGAGACGACTGTCGGATGACAATTTGCGTAAACGCAGTATCGGGGTGGTTACATTCAGTTCTGTTCAGCAAACACTTATCGAAGATCTGCTTTCCGACCTTTTCGTCCTTCGCCCCGATCTGGAGGCAATAGCCCTCGAAAGCGAAGAACCGTTATTCATCAAAAATCTGGAAAATGTACAGGGAGACGAGCGCGACATCATCCTGTTCTCGGTAGGCTATGGCCCCGATACTAACGGGCGTGTCAGCATGAATTTCGGCCCACTCAACAGGCTCGGTGGAGAACGCCGTTTGAATGTAGCCGTCTCTAGAGCACGTTACGAAATGATCATTTACTCGACTTTGCGACCTGACCAGATAGACCTCAATAGGTCTTCTGCTGTAGGTGTAGCCGGATTGAAACGCTTCCTCGAATATGCTCAACGTGGCGAAAGAGTGGCTATAGATACACAAACTTCAACAGATACAACCATATCTATTGAAAACGTTATTGCCAAAGAGCTTCGCAAAGCAGGATATACCGTCCATACGGATATAGGCTGTTCGGGATATAAAATAGATATAGGCATAGTAGGTGAAAAGAATCCATCGAACTATATTCTCGGAATCTTGTGCGATGGAGAAAATTACAAACAGACCAAGACTGCCAGAGACAGGGAAATAGTCCAAAACGGTGTACTGAAATTGCTGGGATGGAATATCTGCCGTATATGGACTATGGACTGGTGGGAAAAACCGGAGGAAGTGATGGAGACAATCGGAGATACTATAAGGATGGTAAAGGAGGATGAGGAGAAAAAGCCACAGGAGATTAAGTATAAACCGACCGTTACTATACAGAGTGCTGTAATAAAAGATGCTCCGGCTGCTCCTGTAAAAAAAATGGTTGGTGGCGAACAGCCTTATCGCTTTGTCACACTCAGGCAAGTCTCTTTTCCGCCAGAAGATTTTTTCCGCAGCGAGCATAATAGGCTTATACAGCAGCAGATGAAACAAATAATGAGTTCGGAGGCTCCGCTCAGCCGGTCACTGTTGTATAAGAAAATACTGTCGGCGTGGAATATGTTCCGCTTAGGACAAAAATTGGAGGCACATTTAGATATGCTCATATCAGGGCTTCCGTTCTTTAAAACCCACCATGAAGGCACTGTCTTTTATTGGTTAAGCGAAGAACAATTCCGATCGTTCGACATATACCGCACCATGTCGGAGCGCGATGCAGCCGATCTGCCCCCCGAAGAAGTAGCGAATGCTATCAGACAGATATTGACCGACCAGATAAGCATACCTGTAAAAGATCTTTTAAGGATTACGGCACAACTTTTCGGATTCGCCAGAAGTGGTACGAATGTGGATATTGCCATCAATAAAGGCATTAAGGAGGCTGAAAGAAAGGGATTTGTAAAAGTGAACGGCGACAGGATAGTAATAGTATAAATGCTCAGGCTTGGGCCGGAGTTTCCAATTTCCTCAAAGCTGCAATAGATTCCTGTACAAACTTGTTGTCGGGCTCTACTGATAGCCAGAAACTAAGATAACCGAGTATGCGCTTCAGATAGGCCGGGTCTGTGGAGCCGATATGTTGCTTGTGGCTTTCAAGCCCTTTGGAGAGTATGTAGTGTACATTCTTACGAAGCTCTCGCTTTTTGGCTTTGGGTACGGTAAGTTTACGTCCCGAACTGACAGATATACCTGTGATTATCTTGCGTCTGCCTTCTTTTATATGTCTGGTTTTCTTCTTATTCAGTTCCAGACCGGGTTCATAAACTATTTCTTCTATCTTCGGTATGATTATTTCAGGCTCGATAGCATCACCCGAAAAAGTAAGATCGTCGGCATAGCGGGTATAAGTCAATCCGTATTGTAGAGCAAGTGCCGTCAGCTTCTGATCCATTTCGTAAGCAAATACATTACTGATAGCCGGACTTGTAGGTGCTCCTTGTGGCAGGCTCATTCTAAGGCAGCACAACTCGGCAAATATTTCAGCTATATTCGGAGGATAACCAATATTCATAAAAACTTTCATAACATAATCTTCATCTATAGAACCGAAAAAATCTTTTATATCGACCTTCAGTATCTCCTTTTTTCCCAGATGGGGATTAGCGTTATCCACAATAGAAACTCTCCTGCGAAAACCTGTACTGGCAGGATGCACATTCGCCGCCAATAAAGTCCTGTAATAGATATTCCGCTGTATAGCTAGCAGACCGGGTTTCGGTGCAGAGATCGTACGGAATCCTCCGCTGCGTTTCATTATTCTGAACTGTGTGTATTGTCTGCGTACATTCCGGAGTATTGTTTCCAGTTCTTTGGGTGTTACATTCAGAAAATTGGCACACCATGCTACAGCCTCTTCATCAAAGATATCGACCTCATACGAGCCATGCATTATATGATAAGGGTCATATTTCTTCGGATTACTATAGGAAGAATTTCTCTCTGAACTCTGAATGAAAATAATAACAAGCAAAGCAGCGAGCAGTATCACAAAGATAATTATTACCATAGTAGTAGCATATAAAGTAAGAGGATGAGTGTTTACTTTTAGAATTAATAGGCTTTTATTCTAATATCTGAAGGATTTAGAACAATAAAAGCCTATTAATTCTAAATCTCAGAAAATAACTTGAATTAACGGGGCGACTACACCCCCTTCTTGCTAAATCTTTGCTCATCCTCTGTGCAACGAAAATAACACTTTTTTTTAGAGTCGGAAAATTTAAACAGCAAATATATTGCTTTTCTTATGCAAAAAAAGAATATTCAAACACAGTAAAAATACATATCGAATCCGATTATGTAAATTGTAATTATCTAATAATAAGTATTATATGAAATGTGCATAACGGTAAAAACCTATATGTAAATATAATATCACCTGAAAGGAAAATCATATTCTTTATCTTTACTTACGTCTAATCATAATTTCTTAGACAATTAAAGTTTTGAGTCATCTACTGTAAGATTAAAGTACTTAATAATATGAAAATAGTAGTGTGTTTTCTACATTAAATACGTAGATGATTGGAGAGGTGTTGTGAGGGATTCACGATGCCTCTCACTTTTATAATGGGAGATTTATAAAGTTTTAGTTAAAATCTACCATCTCACCCTCAATGGAGAGGGTAACAGAAAAAAGCTGCTTTAAACAAGTTAAAGCAGCTTTCTTTCTATCGTTATCGGGTAATGGTTATTTTATTTTACCTCGAATTCTTGTTTCATATCAATCTCTTCACCGTTTACATCATAGAAATGGTATTCGAGAAAGGCGAGATTCTGGTTAGGGATTATTTTTACTCCCATACCATAACGCCATTTCCATTGCCATTTCAGAGAAACGAATCCTTCATTGATGAATGCTGCAACATACGGGTGTACATGCAAAGTAAACTTTTTCACATTCAGATCTTTCACAAGATAACTGATTTTCATACGCAAGGTGTCTGTGAATAATATAGAAGGCCTTATCTCCCCTTTACCGAAACAGTTGGGACAGGTTTCGGTCGTGGTGATTTCCATTTCGGGACGTACGCGCTGACGGGTGATCTGCATCAACCCGAATTTGCTCAGAGGCAAAATGTTATGCTTGGCGCGGTCGTTGGCCATTAGTTCCTGCATTTTGCTAATCAGCTGACTGCGGTGCTCGCCTTCAGTCATGTCTATAAAGTCGATTACGATAATACCCCCCATATCACGTAGTCTTAGTTGTCGGGCTATTTCTTCTGCTGCCGCGGAATTCACTTCCCAGGCATTGTTTTCTTGTCCTGCTTCAGGATTCTTCGACCTATTGCCGCTATTGACGTCTACCACGTGCAGGGCTTCGGTATGTTCTATGATCAGGTAGGCACCGTTCCGGAAAGTAACAGTCTTGCCGAAGAGGGCTTTGATTTGCTTGGTAACATTGAAGTTGTCGAATATAGGCAACTCGCCATTGTACGACTTTACAATGTTCTTCTTTTCGGGTGCAATGAATGAAATGTAATCCTTAATCTGATTTCCTGTGTCCTGATCGTTTACATGTATTTCCTGAAAGCTTGGATTAAATACGTCACGTAATAAAGCTACTATACGTCCTGTCTCTTCGAAGACGACAGTAGGTAGTTTATCCTTCTGTATTTTAGGAAGATTGTCTTCCCATCTTTTAACGAGTGTTTTTAGTTCAGTATCCAGATCGGCTACTTTCTTGCCTTCGGCTACTGTTCTTACTATTACACCGAAGTTTTTAGGCTTAATACTTTGTATCAGTTGTCGCAGACGCGCCCTTTCTTCTTTCGATTTTATCTTTTGCGAGACTGATACTTTGTCGTTGAACGGGATGACTACAAGGAATCGTCCTGCCAGCGACAGTTCTGATGTAAGGCGGGGGCCTTTTGTCGATATAGGTTCTTTGGCTATCTGTACGAGGATTTCCTGTCCGGGTTTCAGTATGTCGCTGATAGAACCGTCCTTGTTGATGTCGGGTTCGAGCTTCATCTTCGAAATGTTCGGGAACTTCTTTTTGTCGTTCAGTGCCTGTTTGTAGAACTTGTCAACAGATTTGAATTGAGCACCAAGATCTAAATAGTGAAGAAAAGCGTCCTTCTTGTACCCTATGTCTACAAAAGCAGCATTCAAACCGGGCATAAGTTTTTTTACCTTGCCGGCATAGATGTTGCCTACCGCATATGAAGCGTCTCTTCCTTCTTTTTGCAGTTCGACAAGTTTCTTGTCTTCGAGTACCGCTATTGAGACTTCATTGGGTTGGACATCGACTACTAGTTCGCTGTTCATACTATATTTTAGAATTTAGAGTTTTTAGATTTAAATATCTTTATCTAAATCTGAGTGATGCAATTATCTCTATTAAAATAATTGCAGTTTCTATAATACACAAAGAACAAACTTAGAAATTGGATAAATTTATAAGTTTGTTCCCGTATATTTCCCTTAAAGAAAGAGAATAGACTTATTTTTTCTTTTTATGTCTGTTTTTTCTCAGTCTTTTTTTGCGCTTGTGCGTCGACATTTTATGTCTTTTTCTTTTCTTTCCGCTTGGCATGTGATTTATATATTTAGAAATTAATAAATTGTAAACGTGTAAATTACTTTCTTACCTGGATAACGAAAGTTTTAGCAGGTTTAAATGCCGGAATAGAGTGCGCCGGAATAATGATAGTTGTGTTCTTTGAAATATTGCGAGCTGTTTTTTGTGCTCTTGTTTTCACGATGAAACTACCGAAACCTCTTAAATATACATTTTCATTCTTACTTAGAGAGTCTTTAACTACATCCATGAATGATTCAACTGTTTTTAATACAGTAGCTTTGTCAATGCCTGTATTCTTCGCAATTTCGTTAACGATGTCAGCTTTTGTCATTTTCTTATTTTTTAAAATTCTAAACAATTAATTTTTTGGACTGCAAATATATAGCTTTTTATTTACCTTTGAAACAAATAATTATCATTTTTTTTTTAACACTGAGAAATTAACTTTCAAATTCAGATAGGTTTGGCTCTGAATTATAAAATATTGTAAATGAGTAAAAAGGAAAATTTGAGATTAAGTGCCATATTGATACAATGGTATAATGAGAATAAGAGAGACTTGCCTTGGCGTAAAACATCAGATCCCTACATCATTTGGATTTCGGAAGTAATATTGCAACAAACCCGCGTAGATCAGGGTTATGATTATTTTAACCGCTTTGTAGAAAAGTTTCCGACAGTTGCCCTGTTGGCAAAAGCAGGCGAAAGCGAAGTGCTTAAGCTTTGGCAGGGGTTGGGATATTATAGTCGTGCCCGAAATCTTCATGCAGCTGCAAAGATGATTGTGGATAATTTTGATGGAAAATTTCCGCGTGACTATAAAGATATACTAAGCCTGAAAGGGGTGGGAGAGTACACTGCTGCTGCTATAGCCTCATTTGCATTTAATGAACCTTATGCTGTAGTCGATGGCAATGTGTACAGGGTTTTGTCCCGTATATTTGCAATGGATGAACCTATCGATTCGGGCAGAGGGAAAAAAGCCTTTGCAGAACTGGCACAATCTTTACTCGACGAATCAAAGCCCGGTTTGCACAATCAGGCAATAATGGAATTCGGAGCATTGCAATGCGTCCCCGTTTCACCCGATTGTGAAAATTGCCCGGCTCTATCTATATGTATAGCTAATGACAGAGGTCAGGTAAGTGTGTATCCTGTAAAGGAAGGAAAACAAAAAACAAAAAATCGTTATTTCTCTTATTTTGATATACACTGTGGCGACAATGTGTTTTTACACAAGCGTACAGCTAAAGATATCTGGCAAAATCTGTACGAATTGCCTTTGGTAGAAACGAAAGAAGAGCTTTTTACAGAAAATATTGGGCAGAATAATGATGCTAAAGCTTTGCTCGCAACAGCAGAGAATGTAAGAATAAAATATGTAACACAGGTGAAACATGTACTTTCGCATCAGGTAATATATGCAACCTTTTACAAGGTTATAGTTGATAGGATATTGTTGACTGATGGATATATAAAAGTTAAAAAAGAAGATGTAGATCGTTATCCTGTATCACGCTTAGTACATAAATATTTAGAACTGTTGTAAAAATCATAAGGAGCGGTTTGTGTAAGCCGCAAAAGACTTTATCTTTGTATTCAACATAAACCAACAAATTAAACATGGACAGGATATCGTTAATTGTACCTTGCTATAATGAAGAACAAGCCCTTCCTTTTTTATATAAAGAGATTGTAAAACTGGCTGCTGAAATGCCGGATCAGGAATTTGAGTTTATCTTTATTAACGATGGGTCTAAAGACAGGACTCTGGAATTGATAAAAGAACTGCGTGAACAGGACGATCGGGTTCATTACGTTTCCTTCTCGCGGAATTTTGGTAAAGAAGCCGGTATATATGCCGGACTGGAAGCGGCTACAGGAAACTATGTGTCGTTGATAGATGCCGACCTGCAAGATCCCCCATCGCTGATAAAGGAAATGTATGAGAGCCTGAAGACCGAAGATTATGACTGTGTAGCCACGCGGCGTATCGACCGAAAAGGAGAGCCGCCAGTGCGCTCTTTCTTCGCGAAGCAGTTCTATAAGCTGATTAATAAAATCTCTGATACGGAGGTTGTAGACGGTGCCCGCGATTTCAGGCTGATGACGCGTCAGATGGTTGATGCCATACTGGAAATGAGTGAATACAACCGTTTCTCGAAAGGAATTTTCGGCTGGGTTGGCTTTAAGACCAAGTGGATTGCCTTCGAGAATGTAGAGCGTGTTGCCGGTCAGACCAAATGGTCGTTTATCGGACTCTTTCTTTACTCATTAGAAGGAATTATTGCCTTCTCTACACGACCGCTGGTTATTGCGTCTGTGTTTGGGATTTTGTTTTGTGCCATCGCTTTTGTGATGATATCTGTAATTGTATTTAAGAAGCTGATGTTCGGCGACGATGTGCAGGGCTATGCTTCTACCTTATGTGTCATTTTCTTCATAGGGGGTATTCAGCTCTTCTGTCTGGGTATTTTAGGTCAATATCTATCAAAGACATACTTGGAAACAAAAAAGAGACCGATATATATCGTAAGAGAAAAAGCATAACAACTTGTTTTGTAAACTATAGTTGTCAAATTTGCATAATTTGGCAACTATTTTTTTGCTTTTAAAAAAATAAAGAGTAATTTTGCGCCGATTGTCAAACGCGCTCTGGTTAAGGCTTGCAGCATATCAGGGTGACAAAGTGAAATGGATATCATCGGAAGTGAATGACAATTTGTTACTAAAGTTCTAATTTTAATATAAAAACATGGCTTCATCAGCTCTTTTTTTAGTCGTTTTCTTAACGGGAATTACTTTGGTCTGTGCCGGTCTGGGCATGGCCTTATTATTATCACCAAAGTCGTTTAATGCCCAAAAAGGAGAGCCCTATGAATGTGGTGTTCCTACTCATGGTACTTCATGGATGCAGTTTAAGGTAGGATACTATCTCTATGCTATATTGTATCTGATGTTCGATGTAGAGGCAATATTCCTCTTTCCTTGGGCTACGGTCGTAAGGCAATTGGGGATGCCGGGATTATACTGTATATTGTTTTTCATCTTAATATTAGGTTTAGGTCTTGCCTATGCCTGGAAGAAAGGAGCATTGAAATGGAAATGAAAAATAAAATAAAAAATGTATATATAAAGGGTATTCCGTCCGAAGAATTTAAGGACAACGAGTATCTTGAAGATTATATAAAAGAACTCAACGAAGGCGGAGTGCCTGTTGTTGTTGGGAAGTTGGATGACCTTATTAACTGGGGACGTTCCAACTCTGTTTGGCCGTTGGCCTTCGCTACAAGCTGTTGCGGTATCGAATTTATGGCTTCGGCTGCTGCGCGTTACGATTTGGCTCGTTTTGGTATGGAAGTTACACGTAACAGTCCACGTCAGGCTGACACTATGGTTGTAGCAGGAACGATTGTGCATAAGATGGCTCCACTGTTGAAGCGTGTGTACGACCAGATGGCTGAGCCCAAATATGTGATCGCTATGGGTAGCTGTGCTATTTCAGGCGGTCCGTTTGTCGATTCATACCATGTGGTGAAAGGGATAGATGAAATAATGCCGGTCGATGTTTATGTGCCGGGCTGTCCTCCTCGCCCTGAAGCCTTGTTCTATGGCTTGATGCAATTGCAGCGTAAGATCAAAGTAGAACGGTTTCTGTTTAAAGTAAAGAAGTAATACAAAAAAATAATAGAGTAGGTAAATATAAGGTCAGGCAAGTGAGGCTGGCGTATTACCTGCTGTTTATAGTCCTTTAACTCGAAGAATTATCGATGGAAAATATTAAAAAGGTAATACTGGAAGCTGTGCCCGAAGCGGTTGTCGAAGATAAGACACCACTGACGGTAACTGTCGAGCCCGACAAATTTCGCCATTTGGCAAAAGCACTTCGCTATCACGCGGAGCTTCCGTTTGACTATCTTGCAATGTTGACAGGTACAGATGAAGGTGAAAAACTTATGGTTACCTATCTGTTGTGTCCTTCAAAGGACTTATCTATTGAGATAGCAGTGAAAACCGGTACTTCCGACCGCGAAAATCCATTGCTGTATACTGTAACCGACCTGTGGGAGACAGCTCATTTCAACGAGCGTGAAGTATATGCCATGCTGGGCATACGCTTTATCAATAATCCCGATATGCGTCGTTTCTTTCTCAATTCGGACTGGATAGGCTATCCGCTACGAAAAGATTACGATACTAATCCTGTCCTCAATGCTGTTTCTATAGAAAGCCGCGATATTATCGATATTGCTCCGCGCATAATGGAAACTGCAACAGGAGAACTTAAAGAAGAGAATGTACCCATCTTTGAGAAAGACGATTATCTTATAAATATAGGACCACAGCACCCTTCTACTCACGGGGTAATGCACTTCCGCGTGGCGTTGGATGGTGAAATTGTGAAAAAGATAGATGTTCACAGTGGTTATATTCACAGAGGTATAGAAAAGCTGAGTGAAAAACTTACCTATCCTCAGATACTACATTTTACAGACCGTTTAGATTATCTGTCGGCAAATATCAACCGTCACGGATTGTGTATGTGTGTTGAAAAAGCGGCAGGTATAGAAGTGCCCGAAAGAGCACAATATATACGTACCATAATGGATGAGTTGAATCGTATCGATTCGCATCTGGTAGCATGGGGAACCATGTGTATGGACTTAGGTTCTACCACAGCATTTATCTACGGAATGCGTGAACGTGAAGAAATCCTTAAGATATTTGAGAAAAACACAGGCGGCCGCCTTATTATCAACTACAATGTACTTGGCGGTGTAATGTTCGATATTCAGCCCGATTTTCAATCCGATGTGAAAGCCTTTATTAAGGTTATGCGCAAAGCATTGATCGAATATGACAAGCTATTTACCGGAAATGTAATTGCTGTAGGTCGTATGAAGAATCTGGGTGTTCTCTCAAATGAAGACGCTATTTCTTATGCTGTTACAGGACCTGCCGGACGTGCTTCCGGATTTTCCTGCGATATACGTAAGCATGCTCCTTATGCGTTGTATGGTCTTGAAAAGGTACAAAATAGCTTTAAAGAAATTGTTCGTCATACAGGAGATGCTTTTGACCGCTATCTGAATCGTCTGGACGAGATAGAAGAGTCTATAAAAATCATAGAACAACTTATAGATGATATACCTGAAGGGGACTATCTGGCTAAAACCAAAGCCATTATTAAACTTCCTGAGGGAGAATATTATCAGCGTGTTGAGGCCGGACGCGGTGAGTTCGGTGTCTACATCGAAAGTCGTGGAGATAAAACTCCGTATCGCCTGAAATTCCGTTCTCCGTCGATGGCTGCCGTATCGGTGATGCCGTTGATCTGTAAAGATGAGAAGATTTCAGACTTTATCGGTATTGGTGGTTCTATGGACTATGTGATTCCTGATATCGACCGTTAAATAGATTATTTATTTTATCAATATAAAGATATATGTTGTTAAACTATTCACAACCGTTAGAGGTAGCAGGACTGCTAAAAAGATTCGGCACGTTTTTGGCGGAGAGTTTGCCTACATGGGCGGTTTTGGCTATAGAGTTTGTGCTCATAGGAGCTGCATTGCTCACTTTATATGCCGTATTGGCCTTGATACTGATATATGTAGAGCGAAAAATTACGGCATTTTTTCAGGCGCGTCTGGGTCCCAATCGTGTTGGTAAATACGGTCTGATACAGAGTGTCGCCGACATGATCAAGATATTACTTAAGGAGATCATTCATGTAAAACAATCTGACCGTTTCCTTTTCTTTACAGCTCCGTTCTTTATGATTGTAGCTTCTATGCTTACATTCGGAGCGTTGCCTTTTGGACGCGGGTTACAGGCTGTCGATTTCAATATCGGAGTTTTCTATGTATTAGCAGTGTCATCGTTAGGTATCATCGGGGTGCTTCTTGCCGGATGGTCTAGCAACAACAAATATTCGATGATTGGTGCAATGCGAAGCGGGGCGCAGTTTATAAGCTATGAGCTTTCTGCCGGATTTGCATTGATGACTGTAGTTGTGCTTTCGGGCACAATGAGTTTCTCTCAGATTATACAGGGACAAACATATATCCACCAATGGAATATTATAGCCGGACATGTTCCTGCAATAATAGCTTTCATAATATATCTTATATCGGGACATGCCGAAACCAATCGCGGACCTTTCGACTTACCGGAAGCTGAATCGGAATTGACTGCCGGATACCATACAGAATATTCAGGGCTTCAATTCGGGTTTTTCTATCTGGCTGAGTATCTGAATATGTTCATTGTAGCAGGTATTGCAGCAACAGTATTCTTAGGTGGCTGGATGCCTATTCAGGTTGAAGGATGGGATGGATTCAATCAGGTAATGAATTATATACCTTCTTACATATGGTTCTTTGGTAAAGCGGGATTCCTCGTATTCCTGAGCTTATGGGTAAGATGGACATTCCCTCGCTTGCGTATCGACCAATTGTTGAATCTGGAGTGGAAGTATCTATTGCCTATCAATATGGTGAACATCCTGTTGATGGTAGTGCTGGTTTTATTGGGTTGGACCCTGAAATAATAATTTATAGCAGATAAGAAAATGAGTTCAGTATCAGAATATTTTTCAGGATTATTTGGAGGAATAAAATCGTTACTCACAGGTATGCGGGTGACATGGGGCGAATTGTGGACGAAGAAGATCACAGAACAGTATCCCGAGAACAGAGACACTCTTGTTATTCCCGACCGTTTTCGTGGCGAGCTTATTATGCCGCATGATGAAAACAACGAGCATCTGTGTACCGCTTGCGGTATTTGCCAGATGAATTGTCCTAACGGAACAATACAGGTGATCTCCAAAACAATAGAAACAGAAGAGGGTAAGAAAAAGAAAATTCTCGACCGTTACATATACGACTTGGGTATGTGTACATTCTGTAACCTGTGCGTGATTACCTGTCCTTCGGACGCTATCATATTTACCAATACATTCGAAAACTCTTTGTTTACCCGTAGCAAACTGATAGAGCAACTCAACCATGAAGGCTCTAAGCTTGCCGAGAAGAAGAAAGAGAAACCTGCGGCTGTAGTTACTAAACCTGTGGCAAAAGCAGAAGCTGCCGTACATGGGGACAACAGTGCTCCCGAAGGTGCTCCTCAGACACAGCTTGAGCCGATCCCGGCACAGGACATAAAAGAAGATAGTGGCGTTCATCCCGAAAAGAACTATCCGAAAGATGTGACCACTGACACCGTTCCGGCTTCTAAATTGCCGACCAGTGAAGAACAGGAAAAAGAAGATAAGGAATAACTAACAATATACGATAATCAATAGATTATGGCAGAACAAATCATATTTTACATTTTAGCAGCGGTAATTATAGTCTGCTCTCTGATGGCAGTTACGACGCAAAAGATTATCCGCGCAGCAACATTCTTACTGTTTGTGCTATTGGGTACGGCAGGACTGTATTTGTTGTTAAACTATCATTTCCTGATGGCAGTTCAGATAGCTGTTTACGCAGGAGGGGTGATGGTGCTGTTTATCTTCGCCATATTGCTGACAAACGAGCCGGGGCGTAATATTGAGTTCGAAAAACCGGGCCGGATGTTCATCGCAGCATTAGCATCACTGGCCGGACTGGCAATTTGCGGACACATTATATTCTACAATGTGAATAAGTTCTATACTTATATTACACAGGATGAATTGCAGATGCAGGATATAGGTATGGCAATGATGGGAACAGATAAATATCAGTATTTACTGCCATTCGAGGCTATCAGTATATTGCTGTTGGCTTGTATCATCGGAGGTATAATGATCGCGCGGAAGAGGTAAACACCTCCCCCTGCCCCTCCAAAGGGAGGGGAGTAAAGATAGAGTTGTATCTAAAATAAAAAATAGAAAAAATGACCCTCATCGGTAGCCTCCCATTTGGGGAGGTTGGAGGGGTGAAAATATATAAATATGGGAGAATTTATAACAAGTTTATTGTCAGGACCAGTGCCTTTAGAAGCATATCTGGTAGTAAGTACAGTAATGTTTTTTGCAGGGGTATATGGATTCCTTTCCCGCAAAAACATGCTGATGGTTCTGATATCTATAGAACTTATGCTCAACGCTGCCGATCTTAATTTCGTAGTGTTTAACCGCTACCTGTATCCCGGACAGATGGAAGGGTTTTTCTTCACTCTGTTTGCAATAGGTATAGCAGCTGCCGAAACAGCTGTAGCTATAGCTATCATCATCAATATATACCGCAATGTGAAGAGTATATATGTGGATGAGAACATAACTAAAATGAAAAACTAAGCAAGGAAATAGATAGAAAGTATGGAACATATTAATTTTACATATCCGATACTGATAGTTGCCCTGCCTGTCATCATGTTTCTTATACTGGGCTTGGGCGGAAAATACATGAAGCCTGTCGTAGCCGGAGTATTGGGAACCTTGTCGCTGGGAGTAATGACGGTATTGGCATATATGACAGCGTATCAATACTTCTTTGTAGCCGGTAAGGTAGACGGAGTATATCAGGCATTTCATACAGCCGTTACATGGTTGAAGTTTACCGATACCATGCACATTGACTTAGGTATCTATCTCGATCCTATTTCCGTAATGATGCTCGTGGTTATTACTACTGTGTCGCTTATGGTGCATATCTACAGTCTTGGCTACATGAAAGGTGAAAAAGGATTCCAGCGTTACTACGCATTCCTTTCACTCTTTAGTTTTGCCATGCTCGGTCTGGTGATGGCTACAAATATTTTCCAGATGTACATTTTCTGGGAACTTGTGGGTGTATCGTCATTCCTGCTTATCAGTTTCTATTATGTGAAACCATCGGCAGTAGCAGCTTCCAAGAAAGCATTTATTGTTACGCGTTTTGCTGACTTTTTCTTCCTTGTAGGTATATTATTACTATCCTATTTCTCAGGTACATTCGATTTTGCGACTATTACCGATCCGAATGCGGCATTCATAACTACGATGCAAGGCTCATCATTCATCGGACTTTCGGTACTGTCGTGGGCTATGATACTCATATTTATGGGTGGTGCCGGTAAATCGGCGATGATGCCGTTCCACATCTGGTTGCCCGATGCGATGGAAGGACCGACCCCTGCGTCTGCTCTGATCCATGCTGCAACGATGGTTGTTGCCGGAGTATTCCTTGTAGCACGTCTGTTCCCTGTGTATGTAGTAACTCCTTATGCCCTTGATATTATAGCGTGGGTAGGAGCTATCACAGCATTGTTTGCTGCCATAGTTGCCTGTACCCAAACAGATATAAAACGCGTGTTGGCATTCTCTACCATTTCGCAGATTGCTTTCATGTTAACCTCGCTAGGGGTATCCAAATTTGGCGGGCATGAAGGGCTTGGCTATATGGCGGGTATGTTTCACCTGTTTACGCACGCCTTCTTCAAAGCATTGTTATTCCTTTGTGCAGGAGCTATTATCCATGCGGTACATAGCAATGAAATGGACGACATGGGCGGACTTTGGAAAAAACTGCCGATCACAGGTGTTGCCTTTGCTGTAGCCTTGTTCGCTATTGCAGGCATTCCTTTCTTCTCAGGATTTTATAGTAAAGACGAAATATTGGCTGCGGCTTTCGAACACAATAAAGCGATATACTTTATCCTGTCGTTTGCAGCCGGACTTACAGCCTTCTATATGACACGCCTCTTCCTTCGTATATTTTTCTACGAAAAGAAGCATTATCATCACGAGCCGCACGAAGCAGGTCCTGCCATGGCGATTCCGTTGATCATATTGGCAATATTTGCCTTCGGTGCAGGATATGTTCCGTTCGGAAAGTTTGTGACTTCCGATATGGTGCCTTACGATGCACACCTTAACTGGCAGGTAGCTATTACAAGTGTTGTAATCTCAGTGATAGGTATGGGAATCGCATTCAGATTGTACTTTAAGAAAAACGAATTGCCTGACAAGATTGCCGGAAGCATCAGCACGTTATACAAATGGGCTTTCCATAAGTTCTATTTCGACGAACTGTGGTTGTTTGTTACACGTAGTATTATCTTCCAGCGTATATCCAAGCCTATCGCATGGTTCGACAAGAAATTTGTGGATGGTTTTATGGACTCGCTTGCCTATGTTACACAGGCTTCTTCGCGTGCAATTAAGAATTTCCAATCCGGATATATACAGCAGTATGCATTGGCATACCTCATAGGAGCGCTGATTCTTGTAGTCGGATTTGCCGGATGGGTTGTATGTTTTGTTTGTAAATAAGATATAGATTAAAATATAAAAAGATGAATATTCTTTCATTATTTATCGTAGTTCCTGTTGTGATGTTGCTGTTCTTTCTTTTTTGCCGCGACATCAAACAAGTACGTTTGGTAGGAGTTGTAGGAGCTGTTATAGAGATGGCATTAGCCTTAGTATTGCTTTACATGTTTTACGACATGCGTGCAAGCGGCGATACATCAGAGATGTTACTGTACCAAAGTCATACATGGTTCGAAAGTCTTAACATTAGTTATGCGATCGGGGTAGATGGAATTTCCGTTCTGATGATCTTGCTGACTGCCATTATTATATTTACAGGGACATTTGCCTCATGGAATATGGATCCGTTGCCTAGAGATTTTTTCATGTGGCTTACCTTCCTTTCCATAGGGGTGTACGGGTTCTTTATTTCACTCGACTTGTTCACCATGTTCTTCTTCTACGAGATAGCACTGATACCGATGTATCTGCTTATCGGGCTATGGGGAACAGGCCGCAAAGAATATTCTGCAATGAAACTGACGCTGATGCTGATGGGTGGTTCGGCATTCCTATTTGTTGGAATACTGGGTATCTACTTTAATTCATCGCTTACAGGAGAATATACATGGAATATAATGGAAATTGCGCAAAACGGGGCTATCCCTGTTTCTGCCCAATACTGGATATTCCCGCTTACGTTTGTCGGATTTGGTGTACTGGGAGCTCTCTTCCCATTCCATACTTGGTCGCCTGACGGTCACGCTTCGGCACCTACAGCAGTATCCATGCTTCATGCAGGAGTATTGATGAAACTGGGAGGATATGGCTGTTTCCGCGTGGCAATGCGCCTGATGCCGGAAGCTGCGGACGAGTTGGCGTGGATATTTATTATCCTTACAGGTATCAGTGTTATTTACGGAGCTTTAGGAGCTATTTCGCAGACCGACCTGAAATATATCAATGCTTATTCATCTGTTAGTCACTGCGGGCTTGTATTGTTCGCCATACTAATGATGAATCAGACGGCTATGACCGGTGCTGTGATGCAGATGTTGTCGCATGGATTGATGACGGCTCTTTTCTTTGCTCTTATCGGTATGATATACGGACGTACGCACACGCGTGATATTCGAGAGATGGGAGGCTTAATGAAGATTATGCCATTCTTGAGCGTATGTTATGTGATTGCCGGTTTGGCTTCTCTTGGTCTTCCGGGTTTGAGTGGATTCGTAGCCGAAATGACGATATTTGTGGGAGCATTTGCTCACAACGATATGTTCCACCGAGTATTTACTATTGTAGCCATATCTTCGATTGTGGTAACAGCGGTTTATATACTCAAAGTGGTAGGAAAAATATTGTACGGACCTGTTCAGGATGAACATCATCTGGAATTGACCGATGCTGTATGGCACGAAAAGATAGCTACAGTGGGATTGATTATCTGTGTTGCCGGAATGGGACTATTCCCGGGATGGATATCTGATTTGATCAGTGCTAGTCTAGCATATATGAAATAAGAAAGAATAAGATAGAAAACGTTATAATATTAAGATATAAAGATGGATTTGAGTAATTATTTGTTGATGAAGCATGAGTTATCACTCATCGTAGTGTTTCTCCTACTTATTTTCTATGATCTGTTTGCTTCAGACAACGCAAAGAAATATTATTTTCCGGTAGCCTGTACTTTATTCCTGATACATACAATCGTGTGTTTCTTCTTTAAGGATAATGGCACCTCCTTTGCAGGTATGTATGTTACCGGTCCTGCCTATCTTACAATAAAGAATGTGTTGAATATAGGAACATTCCTTATCATGCTTCAGGGAAATGTATGGTTGAACAGGCCTGATACGATTTTGAAGAGAGGTGAGTTCTTCATGCTGACTACACTTACATTATTGGGTATGTATCTGATGATCTCATCAGGAAACTTCCTGTTATTCTACATCGGTCTCGAAACAGCATCGTTGCCTATCGCAGCATTGGTTGCATTCGATAAATACAGGCACGAATCTGCCGAAGCAGGAGCAAAATATATATTCAATGCTATCTTCTCGTCAGGTATTATGCTCTTCGGGCTTTCGTTCCTATACGGGGCTTGTGGTACATTGTACTATGCAGATATAGCAACAAGCATTTATTCTACTCCGCTGGTTATCATGGCAATGATATTTGTTATGAGCGGCTTGTTCTTTAAAATATCACTTGTGCCGTTCCACTTATGGGCTCCCGATACTTATCAGGGTGCGCCTACTACCGTAACGCTTTACTTGTCTACAATATCTAAAGGTGCAGCAGTATTTGCGCTTATGGCTATTCTATACAAAGTATTTCCTGTATTGGAGCAGACATGGCAGAATATCATCTGGATTGTTATCCTTGTTACCATCACAGTGGGTAACTTATTCGCCCTTCGTCAGAAGAATATGAAGCGATTCTTCGCTTTCTCTTCTATATCGCAGGCAGGTTACATAATGCTGAGTGTATTCACCGGAACCCAGTTGGGTATGGCAGCTACCATATTTTATATTTTCGTTTATGTGTTCTCCAATATGGCAGCTTTCGGGGTTATCTCGGCTATCGAGGACAGAACCGGAAAAGTAAGCATGGATGACTATAACGGATTGTACAAAACAAATCCAAAACTGGCATTGGCTATGATGATTGCAGTATTCTCACTGGGAGGTATTCCTTTTGCAGCAGGATTCTTCAGCAAGTTGTTTGTCTTTACAGCAGCCATGCAGCAAAATCAGGTATTGTTAGTGTTCCTTGCGTTCCTGAATACAGTTATCGCTTTGTATTATTATTTACTTGTAGTAAAAGCAATGTTTATAAACAAGAACAATTCACCTATTGAAACTGTTACAACAGATAGCTACCTGAAAGTTTCGCTGGTACTGTCAATGGCAGGGATATTTGTAATCGGCGTTGCCAGCTGTTTCTTCGAGTATATAAATAAAGTGAGTTTTGGTATATATTAAAGAATATTAAATAGTAAATATAAATTCGATGGAAGGGTTATCTTTGCTTTTTCATCGAATTTGTCATATATAAAACACAGAATAATATCTATGGATCTATTTGTCTTACTTCAAGCTGCGAATCCGGTTGTTGAAATGACAGAGCAAGTGGTTCAGACAGCTCCGGAGGAGAGCTATTTGAGTCTTGTAATGAAAGGAGGGTGGATTTTGCTGCCTATCTTTCTTCTGTCCTTATTAGCGATCTACGTTATAATTAACAAATGGCTTGTAATCAATCGCTTGGGGAAAAAGGATTCTGTGTGGTTATCTCGTGTTATAGAATTAGTTCATGAAGGCAAAATAGATAAGGCTTTGAAGTTCTGTGTAGAACGTCCTTATGCCTCTGCAAAAGTGATTGCTGCCGGATTGAAAGAGTTTGAAAGAGACGATAACGAGATACAGGAAGCGATGGAGGTCGAAGCCCGTCAGCAGGTTAGCACTCTCGAAAATCAAATGAACTGGCTTGGTATTACTGCTTCTATAGCACCCATGTTGGGGTTCTTAGGAACGATATTCGGAGTGATAAAGATATTCTACGATATTGCCAGGACTAACGATCTGGCGATAGATACTATTTCTACAGGTCTTTATCAGAAAATGATATGTTCGGGAGCAGGTTTGCTTGTAGGTATCATTGCCTATGCAGGATATTATATTCTGAACGGGCGCATTGATAAGACCGTTGTAAATATAGACAGGGAATCAAATGAAGTATTGAAGGCTATAAGAGCCTTTAAGAGAGGCTCAGTAGAGGCCTGATTTATATATCTAATCGGAAAAGGAAAGGATAAATATGAAAATAGAACGCAGGAAAACCAGAACGGCCGAAGTTTATACAGCTTCGCTCAATGATATCATGTTCTTCCTCTTATTGTTTTTTCTTATTATATCCACTATGGTAACTCCGGCTGCAATCAGAGTTTTGTTGCCCAATGCAGCCACCTCCGAGAAAGTTGTTACAAAGAAGAATATCAACTTGATAATAACTCGGGATTTAAGGTATTATATTAATGATAAGGAAGTAACAAAGGATCAGATTGAAGCAGCTTTATCTACTACGTTGGAGAATGAGAAAAATGTAAATCCCAATGTTGAAATGAACGTTTTGTTGCAGGCGGATAAGTCTTTGTCGTTGCAAAATGTCGTTGATATAATAGATATAGGTAATAAACTGAAAGTTAAGATGGTCCTTTTTACCCAGAAGCCAGAATAATTTATTTAGACAAAAGATATAAAAGATACGATTTCGTTAATTATTAAAAAAGGTAATAGTTGATGAAATTATTCACAGATGCATGCAACATTTCTACAAATTTTGCATCTTTTAAATGAAGCTTGACCATATGAATGAACTGCAAATAATAGCAGGCTGTAAGGAACAAAAGCGGGAAGCTCAAAAAATGCTATACGAGGGGTATGCTCGTAAGATGTATAGCATTTGCTTACGCTATAGTTCCGATGCAGATTCCGCTCAAGATTTGTTGCAGGACGGATTCATGAAGGTATTTGCCAATATCGATTCATTTCAGGATAGAGGCTCCTTCGAAGGATGGTTGAAGCGCATTTTTATTAACTTGGCTTTAGAAAACTTAAGAAAGAAAAAATCAATAATTCAGACTGCGGACGATGTACAGGATCTTCCTGATGTGGTAGATGATTCCACAGAGGAGGATGCGATGTATAAAATATCGGAGACCGAATTACTGAAAATGGTACAAGAACTACCTCGGGGATATTCTACAGTTTTCAACCTATACGCAATAGAAGATTATTCGCATAAAGAAATAGCCGATATGCTGGGAATCAGTGAAGGCACATCACGTTCACAATATGTGAGAGCCAGGCAAATATTACAGGAGAAAGTAAGACAATATATAAAAGAGAGATCGTAAGTAAGATGGAAGTGGAACATGACAAAATAAAGGATCTATTCTCCTCAAAACTAGGAAGTTTTGAGCCGGAAGTACCTGCTGCTGTATGGGGCGGGCTAGATCAGCTTTTGTCGAGTCAGCCGGTACCAGCTGCTGATTCTGCTTCATCGTCTGCAAATTCTTCATCCACCCATGCAGCTTCTTCGACAGCAAAATCATCTATATTGAAGACGATAGCCGTTGCTGCCGGATTAGCAGCTGCTGTAGCTACCGGTGTATTATTAATACCAAGCGGAGAACCTAAAGTGGACGAAGTGAAAACGATAGTAACAGAAGAAGTAAAACCATCACCTGTAGAGGAGGTTGCAGATACTACGGTAGTGGTAGAACCTTATATTGCTCCATTGGCAGTAAAAGCAGTGCCAAAGAAAGTACAGGAGCCGCAACCACAACCGGAAGTAGACATTGTTTCTGAGATTGTAGAAGAGGTCGCTTCGCCTGTAGAGGAGGAAGAGATCAAAGAAGAACCAAAACCTGTAATAGCGGATGAACCGTTACTTGCTGAAAATACACTAATGTTGCCGAAGTCTTCATCAAAGGGATTCTTCTTAGGTGTAAAAGCTGATGCAAACCTGTTCTCGGAGAATTTCAGTCAGAAAGGTGGAGATATACTATTCTCGCGTACAGAAAGAAGTGAGATGCTACTGAAAGAACTAAAACGAGAAAATAGTGATTATAAATTGCAGCATAAGCAACCTGTTTCTTTCGGAATAACTGTAGGCAAGCAATTGAACTCACGTTTGTCTGTCGAAACAGGACTGGTTTATACCCGTCTGTCTTCGAAAATAACATCGAATAGCGTATTTAATCTTAATGAAACCCAAACTTTTGATTATCTGGGTATACCATTATCGTTAAATTATACGTTCTATCAGTTAGGCAAGGCTAAACTGTACCTGTCAGTGGGCGGTATGGTACAAAAAGATATCAACGGAAGGTATAAGAGTGATATGAACTTCTCTATATCCGATATCTCGGACACACAGTTGGGGCACACTCTTTATTATACAGAGCCATATTATATAGACCAGTCTATTAAGCAATCCAATTTGCAGTTTTCTACACATGCGAATCTGGGAATATCATATCCTTTGTATAAAAAAATGTATCTTTATGGAACAATAGGAGGTGCCTATTACTTTAATGCCGGTAATGAGTACAGAACTATATATTCTGACAAGAAGACGCAGTTGAACCTGAATCTGGGTGTGAAGTTTGATTTTTAATTTTTTCTTTATAAATAACTTTTAAATATGAAAGTATCTCTATTAAAGCTTTTTAGCGGCGCTTTATTCGTTGCTGTATTGATGTCATCCTGTTTGGGGGATGGTGATAATTCTCGTGAAGGAACAGCCTTTGCATATATTGATCAGGAGGATGGAGTAAAATATGCCTCTACTGAGATAGGGCGAATAGTAGGCCCTTCCGATCAAATGAGTAATCTGCAAGTAGGACAATGCTATTATATTGGTTTCAAGGTGAATGCTGAAGGTACAACTGGTTATTACACTGCAGAATATATCAATGTCCAGAATAATGGTAAGGCATTGACTAAATCGAATATTATTACGAACTATAAGCCTTACAAGAATCTGCCTGAAAATGTGCAGAGTGATAGCATCCATGTAAGCAACCTGAGTATAAGGGACTATAGCCCCTACGCTACTCCTTATGAAGCAGCTTTCAAAGATAATTGGGTGTTTAGTTATAGTGTGAAAAACCTGAAAGAAGATGATAAGATTGATGTATATTTCTATTACGATGCAGAAAATCAATTCGATAAAGACGGTGTAGAAGGAGGCTTTGCCAACAACCAAATTATTATAGACGTTCGCTTTATCAAGAAAGAAGAAAGTGGTGACGGTAGTGGAGATACTTTCATTTCTGTAGGAAATTTTAATGCTTTACGTGGCTATACTCCTAAGTACGATGGTAACGAAGCGACTGCTGTATATGTTAAGTTTAGATATATTGTTCCATATACAGATGAGAATAAGGAAGTTAAGTATAGAGCAGAATATCTTGGTAACTGGAATTCTGGCTACGGAATGATATATTATGCAAAATAGACAACAATATATAATTAGAGACGTAGCCGGTTGGTTACGTCTTTTTTTTGTTTTTAACTAAAACCTTACGAATCTTACAAAAATCTCAATGTTTTAAATCTTAAATATAATATTTCAAAGAACGCTTTTCTGTGGTTAACTTATAACTGCCATATAGATAAACTTCTTTATTCTTCATTACATTCCAAGAGAATATACCTTCTTTATAAATCTCAAAATATTGCGTACCTTTGCCCCGAAGCGATTTTATATGATGTAGTGTCAGCCAAATCAGGATGGTTACATATCGCTTACTCTATCTTTTAAGGGCCGATCAATAATGATAAATATAATGAAAGAATATCTTCCTCAGGTAATTGCTACAGCGATCACTATATTCATAACACCCACATCCAAATATATAGTAGGGAAAATAGTGAAAAAGTATGGATTGATGACATTAAAGTCCGAGCCCCGTACTTTGCACGTTGTTAATATTATCAATATCCTTATCAATATCGGATGTATCGTAACGTTGGCTATAATATGGGGAGTGCGCCCTC
This sequence comes from Dysgonomonas sp. PF1-14, assembly GCF_029892965.1. Lineage (GTDB taxonomy): Bacteria > Bacteroidota > Bacteroidia > Bacteroidales > Dysgonomonadaceae > Dysgonomonas. The sequence goes on along the minus strand of NZ_JARXWN010000021.1, from coordinate 10,837 downwards.
AGAATATGCTGATAGCGGTGTCTTCTGTCTTTGCCGTTATCGGAGTGGCATTTTTTGCCCAATGGTCATTGCTTAGCAATATGACAGCAGGTATTATCATTTTCTTTACTGCACCGTTCCGTATAGGAGACCAGATACAGATTCTGGATAAAGATATGCCAATAGATGCTACCATAGAAATAATACTTACTTTCTATACTCACCTACGCACAAAAGAGGGGGAACTGATCGTTATACCCAATTCATTATTCTTGCAAAAAATGGTCTCGATAGGAAAAGAGAAAGAAAAGGAATATTGAATCTTACAGAGTGAAAATTTTTCCTATATTTGTGGATATTAATGCAAAAACCACAAGATAAATTATGTCGATAAATAAAGTGATATTAGTAGGGAATGTAGGAAAAGATCCCGATGTAAAATACTTTGATAATGGAAGTGTCGTAGCCAATTTTACACTGGCTACCACCGAACGGGGCTACACAGCCGCCAATGGAACACAGATACCCGATCGCACCGAATGGCATAATATTGTATGCTGGAGAGGTCTGGCTAAAGTGGCAGAGCAATTTGTTCGCAAAGGCGTACAGGTATATGTAGAGGGAAAGATACGCTCACGTACCTACGATGATGCGAACGGGGTAAAACGGTATGTGAACGAGATATATGCCGATAATCTGGAATTGCTGGGTAGCCGCAGGCGCGAAGAAGGAGAAACCTATCCTGCGCAGCAACCGGCTGTAGATCCTTACAATTCCATCAATAATTATAATACACAAAGTAATCTGTCAGAAGAGGACGACTTGCCTTTCTAACCAATACTTGAAGGCGTGACCTTCTTCCGATAGAATTCTAATAATAAGATAGGCAGATTAATACAAATAGGATACTGTTTGCTTTAATCTGTTTTATTTTTAGATATTATATATGAGAAAGCTTTTTCCATTCATATTCATACTGGTCTTCTTGTCGTGTAATGAATACACTCCCAAGCCGGCAGGATATCCACGCATAGAGAGGGTGGAGACGAGAATGGCTAGATTTGAATATCCCCGCTTCTCCTTTCTCTACCCTGCAAGTACTTTGCTCGAGGAAGTGCCAAAAGCAGGTCAGGACGGTTTTTGGTTCAATATCTCTTATCCCTCATACAACGCTGTTATATACTGTACATATCTGCCTGTCGACAGGCATACATTGAGTAAGGCTCTGGACGATAGTTATCAGCTGGCGTATAGCCATGCCTCGAAAGCCGATGGTATTTCCCAATCTCAGTTTGCCGATTCCTTACAGCATACTTCGGGTATTATATACGATATAAAAGGCTCTGTTGCTGTGCCTCTCCAGTTTTATATTACAGATAATCTTAGTGGTTTTCTCAGAGGTTCTTTGTATTTCGACCAGAAAATGGATCCCGATTCTATTGCCCCAGTAGTGGCTTTTATCAGAGAAGATATAGTACGTATGATGGAATCGCTGGAATGGCGTAACCCTAATAATCGTAAATGAAGAGCTTTACCAAAATATTCATATATACTTTATTGCTACTTTCGGCAACAGGCTTGTTTATCTATCTCGATTACAGTGACACTACCTTCCTGTACGATGACGTATATTCCGTATTTATGGCAAAAGCCTCGTATGGCGACATAGCTAAGATCACCGCATCCGATGTTCACCCACCTCTGTATTATTGGGGATTGAAGACATTCAGCGCTGTCTTTGGAGAATCGATGTTTACCCTTAGATTATTCTCTGCGCTTGGTGTTGTAGCTACTCTTTTGTTAGGCTGCTTTCCTGTTCGCAGACTGTTCGGAGACAAGGTTGCCATTCTTTTCATACTGCTTGTTATTTTGTTTCCGGTCACGCAATATCTGGTGACGGAGATACGTATGTATTCGTGGACAATGTTCTTTGTACTTGCATGCGCCTTATCTGCATATTCCATATTCGACAGGGGAGCAAAAAAGGACTGGCTGCTATTTCTTGTAACCGGTATCTGTGCCTCATATCTTCATAATTATGGGCTGCTGAGTATTGCCGGTATCTACGCCCTGCTCTTTATATTCCTTTTCAGGACAAACAAAAACTGGAAATGGGTTCTCGTTTGTGGTGGTATATTCACTTTAGTCTATATGGCTTGGTTTCTGCAACTGGTTAATCAAATAGGAATGGTGTCTGAAGATTACTGGATAAAGCCGTTGACTATTAACGACCTGTTTCTGCATATTTACTATTTCTACTCTCCGAAAGAGGTCTGGCTACCATTTCTGGATTTCACCAAAGTACAGATGATGGTCGGGCTGATTGTCATAATGGCTATACAACTGATCATTACATTGAAAGTGTTTGTCGGTGGATATCGGGAGAAAGACAAAACGGTCATGCTCGCTGCTGTTGCTTTCATCGCTTTCCTTATTCCCATAGCCATAGGCGCCCTAATCTCTGTTACATATCTGCCGGTGCTGGTAACTCGTTTCATGACCTGTTCATTCCCTTTGTTTGCACTGAGTCTGGCATTCATTCTGGCAAAGGCTATAAAATATCCGCTTTATAAGAAACTCACCTGCCTGTTCCTGCTGCTGTTATTTATTGATGGCGGTGTGAGATTATATTCCGGTATAAAGTATTATGACCGTATGGAGATAGCGAATGCCAAAATACGAGGCTTTGTAATGAACGGAAAGCTACAGCCCCAAAGAACTATATTTCTGGCAAATAGCTTTTCCTATCATGTGATGCCGCGCTTGCAACTCATTGTTCCTCACAACAGATTTCAGGTATTAGTATCTGATAAAACTGAAGACCTCAGGCCCTTCGTTCTCGAAAAAGTAAGCGGGGAAGAATTTCTTCACGATGAGTTTGTCTTAGTGCATCAGGAACGCGAAGCTATTCAGTCCGATTTCAGAAAATTCAGGCAGTCGCTCGATGGCCTGTACATGACCACTGATAGTATCCATGCAGCCGACATTTACCTGTATCGGATGAAAAAGGTAACAGGTTTATCTACTGTTTATTAATTAAAAAAGGTAACAGTCAACGATCGCCGAAGCCAAGGCGAGGCTAATGTAACGCATTTGACTACATTTCATTCCGTCGGTTTTTAATTGTCATTATTTTTTCTTTATTACTTTTCTGTAGGGGTATCCATTTCTTTAACTAAACCACGATAATCATCACAAAATTCTCGGATTCATTGTAGGGGCGAAAAATCTTTCGCCCGTTGATAGTTACAGGCGAAAATTTTCACGCCCCTTATATTGGCTTTGCCAATTGCTTCGCAATTCATAATTTATAACTCATAATTTATAATTAATTTTCATACCTTTGTAGCCTGAAAATAGTGATATTAACATGGCGGATACTAAACAACAATTTGAGCATGTGATAGCAATATGTCGTAATCTTTTTGCAAAGAAACTGAAAGATTATGGCGCTTCGTGGCGCATCCTACGTCCACAGTCGGTTACAGACCAGATACTGATCAAGGCAAAACGCATTCGCAGTATAGAAGAAAAAGGAGTGAGCCTTATAGATGAAGGTATAGCTCCCGAATTTATAGGTATTGTCAACTATGGTATCATCGGGCTTATTCAGCTCGAACTCGGTTTTTCCGACAGTGTCGATCTTGGTGAAGCAGAAGTGCTGGCATTGTACGACAAACACATGACCGAAACTAAGGAGTTGATGTATGCTAAGAATCACGATTACGACGAGGCATGGCGATCGATGCGTATCAGTTCATACACCGATCTGATTCTGACAAAAATATACCGTACAAAGCAGATAGAAGAAAACAAAGGAAAAACCATTGTATCCGAAGGAGTTGATGCCAACTATATGGATATGGTTAATTATTCGCTTTTCGGGCTTATCAAACTCGAATATCCCGATAGCGAAGGCTAAATAGGCGATGAGTAAAAAAGATATTTTAATAAAGATAGCAGTAGAAATCTCACGGGTTATTCTGGGAGTTACCTTTATTTTTTCCGGTTTTGTAAAAGCCGTAGATCCATACGGAACGGCCTACAAAATTGAGGATTATCTGGCTGCATTCAACCTGTCGTCTCTTTCCTTTCTGGCAATGACAGGTTCGGTAGTCCAAAGTATTGTTGAGTTTGCTATGGGAGCCTGTATGCTCTTTGGGCTTTACCGTAAATGGAATTCGCGGCTGACACTCGCTGTAATGGTCTTTATGACCCTGCTTACCCTGTATCTGGCGATAAACGATCCGGTAGAAGACTGTGGCTGTTTCGGTGATGCGTTGATCATCACTAACTGGCAAACCTTCTATAAGAATCTTGTCCTTCTGGCTTGCTCCATCATTGTATTTATATATTGCGAACGTATAAGCAATTTCTTTACAGGCAAAACCTACTGGCTGGCATTCCTTTACATATTCATCTTTATAGGATTGTTTGCATTCCGCAATTATGTGCTTGATCCGCTGATCGATTTTCGCCCATACAAAATAGGAGCGAACCTGCCCGAACTAATGGATGTAGAAGAAGGGAAAGGCAGACATGAAGAAACTACGCTGGTGTATGCAAAAGACGGAGTAGAAAAAGAATTTACCGAAGAGAACTATCCTTGGGAAGACAGTACATGGGTATTTGTCAGGATGGATACGAAGATTATAAACGAGGGAGTGGAATCACCTATCAAGGACTTCGTTATAAACAAGCTTAGCTTCAACCCGCAGAAGACAGAGTTGCTTGAACAGGAAGATATTACAACAGAAGTGCTGTCCGATACCGGATATGTCTTTCTGATGATAACTCCGTTACTTGAAAAGATGAATGATTCATACCTCAGTGTTTTCGAAGATGTAGAGACTTATGCCAGCGATTACGGATACAAGTTTTACTGCCTGACAGCCTCACCTACAGACGAAATTATGTCGTGGGCAAATGAGAATGTCATCAATTTCGAGTTTTGCTCGATGGACGAAAGAGCATTGAAGACAATGATCCGTTCCAATCCCGGACTGATACTGTTTAAAAACGGTGTCATCATTAATAAATGGGCGGGTATAGCCGTACCCGAAGAAAGCGATCTGGCAAAGCCTTTACCAGAGTTGCCATACGGACAGCTATTAGATATGAAAACAGAAGACAGGAAAAACTTGTTCTATATATGTGTCGTTTTTTTCTTGCCACTGTTAGGTCTGAAAGGGTTTGACGCTTTAGTCTACAGAAGGAGGAAAGAAACCGCTGAGAAACAGGAAGAAACAGGAGAGAATATTACAGAATAATAATTTAAATAAAAACAATTGGGATCATGAGAAAAAACATTGTTGCTGGAAACTGGAAGATGAACAAGAATCTTCAGGAAGGAATTGAGTTTGTTAAAGCACTCCAGGTAGCTTTGGCAGACAGAGATAAAATTAACTGCGAAGTAGTTCTTGGAACACCATTTATCCACCTTGCACTGGTTTCGGGTGCTATCAGCGATAAGAGAATTAATGTAGCGGCACAAAATTGTGCAGACAAGGCTTCAGGAGCTTACACAGGCGAAGTTTCGGCTGCTATGGTAGCTTCTACAGGTGCTAAATACGTGATACTCGGACACTCTGAGCGTCGTACATATTATGGAGAAACAGATGCTATACTGAAAGAAAAAGTGCTTTTAGCGCTGGCTAACGGCCTTCATCCTATCTTCTGTATCGGTGAAACAAAAGACGAAAGAGAAAAAAACATTCATTTCGATGTGGTTAAGAAACAAACAGTAGATGCCTTGTTCAACCTTTCGGCTGAAGAATTTTCTAAAATTGTAATCGCATACGAACCGGTTTGGGCTATCGGAACAGGTCTGACAGCGACATCGGCACAAGCACAGGAAATGCATGCTTTTATCCGCAAAACCATTGCTGACAAATATGGCAAGGAAGTAGCAGATAATACATCTATCCTTTACGGAGGTAGTGCTAACGGAGGTAATGCAAAAGAACTGTTTGCTTGTCCTGACATCGACGGTGGTCTTATTGGCGGTGCTTCTCTCGATGTTGAGAAATTTATGCCGGTTATCGAAGGATTCTAATCCGCACAACATATTGTATTGGGGAAACTATAAAAGGCTTCCTCAATACTATTTTTAAAAATATGAATATGAAAAAAACTCTTCACATATTCCTTGCCTTTTGTTTCTGTACCCTTACGGCTTTTGCCCAAAGTGGTGAAAGAACGATCATAGAAGACATTAACTTGCCAAAGCTGGGGCAGGGAAAAGTAAAAGTGATGCAGGATGAGTCCATAGACGGTATAGTTGCTGTACGTCAGGCTGGTCATGTCGCAGATACAACGAAGGCTTTAGGTATCATCGACCCTACGGCCGAATATACCAAAGTGAGAGGGTATAAGATTCAGGTATTCTCGGGTAACAACCAACAACAATCCAAAAGAGAAGCCGAATACAAACAATCACAAATACGCGGAGCTTATCCGAATATGGAGACGACTGTCAGTTTCCATTCGCCGTTTTGGCGTCTGCGCGTAGGCAACTTTCTCAAACGAGAAGATGCCGAAGCAGTATTGAAAGAAATGAAAGGTACATTCCCGTCTTTCGGCAGGGAGATGTATGTAGTATCCGATGTCGTAAAACGCGTTTCGGAATAATTCATCAGATAAAAACTCTTCATAATGCAAGAAGAACAAAATATAGACCTGCTATCGGGGCACTATAAGCATATTATACAACTCTTAGGTGAAGATGCAGATAGAGAAGGCTTACTGAAAACACCCGAGAGAGTTGCCAAAGCTATGCAATTCCTGACGAAGGGCTACAGGGAAGATCCGGAGGAAATACTCAATAAAGCCCTGTTCAAAGAAGATTACAGGCAAATGGTTATTGTAAAAGATATCGATTTCTATTCCCTGTGCGAGCATCATATGCTACCCTTCTGGGGAAAAGCGCACGTTGCTTACATTCCTAACGGCTATATAACAGGACTAAGCAAAATAGCGCGTGTTGTCGATGTCTTTGCGCGCCGTTTACAAGTGCAGGAGCGTATGACGCTTCAGATAAAAGAATGTATTCAGCAAACGCTCAATCCACTCGGCGTGATGGTTGTAATAGAAGCCCAGCATATGTGTATGCAGATGCGTGGTGTCGAAAAGCAGAACTCAACGACTACCACCTCCGATTTTACAGGAGTGTTCAATCAGTTGAAAACCCGAGAAGAATTTATCAGCCTTATCCGGTAAATTGATAAAAGAATGATAAAAGTTAGCGAGGTTTTCTGAACAAAATAAGGATAACCTCGTTTTTTATTTAGGTTAATCATTTGAAGATGTATTTGTACGATATCCATACCCATCAGGTAAAAATCGAAGATGCCGCAGACTATGAGGTTAAATGTATTCTGAATACATATCCCGAAAGCTTTCACAGTAAAAAGCAGGAATATGCAGGCGGATGGTTTTCTTGCGGAATACATCCTTGGTATGCTCAAGATGCTGCTGAGCTTGATGTGCTTGCCGATATCGTGAAGGATGATGCCGTATTAGCTGTGGGAGAAGTTGGTCTCGATAAATTACAGGGGCCTGATATGAGTGCACAAATTGCTGTATTCAGACAGCAGATAGAACTTGCTGTCGGTGTAGATAAGCCGCTGATTATTCATTGTGTAAAAGCTTGGGACGAGCTGATCTCTTTGTATAAAGAGTACAAAACTAGCATTCCTTGGATAATACATGGATATCGCGGGAATCCAGACCAGACGCGTCAGTTAATCAGGCTGGGATTTAAATTGTCTGTAGGAGAGTATTTTAACCCCGATTCGCTAAGAGAGATTCCGACGGATTCTATATTTTGCGAAACAGATATGTCTGAAATTTCCATATGTCATGTTTATAAGGCTGTTTTTGGCTGTATGAAGGTCGATTTTGATCAATTTGCTTTTTATATTCGGGAAAATATGGGTAAAAACTTCAAAATACTTTCAAAATAATACTTGTATATGATTAATTTGATTATTTTTACAAATCTAAGTAACTGTTTAAATTTGATTAGCAATTTTATTTTGTATTGTTTCAAATATATTTTTTCTTTTTATTCGCAGGTTTAGCGGGCTAAACCAAGAGTGGAAAGTAGAAAATAGAGAAGAAAGAATAAAAATAAGAGTCAAAGAATAATCAGAAACAGTTATATGAAATATTTTCGGTCAAATTTAAACAGTTACTAAAGCATAGCTGACATGATTGATGTAAATGCGCATATATTATTAATATATACGGGAGGAACTATCGGGATGGTTGAAAATCCGGATACCGGTTCTCTCGAGCCGTTCGATTTTGCGCATCTGAATAGCCACCTGCCCGAGCTTCAACGTTTTAGATTTCAAGTCGATCACATCGTTTTCAGTCCGGTGATAGACTCATCGGATATTACACCCGAGCATTGGAAAAAACTGGTACATACCATTGAGAATAATTACAATCAGTATGATGGCTTTGTCATATTGCATGGTACAGATACAATGGCCTATACAGCTTCAGCTCTTAGTTTTATGATAGAGAATCTGCATAAGCCCATTGTACTTACCGGAGCCCAGTTGCCTATCGGAAAACTAAGGACTGACGCAAAAGAAAATCTGATAACAGCACTTGAAATCGCTGCCGACAAGGATATACTGGGTAATCCTATTGTTCCCGAAGTATGTGTGTTTTTCCAGAACGACCTTCTCAGGGGAAACCGGTCGACGAAAGTAAATGCTGACAATTTCAATGCTTTTAAATCATACAATTATCCTAATCTGGCGAAATCGGGTATCCAGATACGATACGACCGCAAAGTAATACATCAACCCGATTACGATAAAAAAACGGTATTTCATTATCGTCTCGACAACCGTATTGGCACGTTAAAACTTTTTCCGGGCATAGACCGGCAAACCGTAGAGGCCATTCTGACACTGAAAAATATTAAAGCCATAATAATGGAAACCTATGGCTCAGGTAATGCTCCGTTGTCGCCTTGGTTTATAGACCTCATACGCGAAACTGTGAAGCGTGGAGTTGTGATACTGAATATTACACAGTGCAACACTGGTATGGTAGATATGCAGCGCTATGAGACAGGCAGGGAGTTGCTGAAAGCCGGAGTCATCAGCGGTTCGGATGCTACATTCGAGGCGGCGATAACCAAGCTGATGTTTCTTATAGGGCATAAGTACGAAAAAGAAGACGTGAAAATCAGAATGAAAGTGCCCTTGATAGGAGAGATAACCCGCCCCGAAGACAGAGTGAATGAAAGAGTATGAAAACTTGCGTTTAATGGCAGAAAAATCGAAGCCATTATTTTTACAATACTACAAGAAGAATAAGAAACGTTTGACTAAAATGGACTTGATAGTCCATGACCTTCATGTCCGTATCTCGGAAAAAATCGATTGCTTATCATGCGCTAATTGTTGTAAAACGCTAGGGCCTGCCTTATATGATAAAGATATAGAGCGTATGGCAAAAGCCCTGAGAATGAAGCCTGCCGAAGTAATGGATGCCTATCTGAAGATCGACGAAGATGGGGATTATGTATTTAAGACAATGCCGTGTCCGTTTCTCATGCCCGACAATTATTGCTCTATTTATGAGCATCGCCCCAAAGCCTGTAGGGAATACCCTCATACCGATCGTAAAAAATTTGAACAAATTTATAAGCTAACTGTTAAAAATACAGCAACTTGTCCGATAGCATACGAGGTGCTTTCGGAACTAATAGAGAAATGATTTAGAATAGATTTATGAGAAATCTTTATTTTTTGGTTGTTGTCTGTCTGATGGCAACCACATCATTGTATGCACAGGGCGAGGCATTGCAAGACACTATCAGGGCAGAACGGAACGAAGCAGACACTGTAACAAACAACATTAAAGCTTTTATATCGCATAAAACAGATGCCATAGTGGGTTCTATATTTGGCCCGTCAAAGCAGCTGAGTAATGCCGATAGTATAATTAAGCAGCTGGATGCTTTACCCTCTTTTGGCATATATAAAGATAATTACTTTGTCGTAGGTACAGATATGTTTAAGAAGCCTACTCAAACAAATTCAGATGCCAAATTTCAGGTTAGTATTCGTCACCGGCTGACCAATAGTACCTTGCCGTTCAAGACATACCTGTTCCTCACCTATAGCCAGAAGGCATTCTGGAATGTTTTTCAGAACTCTTTTCCGTTTCGCGATCTGAACTATAACCCTACTCTGGGGCTGGGTAAAGCATTGGTACGTGATAACCGTTTTTTGGGAACAATATCCCTGCAATTCGAGCATGAATCGAATGGTAAGGGAGATATTGATTCCCGAAGTTGGAATAAAGTATCATTCAGTTCCTATTTTATAATAGACGATCATTGGGATTTTCAGACGAAGGTGTGGATTCCTATAGTGGATGGGGAAAACAATAAAGATATTGTGAAGTATTCAGGTTGGGGATTCGTTGCATTCAATTATTCCAGTCCCAAGAGGAAGTATAATGTTGGCTGTGTAGTAACAAAGCGTGGTGGTGTAAACCTGAATGCTAATATCGAGTTAAATCTCTCGGTCAGGTTGTTTAGTGACGACAACCAATACCTGTTTCTCCAATATTATAATGGATACGGAGAGTCGATGTTAGATTATAATCAATATCGGCAGAGAATAAGGCTTGGAGTCGTTATTAAACCTAAATTTATGACTACCTATTAAAAAAACTTTTTAATATAATCCGTTCTGTTTAAGCCAAGTGCCAGTTCTTATTAATAAATATTGAAAAATACTTCTTTTTTTATTTTGTATTTAGTTATTTTATTCTTTATCTTTGCACCCGCTTTGAGACAGAACGGGCTCTGTAATGACAGGCCTTC
>NZ_JARXWN010000020.1 GCF_029892965.1 Dysgonomonas sp. PF1-14 | reverse complement strand
TTATGCTTCAAGGAAGGCCTGTCATTACAGAGCCCGTTCTGTCTCAAAGCGGGTGCAAAGATAAAGAATAAAATAACTAAATACAAAATAAAAAAGCATGTTTTTATTTATTTTTTTTGCACAGGATTTCAAAGATAATACTTAGTTCACTAACACGCAACATGTTATAAAACATATTTCATCCGAAAAAACTTTAAAACATAGAATGATATTCAGTTTATCCTTTTTTACCTTTTGTATGTTATATATTATGTTTATATATCCGTCAGCATATTGCGAAAATCACTATTTTTGTACAAAATAACACCAAAATATCCGTTTTATGAACTATCAACAGTTAATCAACCCCAAAAGTATTGTAGTAGTAGGTGCTTCTGATAACATTTTGAAACCGGGAGGTAGTGTTCTCTATAATCTGACGACCGGGTCGTTCGACAGAGACCTGTATGTTGTCAATGCCCGAGGAGGAACTATACAAGGTGTGAAGGCATATACAAGTATCGAGGAAATACCTCAGACCGACCTTGCCATCATATCGGTTCCTGCAAGCCAATGTCTACACACTGTAGAATATATGGCAAAAGAAAAAGGAGTAAAAGCTTTTATTGTATTTTCGGCCGGATTCAGCGAAGAGTCGGAAGAGGGTGCAATTCTTGAAAAGAAATTACTGGAGATAGTGAACAAAGCCGGAGTAGTGATGATCGGGCCTAATTGTTCGGGATTCTTCAACACCATTCATCAGAGTATCTTTACCAAGCCTGTACCAATACTAGACCCGCAGGGAGTAGATATTATATCCAGTTCGGGCGGTACCATTACATATATTATAGAATCAGCCATGCGAATAGGTTTGCGATTCAATTCGGCATGGTCGATAGGTAATGCGGCACAGGTAGGTGTAGAAGACATACTGGAACATCTGGATAATGAATTTGATCCACAGACAAGTCCTAAAATAAAATTATTGTATCTGGAAAAGATTGCCGATCCTGACCGCTTCCTGCATCATTCGTCATCACTGATTAATAAAGGGTGTAAAATAGCTGCGATAAAATCGGGAAGTTCTGCTTCGGGAAGCCGTGCTGCATCGTCACACACAGGTGCTATTGCCAGTTCAGATTCGGCTGTAGAAGCTCTTTTCCGTAAAGCAGGAATCATCCGATGCTATTCGCGTGAAGAGCTTGCCAACGTAGCTGCTGTGCTGACATTGAAGAAAATGAAAGGCCGTAATATGGCTATCATCACTCAGGCGGGAGGCCCTGCTGTAATCTTGACCGATGCCTTATCTAAAGGGAATATTGATGTTCCTGAAATGGACAAGGATATGGCTGCCGAATTAAAAAAACATCTTTTGCCCGGAGCCGCAGTGTCGAACCCGATAGATATCATAGGAACAGGAACAGGCGAGCACATGGCATATTGTATCGACTTTTGCGAAAAACATTTTAAAGAAATAGACGGCATTTCGGTTATATACGGAAACCCGGGTGTGAGCAACGTAGCCGAAGCATACGAAATGCTGGATGAAAAAATAAAATCGAGCAAGTTGCCTATCTATCCGATTTTACCGTCGGTAATATCAGCAACAAAGGAGATGGATGACTTCGTAAAACGGGGACATGTGAACTTTACGGACGAATATGCTCTGGCAAACGCCGTATCTAAAGTGGCTTTGTGGACTCCGCCTTCGGTAGACAAAATAGAGGATGTAGCAGTAGATATTCCACGCATACGTACTATTATAGAGAAAGTGCCTAACGGATATATCGACAGTGATATGATCAGAGAACTGTTCGACGCTGCCGGAATACCACAGGTGCAGGAAATGGTGACTGCAAACAAGGAGGAGGCAATAGCTTTCGGACAAAAGATAGGCTATCCGATTGTTGCAAAATGCGTAGGGCCTCTTCATAAATCGGATGTGGGCGGTGTAGTGCTGAATATCCGTTCGGACGAACATCTGGCATTGGAATTTGACCGGTTGATGAAAATTCCTGACACGACTTCGGTAATGATACAACCAATGTTGTCGGGACAGGAATTGTTTATAGGAGCTAAATATGAGCCGACATACGGACACATCGTATTGTGCGGACTAGGCGGTATTTTTGTAGAGATATTGCAGGACGTGGCGTCGGGGCTTGCTCCACTTAGCTTCCATGAGGCGACTTCGATGGTGCAATCGCTGCGAGCATACAAAATAATAAAAGGGGTACGCGGACAGAAAGGGCTGAACGAAAAATTGTTTATCGAAATAATTGTACGCCTGTCTGTTATGCTACGCTTCGCTCCGGAAATAAAAGAAATGGATATTAATCCGCTACTGGCAAACGAAGAAAAGGTGATTGCCGTAGATGCGAGAATAAGAGTGGAGAAATAAAAAAACCTCTTTATAAAAACAAAAGCATGGCTTTTCTATCAAGGCCATGCTTTTTTAGTAAAACACACTTAATAATTATTTGTTATTAACACCCAAAGACGTCTTTCACAAAATCATTATTTAGTAATTGCTCAAAAATAGGAAAAAGTATCAGACAGCAAAATTCTGAAAAGTTAATGGCTGTTGCCAAGTCTTATCTTGAGGATAATAAGATATTCTGCCTGTTGAAAGACGAACTGATAAATCTGATACACCCCGTAGGTCTTGGCGGGATAAAGCTACAGGTGAAAGAAACGGATGCGCAACACGCAGCAGAACTTCTGATAGAAGGAGGATTCGCAAAGAAAGAAGATTTTGAAATACCGGAGTCTACCATGCGAATGGTAAAGATATATGAGAAAATCAGCTCTTTCCTCAACAAAAAGGAATAAACGGAAGTTACTTCCTAATCTTCTTCAATAAGGCTTCATAATCGGGTTTCTCGAATTCATATTCAAGTTGCTTCCATTTACAGTCGTGAACGACGATTGGGAACTGTCGTGCCTTATCGGCTCTCACTTGTAGCCTGAATTTAAAGTCTTCACTTGCACCTATATACTCGAATACAGCAATTCCCCGAGTTTCATCTATTATATAAATGTTTAGTTCTGTATAAAGCTCGTTATATATATCTCTTACATCCTGTATAGAGTAGCCTCCTGTCCGCTGGGTAATTTTATCATACGAAAAGCCGTAATCGCCATCCATCCACCCATAAAAGATAAGGACAGAATCTGTTATCTTATATTTATCTATTATCCATTCACAGGGTGCATAAAGGTAATAGTCACCATTATATAAATGTAAAGGAATCCATTCGCGGAAAAGGTCAGACGGAATTTTCTTCTTTTTAGAGGAAGGTGTCTCGTAATAAGATTCATCATCTAAACTGAAATCGCAAATCCGATCGTAATACACCGATGACTTAGAAGGATCGATGTATATGCGGGTACGGACGGTATCTGCGAAGAGTGTATCCCCATTAAGGATAGGCACATACACCTCATTGACTACAAATGTAGTATCACCCGATTGCAGAGCGTTCATAATTATCTCGTCTCGTACATCTTTCTGTGGTTTCGCATAGCTATTCTTTATACTATCACGAGGCTGCCCGCCATATAGCATTATTGTTGTTCGACTGCCATTTCGGGCATAACAAACAAATAAAGACAGGGCTAGAGAAAATAATATAATATAGACCTTGTATAGCTTCATTTTCTATATTCACAGGATTTATCACAATGCGGTAAAGTTAAAGATTTATCCGGATTATCATTCTTTTGAAAATAAAATGTGCTTTGATGAAGTCCGCAGATTTTTATCTATATAATTTTTTAGAGTGGATGAGAAATGGTAAAGTGGCAGGAAAGTTACAATTAAAAAATAGTGCAAAAAGTGTCAAGTTTGTCAAGTTTTAGTTAAAATTCCTCACACAAACGGAGAAGATCATGTTAACTGATAACTGTCGACTGCTAACTGAAAAGTATTACCTTTTACTAAGCATTCCCTTATATTCGGGATCGTAATTTTGTATCCACCATCTGTACATTAGTATGGCGGTAATACAATAAATAAGGGATTGAACCCAGAGGGCAATATATTCAGGCCAGACGTCAACAAGGGTCGAACCCATTGTATTGATCTTGATAAACCCATGAATACCCGGTGTAGACGGAATAATATAAGCGATGGCCTTTATAGAATCGGGAATAGCCGTCCAAGGCCACGAGATACCGGAGATGAAGATGAAGATGACACTGGTAAATACGAAAAGTATCATTCCAAACTCGCGCTGAGAACAGAAGTAAGACAAAGTCATGCCAAAGAAGGTAGCTGCCAGCAGGAACGGCATCAGAAATGCAGCAATAGTGAGAGGATCGCCTATCTGAGGGAACTTGAACAGGTATGGTATTACACGCAGTACCCATACCGACACTACCATATATAAGGATGCGTAGCAGAATGCTTTACCAATGGTCAGCTTTATAGCTCCTACATTCTTGCCTTCGGCGGTATGCGAGGCGATAGTAAAACGTTTCTTGTCGTTGTGAGTACCCACTATGGTAGCAATACCAAGTATTAATGTCTGCTGAATGATAAGTAAAAGTATGGCAGGAACGAGAAAACTGGCGAATCCGTTCTGTGGATTATACATTGTCACCCACTCGCTTTCTACAGTCTGACGTGTGGTCTGATCCTGTTCCTGTGTTTCACCGCCTGTTTCGGCTACACGTATATCGGCTCCCATGTCGAGTGATACTTCGGTAGCGCTCAGCAACATAGCTTTGTAAAACAACAGGCTGCTCATATCGGCATATACACTTACTGTAGTTTGTTGCTGGGTATTGATCTTTCTGCTGAAATCGGCAGGAATATACATAATACCATAAGCTTCTTTGCGGCGCATGGCTTCGCGGGCTTCTTCCATATCGGTGGCATAACCTATGACATGAACGTCGGCGGTAGCATCTACCTTACGTTTAAACTCGCGGGATAGTGCCGAATGAGAATCGTCGACTACCACGACTTTTACTTCGCGGGCTGTCTCATTGTTGTAGATGAAGCTATATAAAACGGGATAGGCCAAAGGTACGATAAAGAACAGCAGTATAACGGCTTCATCTTTAAAGACAACCTTCAGTTCGTTGATCCAAACATAGTATATATCGAGCAATAGCTTCTTCATATCTTTATGTCGTTTCTTTTATAGTTCATATATATTTTCTTTCAACAACCTTTTGAGTACTCCCCAAAAGAAGATAGACAGCAGGACAAAACACAATAGTGCTGCATACTGATACATGGAATAACCAAATGGAATGCCGTTAAGTGCCTGATCTACATAAATCAGGAAGAAGTGCCGCAACGGAAAGAAGTTGCTCAAAGCGCTCAAGCTACCATCCATAGCCAATGTAGAAAAGGAGAATCCTGTAATGGAGAATGAGACCATGCCGATAAGGCTGGCAATGCTAAGAGCAAAACGGTAGTTGCGGAATATGCCCAACAGCATAACGCCAGCTCCCTGTGCTGCAAGTATCAGACAGAGATAGTTGAAAAACATCGGCCAGAATCCGCTATGTAGCGGAAAGTGGTTATAGTAATACAGTATGGACATAAACAGCAGCGCCATGATGGCGTATAGGATGGTATAGGGCAGCAATTTCCCTATTACTACTTTCGCTATGGAATTATTCCCCATAGCCAGTAGTTTGGAACCTGTACCCGACTTTATCTCGGAGCCGAAAGCCGAAACAGTGAACATGAGTATAATCAGTTGAAGTATTCCCGGTAGTATGACATTATTGAGATAGACCGAATAATTGAGCCAGGGATTTCCTATCGGGTGCGAATCTATTGTGATCGGTTGCAGGATGGGCATCACCTGATTTGCAGTAAAACCTTTGGCCTCTGCCGTTTGCAACCCTACTGCCGCCGAAGCCAGCGTAGATACTGTCTTTAAGTCCTGGAACAACAGCGAACCCGATATGAGGAATGCGTTGTTGGTGTAATAGACCAATTTAGGACGGTTACCCGATACAGCGTCTTTGGCAAAATCTTTTGGTATGGTAAGTACTGCATATACCTCCATGCGCTGCATCATTTCGCGGGCTTCTTTGAATGACAGGCTTTTGTATTTCACATCTGTCTTTTCAAAGGCATCGAGCTGACGTACTAATGAACGTGATGTAGTAGAATTATCGAGATCGACCACAGCTATCGGTATGCGTGAAGGAAGACCGCTGCTCATCATCCACATCAGTATAATGAGGGACAATAACGGCGTAACGAACAGCCCCCATATACATATCTTGGAAGTAGAGATGCGCAACCACTCTCTCTTGAATATAGCCAATATGCCTGTCATTTAATTATAAATTATGAGTTATGAATGTATTCATTGACCCAGTAACTAAGCTTATTCTTTTATGATAAGTGACATACCCGGAAGCACATCTATCGTAGGGTCTTTGAAACGCGCCTTCACCTCAAAAGTCTTACGGTCGTATTGTCCGGTAATCTTCGTAGCCTTCCATGCGGCATACGAGCCGAGATCTTTGACATAATAGACTTCCATTTCCACCTCTTTGTCGAGAGCAGGTACATAAGCTTTCAATGTTGTACCTATGTCTTTATAGTCTTTGAGGCGATCTTCACGTATATTGAAAGAGCCCCATTTGTCATCGAGTTTTGCCACATTCATTATAGGCGCACCTGTACCCACAAGTTCTCCCACATTGGGAAATTTCTCGGATATTTTACCGTCTATAGGCGATATAAGGTAGCTTTCCGATATGTAAGAGGCAACTTCCGCAACTGCACCTTTAGCTCTGTCGAGCATGGCAAGGGCGGCCTCTTTATCTTCACGCTCGGCACCGTTTACGGCCATATTGTATTGCGATTTGGCAGCCTTTTCGGTAGCTATTGCAGCATTCAGCTGAGCTTCCGTTTCATCGCGTTTCTGCGCTGTTACAACCCCTTTATTGAAGAGATTCTGCACGCGGGTAAACGACTTTTGAGCTATATCTACTCCGACTACAGCTTTCTGCCACATTTCGTAAGCTCCTTGTATCTGTTCGGTGCGCGCCCCTTTTATAGCTTTCTGATTCTGTGCAGCAGCACCTTGTTCGGCTGCGGTAGCCTGTGCCAGTTTAGCTTCTACATCGGGAATACTGAGTATTGCCAGTGTATCGCCTTTCTTCACATAGCTTCCTTCCTCTACCAGATATTTTTCTATACGTCCGGGTACTTTGCTGGATATACGCACTTCGGTAACATCGGCCTCTCCCTGTATGACATTATCTTCCTGATTGAGGAAGAAGAAACCGTACAAGCCTACGATTACGATGATGGCGGCAAATACCAGTATTGGTATCAATTTCGATCCCGACTTTTTGTTTTCTGTATCCATACTATTATGATATGATTGTTTGTTATTACAGTTTTCTGCCCAGTGCTTTGTTCAGGTATATCTTGCAAAGGACAATATCTATTTGTGCATCTATGAGATCGGAGTGAGCCGCGAGCCATGCTGTATGGGCAGTCATCACATCGGAAGATGCTATAACACCTTCATCAAAGCCCACATTTGCATAGCGGAGATTTTCATCGGCTTTTTCGCTGTTCTTTTTTGCCATAGCCAGTTTCTTATAGGCTTCATTCAGCTTGTATGCCGACTGGTTGATCTGCAAGGTGATTTTCTCCTTAGCATCGGCCAATTCATATTTCTTAATGCGGGTCTCTGCTTTGGCAGCATTCAACTTCGATGAATTAGAGAAGAAATTTAGAGGTACTTTAAGCACTACACCTACATTCCACATACCGCCGAACTTCTTTTCGTATCCGTCAAACAGATTCGGGTTTGTCCACAGGTAGTTAGCCGTAAAAGCCAGATTGGGCATGAAATCGGCCAGAGCGATCTTTTCCTGCTTTTCGTATATCTTGGTAGCCAGTTCGAGGCTCCTGATTTCGGTACGGTTTACCAATGCTTCATCGACATTTGGCATAGCATCGGCTTCTTTAGATACATCTACATTGCTTATATTTTCGTCCTGTAATGTAATGGCATCGCTTATATCGAGTCCGCATATCTGCGACAGCAGCATTTTGGCAAGACTGAGTCCGTTCTCGGCTTTAGTCAGTGTCATTTCAGCCTCGTTTAGCTTCACATTTACAGATAGCCTGTCGGCTTTGGTAACGACTCCCTCCTGCTCCATCGCGGAGATGTCCGAATCCATCTTCTGCATCAGCTCTACATACGATTCAGCCAGTTTCTTCTTGTTAGCTACAGAGACTACCTGCCAGTATGCGTTGTCGACTTCTACAATGACATCAGTCATCTTGGTTTCCTTCATTGTCTTGGCAAGCTCTTCGGCATAACTGCGCAGATCGTTGTATGCAACTATCTTTCCACCCATAAATATAGGTTGGGTAAGATTGAATCCTCCTGCCCATATATTTTTGATGTCTACCTTACCTACGTTATGGATGGCATTCCTTACCTCGTCTGATACAGGAATAGTATTTCCTATATTGGGTATCTCGATGGGAAGGGTTATTGACGAAGGAATCGCCGAAGAAGGGATCAGATAGAGGTTTTTCTGATTGTGCAGGTATCCACCCACGAATTGTATTTCGGGGAAGTACTTGCTTAGAGCCTCTTTCTTATTGTAATAGGCAACCCGTTCTTCTTCGGTCGCTATTTTCAGCGTTTTATTGTTTTCAATCGCCAGTTGCCTGCATTGTTCCAGACTGAGAAGCTGTTGAGCCGTAACAGACGATATACAGGCAAATATGAAGATGGAGATTATCGCCAGGCTTTTTTTTATCATATCTTGCTGTTAAATTGTTAGCTTTATTTTTAATTGTCTATGCAACTATATTTCGTTCCGCAAATGTATCATTGTTTTAAAAGATATAAAAACATTCTGCGTTTTTTTACTAATAATTTAACATTCGGTAAGAAAAAAGGTTCATGAAACATATTGCAAAATAAAGATTTTGGAAGAATGTATTTTTCTTTTTAAGGTTTATCTATATATCAGTTAGCAGTGATCAGACAGCAGTTAACAACCAAAAGCGATCTTTGAATAAACATACGATTTAAAGTTTAAGAGTTTAAAGGTTGGAATTTCTGTCAGGAATGTGAGGTTTTAGTTAAAATTCACCTCACCCCGACCCTCCCCAAAGTGAGAGGGGGGTTGTAAAGCCTCAAAAGGGAGCGAGCTTGTAGGGGCGAACCCATGTGTTCGCCTGAAGATCAAATAAACGGGCAGACACGCGGGTCAGCCCCTACGAAAAACAAAAAATAATATTAGCAAGCTAGTAGGCTATAAACTAATAAACTTGTAAGGAATGTCAGGTTTTAGTTAAAAAAGAAAGGAGACTATAGCCACAGCTACAATCTCCGTCATATGATCTTTGAAATAATTATTCTTTGATTTGGTTTATTCCTTATAATAAATGTGCTTCACCCTGTTAGATATAGATGTGAGTATTTCGTAAGGAATGGTGCCGATTTTTTTAGCTAATTCCTTTACCGATGGATTTTCTCCAAAAATGGTAACGACATCGCCTTCCTTAACTTCTACTCCTGTAACATCTATCATAGTCAGGTCCATACAGATGTTACCGACAATAGGTACAGAACGGCCATTCACCATGACACTTCCTATTCCATTGCCAAACTGGCGACTGATACCATCCGCATATCCAATACGGATAGTAGCGATAACGGCATCGTGATCGAAGTGCCCTTTTCGCCCGTAACCAACTGTTTCACCTGCCTTTATGTGTTTTATTTGCAGAATAGTCGTCTTCAATGTGCATACATTGCGAAGCCCTTCCAGTCCGCTGGCACTGACGCCATACAGGCTGATACCCAGACGCACCATATCCATCTGTTCTTCGGGGAAACGTTCTATTCCTGCCGAATTGAGGATATGTTTCATGACAGGATAGTGGCAGTTGTCTTCTACTTCTTTGGCTATTTTCTTGAATGTTTTTATTTGTTCGAGTGTGAAATCGTCAAAGTTCCAGCTTTCACTGGCTGCCAGATGCGAAAATACGGATTGTATGCGTATACCGGTCTGGCTCTTGACACGATTTATCAGTTCGGGAATGTCCTCTGCTGTGAAACCCAGCCGGTGCATGCCCGTATCTATCTTTATATGTATCGGGTAGTTGGTAATTCCCTGCAATTTTGCTTCTTTAATGAAAGCATCGAGTATGCGGAAATTATACACCTCGGGCTCAAGTGAATATGTAGCCAGTTCTTCAAATCCGCCGACTTCCGAATTGAGTACGATGATAGGTACTTTTATACCTTGTTTACGCAGGAATACACCTTCTTCGGCTACAGCGACAGCCAGATAATCACATTTGTGATATTGCAGCGTCTTAGCCACCTCCGATGAGCCAGTGCCGTATCCGTCAGCCTTGACCATACAAATCATTTTGGTTTTCGGATCGAGCTTCGACCTGTAGAAGTTATAATTGTGCACAATAGCATCGAGGTCTATGTCGAGTACTGTCTCATGGGTCTTTACTTCCAGCAATTTGTTGATACTCTCGAAAGAAAAGCTTCTTGCTCCTTTGAGCAGGATAAACATATCGTGGAAATTGTGCCACAGATTGGAATGTATAAAGTCATCCGTCGTATTATAAAAATGGCTCTCAATTCCTTTAAACAGCTCTTTGTGAGCTGATATTTCTTTACCTATACCTACCAGCAAGTCTACCTTTTTGTTCACCATGAGGTTCGATGCCAAGTAATACAGATCTTTAAGTACAAGTCCCGACTGTGGTATATCGGATATAATGATTGCCTTCTTCTGATCGCTTACAGTTGCACGCTGAGCCAGAAAGTCAAGCGCGATGTTCAGTGAGTTTATATCGGAGTTGTAAGAGTCATTGATCAGAGTGGAATTATTCTTTCCCTGACGCACATCCAGCCGCATGGCTACCGGCTCCAGTGTCGCCATCCGCTCGTTAAGTTCCGGCAATTGCACATGCAGGTATATGGCTGTAGCCATCACATGAATGGCATCTTCGATAGAAGCATCGTCAGTAAACGGTATGGTAGCCTTAGACACCATGCCTAACAAAGCATAATGGATAACAGAAGAGGTTTCGCCCTTTTCTATCTTCATGATGTACAGCGGACTGTCAGGCGAGCCTTTGCGCGACCATGTAAGCCGCTTATGAGACAGGCAGGCTATCTCCATACATTCGTCTATCAGTTCGTTTTCTTCTTCACATACTATAACGTCACAGTTGATGAAAAGCTCCAGTTTTTCGAGGCACTTCTGTTTCATACTCTTAAAGCCTTCCTGATGTGCCTGCCCTATATTGGTAAGGATGCCGATGGTCGGATGGATAATGGCTTCGAGTCTCGACATTTCTTCGGGTTGTGATATTCCCGCTTCGAATATACCGAGCTGTGTCTGATCGCTCATCTGCCATACAGAGAGTGGCACGCCTATCTGCGAATTGTAACTGCGGGGTGAGTGGGTTATATTGAAATCCTGATAAAGTATCTGGTACAGCCACTCTTTTACGACCGTTTTCCCATTACTGCCCGTAATACCGATCACCGGAATATCAAACCGCTTTCGGTGGTATGCAGCAAGACGTTGCAAAGCATTCAAGGTATTGGTAACAACAAGGAAATTGGCATCGTCATAGCTTTCCCATTCAGGCAGTAGATGTGACACTACAAAGTTGCGGACACCGAGCCCGTATAGCTCATCCACATATTTATGCCCGTCATTATTTTTTGTAGACAGGGCAAAGAACAATGTTTCGGCAGGGAAAAACACCTGCCTGCTATCTGTCAGCAGAATGCTGATTTCGGCATCGTATAACTCAGTGGTTATAGCATCAAGTATTTTGGCTATTTTATGTATGGGATATTTCATTACTGTGCTGATTAATCTTATAACAATGTCTTCAGTCGGGATAACTCTTCGTTACAACAAATGTATGGATATTTCTCGTCGAATGCTTTGAGCTTTAACAAAGTTTGCCTTAAAAAATGCTTATACTCATCACTTTGGTCGTTGAAGGGCTTATGATTGAGCGCCAGATATATTTTGTTCCACTCTTCTATTACGGGGTGTGCTTCGTCTGAGATGTATGTTTCCGAGAATCGTTCCCATATATATCTGATAGCAAGGGGAGACGGATGCACCATATCTTCGTTATAGAAGCGGTAGTCGCGCAGTTCATCGATCATTATCTCGTACGAAGGAAAATAGTGGCAACCACTATCATAATTGCATAATTCATCTATAGCCATCAGTAATGTCGATTTACTAAGCTGATTGTCATGCGCTCCATCTTTGAGATGACGTATCGGGCTGACGGTGAATATGATCTGTAACAGGGGATTTATCTCCCTAAGCTGATCTATCAATGTCTTCCAATCCTCTACGATACTATCCACAGTAAGGCGATAACGGTCAAATTCCGATGCAGGTAGCTTATGGCAATTTCCAACTACTGTATCGAGCTCCTTATGCCTGAAAACATAAGCTGTACCGAATGTAATGATAAGCACATCGGCTTTCCGCAGATTAGCAGAAGATTCTTCTGTGCTGGTACATATTTTTGAGATACATTTATCTATATCCGTATCGGAAAAAGAACTATGGTGATAGAAGCTGTGATATAGCCCCTTGTGTTGGATAATATCTGCCGCTATAAATTGTCTGCTTTCGATCAGTATGCGTATTGCCTGTGCGATAGACTGAGGATTGTACAACACGCCGAAAGGATTGAGGTCGACATTGAATTTGCTATCGACAAGTTGCTTCCCTATATTTTCGATGAAGCACGAACCGAGCATTTGTATTCGGTTCTTATGTGAAATATGTAATGGGGATCGGGGGATTTCTACTTTTGTTCTGAAATTCATTGTAAAATCTAACTATAAATGGAACAAACAAATGTAAGAAAGAAGATTTACTTTTCGTAAAGTATTTATTCAAAATATATCTTTACTTTGCATACATACAAAAAAAACTGCATCACAACTTTATAAAGTAAATGAAAAAAGTAACTATACTCTCACTAATAATCGTGTTCATCCTATCAGGCTGCAACAAATCGATTTATTATGCCTATGAAAGTGATGACTTCGGGTATTGTACACTGGAGCTTTCACGTAAAAAGGATCCGGCACTTTCAAAACTTTCTTTCGATGATTACAAAGTAATTTATAGAAGTGCCAGATATGGCGATTTTTTATTTATAGAAACTACGGATTGGCTTGATATGAACAAAGCCGATGCTGAGCATATAGAATTTAAATTTGGTGTCTCACTTATTTTTACCATTAATGAGCGAGAATATAAGACTAACCCTGAAAATTCGGTCAAATTATATTTTACGACTATAGGTTTAGACGATTACTATAGCAGTGACAGCTCTTTGGTTTATATGATGGATAAGGAGAAAGAAGACATAACTCTTCTTCGTTATAAACTGTTTGATAAAGAAACCGGACTTATAAGAAACAAGGATCTGAACAGGATAGGAATATATGATTTCCCGCCTATAATGCACAAAGTAGATAAAATTGATTATAGCAAACTCAGCACAGTAATTCCCAAAAAACGTTTGAAGAATCCTGCAAAATAATATTATAATAGATAAGAGAATGCAGATTTTAACCCATATAAGGCAATTATGGCTTTTCTAAACCAGCGGAAGCTATGTGTACTTTATAAAAAAGAAAAGGTTGTCATCACGACAACCAATCTTCATTGTTAACCTTAAATCTAATACTATGAAAAACACATTACAAAGATAGGGGGCGTTGGGGAATATTCCAAAGAATAATGAGTGTAATTTTAACAGTTTAAATTTGTTTAACGGAGACAGGCAGAATGTCAAGGATTTTGTTAAAGAACCTTGCAGATTATAAACAAATAAAAATCGGCACAAACTGCACCGATTTTATATATACTATTGAATTACAAACGAATAGCCCTATTTGTTCACAATCTCCATTGTATCGGAAGCTATCATATATTCTTCATCTGTAGGTACAACTATAACAGTTACTTTAGAATCGGGCGTACTGATTACGGCTTCATCACCACGTATCTTAGCATTCTTTTCGTTATCGAGTTTTATACCCATATATTCCATATCGGCACAAACCAGTTCACGAACATTCGATGCATTTTCGCCTATACCTCCGGTAAACATCAGTATATCAACCCCTCCGAGAACAGCTGCATAAGCACCCACATATTTTTTGATACGGTGAACGAATATATCGAATGCCAGTTTAGCCCTCGGGTTTCCGGCTTCCATAGCTGCATTGAGCTCACGCATATCGGAAGATACGCCTGATACGCCTAACAGACCGCTATGCTTGTTCACCAGAGTAGAAATGGCCTGTGTGCCGATATTCTCTTTCTCCATAATAAATGAAACAATACCCGCATCTACATCTCCGCAACGTGTACCCATCAACAAGCCTTCTACCGGCGTCATTCCCATAGATGTGTCTATAGACTTACCGTCTTTGATAGCTGCCAGTGAACCTCCGTTACCGATGTGTGCTGTAATGATACGCTGGCTTTCGTAAGGTACGCCCAACGACTCACAGCCTTTACGCGACACATAGCGGTGGCTTGTACCATGAAATCCGTAGCGACGGATAGCATATTTTTCATACAGGGAGTATGGCAATCCGTACATATAGGCTTCGGGCGGCATTGTCTGATGAAATGCGGTATCGAATACGCCAACCTGAGGTATATCGCCCATAAGTTCTCTTACGGCATATATTCCGGCAAGGTTAGGCGGATTGTGCAGAGGTGCAAGTTCGATACACTCCTCCATCTTCTTTATCACCTCATCGGTAATAAACACACTGCTGTTGAACTCTTCGCCACCATGTACAACGCGATGCCCTACTGCATCTATTTCGTCCAAAGACTTGAGACAACCATATTTTTCGCTGGTAAGAACACCGAGTATATATTCTATACCTGCCTGATGCTCCAGAATTTCTCCTTCCAGTACTACTTTGTCTCCATTTGGCAGCGGGAACTTCAAAAACGATCCTTTCAGTCCTATTTTCTCGACAACTCCCTGAGCCACCACTTCATTGCTCTCCATATTGAAGAGCTTATATTTGATAGATGAACTGCCACAGTTCAATACTAATATCTTCATGCTGTTAAATTAAATTGTTAAGACCAAGTTGCTTTCCTGCCTTGTCGTAGATATAGAATCCTCTGCCTGTAGATTTACCAAGTTGTTTGGAACGGTAGAGGCGCCAAAGCACAGGCGACGCCTTATACTTCTTGTCTCCGTATTCGTGGAACATGTCTTCCATCATCATCACAAGCTTCTCTATACCAATAATATCTGCCAGATGGAATATACCATACCGCTGACCGTATATAATGGTAAACTCTTTGTCGATATCCTCGATAGAGGCTACATTTTCCATCCATATTTCACAGGCTTCGTTGAGCATGATGATCAACAAGCGGAAACTGACAAGGCCGCTACTTTCGTGGACAGGTATAGGTGTATATTTGATCATGTTGGCAAACAGATATATCTTATCTATAGCCTCCTGTGATGTGAATGTACCCCTTACCACTTCGAGCAATTTTGCTTCGGTGTGTGTAATCGGGAAATGCAGGCTTATACAGCGTTCTTTATGCGTAAGGTCTGCTGCCAGCTCGCTTATGATAACGGTAGTGGCATTGGTAGCAATGATTGCATCGGGGGCCAAAACCAGTTCCAGATTACGGAATACTTCTTTACGAAGTTCTATACTGCGCTCTCCATTGGCTTCGTAACGGATACATTCGATAACGAAGTCGCATCCCTTCAGATCGCTATAGTTAAGCGATCCTTTTACGCGTCCCATAGTAGCACGCTTTTCACTCTGGGTCAACCCCCAGTTTTCGATCTTTGTATCAAGGCCGTTTTCTATATCTCTCAAGGCCTCCTGTATTCTTTCGTCGGACACTTCGATGAAAACCACCTCCATTCCCGAAAGGGCTGTAAGGCTAACAATATGCCTGCCATCGCGACCACAGCCGACAACTCCGATTTTGGAAAAAAGCGACCTTTTTTTATGTTTGGTACTTAGTCCGAATTCCTCAATAGGTTCTATGATTTCTGCCATAGGTGTTTTTTAAAATTATAAGTTTTGAATTATGAATTATGAGTTGTTGGTTATGAGCCATTTGTAATTCATAATTATTTTATTATCTGTTTTTAGCTGCAATAGCCTGATTTGCTGCAATAGCCACCATATTGTAAACGTCGCTTACCGAACAGCCACGCGAGAGGTCGTGTACCGGAGCGGCCATTCCCTGAAGGATAGGGCCAACGGCTTCGGCTGCACCAAGACGCTGCACGAGCTTGTAAGCAATATTACCCGTTTCGAGTGACGGGAATACAAGTACATTTGCCTTACCTGCAACTTTACTGTCCGGTGCTTTCTGGCTGCCTACAGCCGGAACGAGAGCAGCATCGGCCTGTAGTTCTCCGTCAATATTCATGGTAGGATCTATTTTCTGTGCAAGTTGTGTAGCTTCTATCACTTTATCTACCAACGGGTGTTTAGCACTTCCTTTTGTAGAGAAGCTAAGAATAGCAACCTGTGGTTCTTCGCCCACAAGTGCACGCGCTGTGTTGCCTGTTGCAACAGCAATTTCAGCTAATTGAGAGGCTGTAGGATCGGGAGTTACAGCACAATCTGCCATTACCAGTAGTCCGTCTTTTCCGTATTGCTTCTGAGTAGTGAACATCAAAAAAGCTCCTGATACAACACTGATTCCGGGTGCCGTTTTTATAATCTGGAGTGCAGGACGAAGTACATCACCTGTTGTATTCTGTGCTCCGGCTATTTCACCATCGGCATCACCGTTTTTAATCATCAGACATCCTATATACAAAGGGTCTTCTGCCAGCTTGGCAGCTTGTTCGATGGTCATTCCTTTAGCTTTCCGCAATTCAAAAAGGAGATTGGTATAGGCTTCCTTCTTTTCGTAACCCGCAGGATCAACAATTGTCGCCTTATCTATATTTTTCAATCCGAGGCTTGCCGCCAGGTCTTTGATTTCCTTTGTATCCCCAACTAGAATAATATCGGCAACACCGTCCGCAATCAATTGATCGGCAGCCTTAATAGTCCTTACTTCTGTTCCTTCGGGCAAAACAATGCGTTGTTTGTTCGATTTAGCCCTTTCTACGATTTGTTTTATTAATTCCATGATATATAATATACTTGTTGTTATTTCAGGTTATAGTCACGAAGATCATAAAGTTCTCCTAATTTTTGCCGGTACAAATGTACTAAAAATGCAAACTAGAGATTACATTTTTGCCTAAAATTATTAACTAAAATGTGAAATATGCTAAAACTTTGCTATTTCCACTTCCAGTCTATATTTTTATTATACGGAACTTTATAATCTGCTTCGTATGCCCTCAACAGGCTTTCAACCTCCTCTGTTGTCGTATTATCCTTTCTGCTCTTAGGGATAATAACTGTAATAAACTGAGACATTGTTATAAAAAAGTATGCTCCTGTTTCGGTTATTGATTTCACATCATATGCAGTAAAACGGCTGTATCCGTTTTTAGTATCGACATCTATAACGCCGGCATCCAATAAAAGTTTTGTAGCATGTGGAAAACTCTCTTTCATAGTTTCGGCTATCTGCCGCTTATACATTCGTTTATAGAACCATGCAGACCACCATGGATAGACAAGAAAAAACAATAGTGCCGACCCTAAGAAGAGATATGAATAGATACGGTAATCTCCTTCGAACAGCAATATCAGACCACAAAGAACAGACAAACCGAGCATCCTGTATTTTTCTTTTTTGCGCTGTTTTCTTGCTGCTTCGTCTGTCGACGCATAATATAGTTGAAGATTCAGAAAATCATCTGCAGTAAGTTCGTATTCCAGTGTGACGGATTCAGGCTTTACTTCCATTTCCAATTGAGATCGATAGTTACAGGAATATTATAGGCATTTGCACATTTTATTAAGTGCTGACGCAACAATTCCACAGAATTAATCTTCTTCTTTGGGATTACATGGTATGCTGCCTTACTAAGCTGTAAATAGAAATAGTCGCTGATCTCTATAATTTCAATCAGGCTCTTTATTTTTATTGTACTTTCTCCCTTAGCATCGTATGTCATTATATTTTCATCATCTATCTTCATCGAAATATGATTGCTTGCTGCCTGATCGTAATATTGTTTTACATGACGCTTGAAGTGACGTTTGTAAAGCCAAGTTGAATAGAACGGATAAAGGATAAAAAATATAACCCCCAGTACAATATAAATACATCCGGCATAAGACGACAGGGAATAAAAAGAAACAATACCAAAAAGGACAAAGAGTCCTGATATTAGAAATGCCCTCCTTTTCCGTTGTTTTTTGATGAGGGGGTTCTGTGAAGCAGCATAAAGTTGAAGATTCAAATGATCTTCTTCATTCAAATTAAATTCCAGTTCTATCATAGCAAATCTGTTATTGACACAAATATAGTGAAAGCCGAAGGCAGAATCAAATCCGTTTGATGTCTGCTAAGGTTCATCCTATATTATACAAATATAAGAGTCTGTTTAAGAGTCTATTTAAATTTTACCAAAATATTTACTACAGATTCTTAAACAGACTCTAAATAAAAACTCCCGCAATTCTTTATTTGTTGCGGGAGCTTATCTTTTTCTATTTTTTAGTTTCTTTTTCGTCTGCCTGAGCAATGAAATCTTTGAGTTTTTCTACCATATTAGCACTTCCGCAATAGAACGGTGTGCGTTGATGAAGCTCGGTAGGCTGCAACTCCAGAATTCTGTTTCTACCATCTGTGGCACTACCTCCGGCCTGTTCTGTAATAAATGCCATCGGATTACATTCATATAGCAGACGGAGCTTTCCTTTTGGCGCTTTATGCGTAGACGGATAAAGATAGATACCGCCTGTTATCAGATTGCGGTGACAGTCGGAAACAAGGCTTCCGATGTAGCGGGCTGTATAAGGGCGTTCATCCTTTTCTTCCTGACAGTATTTAATATAGTCTTTCACACCTTGAGGGAAATGTACATAATTACCCTCATTGATGGAATATGTTTTAGCATTTTTAGAGCATCTCATATCAGGATGCGACAGATAGAAACTTCCGATTGCCGGATTCAATGTAAATCCGTTCACTCCGCGTCCGGTAGTATATACAATCATGGTAGATGTTCCGTATAGGATATATCCGGCTGCGACCTGATTGACTCCCGGCTGAAGGAAATCTTCCATCGTTACAGGTGAGCCGATCGGCGAAATACGGCGATAGATAGAGAAAATTGTCCCAACTGAAACATTTACTTCTATGTTCGACGATCCGTCAAGGGGGTCCATCAATACTACGTATTTATTATTGTGGCCTTCGTCCAATCCTTGTATGGTAATGAAATTGTCGTTTTCTTCGGATGCTATACCACATACTATTTCCCTGTTTACCAAAGTCTGTATAAATACATCATTGGCATACACGTCCAATTTCTTCTGATCTTCACCTTGTACATTGGTTGTACCTACAGCCCCTAATATATCTACCAGTCCGGCCTTATTGACCTTATAGCTCACTACCCTGGCTGCCAAAAGAATTGAGTTGAGAAGACGCGAAAGCTCACCTGTAGAGTACTTAAAGTCCTCTTGTCTTTCGATGATGAACTCATCCAATGTTTTTCTTGCAATGTTTTTCATAATGATGAAATTATTAGTTAATCTTTATAATAGCCCAAAGTTATAAGAATATTCTTATAGTTTGACACGATACGGAATAGTGTTTGTTTATGTGCGTATAAGTTTTATCTATAACCGATAGGTGAGTTTCGCATCTACTGACTCAGGACAGATATAGGGAAAATGAAAAGATTTATCTATAGAGAAAGTGGTCTTTGAAATAACATACGATCTAGAGCCTGTTTAAATTTTATTCGTTTAGGTTTTCAGAACTATTTTTGGAATGATTTTTTCTTATCTGAAGCGCGAATAGCGGGCTATTCAAGCTGAAGAAAGGGGAAAATCGGACAAAAAGAGACTGAAAATGAACGAAAAAAGGACGATAACAAAATGTTTTGGTAAAATTTAAACAGGCTCTAAAAGTTTAAGAGTTTAAAGATTGGAATTTCTGTCAGGAATGTGAGGTTTTTAGTTAAAATTCACCTCACCCCGACCCTCTCCAAAGTGAGAGGGGGTTGCAGAGCCTCAAAAGGGAACGAGCTTGTAGGGGCGAATCCATGGGTTCGCCTGAAGATCAAATAAACGGGCAGACACGCGGATCAGCCCCTACGAAAAACAGAAAATAATACTAGCAAGCTAGTGGACTATAAACTAATAAACTTGTAAGAAATGTGAGGTTTTAGTTAAAATTGATTTGCAGTCTATCCTTAATTTAAGTCTGTTCTCTAGAACTTAACTCTAAAAATAAAGTTACCTTTGCACTTGTAAATTCACTTCTAATCTCATAACATTATGCCTGTAATATATCATGCCGAAGGAGTCAAGATGCCTTCTATCAAGAAGAGAGAAATAACAAGTTGGATAAAAACAGTTGCAGCTACTCACAATAAGAAAGTCGGTGATATTGGCTATATTTTTTGTTCCGATGAAAAGATATTGGAAGTGAATAAGGAATATTTACAGCACGACTATTACACTGATATCATTACCTTCGATTATACGGAAGATGATATTATTTCGGGTGATATATTCATCAGCCTCGATACGGTAAAGAGTAATTCTGAAAAATTCCAAACCGATTATAATAATGAATTGCTTAGAGTTGTTATACACGGAATCCTGCATCTTTGCGGCATCAATGATAAAACGCCAAAAGAAAGAGCCTATATGACTCAGTGTGAAAATGAGGCTCTCAAGCTGTTAGGACAATAAAGTTATGCAAAAGATTTTAAGCAAATTATACTACATTATCCCGATCTGCTGTTTATTCCCTTTCTTTTCTGCACCCTTAGCTTTACTACTAGGTATTCTGCTTGCTTTCTTCTATAAAGGAGATGAGACTCTAAAAACAGGACGGCTGACTAAATACTTGTTGCAAGGCTCTATTGTTTGTATGGGATTTGCAATGTCTGTCCACGATGTAGTACAAACAGGAAGAACCGGATTTATGATTACCATCGTGTCGGTAGCAGTAACCATGATCAGTGGCATACTACTGGGACGATTATTCAAAGTGGAGAAAAATACGTCTATGCTTATCTCGGGAGGAACAGCTATTTGTGGGGGGAGTGCCATCGCAGCCATCGCTCCGGTGATAGATGCCAAAAACAATCAGATCAGCTTTTCGCTGGCAGTCATCTTTGTACTGAATGCGGTTGCCCTATTCATATTTCCGGCTATAGGACATTTATTAAATATGGATCAGACGCATTTCGGTTATTGGGCAGCAATAGCGATCCATGATACAAGTTCTGTCGTCGGTGCTTGTTCCGCATACGGAGAGCAAGCCTTACAGGTTGGAACGACAGTGAAGCTTACCCGCACACTGTGGATTATCCCGCTGGCATTGTGTATTGCCTTTTTCAATAAGAACAACACTTCGAGAATAAATATCCCCTGGTTCATTTTTCTGTTTGTCGTAGCTATACTGATAGGCAACTACATACCCGGAATGGAAGAAACCAACCAGCACCTGAGCTGGCTGGGCAAAAGAGGGATGATGATATCACTGTTCTTTATAGGTACGTCTATCAATATAGATGAAGTAAAGAAAACAGGAGTCAATACGTTCATGCAAGGCGTATTACTCTGGATTATAATAGCGGTCTTATCTTATTGCTGGATACAATTCTTCTTCTAAAAGGCAGAAAGAGCGAATCTACAAGATTCACTCTTTCCAAAATAGCTATTTGCAAGTAGCTGTTGCAAAAGATTTCCCATTAATAATTGTAAATAAGCTAAGTCTGGTATGGGAATTATCTTTTAGCCTAATTAGATCTAATGTATGCTGAATTCTCCTGCTGCAATAGCAACTCCGGACGAATTGGTAAAGCAAATATTATAATCTCCGTATTTCCAACCTGAAATACTTATTCTGAGTTCATTATCCACAGAACTAGGTATATATTGGCGAAGATACACTGGTGCCCCTGCACCATTCGTTATTTTTATATTGACTTTTTCTACTGATAATATTCTAATCCTTAGGGCAAAAGCATTCTGAAATATCTGTACAGGTAGAAATAACGGAATCAGTTTTGTTGCAGTCTCCCTTATTCTATCAGAGGCAATCACTGTAGCCCTCAAGGTTATTTCAGACCAGTCATTGTCATTACTTATAGCAAGGTTATTGTTTTTCAGATTACCAAACGAATACATATTGTTTAATGGGCTTATGAAAATTCAAACAGCTATATTGTTGCCTTACTTATTTTACAAAGCTAGGACATAGAGAAAAGAAAAGCAATCATTTAATTTCTGATATAACTTTTTCCAGAGGCACTACACTGATAAAAACCACATAATCAATAAAATATAAATTTGTGAATTAAAAAAAATATGATTTTTTTCGACTTAAATATTTTACTATTTGTCATTTCACCCCTGTCATATCGGGTGCTTTTATTCGAAAAACAATGGAGTTTGTCTGACTTCTTTAGTATATCTCAACTATCATTGTATTTCTGTTTAAATATAAAAACAAAGAAATATTAATGATATTTTAGTCGCTCGAGTTGCTATTAGATATAAACTTTGTCGTAACTTTGTCATTCTGATTATCTCAATAGTTAAAATGCAACTAAACTCAAACAATAGATACCTAATCTTAAACTGATATTTTTAATGAATAAGATTGTAGACAAAGAGTATTTCTCTGAGAATGTAGTCAAATTTGAGGTGGAGGCTCCCCTTATTGCCAAAAGCCGTAAAGCCGGACATTTTGTTATCATCAGAGTAGGAGAAAAAGGCGAACGCATTCCTCTTACCATTGCTGCCTCTGATTTAACAAAAGGAACTATAACCATAGTTATACAAGCAGTAGGAGCTTCGTCTCGTAAGATATGCGACCTCAATGTAGGTGATTACATCACAGACGTCGTAGGACCTCTCGGACAAGCCACCCACATCGAAAAATACGGTACGGTAATCTGCGCCGGAGGAGGTGTAGGTATAGCCCCGATGCTACCTATAATAGAAGCGATGAAACGTGCAGGTAACAAAGTAATATCCGTACTGGCAGCTCGCACGAAAGACCTCGTAATTCTGGAAAAACAGGTCGCCGAATATTCGGATGAAGTAATAGTAATGACCGATGATGGTACATACGGACACAAAGGGCTCATCACAAACGGCATTGAAATGGTAATAAACCGCGAACAGGTAGACCTGTGTGTAACCATAGGACCTGCTATTATGATGAAATTCGTTTCCCTTCTTACCCAGAAATACAACATCCCGACAATAGCGTCGCTGAATACCATCATGGTAGACGGCACCGGAATGTGTGGAGCATGTCGTGTCACAGTAGGTGGTAAAACGAAGTTTGTATGTGTCGACGGACCTGAATTCAATGCACACGAAGTAGACTTCGATGAAATGTTGATGAGACTACGAGCATACAACTAACATCAATTAATTTAACAGCTATCATCCAACAACCAAATATGACAGAACAAGAATATATACAGGCACGCCGGAGTGAGGCTTGGAGAGAGGAACTCCGCAAGAATATGAAAGCCAAAGAACGCGGTGACAGACCACGTGTACACATGCCGGAACTCGATGCCGAGTACAGAAGCCATACACTGAAAGAAGAAGTAAATCTGGGACTATCAGCCGAACAAGCCGTTTATGAAGCAGCGCGCTGTCTCGACTGTGCCAACCCTACCTGCATGGAAGGATGTCCCGTAAATATACAGATACCTTCTTTCATAAAGAATATAGAGCGCGGAAACTTCCTCGAAGCGGCTAAGGTACTGAAAGAGACGAGTGCACTGCCTGCTGTATGCGGACGTGTCTGCCCACAGGAGAAACAATGCGAAGCCAAGTGTATCTACATACAGAAGATGAAGAAAGAGCCTGTGGCTATCGGTTATCTGGAACGTTTCGCTGCAGACTATGAGCGCGAAAGCGGACAGATAGCTATACCAGAACTTGCTCAGCCTAATGGCATTAAAATAGCCGTAGTAGGATCAGGTCCTGCCGGACTGTCTTTCTCAGGCGATATGGCTAAACTGGGATACGACATTACCGTATTTGAAGCATTACACGAGATTGGTGGCGTACTTAAATATGGTATTCCTGAGTTCCGTCTGCCAAACGAAATAGTCGATGTAGAGATAAATGTACTTCGCCAGATGGGTGTTAAGTTTATAAACAACTGCATAGTCGGTAAAACCATAACATACGAAGACCTGCACGAAGAAGGCTTTAAAGGTATCTTTGTTGCCAGTGGCGCAGGACTGCCCAACTTTATGAATATACCGGGGGAAAACCTGATAGGCGTGATGTCGTCCAACGAGTTCCTTACTCGTGTCAATCTGATGGATGCTTCGAATCCTGAGAGTGACACTCCTGTGCAGAAAGGCAAGAAAGTAGCCATCGTAGGCGCCGGAAATACCGCAATGGATGCTGTGCGTACTGCTAAGCGTCTGGGTGCAGAAAGGGCTATGATCGTGTATCGCCGTTCAGAAGAAGAAATGCCGGCACGTATAGAAGAGGTAAAACACGCGAAAGAAGAAGGAATTGAATTCCATACCCTACATAACCCTGTTCGCTATGAGGGTGATGAGAATGGTCGTGTACAACGGATGCTGCTCCAAAAAATGGAACTTGGGGAGCCCGATGCTTCAGGTCGTCGCAAACCTGTGCCTATCGAAGGTGCAACTGAATGGTTCGATGTAGACGAGGTGATCGTCAGTGTGGGCGTTTCGCCAAATCCTCTGATTCCATCGACTTTTAAAGGTTTGCAAATCTCCAAATGGGGAACAATTATTGTCAATCAGGACACAATGCAATCCGATCTGGCCGATGTATATGCCGGAGGAGATATTGTACGTGGAGGAGCAACCGTTATCCTTGCTATGGGAGACGGACGTAAGGCTGCTGCCGCTATGGATAAAGCACTGAAAGGATAAATATTTCAAAGATCGTATAGGGAGATTGTAGCTGTGGCTATAGTCTCCTTTCTTTTTTAACTAAAACCTGACAAAGTTGTACAGTTAACAGCCAACAGTTATCAGTTAACAACCAGCGGTCACAGGAGCGCAGTATATGTAATCTTAGATTTTTTCCTTTACTTCTTCGCGTGAAATAATTTTAACTAAAACCTGACATTTCTCACAAAAAATTCAATCTTTTAGTTTTAAATTTTAATCCTTTAAATCCATACTTGTCAAAGATCGTTTTTTGTTGTTAACTGCTGACTGGTCACTGCTAACTGATATATAGATAAACTTTAAAAAGAAAAATACATCTCCAAGACAATCACGCCATATTATTTTTCTTTACCTTTGAAACCAATCTGATAAACAGACTGCAATGCGAAAGACCATCATCTTATTATTAGTTATATTACCCCTCTGCACATTTGCACAGAGTGACAAACTCATCAGTTTACAGCAGCTAGCCGATTCTCTCATCGGAAAGACTACTGCGACAGATCATCCTCAAAGAATACTCTTTGTTATAGACGGATATCCGGAAGAAGATTCGCTGGAGAATAAATACATTCACCTCGCAGCAATAGAGTCGACTTATAAATTTAGAGCGACGGATATAACCCCTAATACTTGCAAACCTTGGCCTAATGTTATCCTTATCACTACAAAAACATGGTGGGACAGCGGGGTGGCTGATAATGAAGACGGATACGACATTACTGTCCTCGATGCGGG
The DNA here is from genome assembly GCF_029892965.1 of Dysgonomonas sp. PF1-14. GTDB lineage: Bacteria > Bacteroidota > Bacteroidia > Bacteroidales > Dysgonomonadaceae > Dysgonomonas. The sequence continues at coordinate 51,200 of NZ_JARXWN010000020.1, read as the reverse complement.
ATATGATACATTCCTGAAAACACAACTGCCTAAAGAATACTATTCCGTTCCATATCTGAAAACAAAGAATACAATTATGGTCTCAGCATGGAACAGCCGCCATAATCAGTCGCTTCAATTCAATCCTTACATATACGAGGCTCCTATAAATTATGATCCGAATATAAGTTACGGGCTCGACTTCGAGTACAAGCTGTATATGTTCTTCCTCTTTATGAAAGAGAAATACGATATAGACTACCCTGTGGTCAAAAATCTGTGATACGGAGAATATCTAATAATCCTAAAAACTTGTCCTGAATAGCTCGTTATTTAGAACAATTCTTTACTTTTGCAGAGAATTATGAAAAGATTTGCTCAAAATATAATACTAGTTATAGCTGCCGCAACCGTTTTCTTTACAGGTGCAGGGGTAACTATAATCAACTATTGCTGTGCATCTTGCAGCGGGCAAACTCTCATTATGGCTCAACAGCATACCTGCTGTGCTATTAGTCATGAACAACATACAGATGCCACAGCCCCTTGTTGTGCTGCTACCGAAGCAGAAAGTCACGATTCGTGTGAAACTACAGCATTCTCCGGCGAAACACATTGTCAGGCATCACGTTTGTCGATAGACATAGATGCGGCATCGTTTCGTCCGCATGTAGCTACTCCAGTTGTATGGATTTCCGACAATTCGCTTATATTAGCATCAGCGCTCCTGCCTGATACGACAGAGTTCGCAGACCATTATTCCCTGTTCAAATCCCCTCCGGATATTCCGCCACGCGAATACCTCTCCCTCATACGGGTACTTATCATTTGATTTATTAATACATCGCTACTTGTTGTGTATCAGTATTGATATGCGATAAAGCATTATTGTATTATATAAACTATATTATTGAAAATCAAATGAAAACAATTAAGATATTTATTATACTACTGTTACTCCCTGCTCTGGCATTCGGCAAAGAGACACTAAAAGGATATGTATTCGATGCTCAGAAACAACCTCTGATAGGTGCATCCGTCAAATGGGAAAATGCAAAGATCGGTGTAGTAACAGACGACAAAGGCTATTTCGAAATAGCCGGAACCCCACATAAAGACCACATGCTGGCAATCTCTTATGTGGGATTCAAAGACAAGGTAGTCCATATCCACGATTTTGCAGACATACAGAACATTGTCCTCGAAGAGAGTAATGAGCTGGGCGAAGTAGTCATTGAAAAGACACCTCCCGGAACCATCAAATCACGTAAAGAGATATTACAGACCGAAAAGATAACGGTAAAGGAGCTGCATCGTGCAGCCTGCTGTAACCTCTCCGAAAGCTTCGAGACCAACCCCTCGGTAGACGTATCGTTCAGCGATGCCGTTACCGGAGCAAAACAGATTCAACTGCTCGGACTGGCAGGGACATACGTACAGACATTGACCGAAAACTATCCTAACTTCAGAGGCCCTGCTTCTACCTACGGACTCGATTATATACCCGGTCCATGGATGGAAAGCATACAGATATCGAAAGGGGCAGCCTCAGTAAAGAACGGATACGAATCCATCACCGGACAGATGAATGTGGAATACAAGAAGCCTAACAGTGCCGATCCGCTCAGTCTGAATGTATTTGCCAGCGATGCCGGACGCTACGAAGCCAATGCCGATGCTGCGTTCATATTGAACGATAAGCTCAATACAGGTGTATTCCTCCATTACTCGAACGAACAGGCTTCGCATGACGACAACGACGACAGTTTCCTCGATATGCCTAAAAAGCATCAGTTCAACATAATGAACCGCTGGCACTATATGTCGGGCAGATACACTTCCCAGTTCGGATTCCGCTTTTTACAGGACTATCGTACCAGTGGACAGACAATGCACACGCTCAACGATGCTTCCGTCAATAAAGACAATCCGTATGAGATATCGGTAAAAGCAAACAGAGGCGAGTTCTATACCAAAAACTCCTATATACTCGATGAAGAGCGCAATGGCAACATCGCCCTGATATTTACGGGATCGTATCAGGATCAGAAATCGCGTTATGCACTGCAAAAATATAACGTGTATGGCAGCAATCTGTACGCCTCATTGATGTATGAAACCCAACTAGGTAAAGAGCATCAATTAAGCACAGGGCTAAGTATGAACTGGGATCAATACAACCAGACTATCATCCTGAACCAGCCATTGACCTATCAGCCCGATCACGAGACTACAACAGGCGGATATGCACAATACACTTTCAACAAGGACGATAAGTTTATTGCGTTGGCCGGAATACGTGCCGACTACAGTACCCTGCACGACAAGGTATTCGTCACTCCGCGTCTGCACCTGAAATATATGCCTGCCGACTGGGTCAATCTGAGGGCTTCTGCCGGAAAAGGCTATCGCACCGTATTTGTGATGCCCGAAAACAGTTTCTACCTTGCCAGCAGCCGTAAGATACAGATAGCGGAAAACCTGAAACAGGAATCGGCATGGAACTACGGTGCTAGTGTCTCTTTCCATATCCCTGTAAAAGGCGAGGAACTCACCATATCGGGAGAATGGTACCGTACTGACTTTGACAATCAGGTGGTGACCGATGTAGACAGTGATCCCCATGCTGTGAGATTCTACAATCTCAACGGTAAATCGTATGCCAACAGCTTTCAGGTGGAAGTGTCGTACCCATTGTTCAGAGGATTCAACATACTCGGCGCATACCGTTGGATGAATGCAAAGACCCAATACGGCGACAAGCTGATGAAGAAACCGTTAGTAAGCGATTACAAAGCACTTGCTACAGCATCGTACGAAACCAAAATGAGAAAGTGGGTGTTCGACCTCACCGCTCAGTTTAATGGTGGTGGCCGCATGCCGACACCCGATGCTGTGAACCCGCTGTGGAAAACCACATTCGACTCGTTCACCATACTGAATGCGCAGATCACAAAGAACTTCCGTACATGGAGTGTATATGCGGGAGCTGAGAATATTACCGACTTCAAGCAGAAGAATCCGATTATCTCAGCCGAAAACCCGTTCGATGACAATTTCGATGCTACTATGGTATGGGGGCCTACACAAGGACGTAAATTTTATGTAGGATTTCGCTATGCCATAGGCAAGTAAAAAAACCAGGCACCCCTCCTAACCTCTCCAAAAGGGGAGGATGCGCAAAGCGAATATTTTTTCTAAATTGATATACCTCCAATGCCTTTTTCGTGGCATAGTATTGAGCCCCTCCCTTTGGAGGGGTTGGGGAGGAGCTTATTTTATTTATCGGAATAATACTCAGAGTTATAAGGTTTTCGGATTCACAACTCATTTTTATTCAATCGGGAAGATCATCATATCCGGCTCTGGCCCGGCCTTTCATCTTCTTGAAAAGCATAATCAATACGATCAACACGACAAAAAAAGCAGCCAGAATAAATAATGCCATAGCTGCCATTGCCGCCAGATCCCTCCCTTCAGAAAACAGGGCTATCAGCAATATGGCTGCGATCACATTAAAGCTACATAAAGCTGACAATACAAGAACTATTTTCGGAGATTTCCTACCTTGCAAGAAATGCCCGATCAAAAGATATATAGGCAAGGCTATAGAAATAGCAACCAGTAGTATGACACTAAAGTAGGAAATCATATTCTATTATTTATCAAAATAATACTCAAACTCAAAAGCCAGTCCGTTATACGCCTCTTGTTTTACAAGGTCGGAACTTTCTTTATATACAGACAATTTTTTTAAGATATTATCGGCGGTACTTTCCGACTGCCGACCGATATGCTTCAACGCTTGTAAAGCGGCATTCCTCAACGATATATTATCAGAGACCGCATCATTCCAGATATAGTTAAAGGCATCCGGAAGTATATTTTCAGCTTTCTTTATCAGGTACAGTCTGGCAACAAGCCAATAACCTGTTGTGCGGATATCCTCATCGGCATTGCCTCCCCATTCTATAGCCACTTTTCCGGCAAAAGGCAAATTCTGAAACAGATTCATACATACCTGCTCGCGTATCTCCTGATTGGGGATTGCAGTTACCCACTCGTTAGCCGTTTCTTCTGTAAATTCCGCAACAGGATAAAGCAGGGTTGCCAGTATTTTCAGTTCGCGGGTATCTTCTTTCCATAATGTTTCGGCAAGCTCCTTATCGGGCTGATAACGCTCCGAGAGTTCTTTTATCTGTTGGATAGCTAAGCCAAAATTCACCTTATATGCAAGCCCTTTCTGCCGCATACTGGTAGAGGTAATACCATTCATTCCCATACGGCAACGCGTACGGATATCTTTTATTATATCTTCCTGCTGCATATCAAATTTCGTAATCTACAGCTTTTCTGTCCGTAACAGCTTCCCTGATAAAAGGAAGTAAAGCCTGATGTAACGGATGGTTCTGATATACATCGAGATCTTCTTTTTTCGACAGTTCGGAATAAAGAACGACGTCAAAGTTACCTCCTCCGAGAAAATCAATGCCGACTTCTATTTTCAGCAAGCCGTCTATTTTTCCACTCAAAGCTTCCAGTTTTTCTTTAATTAGTTTGGCATTGGCAGCCTTATCGTTTCCATGAGCCTCTTCTTTGAGCTTCCACATCACTATATGTTTTACCATAATCGTATAATATTGTTATTCAATTGTTTGAATTTATTTTTTAACTAAAATGTAACGAAAGTAATGAATTACGTTGTTTTTCGTATCCTGTTACTCTCTTCGCCATTCCCCACTCTTACACATCCTTTTTTTCGCGGCTTTGCCTGTAGGGGTGGATTATCATCCGCCCGCTTTTAGAAGCATTATTCTCATTTTGGGCGTAAAATATTATACCCCTACAACATGCCCTGATATTTTAACTAAAATGTAACGAAAGTAACGGATTTCTGATGTTTTTACTTGTCATTACTTTTTCATGTTAACTGTTGACTGATCACTGCTAACTGACATATAGATAAACTTTTCTATTTTTATTTATGCCAATCAGTATTTGAGATTGTATTGAATAATCGTTTGTTTATTTTCTACTGCGCGCAATTACAGATTGCTTGCATTCCTTTTGGCCTAAGCCCCAAAAGGAATCAAAAAGTCTTTAGCGCCACGCTTCATAGGACGACCCGTTAGAGGGCTCAAAGGCTAAACAAAAAAACTCGCCCATGGCTTTTGCATAATACGAACCGACAACTAAGCTCAAACACGTTTTTGTTTTACGCCTTTCTCTCCCTACGGGTACCCCGTCCATAAAGCTAACGGCGCGGGCTAAAGCACGATCTGGAGACGATAAATAAAGAGTTTTACTTGTAACTTGTAACTGCCCAAAGGGCAAAGTAACTAGTAACTAATAAACAAACATATAATTTCAACTACTGATTCGCATTATTTACTATACTCCTCCGGTAAAATCTTCACCTCAGCAAATAAAGAACCGTCCATCTTGTGATACGCATAGATCAGCGTTATCTTCTCCTTGCGAAGCATATCCACATTGTCATCTTTCACTGTCTTCAAACCCATTGACAGCATAGGCTTCGTACTCCTTACAAATTCCTCAGCCGATACGGCAGGCTCTTTCGTAAATGTATAATGATATTTATATTCGGTCTTCGATAAAGCTTCTTCCTTATCCTGACGCAAACCTCCGGGTACTACCAACGGCATTTTTTTATTAGCTTCTGCTGCCATTTTTACAAACTTCTCTTTGGGAGCTTCACTTTTTGCTGTCGAAACAGTCTTATCTCCGGCTTCATCAGTCTTCGGTTTCGATCCGCAACCGGAAAGCACACCCGCTGTGAATACACAGCAAAGGGCAAAAATCATATATTTTTTCATATTCATAATATCTATAATGAGCGATAAAGATAGTTATTTTGAGAATAAAGACACAATAATTTTACGAGACATGACTAGGTTGTAGGGGCGTATTGCATACGCCAGCTTATCTGAATTACAATTTTATATCCACAAAGAAGCTCAGTAGCAACAACACATTCAGAAAAGTCACTATAGATGCAATACCATATAGCATTATCTTTGTAAATGTAGTATTCGCATATTTGCCCATTACCTCTTTCGACGAGGTAAGCCGTACCTGCAAAAATACGGTTATCGGCAACTGCATACTCAGTATAGCCTGCGATATGATCAGCCCTTTGAAGGGATCGCCTATCATAAATATAATAAGCAGAGCAACACCCAGAGAGATAAGAATACCTACACGCGAATGGATATCTTTTATATTATAAGGTTCGTCATACATTCCCGCGAAAATAGAGCCTGCCGCAATTCCCGATGTCATAGACGATGAAACTCCTGCAAACAGCAATGCCACAGCGAAAATGATTACCGCATTACTTCCCAGTAAAGGTTCTAACAGCGAATGCGCCTGTTGCAGATCGTCAACCACTACTCCCTGTTTGAAAAAGGTAGCTGCCGCCAGTAATATCATGGCGCTGTTTATCGCCCAGCCTATAAGCATGGAAAAGAACGTATCGAAGAATTCGTATTTCAACTGCTTTTCGATCACCGCCTCATCTTCGAGATTCCACTGACGGCTCTGTATCACTTCCGAGTGCAGAAAAAGGTTGTGAGGCATCACCACAGCACCGAGCACACTCATTATAATAAGCATGCTGCCCTGTGGAACAGAAGGCACTACCCATGCTCTGGCAGCCGTTCCCCACTCTATATCTACCAAAAAAAGTTCGTAAATAAATGAAAGCCCTATCAACGAAACAAAAGCAATTATATAACGTTCTATCTTCCGGTACGAATTGGAAAACATCATCACAAAGACGAAAACAGCAACCAAAACCGCGCCTACTTTTATCGGAATATCGAAAAGCATGTGCAATGCGATAGCCCCACCCAGTATTTCGGCAAGTGAGGTAGATATGGAAGCGCCGATAGCAGACCAAAGCACAATGCGTGAACCTGTGCGCGGCAGGTATTTGTTTGCAGCTTCCGAAAGGCAAAGTCCTGTAACGATACCCAGATGGGCTACATTGTGCTGAAGGATGATAAGCATAATGGTAGACAGCGTAACCACCCAAAGCAAAGCATATCCGAATTCCGATCCGGCAGCAAAGTTCGATGCCCAGTTACCCGGATCTATAAATCCGACTGTTACCAGCAAGCCGGGTCCAATGTATTTCAATAACTCGAAAGCACTGGATTTTTGCTTTCTGTTTATTGTTGTATAATCCTTCTTTAATTTATTGAACAGATTTTTCATCAAACATTATATCTAAACACTTTTCTTCTTTTTCTCTCTTACAGACGAAGCATATACACCAAACAAACACAGTACCAGACAGATAATAAATGTTATCCGCATGCTGCTCATCAGTTGGCTATGCACAGCCGGAGACAATTCCACATTGCCTATGGTAATGGAGATCGCCATTATTGCTATTCCCATACTGAAAGCCTGCCCCGTTAGGCGCATTGTTCCCATCGTGGCCGATGCCAGCCCGTAATGTTTCTTTTCCACCGAACTCATTATAATATTCGTATTCGGCGATGAAAATATACCGAACCCAAGTCCTAGCAGAAACAATACTGCTCCCAGAAAATAATAGCTCGTAGTTTCGGAGATAAAACAAAGGCCGAATAATCCTACCGCAATAATCGCCATACCCAATGTAGCCAGAAATGTGGCAGACATTTTATCGGACAAACGTCCCGACCTGAGTGAAACAACAGCCATAACGATAGATTGTATAATAAGTATAAACCCTGCATCGCGTGGCGAAAGACCCCGAACATATTGCAGATACAGACTTAACATAAAAGAGATGGCAAATGTTGCAGAATAGTTTATCAGTGCCGACAAAGATGACAAACGAAATACTCTGTTTTCGAGAAATACACGAATATTGAATACAGGAAATTCCTGTTTCTTTTCATAAAAAGCAAAAAGAAGCAAGACTACTATACCGATACCAATAAAAATAAAACCACGTACATGCGGTAGCTCTGAAAAACCGAATATAAGGGCTGAAATTCCTATGGCAAACAGTACAGAACCGACAAGATCGAACTTACTTCGTGTCTCTTCTTTCCAGTCATCTTTTATAATAAGCATACCGCCCACAGCTACGATAAGACTCATTGCAGCCGATACGAAGAAAATACTATGCCAATTGAAATACTCGGTAAGCATACCGCCCACAAAAGGGCCGGCTGCGAGTGAGAAGTAAACTGTAGCTGCTATTGCACCCAGTGCCATCCCCCTCTTCTCGGCAGGTACGGAAGATGTGAGTATCGCTGTACTGGTACCAAACATCATGGCACTGCCTATACCCGAAAGGAAGCGGTAAACGATCAGTATGGTTCCCGTAGTAGCCAATCCGCTAAGTACCGTAAATATAAAGAACAACACGACACCGCCTATAAACACTTTACGCCTGCCTATCATATCGGCAATGCGCGCACAGGGTATTTGCAGAATAGCTGTCGACAGCATATAAGAAGTCGGAATCCAACCTGACATAACGGCACTCAGAGACAAATCTTTATTGATATCGGGCAAAGCCAGATTTAGGGCCGAACTCATAAACGGCACAAGAGAAGCTCCGAGACAGATTATAAATAACAGCAGACCTGTATTTGTTTTCGAACTTGTTTCCTCCATTTCACAACTTTTAAAACCTTAACGATCTCCTTAATCATTGAGGTGTTAAATGTACAAAATGTTTACAGACCGAAGAATGAAAGCTTATTTTATTTTTAACGACAGGACTTTGATCTATAATCAGCATTTACTCATAATATTCGATGACTCGTGTAATGTGAAACCCGTCGAGATAAGTATCATACATTTCATGATACATTCTATAATTATTCTTTATATCATAATCACCACGCGACAAATCTCCCGGACGTATTTGTTCAAGCCAGTTTCCTGCACTATCATAACCGTTGTATATCATTGTCCCTGTTTTATTCAACATAGTATATCCGTTTTCCGTTTTAAGAGTTATCAGGGAAACATCACCAAATTTGTTGTATTCAAAAAACACATGATTTCTCTTCATCGGTTCAACCCATTCAGTTACCTCATATGCCCGTTTTCCGTCACTATCCGTTTTCCATATATTCAACCGCTCTAAACCATTATGTGAAAATGCTTCAACAAGTTGGTTATTTTGGTTATAAATCCGCTCGAGATGCTCATATCCCTGACCTCTTTGTCGTATTTCCAAAATACAATTTCCTCTTTCATCGTATTTATCAGTTCCATTGTAAGATTCCCGTACACTATCGTTGAGATATTTATAGGTAACTTCACTTTTCTCTGTCGGATTATCCTCACTATAAACACTGATAGATATTAAACGCCCTTTTTCGTCGTAGATGTAATTATCCCATATCACTATCATATCCACACGACTTTCCTCTTTCTTGCTTATTTTACCGGTTTTGTCAAACCAGACTTTAATATAAAAATCTCTTTCATTTGTTACACGTACTGATTTTACTTTCCCTTTAAGGTTTTCTTTTTGTAGCATCGTTTGTGTCTTTTGAGCATAAGCAGCCTGCGTTAAAAAACTGACTGCAAACACTATTGCTATTAGAATATATTTATTTTTTACTCGTTTCATATTTTAAACTGTCTGTTATTGCGCCCAATGTATAAATAATTATTTAAAATCCGTATTGCTGAAAATAAATAGTAAAAACCCAAAATTGTGTGCAGTAAAAAAATCTAATATATAAACTAAGAAAGAGGGTGACAAATTGTTCTAATAACGGGGGCATTCCGCCTTAATTGAGAAACAGATAGTTATCTTTTTTAAGAGATGTAATATATTTGTTTCACATTCACATTTTAACCCATGAAACACATGCGAAAAATATTTTACCTTATTCTATCCGTTTCGCTATTCCTCTTTTCCTGTTCATCGTCTGACGATGGTGAAACTGTTATAACACCCGACCCTACGCCGGAAACACCTTCACTGATAACCTATCCTACACCACTGAGAGATACTGTACCTGCATTTCCCGGAGCCGATGGAGCTGGCAAGTATGTAACAGGTGGAGCAGGCGGAAAAGTATATACAGTAACTTCGCTGGCCGACGACGGTTCAGCAGGCACACTCCGATGGGCTGTAAACCAGACTGGAGCACGCACCATCATTTTTGCCATAAGTGGTATTATCGAATTGCGAAGCTCACTGGAAATAAAGAACGGAAATCTTACCATTGCCGGACAAACCGCACCGGGAGAAGGTATCTGCCTCAAAAATTATACGACAAGCATCAAAGCCGATAACGTCATCATCAGATATATGCGTTTCCGTATGGGAGACGAAAAACAAACTGCTGACGATGCTCTGTGGGGGCGCGAACGCAAAAACATTATCATAGACCATTGCTCGATGAGTTGGTCGACCGACGAATGTTCATCTTTCTACGACAATACAAACTTCACCATGCAGTGGTGTATACTTTCCGAAAGCCTTGCAAACTCGGTACATGGAAAAGGGTCGCACGGATATGGCGGTATATGGGGTGGACAAGGCGCATCGTTCCATCACAATCTGTTGGCACATCACAACAGTCGTAACCCGCGCTTTTGCGGCAGCCGCTATACAGGCAAACCCGATCTGGAACTAGTCGACTTCAGAAACAATGTGCTATATAACTGGGGAAGCAACAGCAGCTATGCCGCAGAAGGCGGCTCATACAACATAGTAAACAACTACTACAAACCGGGGCCGGCTACAGCTGCCAAGAAAAACGTTGTAAACCGTATTCTTGAAGCTTATGCCGACGATGGCAAGAATGTAAATGCAAAAGGTACTCATGGAAGCTTTTATGTAAACGGCAACTACTTCGATGGTAGTTCGGCAGCCATTTCGGGAGTAAGTACATATCCTGCACTAATAAGTAAAGTGAATACTAATAACTGGGATGGAATAACCCTGAATGCCTCAAACGGAACATTCTCCGTAGCCGATTGCAAGTCTGTTACTGCATACAATACAGCAGAATGCGAAACACATACCGCGCAAGCGGCTTACGAACTGGTACTCGCTGGTGCAGGAGCATCCTACAAACGCGATGAGGTGGACAAGCGTATTGTAAACGAAGTAAAGACCGGAACATATACATATCAGGGATCAAATGGCAGCACAAACGGTATCATCGACTCACAGGCTGATGTAGGAAGATGGCCGACCTACGATTCCACCCCTGCCCTTACCGACTCCGACGGTGACGGAATGCCTGATGAATGGGAAAAGGCGAACGGTCTCAATCCGAATGACAGTAGTGACGGTACGAAATACAATCTCAGCCGCTCATATACCAATCTGGAAGTATATCTTAATTCTATTGTAGAGTAACAGAAACTCTCAGCCCGAAATATTTGGAATAGCCCGATGCAAAAGCGTATATTTGCATCGGCTTTTTAACATTCGGAATACAAGAATGACCGAACAGAACATACTATTGGCTTTTATACTCACTGCTGTTGCCGGATTATCCACTGGTATCGGCAGCCTTATCGCGCTGATAGCCAAGCATACCAACACCAAATTCCTGTGCGCTTCTTTAGGATTCTCAGCAGGCATTATGCTCTATGTTTCGTTCATGGAAATGATACCTCAGGGAAAAATAGAATTGATATCCGCGTTCGGCGAAAAACTGGGAACATTATATCTCATTCTCGCATTCTTCGGTGGTATTGCGCTTATCAACCTGATAGACTTCCTTATTCCCGAATCGCTGAATCCACACGAAATTCAGGGTGTAGAGGACATGAATAGCAAAAGTTCGCTGAAACGTACCGGCATTGTAGTTGCCCTGTCCATTGCAATACACAATTTCCCCGAAGGAATCGCCACTTTTACGTCGGCTTTGGGTTCGCTCGATGTAGCTATCCCCATCACCATAGCTATTGCCATACACAACATACCTGAGGGAATAGCTGTAGCAGTTCCCATCTATCATGCTACAGGCAGTCGCAAAAAAGCTTTCTGGTACTCCTTTGCTTCCGGGCTGGCTGAACCTTTCGGCGCACTTATCGCCTATCTTTTCCTCATGCAGTTCTGGACTCCGGTGATGAATGGTATTATACTTGCCGCCGTATCGGGCATTATGGTATTTATTTCCCTTGACGAACTATTACCCAGCGCCGAAAAGTATGGAAAGCACCACATCTCCATTTCGGGGTTGGTTGCCGGAATGTTAGTAATGGCTTTTAGCCTGTATCTGTTTGTATAATTATCACAATAAACGACTACACACTTATGAAAAAATGGGGTATTGTTTTAGTCGCCGCCGCCACAGTGCTTGCTCTTGCATCTGCAATTCTTATCTTCTTTTTCGATCATGATGTAATAGGACTTATAAGTGGTGCATCAGCTTTAGCCCTTACAGGTGCATCTCTGATAATACGCTCTAAAAAGAAACAGGGAAAAGCAAAATAAGCCCGATCTGTCTACAACATTAATGTTAAAATAAACAAACAAATCGTAACGCCGGTTTTAACAAAAAGATCACTTTTGCCGATCAAATCGTTGTTTTTATCACTCACAAGCCCCACAGACAGCGCGTTTTGAGAGATGTATATTCTGCTTTCAAATTAACATTATCTGAAATATTCTTATATATTTGCATATCAGAGCCCGTTTAAATTTGAACAAAGAAAAAGACATCACAAAATATTCGTATAAAATTTAAACAGGCTCCAAGTCTGTATTCCCAATATTGCAATTACAAAGCACAAATATATATCGTATGAAAAAACATCTGTTCCTCGCCGGTTTCTTTATTCTGTCGTGCCTCTTCCTACTCAATTCATGTAAAAGAGGCGGTTCCCGGGATATAAATCCCGAGTTTGCAAAATATATTGCAGCATTTACCTACGGTCAGATAACATCGTCATCTGAAATACAGATCGAGTTAACACAAGACATCCCCACTGTGGAACTGAATAAGGAAATAGATCAGGAAATGTTCAAGTTTACCCCATCTATAAAAGGAAAGGCATACTGGACAAGTACCCGCACTATCAAGTTCGTACCTGAGCCGGGAGAGCTTAAGCGTGGACAGGAATACGAGGCATGGTTTCATCTCGATAAAGTGCTTAAAGTAGAGAGCGATTTCAAAGACTTCTACTTCAACTTCCATGTGCCTGAACAGAACTACACCGTATCACTCATGCCATACTCATCCATTAAGGACAATGACCTGATATGGAATGTAGTACAGGGCACAGTACAGCTTGCTGACAATGCCGATTTGGAGAATGTAACGAAGATGTTTACACTCACAGGCCCTAATGCGAAGGATGCAAGAATAAAAATAAGCCCTACCGAAGCAAAAGGGCGATTCAATCTGACTATCGACAGCTTGCGCCGCGATCAGACTGATCTGGAATACACATTGCATGTCAACGGAGACCCTATAAAAGTGAAGAAAAGCGAGGAAATTAAAATCGCCATTCCCAAGATACAGGATTTCTCAGTAATAGATGTTGCCACCGAATACAGCCCACAAGAATGTATCCGTGTAACGTTCAGCGATCCGCTTTCGCTCAATCAGAATATACAGGGGTTGATACGTCCGGGAGAAGTTGAAAATTTCTCTTTCGACATACAAAAGAATGTGCTGAGAATATATCTGGATAAAACGACAAGTGGTACCAGCATAGAGCTCAAAATATTCAAAGAACTCAAAAGCGCAGGTAACCGTACCCTTGCCGAAGATTATACAGCTGCTATCAATATAGAAAGACATAAGCCTGAAATAAAGCTCGTAAATTCAGGCAATATACTACCCAACTCGAACAATCTGATAATTCCGTTTCAGGCCGTAAACCTCTGGGCAGTAGATGTGAAAGTAGTAAAGATATTCGAGAATAATATCTTGGGGTATCTTCAGGCCAACGACTTCGGAGAAAGCGATGAGTTGAAGCGTTTCGGACGGCTTATACTGAAAAAACGCATCCGTCTCGATGCCGATCCTACACTCAAACTGGGTGAATGGAATAACTTCTCTCTCGATCTGTCAAAGATGATCAAACAAGACCCGGGAGCCGTTTACCGCCTCGAATTTACAATGAAGAAAGAGTATTCGCTCTATCCTTGCGATGGCATGACTCCGCAGATTCCGGAAGAAGCCACTCTTGAACACTTCGATGAAATAAGCGAAGCTGAAGAAGCCAGATGGGATAAACCAGGGTACTATTATTATGATGAGCGCAACTGGGACGACTATGTATGGGCAGAAAGGGACAATCCGTGTCACCCAACCTATTTCATGGAGAAATCCTCCGAAACATGTATGGTACTGGCATCCAATATAGGTATTACGGCAAAACTGGGCTCGGACAAGAAAATGACAGTTGCTCTTACTAATATACTAACGACCAGTCCGATTTCAGGTGCAACAGTAGATATATATAACTATCAGATGCAACGTATCGGTAGCGGAAAAACCGATGGAAACGGATTTTCTGAGATAGATTACAAAAATGGTGTACCTTTTGCCGTGATTGTTTCACACGAAAAAGAGAAGGGCTATCTGAAAGTCACATCAAATCTGTCTCTGTCTCTCAGCAATTTCGATGTGAGCGGCAAGGAGATCAAGAAGGGACTGAAAGGCTATATCTACGGCGAACGCGGCGTATGGCGTCCGGGAGATTCCATATTTGTAACATTCATTCTTGAAGATAAAGCCAAAACACTACCTAAAGACCATCCGGTTTCACTGGAACTTTATACCCCGCGCGGACAAATGGCTCAGCGCTATGTATCTACATCGGGCAAAGACGGATTCTATCCGTTCCGTATGGCTACAAATGCCAATGTTATCACCGGAAACTGGCAGGCACGTGTGAAAGTAGGCGGCGTGACATTCTACAAAACACTGAAAATAGAAACTGTAAAACCAAACAGGCTTAAAATCCGCCTCGATGTAGGTGATATGGTAGACGCCAGTTCAGGCACATTTACAGGCTCATTGTCTTCGCAATGGCTTCATGGTGCACCGGCATCCAATCTGGCTGCTAAGGTGGAAATGACATTAAGCAAGGCCTATACACCATTCAAGGGATATGAGAAATATTCGTTCAACAATCCTGCATCCAATTTTGCGGCAGACACATATACTATCTTCGATGGTAAGCTCGATGCTTCGGGTAATGCTTCGGTCAGGGCTAACCTGCCACAGGCTGCCAGTGCACCGGGTATGCTTAAAGCCGATTTCATATCACGTGTATTTGAGACGGGAGGCGATGCCAGTATTTACACCCAGACAGCTATTTATTCGCCGTTTCCTGCATATATCGGGATCAAATCTCCGGCAGAAACCGAACACGGATGGCTGGAAACAGACAAAGACAATTCACTTGACATTGTTACCCTGAACGCAAAAGGCCAACCGGTGAACAGGGCAGACCTCAAAGTGAAAATATATAAGATAGACTGGGCTTGGTGGTGGAACTCAAGCGACAACCTGTCTTCTTACGTCAATAATACTTCGACTAAAGTTATTCTTGACGAAACTATAGCCACAACCAATGGAGGTAAAGGGAAGGTCAAATTGCGTGTCGATTATCCCGAATGGGGACGCTATCTGGTAATGATAGAGGATAAGCAGGGCGGACACATATCCGGAAGGGTATTGTATGTAGACTGGCCGTCGTGGAGAGGACGTTCCGACAAAGAAGATCCTAGTGGATTGACAATGCTTTCGTTCACTACCGATAAGCAATCGTACAAGGTAGGTGAAAAAGTCACCGTCAATCTGCCGAAAAGTTCTGACGGGCGTGCGCTTATCAGTATAGAAGACGGTTCGCGCATCATCACTAAGAACTGGGTAAATACAAGCGCGAAAGAAGACACCAAGTACTCATTCACCGTTACGGAAGAAATGGCACCGAATTTCTACATATTCGCCACACTGTTGCAACCGCACGCTCAGACAAATAACGATTTACCGATACGCTTGTATGGAGTATTGAATATAAATGTAGAGAATAAGGACACACAGCTTACCCCTGTTATAAATATGCCTAACGAGCTACGCCCTGAGAAAGAATTTACCGTTTCGGTATCTGAAAAGAACAGAAAGGATATGACTTATACTCTCGCCATTGTAGACGAAGGCTTGCTAGACCTTACATCGTTTAAAACACCGAACGCATGGAGCGATTTCTATGCACGTCAGGCACTGGGTATACGCACATGGGATATGTTCGATATGGTAGTAGGCGCGCAAACCGGAAAAATGGGACCACTTCTCAGTATCGGAGGTGACGAAGCACTGAAACCGGGCAACAATACTATGAGCCGCTTCAAGCCTGTGGTGAAGTATCTGGGACCGTTCTCACTGAGTGGGGGAAAAACAGACAATCATAAAATTACACTGCCATCATACTTTGGTTCGGTACGTGTAATGGTAGTAGCCGGAAATGCGAAAAGCGCTTACGGAAATGCAGAGAAAACTGTGCCTGTACGCAATCCGCTGATGATACTATCTACACTTCCGCGAGTTGCAGGGCCTGACGAAGAGATACTGCTTCCTGTCAATGTCTTCGCTATGGACAAGAAAGTGAAGAATGTGACCGTAAATATCCAGTCGGGCGGACTGTTCCAATTCACTGACGGAACAAGCAAATCGGTTACATTTACCGACACAGGCGACAAGATGGTGTACTTCAAAGTGAAAGTCGGTAAAAAGACAGGATTTGAGAAAGTTGTGATTAAAGCTACAGGTAGCGGCGAATCTGCTACCGAAACTGTAGATATCGAAATACGCAACCCAAACACACCTATATTGATGACATCGCAGGCACTGGTTGCTGCTAACGAATCTTCGGAAATGAGTTTGACATTCGACAATATCAAGGACGGAGACTGGACACGTCTAGAAGTATCGCGCATGCCGGGTATCGACTTGGGTAAGAATCTCGACTTCCTGCGCTATTATCCTCATGGATGCTCGGAGCAGGTAACATCGAAGGGATTCCCGTTGTTGTATATTGAAAACTTCCGCGCACTGACCAATGCCGAAAAGGAGACGATGAACAATCATATCAAAGAAGCGATAAACATCATTACATCGCGTCAGTTGAGTGACGGTGGTATTGTGTACTGGCCGGGAGACTGTTACCCGAACGAATGGGTGACCAGTTATGCAGGACATTTCCTTGTAGAGGCACAACGTGCAGGACGCGATGTACCGACTTCGGTAATAAACAAGTGGAAACAATTCCAGAAGAAATCGGCACAAACATGGAACAAGCAGGATATATACAATACATACTACAGCTATTCGATGAGTGACCTGCAACAGGCATACCGTTTGTATACGCTTGCACTGGCAGGTGAGCCTGAACTGGGAGCAATGAACCGCCTGAAAGAAATGGCGAATCTGTCTACGCAGGCACGCTGGCGACTTGCTGCGGCGTATGTACTGGCAGGTAAAAAAGATGCTGCCAACCAGTTGATAAACAATGCAAACGATCAGATCACAGGTTATACTTTCAATAACAACACCTATGGTAGTTCGAGCCGCGACATGGCCATGATTATGGAAACATACCTGTTGTTAGGCAAGGTAGACAAAGCACTAGCGCTGTCGTTCAAGATATCGGAAAGCCTGAGCAACCGTTACATCACCACCCAATCAGCAGCATACGGGCTGATCGCTATGTCGAAACTGGCAGAGAAAATGGGTAAGGGCACGATTGCTTACGACTGGACACTGAACGGTGTGAAGCAGCAAACGGTCAATTCAGGAAAGGTATTCCAGGAAATAGAGATCAAACCACAGGATAAGATCAATGTTTCGTTCCAGAACAAAGGACAGGGACAGTTATATGTCCGCCTCATCGGACGCACACAGCCGTTGGTAGATAATAGTCCGGCTCTGAACAACGGAGTAAATCTCTATGTGAAATATGTGAATGAAAACGGTAAGGATATAGACATCACTTCCCTGAAACAGGGTACGGAATTCTATGCCAGCGTCATTGTACAGAATGTCTCGGGACAAGTACTTACCGATATGAACCTGAACCAGATATTTGCGTCGGGATGGGAAATATTCAACAACCGGCTATTCAATCAGACAGCAAACAACACAGCCGCATCATACAACTATCAGGATATAAGGGACGACCGTGTATATACATACTTCAATATCGGCTCGGGATATTCTATGGCATTCAAGGTAAGATTACAGGCTGCATATTGCGGACGGTTCTACCTGCCTGCCGTATCGTGCGAAGCCATGTACAGCCCTACCGAACAAAGCCGGACTACCGGACAATGGGTTGAAGTAAAGCAATAAACGAATAAGGAAGTAATACAAAACAAAATAGGGTATTTATCAAATAAATGCCCTATTTTTGTATCAGTTTATCCCATTATATGAAAAGAGCAGTTTGTACATTCGGCAGTTACTACCTCACAGAAGGCTTTCCCCGTTTCAGAAAGATGACGGAGGAAATGAATATATTCGACGATATATATACTATCTGCGAAAAAGATCTGGACAAGGACTTCTATAAACGATGGGGACGCTACCTCATCCCTTATTCCAGAGGTTTCGGTTATTGGTGCTGGAAACCTTATTTCATTCTGAAAATATTGGAAAAGATGGAGGAGGGAGATGTACTTTTGTATTCCGACATAGGCTGCTATTTTAATCCTAACGGACGAGATCGGCTATTGGAATACTACGATATTGTAGACAAGACTCCAACAGGCATTCTAGGGGTGAAAAGTCAGGAGCAAAGCTACAATGGCATGCCCGAAACCCTGTATTACGAATACGAATGGACAAAAGGCGATGTGTTTGCTTATTACAATGTATATGATGACAAAGCATATACGCACACACCGCAATTCGAATCAACGATTATATTCTTCAAGAAAAGCCCTACAGTTATGCAATTTGTACAGGACTGGTATCAGGCTTATCTCGACGATTACAGTCTTGCCACCGATTCACCGTCACGCGTACCCAACCTACCCGGATTTAAGGAAAACCGCCACGACCAGAGTATCTACTCTATACTAGGCAAAAAATACGGCATAGCCGAGATTTCCACAAATGAGATTTTTCAGCGCGATTGGTCATTACTCGACAAATACCCGATACAGGCACGCAGGGATAAATATTATACGAGCAAGTACCACTACAAACACCGTTTCAGATTACGGAAACTTTACCGAAGATGGTGGAATTTTAAATATTGGTTCAAAGACAGGTTTTAAAACGCATCGTCTTCTTTCGCTTTTGGCATTGCAAAACTCATCAGCAAGCCTATATAAAGCCACTGATTAATCCGCCGATCTGTGCGGCATTATCGGTCTGTGCATCTGTGTTCCTCAGGTGTTTGTTTCCATCGATCCTGTCAACTATCTCTCCGCTTCACAGATTTCTTGATCATTATCATTTTCTCCAGTTCGGTAAGCTGAGTATTATCTTTTAAGGTAATGAGCATCCATCGCCCATCGTGAAGCTGCGGGGTATTGTCGAAAATCGTAGTCATTTCTGAACTGAACTCTTCCTTATGTGCTTCGAAAGTAATCACCTCTTTTTTACCATACACCAATACGACAGAGAAAGCGTTCTTTTCGGGGAATATGGAAACCAATGTCTTTCCGTTTTTACGGTAACGTAGCATAACGCCGAACCTTTGTCCGCCGAAAACGATCTGTTGCTCGAAGTTATAATTCTCATCCAGAAAACTGAGAAGGGCATCAAATGCTTTTACAGCCTTAGCTGCTTTGATAAATTTTCTTATTTCAGCCATATCGGGCAATGGCTCTTTTCTGTAAATTCTATCAGGTAATTGTGTTTCCATGAAAAACTGGTTTGTTAAAACAACAAATATAATGAATTATTTATATCTCAATCTATTGCAAAATAATAAATGGACTACAAGACATAAAACAACAAACATACCTCCGACAGTGACAACACCCGTCCAGCCATAGTATTGCCAAGCTTGTCCGCCGACTAATGTACCGAGCGAACCACCGATAAAATAGGACACCATATAGACCGTATTCAATCTATTGGCCGCTTCGGGATGGGATGAGAACACGATTGTCTGATTCGTTACATGCATTCCCTGCAACCCCATATCGATGAATATGATACCGATAATAAGCCCTATATATGAACTGCCTACTACCCCGAATATCACCCATGAGAGGATCATAAGGCTACAGGATATGGCGATAAGGATATTCTTATTTACTTTTCCCGAGATATAACCACCTAAAGATGCGGCCAAAGCCCCTGCAATACCTACGAGTCCGAGCATACCCGCTACATCGCTCCCCTGAAAGAAGGGTGCCTGTTTGAGACGGAATGTAAGGGTAGTCCAGAAGATGGAGAATGAACCGAATCCGAGCGCCCCACGCAATGAGGCCAGACGAAGAGCTGGTAAGTCTTTTGTATAACGGGCAATGGAACGCATCAACTGACCGTATGTGCCGCTGAATGTAGGGCGCATATCGGGTAGCAGCCATGCTATCAGTGCAGCCATTACAACCATCATCCCCGCAGCGATATAAAATACTTCGCGCCAACCGAGATATTCACCCACAAGACCGCTAAACACACGAGAAGCCAATATACCGACAAGTAATCCGCTCATTACAATGCCTACGTTCTTACCCTTGTCTCCGGGACGGGACAGTTGCGCGGCAATGGGGACAAACACCTGAGGTACAACAGACGTAAGCCCGATAAAGAAACTGGCTGCGATCATCACCGCTAGCGATTGGCTCAGGGCGAATACCAACAAGGAAGCTATTATAAAGACAAAGTCAATCAGTATGATCCTCTTCCGCCTGTACATATCGCCCAGCGGAATTATCAGCAGCAATCCGGCGGCATAGCCTATCTGGGTAAACATGGCTACCTTACTGGTGGCAGCCTCCGACTCGCCCAACTCCCGCGCTATCATACCCAGTAGCGGCTGATTGTAATAATTATTGGCTACGACAAGCCCCGCTCCGATTGTCATCAACCAGAGTGTACTTTTAGTCAGATATTGTTTGTTTTCGTCTTTGATTAGTGGCATTAATATAATCTTCTTTACAAAACAGCTTTTAGTTACTAGATAGAATAAAAGGTAACAAAGGTAACACTTTTGCACTATTCCTAATTCTTGCCACTTCTCCTTTGCTAACTGTTGACTGTATAGATAATTTTATTCGGAATACTCCACATTCAGTATCCAGTTGCGTACCATTTCTTTATCGAATATCTTACCGATAACCCTGTATTTGGAGTCGTTCAACGGATTTTGCCCGACCAACGGTTCGGACATAACACCAACTTTGGGCCGGTAATAGTTGGCATGTACAAAGGTCATTTTGCCATCAATATAGTAAATATAGCCCACGTGCATATCAAGACCGACAATGTACAAGCCTTCTCCTTTGGCTTCAATATAGCCTATAACATCTTTCATCGGCTTTCGTTGAAAACGCTTGATGTCGGTACTTACTTTCTTTATGAGGTATTCGGATGCCTGTTGCGCCCATTTGATACGTGGAATATTGAAACCCATATCGCGCAGTGTGGTAGTCACAAAGTAGCCACAGGCAATGCTGCCCTCGCGCGGTGTCTGGCTATGTCCGTGAAATGTCCAAGGGGTATTATACCATGAGCGGAAGAAGTCATCAGAGATGGTTAAAAGATAGTCTTGAGCTTCGTTCAGTATCTGCTCTTGCTTGTCTTTATCGTCTTTATATTTGTCATAGGCTACACGAAAGGTATCTCTTTTTTCGAGTGCTTCCTTTTTCAGTTCGGCATATGGTTTTACCTGTTCTTCTATCCTTTCTGTCCACAATTCGACAGCCTTCTCTCTACGTGATTCGGACGAACAGGATAGAGAAAATAAAAGAATAAGCAGTAGTAAAGCAATGTGTTTCAAAACTGTATATATTATTAGTCTCTGAACCGCTTCGTTATATCACCGAAAGCATCGATACGCCTGTCGCGGAAGAACGGCCACCAACGGCGCACCTGCTCCGAACGTTTCATATCTATTTCTACTATCTGTACTTCTTCTTTATCGTTGCTCGCCTGCCAGAGTATTTCGCCCTGTGGCCCAGCTACAAAACTGTTACCCCAGAAAGTAATGCCATTGGTCTGCCCCGACGGATCGGGTTCATAGCCTGTGCGGTTTACCGAAACTACATGTAGTCCGTTAGCTACGGCATGCCCGCGTTGTGATATTGTCCATGCACCCAGTTGGCGGTCTTTTTCGTCCTGTGCATCGGTCGATTCCCAACCGATAGCGGTAGGATAGATCAACAGATCGGCTCCTGCCATTGCCATCAGACGGGCAGCCTCAGGATACCATTGATCCCAGCAAACGAGAACGCCGAGTTTTCCCAAAGATGTTTCGATCGGCTGAAAACCCAGATCGCCGGGTGTGAAATAGAATTTTTCGTAATATGCCGGATCATCAGGTATGTGCATCTTTCGGTATTTGCCAGCGATGGTTCCGTCTTTTTCGAGAACGACAGCCGTATTGTGATAAAGTCCTGCCGCACGGCGTTCGAACAGGGAAAGTACGATAACAACCCCTAGTTCCTTTGCCAAAACGCTGAACTGATCTGTAGACGGGCCGGGAATAGTCTCAGCCAGATCGAAGATATTAGTGTCTTCTACCTGACAGAAATACAGGGAGTTGTGCAATTCCTGTAAAACAATCAGTTGCGCACCCTGCTTTGCTGCTACACGTATTTTATCTTTGAGTCCCTGTATATTCTTCTCTATATCAGAGCTATTTGCTTGTTGTATAAGTCCTATTTTCATGAATTTATCTATTATGATCTGTTTTAATCCGGTAATTTAATAGTATCGGGAGACATTTCTATATGTTTCTCAAACTCTTCTATCCTCAGTTTTATATCATCCAGAAATTCCTGTGTGCAACCTGCTTTCTCAGCATCCAGATAATACTGTCTGAGTAAAGGTAAGAATAATATGTCGTTACCCGAAAATACCATTGCTGGCACATCGTTCTTTATACACCGGAACAATAAGGCTTTCTGATCTTTCATAACCTATATGAATCTTGCCTAATCTAAATATTTCTTTTGAACAGCCTCATAGAATTCCTCTTCAGTATATGCCCCTTTTGCGTTTAAGACTGAAACATATCCACTTACTATCCCTTTTGATAAAAGGGGATGATCATCTCCTTTATATATAATATAGGTTTGAGGTGTTATATCACAGTAATCAGAGATTGGTTGTAAATCAATTTCTCTATTATCTAGTTTTAGCTTATCCAACAACCTATTTATTTGATTTATATCCGGTCTTATAACTAATGACTTACCTTTTGGTTTTAAATTATAAGGAAATAAAAAGTATTTTATAGTTTTCATAGCATTATTTATTATTGTTATTTATTTTTTATCGAACAGTCCTGTATTACTTCCTATTTAAAGAGTTCATTCGTTTATTTAATTCAAACAAACCCTTCGGGATATTGCATCGTTATACAATGTAGTGACCCATGCTGACGAATCAGCGGAGAACAATCGACACCTATCACTTCCCTGTCGAGAAAGGCTTTCTGTAACTGCAAGCGTGCTTCCTCATCCCTCTCCTTATCGTTATAGAAAGGTACAAGCACTGCACCGTTCAGAATAAGGAAATTGGCATAGGTAGCAGGCAATCGTGTATTATCTTCATCATAAACAGCCTTTGCCATCGGTAACGGAATCAGGTCGTAAGGCTTGCCCCTGTAATCGGTAAATGTTTCCAACTGGGCTTCCATCTTATTCAGTGCATCGTAATGCTCGTCCTCCTTGTCATCACATTTTACATACACAATGGTATGTTCGTCACAGTAACGTGCAAGCGTGTCGATATGGCTATCGGTATCATCACCGGCAAGGTAACCATGATCGAGCCACAGCACACGATCGAGTCCGAAAACTTCTTTCAGATAATCTTCTATTCCATCTTTCGACAGGTAAGAATTTCTGTTCGGCGACAACAGGCACTCCGATGTGGTGAGTAATGTACCTTTACCATCAGATTCCAATGCACCGCCTTCGAGGACAAAATCTTTGCGGTTATCGAGTTCGACATCGTCACAGAATATTTTTTGTGCATGAAGCCCTCTGGTAATCTGGTTATCAAGGTCAGATGCAAATTTCAGTCCCCATCCGTTGAAAGTGAAATCGTAGATATGCTTCTCTCCGTTCTTAAAAACGGAGATACCGCTGTGGTCGCGCGCCCATGTATCGTTCGTTGGCAACTGTACACAAATAAGGTTATCGAACAGGTGCTTATAATCCTGCAACTGATATCTTACCAGATCATCGTCGTGGCAGACAACGACCAGTTTTTGCCTTTTCAGTATTTCCACAGCGATCCGGATATAACAGGCTGTTACGTCTTCTATCATATATTCCCAGTCGGTACTCAGGTGTGGCCATGTAAGCTGTATTGCGCTCTGAGGATACCACTCGGGAGGTAAAAGTATAGGGTGAGTCATTTTAGTTTTCTTTTTTATGCAAAGCAAAAATACAAATAATTATCTTAAAATTCCACCTGTCACCATCCTTCCGGAATGTATAGTCTGGCGGCGTGCCGAGAAGAATCGGTCCGAATCGGAATAGGTACAAAGGTCTGTACTTTCTATATTCTGTGCGAGCACACCCAGATCAGTAAGCACTAGTCTGTTTGCCATACGAAGGTCGATGTGCATTTTACGCGAATCGGGATTTCTGTATGCTATTTCGTCTATCGGAAATCCTGCTTCGCGAAAAGCATCCACGACCTCCTCTCCTACTTCAAAGTGTTTCTGCGAAATGCAAGGAGCGATACCTACTAACAGATTTTCGGGACGACAATCGTAAATAGCAATCATCTTCTGTACCGTCTTTCCCGCAATCTTAGCCTCTGTACCCTTCCATCCGGCATGTATAGCTGCAAAAACCTGCATCTGCGGATCGTATATGAGGATAGGAACGCAATCGGCTGTAGTAACGCCGATACTAATATCTTTGCGGTCGGTGATCAGAGCATCTACTCCGTTCAGGCGAGTATATTTATCATTATCGCTAAGGTTCAGGAACTCCTGATCTATCACACATACTTTATCACTATGTGTCTGGTATGGTACAAACAGATTGTGAACGGGGATATTCATTGTCGAAGCCAATATCTCCCTGTTGCCATATACATTTTCAGGATTATCGCCTGCATAAAATCCCAGATTGAATGTTGCATAGGCATCTTCACTTACACCACCGTTTCTGGTTGTTGAGAAATGGAAAAGTCCTTCCTGCTGCAATAGATCGAATTGCAATAGTTCTACATTATTTATAGTAATCAGTTTCATTCCGCTTAGTTTACAATCTACATATACAAAGAAACAGAATCCGACCGATATTACATGATCGAAAAACATAAATTCCCCTAAAAATATGAGGGCATCGATATCTATCGATGCCCTACGCATATTATAGCCTCATTTATTTACTCGCTATCTCTACTTAGTCTTTCTTTTCCGGCCTGAAACTCTTGTTCTACACGGTCTTTGATATACTCAGCCTGGTTTTTGCCTACATCGACAGCATTTTTCAGGTTCCGTTTTGTTTTGTCGGCAAGTCTGCCCATATCATCACAGAAACCATCGAGTTTACCTTCTCTGTACAGTTTATATACTACTGCACCTACTGCCAATCCTACGGCAGCACCAATCAATACTTTTTTCATAATTATCTGTTTTTATGTTATTGTACTATTCCTTTTTCTTGAACAGGGATATGATCCACAGCAAAGCTACGGCACCTACTGTAGACATTACAAGAGTACCGACAGTACCATTAACACCTATACCCAGAAGCGTAAAAATCCATCCTCCCAACAATCCGCCGACAAGACCGACAACAAGGTTGAGCAGCAGTCCGAAGCCGCTTCCTTTCATTATTTTCCCTGCTATAAAACCGGCTGCGATACCGATAATAATCGACCAAATAAGATTTCCCATAATACTTAAAGTTTGATATTTAATAATTTGTGATATATGGTAGTTTGACTGTGTTACGGCTTCAACTATTACATATCTTTTTTAATATAACGCCGAAAATGTTAAAAATGTTTCGTCTAAGATACATTATTTTTCTAAAAAAAGGATTATGATTCTTCTCATAATCCTTTTTATGTACAAATAAATAATTTATTTTTTTATATAATCCTGCAATGCTTTAACGTATTTGTCGAAAGCCTCTACCCCGAAAAGAGTTATCTTGCATACCGTCCGCGGTTTTTTACCATCTATAAACTTTCTGACAGTAATATATCCAGCTTCATTTAGTTTGTCTATCTGCACACTCAGATTTCCTGCTGTAGCTCCTGTCTTCTCTCTGATAAAGACAAAGTCGGCCTCCTCTACCGATAGCAACAATGATACGATTGCCAGCCGGAGTTGTGAATGCAACAGGGGATCGAGTTCTTTAAACATTTTTTACAGCTTTACTATTAAGAATATGTCCGGGTACTACAAATCCGAGAATCATACAGATTGCCAGAACTATAAACTGAAGATTGAGGTCTGTTACCAGCGGAAATACAATACATATCAGAGCCCCTATCCAGAATACGATAGCTCCTATGCGAAAGGGACGAAAGCGGCTTGTTACTGCTGTTATATATTGTGCTGCACCCATCATTATCAGTATTACGGGAGTTATAAGCACTGTCAGCATCCACCCATTATAAAGCAGAGCAAACCCAAACACGCAGGCCAGAAACAGAACAACCGAATAAAAGAATGTAATCCATATGGTTGATACTATTTTATCTACATGCGTTCTTACGAGTGACTTCCGATCTATTCGCCGGCTGATAATAAAGCATCCGACCGACATAGGTATTGTAAGTAGCCATATCCAAAATGCCTTATATGCCAGAGTTCCCATTTCGAGCAAAATAAAATTCAGTATAGCGATTACAGCGACTGTATATCCTGCAAAAATCATCGTATTTGCCGAGCCTTTCTGAATATTGTTTTTAGCCTGGGCTATCATCTCATTGATAAGGTTCAGACTTTCTTGTTTTGTGAAATTCTTTTCCATAATTCTCCTTTATTTTAGGATCTCAACAATCCGGTATCTTTTTATTACAGAGAAACCAAACAAAAATAGTGTTATTTATTTAATAGCGGAAACGAGTTTAACGGATATCACAGTATTTCCTTTCACCTCGAACTTGCATTCGTCGAAGACCGGAGGACGTTGTAGCGTGGCAGGGTCTACATTATTACTGAATCCGTATTTCTCTGTTGGTATCCCATACTCACCCAGATCTAGTTTTCCATTGGCATTTTCATCATAAAACATTGCAACGCCGTATTCACCTGCCTCCAGGTCTTCGAACGTCACACTCACCGTTTTATCTGTTACATCCGCTATTTTACCGTCGACTGCCTGACTGCTCAGGAAAGGCACTTTAGAGTCGAACAAAGCGACATATAATTTCCCCGAAGTATTATCTAAACCTGTTACATCTATCGATACACTGTTTTGAGCATTTACTGAGGCAAATATAATTCCCAGCAAGAAACTAATTAATATAAGCTTTTTCATAATTACAGTTGTTTTTAGTATTAATATTTTGTGTGTTTATCTTTAAAGATGCCACAAATATAAACTAGTTTATTTTATAAACCAAATTATTTTATAAACAACTGTTTATAAAAATTCAAATATTGTATAATTCAAAGGTTTTATGTACATTTATAGAGAGTATTAACTAAAGGTAAATAACTATGGATGAGCTTGTAACTGTAAAAACATCTGATTTTGAAGCCGATCTGGCTATTGCAAGATCATATTTACTAGACAATGGAATAGATTGTGTAGTGAATGGGGAATATATTACCATATCGCTGCCCGAAAGTAATTCGGCTCGATTGCAAGTGCGGTCGGAAGACTATAACAGGGCTAAGGACTTGTTGATCAAGGGAGGATTTCTTCAAGGGGAGGAAGTATAAACTACCTATGCATATAGACAACAAAGGGTCGGATTCTATTTTCCGACCCTTGTTATTATCTACAAGTAGACATCCGATCAGATTGCCAGATTATCTTTTTCTATATCTTTGAAGTATTTGTATGTACCTACTTTCAGTTCATCGGTAGCAGCTTCGTCACATACGATAATGCCTTTAGGGTGTAACTGCAATGCGGTGATAGTCCACATCTGATTCACCGCCCCTTCTACTACCTGAGCCAGAGCCCTTGCCTTGTTGTGCCCGTTTACCATTATCAATACTTCTTTCGCATCAAGGATAGTGCCCACTCCTACCGTTACCGAAGTCTTTGGAACTTTGTTCACATCGTTATCGAAGAAGCGCGAATTCGCTATAATGGTATCCTGTGTCAATGTCTTGATACGGGTGCGCGATGCCAAAGACGAGCCGGGCTCGTTGAATGCGATATGCCCGTCAGCACCTATTCCGCCCAAGAACAGATCTACTCCGCCTACAGCCTTCATTTTGGCTTCGTATGCAGCACATTCGGCTGTGAGATCTGTAGCATTACCATCCAGAATGTTTACATTGGCAGCATCGATATCTATATGGCTGAAGAAATTATCCCACATAAAGGTATAATAACTCTGCGGATGATTTTTAGGAAGCCCTACATATTCATCCATATTGAAAGTCACTATATGCTTGAACGAAACCCGTTTTTCCTCATAGTGTTTTATCAATGCGTTGTACATACCCAGCGGGGACGAGCCGGTAGGTAATCCCAATACAAATGGCTTATCTGCTGTAGGTTTAGCAGCATTGATCTTAGACACTACATAGTTGGCAGCCCATTGCGACAGGGAATCATAATTCGGTTGGATAATCAATCTCATGATACGTTATTTATATTATGTTATATTTAGTATTAGTCAGTAACAAAACAAACCTTTCAAAGATAATATATTATCCTGAAAGGCTTGCTTTCGGTTATTATAATTATAAAGGATGATATTCTACAAAGGCTTCGATAGCTTCGTACGATGCCAGTCCCAACAAATGGTATAGCTCGGCTGTAGCCTTGTTGCGGTCTTCGGAACGTTGCCAGAACAAACGTTCGTCATTGCCTAAGAACGGAGCACTTTCCATCTGCGACTGGTGTTTCAGTATCGCATTTCTTTTTGAACGTAATTCTTCCGGCGAAATAGGGACAGCCATTTCTATATGGTCTATCTCCCACTCAGCCCATGCACCACGATACATCCAGAAACGGCAGTCTTTAAGCCATTCCGCACCTTTCAGTTCATCTACTGCTGCAAGGATAGCATCGAGACACACTTTGTGTGTTCCATGAGGGTCGGCAAGGTCTCCGGCTACGAATACCTCATGTGGCTTCACTTCACTAAGGTAGGCTTTTACTATCTCCACATCTTTCGCTGATATAGGGTTTTTCTTTACACGTCCTGTTTCATAGAACGGAAGGTCGAGGAATCTGACATTCTTTGTATCCATACCTACATAGCGGCAAGCAGTCGTTGCTTCCTCGCGTCGGATATATCCTTTCAGGAACAGAATGTCAGGTGTATCTATATCACCTTCTTTCTTATCGTGCAACAAGTATTGAAGGATTTCTGCATATTTTTTCTTCATTACTTCGTTTGACGGATCGTATTTACTTCTCACATCTTCGAGCAACGAAACGTAACGGATCACTTCTTCATCACCTACGGCAATATTTCCCGAAGTCTGGTATGCTACATGCACATCGTGTTTCTGGTCTACGAGGCGTTTGAATGTCCCCCCCATAGAGATAACATCATCATCGGGGTGCGGACTGAAAACAATCACCGTTTTAGGATATGGCTTCGCTCTTTCGGGGCGATTGGTATCATCGGCATTCGGTTTTCCGCCCGGCCAGCCTGTAATGGTATGTTGCAGGTCGTTGAAAATCTTGATATTTACATTGTATGCCGAACCGTAAAGGGCAAGCAGTTCACCCAGCCCATTGTCCTGATAGTCTTTATTGGTAAGTTTCAGTATCGGCTTATTCACCTTGAAGCACAACCATACGATTGCCCTGCGGATAAGTTTACTAGTCCAGTCACAGCTTGTCACCAGCCAAGGGTGGTTGATACGTGTAAGCTCAAATCCGGCATTCAGGTCGATATGCACACTTGCATTTCCATGAGCCTGAAGGCAGGATGCAGGTACGGCATCGGTCACTACTCCTTCCACCACATCTTTCACACTCTTTGCTTTGTCTTCGCCCCATGCAATCAATGCAATTTCTTTTGCTTTCATTATGGTAGACAATCCCATTGTAACGGCACTAGGCGGTACCAGGTCGAGAGACCCGAAGGTATTTATAGCTTCTTTTTTCGACTGCACATCGAGCAAGATCAGGCGCGTTTGCGACGTCATACTCGAACCGGCGATATTGATACCGATATTACCGGCACGCCCTAAGCCTAACAGCAGATAGTCGATTCCACCTACTTCCTGTATTTTTTGCTCGTATTCGCGGCAGTAGTTCAGTATCTCTTCTTTAGGGACGAATCCATCCGGTGAATATATATTTTTAGGGTCTACATCAACAAAATCGAGCAACGATTCCTTTATCAGCCGCAGGTTACTGTTAGACTGTGCCACTAGCGGATAGAACTCGTATATATTGAATACAATAACATTTTTGAAGCTCAATCCTTCTTCCTTGTGGAACCGGATAAGTTCCGAATATATCGTTTGCGGCGAATGTCCGCCAGGCAGAGCCAACACGAAGTTTTCACCTTTGGCTTGTTTCTCTTTAATTTTACGGGCAATATCTCCGGCTATCTGTAGCGAAGCTTCGGTAGACGATTCATAAATGTGGGTGGGCACTTTTTCGAAACGGGTGAGTGCTGACAACTCAAACTCATTTTCGGGACGATAGTAGCGTTGGGGCACTCTATCTAATACGATCTGTGAACTTAAATCTAATCTCATTTTAATGTTTTTATATATTGTTTTTAGATGTTGTAGGCTATTTCACTATTTAAACGACGAGAGCTGCTGCTCCCAGAAGATTGATTTCCTCTTTTTTTGAACGTAGTATCTTTATCCTATCTACAGTTTCGGCAAAAGGGAAACGGGATACGCTTTCAAACATACTTTCGGCAAACAGGTCGTATCCTGTAGTAATGTCTCCGCCCAGAATTATTGCTTGCGGATCGTATGTGAACAGGATAGTTTTTATAAGCTCCCCTATATGCCCGCCCAACTCGTTCCATAAGGCCAGCATTGCCAAATCGCCCTGCAAAGCCAGTTCGTAGGCTTCTTTTGCCGTAGTATTATTCTTTACAAAGAATTTCTGCCCGCAGTAACGCTCAAAATCAGAATGCAGGTACGGAAGGCTACCGATTTCTCCTGCACCGGTATTATTACCTATATACAGTTCATTATTAATAATGATACCCGTCCCCACGCCAATACTCAGTGTAACGCACACAATGTCGCGGTATGTAGTACCTTCTCCGTAATAGCGCTCACCAAAAGCGAAACAGTTAGAGTCGTTGTTAACAAAGACCGGCATTCCGAATTCTTTCTGAAGAATATCTTTCAATGGGACTTTCTGCCATGAAGGAATATTTATCGCATTCTGGACTATGCCCTTATCTGTTTTCACAATACCCGACACTCCGATACCGATACCACGAATATTCGAATTGATTATTTGATTGATTTGCTCTATCAGTTGCCCGATAATCGCATCTTGCGATTCATCCGCTTTTGTAGGTGCAACAAGTTTTCTGTAAATAAGACCGCCATCCACGATTCCCAACCTCATACTTGTGCCGTCTATGTCTATCCCGATTCTCATAATAAATAAGATATAGCGTATTTATTCAAAGCAGACTTATAGTTTCTTATACCAATAAAAACAATTATTTCATTGCTTTAGTTCTTTTTTGAAACATATATAATACCACCTTATTGTTTTTCATTCACCAGATATATTACAAATATATGGATCAAAAAACAAAGAGGAGTATATTATATGTTAATTAACATTTTAAATTCAGCTAATTCTGAATATGAGGCGACCGCTATCGCTTCATTCGTTAAAAAAGCTTCGTAAACCATTCTTAAATTGCTGTTTTCGGAAAAGGTTAGAACCACTTTCATGGTATACGGTCGGAAGAAAAATAAATACTCATTCGCACTGTTAAATTTACATAAAACAATCTCTTTATCTGAAAAGAAAAAATTTATCTATAATATATCAATGTGCTAATCAACTAACGCCTAACAGTGTGAGGGCGATCTGCTGACATGCCACTGGTAGTGATCGTTGAAGAAACAGGAGAATGTGTAATGATTGTCAGGTTTTAGTTAAAATTTCAATTGCCTCCTGCTTTAGCTGGAGGGTAGCCAGATCGATAAACAAAGGGCTTTAGCCAAATGGACTTCGACTAAAGTCTTCTTAAGGGCAACTAGCATTCCACGACTTAAAAGTCGTGGCAACTAAAAAAAGTATCAATATAGAAATAGAGGAAAAGTGTCAACTTTTTGTTAACTGAAAAATATTACCTTTGTAAGCTAAAATATAAAATAATGGATACAACCAGACAACAAAAAATAAACCGCCTTATCCAAAAGGAGCTAAGCGAAATATTCAGAAAGCAAACCCAGCAAATGCGCGGGGTACTGGTTTCGGTGAGCACAGTACGCGTGAGCCCCGATCTGGGACTGGCTAAAGTATATCTGAGTATTTTCCCTTCCGAACAAGGGAAAGAGATTCTGACCAATATAAAAACGAATGTAAAGACTTTGCGCTTCGATCTTGGACAGAAGGTAGGAAAGCAACTGCGAATAATACCCGAACTGTCGTTCTATTTGGACGATTCACTCGACTATCTGGAAAATATTGACCGCCTGCTGGGTTCTGATAATAATAAAGAAGAGTAAGCTTGAACCTGCCGCTGCACATAGCCCGCCGTTATCTTTTTGCAAAAAAATCGCATAACGCTATCAATGTCATATCGTTCATATCGGTATGCGGTATCACTGTGGCTACATTGGCGCTTGTGTGCGCGTTATCCGTATTCAACGGTTTTACGGGAGTGGTGGCTAATACATTCAGCGACTTCGATCCCGAATTGCAGATAACACCCGCGAGCGGAAAAGTGTTCAATCCATCCTCACCTGCCATAGAACAGATAAAGTCTTTGCCCGAAATAGAATTTACCTCCGAATCACTCGAAGAAAATGCACTGGTTACCTACGGCGAACGTCAGGAACCGATTGTACTGAAAGGAGTTTCTCCCCGTTTCAAAGATCTAGCCAATATAGACAAAGTCATTATAGACGGGAAGTTTATGCTACGTGAGGGCGATGTAGACAATGGGGTGATAGGAGCCGGACTGGCTATGTTTATAGGTGTACGTGCCAATTTTGTAGATCCGGTAGAAATATATGTACCGAAACGCAATGTACGCGTCAATCCATCTAACCTGTCTACAGATTTCGACCGCGCAAGTGTTTTCATTAGTGGTGTATTTGCGCTCAATCAGGTTAAATATGACGATCAGATGCTTATTATACCCATCGAGATGGCTCGCGAGCTGTTGCGTTACGAAACAGAAGTATCGTCTATCGACATAAAGGTGAAGAATGGAGCCAACGTAGAGGATGTACATAAGAAGATCAGTGCTATACTGGGCGACGATCTGCTTGTAAAAAACCGCTTTCAGCAGCAGGAAGACCTTTACCGTATGGTGAATATAGAGAAATGGGTGACTTTCCTTATACTCGGCATAATACTTATCATTGCAGTATTCAATATAGTGGGCTCACTGTCTATACTCATCATCGAGAAGAATGAGGATATAGGAATACTGAAAAGTCTGGGAGCAAACAAAACTCTGATATCCCGTATTTTTCTTTTCGAAGGATGGTTGATTACGCTCATAGGTGCTGTTGCCGGTATCATACTTGGAGTTTGCTTATGTCTGTTGCAGCAGCATTTCGGACTGATCGGTCTGGGATCTTCTGCCGGACAGTTTGTAGTAGATGCCTATCCGGTAGAAGTGCAACTTCCCGACATAATACTAATCTTTGTCACAGTGAATGTTATTGGCTTTCTGGCTGTACTATATCCTGTAAACAATCTGCGCAAACGCCTATAATATCAGTTGCCAGAATTCTACGTCTATCAGCTTCCCGAACTTGATGCCCGATTCGCGGAAATTCCCGATAAGCCTGAACCCGAACTTTTCGTGTAGACGACGGCTTGTATCATTGGGCAGCGATACTACACCTATCAGTGAATGCAGATTGATCCGGCGTGCTCTTTCTATCAGCTCGGCATACAATAGGCTACCCAGACCACTGCCTGTCAGTGTATGATCAAGGTAGACACTGGTTTCGAGTGTGATGTTGTAAGCCGCGCGTTCGCGCCAGTTGCTCAGGTAAGCATAACCTGCGATCTCACCGTCCTTTTCGTAGACAAAGAAGGGGTAGCCTTTTGCCTGTATCTTCTCTATACGCCTCCGCATATCGTCTTCGCTCACAAGGTCGTATTCGAAGGTGATGATTGTTTCAGCTGTGTAGTAGTTATATATTTCCGCTATACGCTTGGCATCAGCGGCCGTAGCCTCCCTTATCATCGGACTATTCTCCGGTATAAGGTGGAATTTCCTGCCCCTGATTGTCGACCGGAGTAGCGGCGACAATGCTGTCCACTATATACTTTGTATAGCCTCTCCAAGGCAATGCACCATAGTATTCCTTATAGTGCAGTTTTACATTCTGGCCGCTCAGCGACATCAGTTGTTGGTACAGGTCTTTGTCTTCTACCGAAAACTGAAACTCGTTGGATTGCAACCCTTGTGTTCCCGGACGGAATCCCGATTGTATCAGTTCGCCTTCGTATGTTTTGAAGATAATTCCTTTATGTTTCACATTGTTCAGTATTCCGGCTTTCACTCCCGAATCACTGAATGGCACATAGTACCATATATAGCCGAATACAAGCAGCCCGGCGATTAGGACTGTCACGATCAGGAAAAGAATCTTTTTCATACTTTATTATTAATATTGATTAATCAGGTGTTAAAAACAATAGTCTAAGATGTTTTGTTCAGAAGACAAAGATATTCATATTTTTAGAGTATTTTTGCAGGAGCGTTAAAATTATAGGATAATAAATCAAATAAAGAGAGAGGGATATATGATCATAAAAGACGCACAATTTGTAATGAGTAATACCGACTACCGGAAATGTCCGCAGGACGGTAAGCCCGAATATGCATTTATCGGACGTTCCAATGTTGGTAAATCTTCACTTATAAACATGCTGACCAACCGCAAAGGCCTGGCAATGACATCTTCTAAACCGGGGAAAACCCAACTGATAAATCATTTTATAATCAATAACGAATGGTATCTGGTCGACCTGCCCGGATATGGCTACGCACAACGGGGCAAAGAAGGCAGAGAACGGATCAGGGTGATTATAGAAGATTACATAATGGACAGGGTAGAACTCACCTGTTTGTTTTTGCTATTGGATTGCCGCCACGAGCCGCAAAAGATAGACATGGAGTTTATGGAGTGGCTGGGCGAGGAAGGAATACCTTTTGTTATTGTGTTTACCAAAACAGATAAACTGAGCAAGTCTCAACTGAATAATAACCTGAAGCTATATACCGATAAACTGAAAGAAACGTGGGAAGAACTGCCACGTATCTTTTACACATCGTCGGAACACCGTCTGGGTGGCGATGAAATACTAGATTATATAGATGAGATAAATAAAAGCCTGAAAGTACAATGAAAAAGCAAAAAGATATACATGCAGAATATATGGTGAAAGCCATAAATCTGGCAAAAAGGAGCGTGGCAAAAGGCGGAGGTCCTTTTGGTGCAGTAATAGTAAAGGACGGAGTTATAGTAGCGCAGGGTAGTAATTGCGTTACGCTGAATAATGACCCGACGGCTCATGCCGAAGTGATTACTATACGCAAAGCCTGTAAGAAACTGCAAACATTCGACCTCTCGGGCTGTGAAATATATACCTCGTGCGAACCCTGCCCTATGTGCCTGTCGGCTATCTACTGGGCGCATATAGATAAGATATACTACGGATGTACAAAAGATGACGCGAA
Source organism: Dysgonomonas sp. PF1-14 (assembly GCF_029892965.1). Lineage (GTDB taxonomy): Bacteria > Bacteroidota > Bacteroidia > Bacteroidales > Dysgonomonadaceae > Dysgonomonas. The sequence continues at coordinate 15,078 of NZ_JARXWN010000020.1, read as the reverse complement.
GGATATAGGCTTCGACGATTCTTTTATATATGACCAGATAGATCTGAAACCGGAGAAACGGTCGATACCCGCCGCTAATATTCTCAGAGATCAGGCTCTTGGTGCTTTCCGTCTGTGGGACAGCAAAGAAGATAAAACAGAATACTAATACATATTAACCTAACCTTTTAAATCTAACCTTAAAAACCATGTTGTTTGTACCATTTATTACCGTTGCCGATGTCAACACTCCTGCTCTTATAATAGAGAGTATGCAAAACGTTCAGGGAAACAGTCTGTCTTACGTAAACTGGCCTGACGCGTTTCCCGCTAAGCCCGAAGTCTCTTTCAAAATAGCGCATAGCGGAGAATACCTGTATCTGAATTTTTTTGTAGAAGAAGCTGAGATAAAAGGAGTAGTAACAGAAGACAACGGACCGGTATGGACAGACTCATGTGTGGAGTTTTTCTTGTCTCTGGGTGATTCTCCGTATTATTACAACGCCGAATTTTCATGCATAGGCACAGCGCTTTTGGCATATCGTAAGGGACGCGCAGGAGCAGTACATGCTACACCTGAGGTAGTAGGCCGTATCAAACGCTATCCTAGTCTCGGTACGGATGTAATAGAAAAGCAAGAAGGCGACTTCAAGTGGAGTTTGTTGGTTGCAATACCTGTGTCTGCCTACTGGAATTCGGGGCTGACAACATTTAAGGGAGCGAAGGCAAGGGCTAATTTCTATAAATGCGGAGACGACCTTTCCGTACCGCACTATCTGTCTTGGAACCCAATCCTTACCGAAAAACCGGACTTCCATGCGCCTCAGTATTTCGGAGAGCTTGCGTTTGAATAAGAAGCCTATTATGCAAAATAAACCGATATTTTTTGTAATTCTATTCTTTGTTTCCTGCACTGCTTTTTCTTGTGCCGACGGGGTAAAGGAGGGGACAATGCTGCTACTCGATATAATTGTAGAGAAATTCAATTTGCTCTGCCTGCTGCTGATGTGATTCAACCGGGAAGAGGACATGGGAGGTTTAATTATTATACAGTGGATTTGTGGAAAATAAGGACTGAGGATAAGGTAGAGATGACTTATCCTTCGATAGAGATACCCGATATCGATACTTTATTTACAAAGATTCAGAATGTCAAAAATACGATTCCTTCGGATGGCGATAAAGTGACTATGACATCGGTGAAAATTAAGAATATGCCATTGAATATTGTTGCAAAACTAATGTGCTATATGAAGGAGAATGATATTTGCCGCCGATGGATAGTAGACCTTCGAAACGATGAATTTAATATGTTTTTAGGTGACGAAAGCTTTAGCCCCGCTGATCTTGATGAGGCAGAGTATGATGCATATGTTCAGAATCTCGATGCCGAAAAGCTTAAGAATGTGAAGTTTGAAGAACATCGGTTCAGTCTTGTCACTTATGATACGAATTTTCAGCATGAAGCAGAGATTATTTCAGGATATCAAATCTCAGCATCAAAAGTTTTTCAATCGGAGATTGATAAATTTTCTCTGATTATAGGAGATTTAAAAAAAGAATATCAGCCGGATTCTTTATCTTACCTTTCCGATTGTGCAAGAAAAGGCATTCGGATCGGTTTTGATAAGAATATTCCCATGTTGCAGTTACTTAAAATAATTGATATTGCTTCTCGAAACAACTTGCTCTATGATTGTTTTTATGACAGGGGGTATCTGAATGTTTATACGAGATGTAATGCGGACGAGTTGCTTAGTTCACCTTATAATTCGATGCAATAAACCAATTTTTCTGTCTTTTGTTAGATAATTCCTGTTTTTATCGCACACTGTGTAAGGTTTCCCTTTTCTGTCCCTAACCGTCAATAAGTGAGGACGATATACGAGGTCATTTTTATGTTAAAAAAACTTTCATAGGTGGATATTTTTTCTATCTTTGCACGCAAATACAAAGAGCTTGTATTTCCTCTAAATATGGATATATTTAAACTTTTATGAAAAATAACTTATTCGATAGGTTCAAACCTAAAGAAAACAAATTCTTCCCGTTAATGACGGGAATGGCGGAAGTCATACTTACCGCATCGGATCTCATCATCGAATGCGTACAGGTAACGAATCACAACGAAGCTGTAGAGTATTACAAAAAGATTAAAGAACAGGAACGAAAAGCAGACACTATCCAGAATCAGATTTTTGAGGAACTGAACGAAACGTTTATTACGCCGTTCGACCGTGAAGACATCAATCATCTATCGTCTACAATGGATGATGTAACCGACCTGATCAACAGCTGTGCTAAGCGTATCATGCTTTACAGCCCGAAGGTTATGCCCGAAGCGGCAATCCGTCTGGCAATGTTTGTACGGGAATCGGCCGGATTGATGGTGCAGGCTATAGACGAATTGGACGTGCTAAAGAAAGATACCGGAAAAATAAAAGAATATTGCGAACAGCTTGGTAGTGTGGAAAAGAAGGCTGACGATGTATACGAGCATTTCCTTATCGACCTCTTCGAGAATGAAACGGATGCTATCGAGGTGATCAAGCTCAAAGATATTCTTCACGAATTGGAGCGTGCCACCGACGCAGCCGAAGCTGTAGGTAAGATTATAAAAACAATGATCGTTAAGTACTCATAATCCCGAAAAAATGACTCTATTAATAATAATCATTGTTCTAGCCATAATTTTTGATTTTATAAACGGGTTTCACGATGCGGCCAATTCAATCGCAACAGTGGTATCCACAAAAGTCCTCACTCCCACACAAGCCGTTATCTGGGCGGCATTTTTCAACTTTGTAGCTTATTTTATAGCAAAATATATCTTTGGTGGCTTTGGTATTGCCGATACAGTATCTAAAACTGTAGATATGGACTTTATCATGCAAAACTTCGGAAACCCGTCACTTGTCATCATCGCCGGACTGGTTGCCGCCATATCGTGGAATCTCATTACATGGTGGCTGGGAATACCATCTTCGTCGTCACATACACTGATCGGAGGATTTGCAGGTGCAGGTATTGCTGCATCAGGGTTTGCTGCTGTGCATTCCGGCGTTATCGGTATCATCGCTTTATTTATAGTAGTAGCGCCATTAATTGGGATGGTTGCCGGAAATATTATTACGCTGATCACGCTCCATTTTGCCAAAAAGATAAAACCCGCAAAAGCCGATCGCTGGTTCAAAAACCTGCAACTCGTTTCATCGGCAGGATTAAGTATCGGGCATGGCCTGAACGACTCGCAAAAGGTAATGGGTATCATTGCTGCTGCACTGATTTCATATACTGCGACAAATCCGGATGTGCATCCATGGCTATATATGGGCGATATGAGTGATATGCACGACTGGGTACCACTAGCTTGTTTTACAGCAATAGCTGTAGGTACAATGTGTGGAGGATGGAAAATCATGAAAACAATGGGTAACCGTATTACCAAGATTACTCCTATTGAGGGATTTTGTGCACAGACGGCCGGTGCCCTGACACTGTTCCTTACCGAAAAATGGCATATTCCTGTGAGCACAACCCATGTTATCACAGGTAGTATTATCGGGGTAGGTTCTATAAAACGCCTTTCGGCTGTTCGCTGGGGGGTGACAAAGGACTTGGTTATTGCTTGGGTATTGACTATTCCTGTCAGTGCATTGATGGCTATGCTCATGTATTATGCTTTAAGCCTGATCGTGATATAACAAGTACAGTTTCAATATAGAATACAGGGACGGGTAACACGTAGTGGTTACCCGTTTTTTTATAATAACTACTTGCATAATATATTGTGAATTAATATCTTTGTGCCGACTTAAGACAAGCAATGCTTTAACAGAATAGTATCTAACACATTTATAATTATAAACTAACACAAAAATCCAATGAAAAATTTGAGTTTAATCGCTCTAAGCGTCTTGATGTCGCTATGTCTGTTTACTTCATGTAGTGACGATGATGACAACAAGATTATTGATGATGACAATAACCCGACAACTGAAGAAAAGGTATACCTTCCTTCCCTACTTACCGGTACAGATGATTTTGAATTAAAACTGACTTATGATGATTCTAACCGTTTGATAAAGATCATCGAAATCGAAGATGGTGGATCAGATGAGACTACTTTCACTTATGATGCTAACGACAACCCAGTAAGCAAAAAAGAGGTATACAGTGATGGTTCATATCTTACTAATTATACTTATAATAAAGATACTGTCTTTGTTGTAAACTTTAAGAAGAACTCCACAACAGAGATCAGCTACATGGACACTATTATCGTTGACAACAAAGGGTTTGAAGTGAAAGGACTTAATACACCTTCCGGATATACAGAGGTGTATTCTACTTATACTTACGAAAACAATCTGTTGATGAAGGAATATAACTATCATGAAAGCGGTACTTATACAGTTGAATATACAACAGTATACACCTATGAGAGTGAAGGTAAGGGTTGTTTTTCGGGAATGAATATCAAACCATGGCTATTTAATTATGAATTTGAGGGTTATTATGCAAACTTCTCAAATCCTAAGTTGGTAGTTACAACCTATAAAGGTTTAGATAATTCAGGTAGTGAAATTATAGAAGAAGAACGATACAGAACAATATATGGATATACATACAATGATAACGGTTATCCGAAAACTTTCTCGATGCAAGAGAAATACAAGGGAGAAGACGACGATAACTATTCTTATCAAGTGGAATACGTAGAAGCAAAATAAGAAACAATGCTATAATATCAGCTGTCTGTCCCGATTCGTGGCAGACAGTTTTTTTTATAATATTCTATTGCTTTATTGATTGAAAAACAATATCTTTGCACCGCTTTTCGAAGCAATAATGTTTAACAATTTAATGATACTGATCAGGACAGGTGCCAGATCGAATTTAAATGATTGATAATTTAAAAAATGTACAACCGGTTGCAGACTTCGACTGGGACGCGTACGCAGAAGGAGAAACTTACTCCAGCAAAAGTAAAGAAGAACTTATAGAGACCTATGACCAGTCGTTGAACAAAGTAAACGACAAGGAAGTGGTAATGGGTAAAGTAACCGCGATGAACAAACGTGAAGTTGTTGTTAACATCGGTTACAAATCGGACGGTGTAGTATCGATGAACGAATTTCGTTACAACCCTGATCTGAAAATTGGTGACGAAGTAGAAGTTTACATCGAAAGCCAGGAAGACAAAAAAGGACAGCTTATCCTTTCTCACAAAAAAGCTCGTGCAACACGTTCTTGGGATCGTGTTAACGAAGCTCTTGAAAAAGATGAAATCATCAAGGGTTACATCAAATGTCGCACTAAGGGCGGTATGATCGTAGACGTATTCGGTATCGAAGCATTCTTGCCGGGTTCTCAGATCGACGTGAAGCCTATCCGCGACTACGATGTATTTGTTGGAAAGACTATGGAGTTCAAGGTAGTGAAAATCAACCACGAATTTAAAAACGTTGTTGTATCACACAAAGCGCTTATCGAAGCTGAACTTGAACAACAGAAAAAAGATATCATCTCGAAACTTGAAAAAGGTCAGGTACTTGAAGGTACAGTTAAGAACATCACTTCTTACGGTGTGTTCATCGACCTTGGTGGCGTAGACGGACTTATCCACATTACAGACCTTTCTTGGGGACGTGTTCAACACCCTGAAGAAGTGGTTAAACTGGACGAGAAAATCAACGTTGTTATCCTTGACTTCGACGATGACAAAAAACGTATCGCTCTCGGCTTGAAACAGCTTACTCCTCATCCATGGGATGCACTTAGCGCTGACCTTAAAGTTGGTGATAAAGTGAAAGGTAAAGTTGTGGTTATGGCTGACTACGGTGCATTTATCGAAATCGCTCCGGGCGTAGAAGGTTTGATTCACGTATCGGAAATGAGCTGGGCTCAACACCTGCGCAGTGCTCAGGACTTTATGAAAGTGGGTGACGAAGTAGAAGCAGTAGTGCTTACACTCGATCGTGACGAACGCAAAATGTCTCTGGGTATCAAACAACTGAAACCAGATCCATGGGAAAATATCGAAGAGAAATATCCTGTAGGAAGCAAACATACTGCAAAAGTTCGCAACTTCACTAACTTCGGCGTATTTGCTGAAATAGAAGAAGGTGTAGACGGACTTATCCACATCTCTGACCTTTCTTGGACTAAGAAGATCAAACACCCTAGCGAGGTAACTCAGATAGGTGCTGACATCGAAGTACAGGTGCTTGAAATCGACAAAGAAAACCGTCGTCTAAGCTTAGGCCACAAACAACTTGAAGAAAATCCTTGGGATGTATTTGAAACTATCTTTACAGTAGGATCGGTACACGAAGGCACAGTTGTGGAAATGGTTGACAAAGGTGCTGTAATCTCTCTGCCTTATGGTGTAGAAGGTTTCGCAACTCCTAAACATCTTGTAAAAGAAGACGGAACTCCGGCTCAGATCGAAGAGAAACTAGACTTCAAAGTTATCGAATTCAACAAAGATTCTAAACGTATCATTGTTTCACACAGCCGTGTGTTCGAAGACGAAAAACCGGAAGCGAAAGAGGCTGCTGCTGAAAAGAAAGCAAGAAAATCTGCTAAGAAAGAAGAGCAAGCTACTATTCAGTCTTCTAATGTAGAAAAAACTACTTTAGGTGATATCGAAGAACTGGCTGCACTGAAAGAAAAACTTTCGGGTGGTGATGCTAAATAATAACTGATAGAAGTTATTTACAATACTCCAGAGGGTGACGAAATAGATTCGTCACCCTCGTTCGTTTTTATAAGGAGTAGGTATATATACTTCGAAACCTGATGATAGATATATCTTTTGATAAACACAGGCTAGGAATTAGTTTATATTCAATATAGTTATATGTTGTTTGTTGTCACGAATTAATTGCCTCCACTTTTAAGTGGAGAGGATAAAGGAATACTTGCAAAGGCTTTAGCCATAACAGCTTCGACTAAAGTCGTTGCCTTTCCTTCCATTTACCCACGACTTAAAAGTCATGGTAACTAATGAACTTAAAAATAATATATCACACAAAACGGGGCGGCTAAAAATTTAGCCGCCCCGTTTATATAATGAAGGAGAAATATTATCTACCTTGGTTAGCGTCGTTGATCATTTTTTCGTTAGGAAGGATGTAAACCTCTACACGGCGGTTTTGAGTTCTTCCTGTAGCAGTGCTGTTGTCAGCAACCGGCTGAGTAGAACCGAATCCCTGAGTTACCATACGATTGCCCGATACTCCCTTAGTTTGCAGGAAGTTGTAAACAGCCTGAGCACGTTTTTCAGACAATGGGTTGTTGATAGCATCAGAACCTGTATTGTCTGTATGTCCGTATATCTGAACGTCTGTGTCAGGATTGCTGTTCAAAGAGTTAGCAAAGCTGGTAAGAGAGCTTTGAGAAGCTGAACTCAATGTACTTGAGTTTGTAGCAAACAAGATACCCGATTCGAAAGTAACTTTAATAGCCTGTCCGTCGTTGATAGATTCAACCTGAGCTCCGTTGATCTGCTCCAGTTCTTTCTTTTGTTTGTCCATTTTGTTACCGATAATAGCACCTGCACTACCACCTAGTACAGCACCGATACCGGCACCCCAAGCAGCACCTTTACCTCCACCAATAATAGCACCGATGCCGGCACCCAGAGCACCACCTGCTCCTGCTCCGATACCACCGCCTTTAACTGTATCACTGGCGCCACAACTTGAGAATAGAATTGAACAGCTCAATACAATAGCTGCAATAAATGAAAAATTTTTCATAATTAGTTAATTTTAAATTTTCTGTTTGTGATGATATTATATTTATTCAAATATTCCTATAGAATCGCAATAGGCCAGCTCACCTTGTATTATAAAGGCTATTTCGTCGGCCAAGAAGTTATTGATTTTGTCCTTTTGTGTATTTTTCAGAACATATGCGATTATTTCGTCTTCGTCTATATCCACTATAGCATCCTCGTTAGCGTCTTCATCCATGAGTCCTTTTTCGTCATAGAAGTCGTACACAATATCGATGATATAATTGATCTCATCGTTTGTGTATTTTCCTTTCATTTCTTGTGGGAGATAGTTCTGTATATATTTTACAGCATCTTCTTCGTCGTACGGAATAAGGTCTTTTTCCTTGCTCATTTCTAATTGTGCTTAGTTTTTATCCTGATGTTATATAATTAATAACAATAAATAGATTGCGATGTTCAATGTTTGGACTTGTTTTTATCGAATAGGTTTAATCTGTACCCAATTTTGTTTATGTTAATTTTAAACAAATATATAACTATTTTTTCTTCCAAGCAAAATACGCTAAAACTATAAGAGGCAGAATCATTAGGCCAATATATTCCGGATGTACCTTCAGCAATGCCGGCTCGAATAGAATAGCCATTATCAGACCAATAGCAGCTCCTCCTAAGTGGGCGTCGTGTCCTATATTGCCTTGTTGTTTCTGCATGGCATATACCGAGAATGCCAGGTATGCAATGCCGAATATCCATGCAGGCATAGGTATTATAAACATGATGCCGAGCGTCATATTGGGATATATAGCTATGGCAGCAAAGAGTACGCCGACCACTCCCCCCGAAGCCCCTATAGCGCTGTAATAATACTCCTTACGGTGCATCCATAGCGACAACAGGCCTCCGCCAATAATAGACAGGAAGTATATTGCCAGATATTTCCACACCCCGAATTCATGTATTATAACATCGGAAAATATATAAAGCGTGAACATATTGAATATAAGATGCATGTAGTCGCCATGCAGGGTAGCAGATGTCAGCATCCTGTCCCATTGTTTCGAAGTGCCCAGTATAGCACCGACATTGAATTTATATCTGTCGAAGAAAGCCATATCGTTAAACCCTTTAACGCTGGTGATAGCCGTAAGGGCAATAATAATGATAGGTATAATTTCCGCAATGTCGAACATGTATTCTCTTTTTTATATCCGGCTCAAAGGTATATATTTTAAGGTATATATTATAAAATAAGGGAAACTTTATCTATAGGATATCAATGTGCTAACAATGTGCCGATATGCAACGAAGCGATCTTTGAATAAACATACAATTTAAAGGATTTAAAGTTCAAAAACTAAAAGATTGAATTTTTTGTGAGAAATGTCAGGTTTTAGTTAAAATTAGTCTCACGCAATTGAAAATCGACGACGCGAAGGCGAGTCAAAGACGCGAAGACGCAAAGGTAATACTTGTAACTCGTAACTAATGTCAGTCTTACATACGCTTCGCTCCTGTGACCGTTGGTTGTCAGCTTTTAGTTAAAAACTAGTGTACTAGATTATAGAGTTAGCTACACCTTGTTCCACTGAACGATGTTTCTAGTATAGAGAAAGGAAAATTTAGAACTAGCAAGCTAGTAGACTATAAACTAATAAACTTGTCAGGAATGTCAGGTTTTAGTTAAAATAATCATCGTTGTAAGCTATTAACTGAAGACTGTTACTTTTTGTGAAAGCCGGTAAAAGTTAAAATAAAAATTTATAAAACAGAATATTGTTTCGTTAAAAGCATTAGTTTTGTTGCTGAGAGATAAAGCCCTGTTTTAATTGTTTTTTATTTAATACATTAGTTATCTATACCTTACACTTATGAATAAATATGTACTTCTACTCTTATTGTTATCATCTCTGGATATTGCAGCACAAGTTGCAATAAAAGGGACTGTTCGTGATAAAGACAGCAACACGCCCATACCCGATGTGATAATACAATATGGAGCAACATCGCGCGACTATGTATATACCGATGTTAACGGACGGTTTTCTATTCCGGAGTCAGGGAGTGATATTGTTCATTTTCAGTGTTTCGGATACAAACCCAAATCGGTGGTGAAGTCCGAGGTAGAGCGCAATCCTATTGTGTTTATGGAATTAAATCCCGTATCACTGAATCCGATTGTGATCAGTCCGGGAGATGCCGATAAGTTGCTGGAAGAAGTGATGATGAATACAAAAGAAAAACTGTTGTCGGAAGTGCATGTCGGTTATCTCCTGCATTTCCTGCAAACACGGTCGGATTCGTTAAAGAATGAGGTCTATCTTAAATATGCAACTACGTTGCCCGAAAAGACTTTGAAGAAGAATCTGAAAAAAGAGCGCGTGCCCTACACCTTCAATATAATAGATATCAGAAGGCTCAAGAAGTCGGAAACACCGACATCTGAATTGTATGGGGCGGAATACCATGCCTCGCACCTTTTCACATTCGGCAAAAGTATCAATAATGAGACTACCCGTTCATATACGTCCGATAGCTCACTCATCATATTGCAGATAGAACCTCTGAAAGGGAAAGAAGGATGGGCAAAGGGAGAAGTAATGATAAGGAAAGATGATATGACCATTTCATCGATGGAGATAGAATCGGTAGACTCAATAATGGAACTACAGCCCTATAAGAAGTATCTGGGCAATCAGGTAAAGGTACTGCGAAAAGTGGGGCGTTTCGAATTTGCCAAAGCAGGAAATAGGTATTACATGAGTAATTGTTATACCTACTATAAGTTCCGGACGATAAATGAATATGGCAGAGAGGAAGATATCTCATATTACTGTGATGTAGACTGTATCGGATTATTGGATAAGGCTAAACTGAGAAACAGGATGCTGAGCGGCTATTGTCAGGAATTATTCTATTTCCCCGATTCTACACAAGATGAGTTTTGGAATAGCGATTACACAGCGGATGTACAATATCTCCAACATGAGTTTGCAGGAATAGCCCCTTCAAGAAAGAAGAGTTTCTTCAACTGGAAGAATGCCCTGTTCTTCGGTGCAGTGGTTACCGGAACAGTCTTCCTGATGAATTGAAGCTGCTGATATTTATAGATGGAATGATCAAAATAGAGTCTGAGATTGTTCTATAGATAAACAAACTCTAAAAACATTGATAACATGATGGAAGATAATACATTTGACCACAGGGATCAGGAACTAAAATCACTCAAGCGTAAAAACAGAAGACGGAACGCATTCTGGGCACTTCTGGCATTGCAGGCCGGTTCTCTTCTTATTACCTATTATCTGGGACGTTCGCATAAGGGGTAGGGATAAAAAGAAAGAATACAGGTACGGTAAAAATAAATCATAGGATTATTGCAATTAACTTAAAAAATGTTTACATTGCATCGCATTTGTTAGCCTAAAATATGAACATATGAAAACACTAATTTCAACAATCCTGTTTGTTTTTATCAGCATTCTTTCAGTATCGGGGCAAAACCAGCAGATACGATATGACTTTAGCTCTGATACGGACTATCGAGACACAAAAGAACGTTATACACCTAGTCCTTACGCGATGTTTGGAGACAGCACCAAAACGCTGACTACAAAGCATGAGATGGATAAAGACCATACATTGAAAATACCTCAAAAGGATGGTCTTTTTGAGCTGAATATGAGAACGGGGTTAGTCACTGTTAAAGGTAGTAATGGGGCTATATCATATACTAAGCAATTAACGAATGAGGAGAAAGCGCGGTTTGTTACTATCGACCCATTATCTGAGAAGTATTATAGCATCAGCCCATATGCGTATTGTGCTAATAATCCGATAAAGTATATAGATCCCAACGGGGAAGATATATGGATATTTTATCAAAATGAAAATAAGGAATGGACTCACTGGGTGTTTACTGGGAATAATCAAAAGGATGCACCAAATAATTCTTATGTAAATGATGTACTTTTAGCATATAATTATAATATAGAAAATGGTGGAGGAAAAAAATTACAAGAAGCAGCGTTTGATAGAGATGTAGCAATAGGGATAAAATATGCAGGAAAAGGAAATTCTCATTACAATTATAATCCAGATCAGTCTCCTAGTGATTTGCATATGATTTCATGGGATCCTTATGAAGGTACTGTTGAAGATGGTGGAAATGGTTATGCAATATCTCCAGCTACAACATTGGATCACGAAATGGATCATGGAATGAGAGCTATCAAAGATCCTATAGGTTTTGCAAAAGATTTAGTCCGATTTACAGACCCTATATATATTAAAAGGGAAGAACAAAGAGTTATTCAAGGATCTGAGGCACATACCGCAGGCATGAATGGGGAGATACCTTATGGTTCATATCGAGCAACTCATTATGGACGTTCTGTTAGAGTATCTTCCCCCATTAGTAATGGACGTATCCCCACAATACGAGTGATTAATGGACGCCGTCATTCTATTTCTCCATATTTTCAACAGAGATGAAATATTATATATGGCTAATATTTTTTGTGTTATTATTTAGCTGTAATAATGCAAGTAAACAGTTTAATCAAGCAGGTATTCAAAACAGTATTGTAGATACTGTGTGTAATTGTGAGATAAGCTCTATTGAAATACTGTATTATAATAATTTATTTATTAATGCTAGAGCTCGCAACTGGGATGATCTGAAACTAGAAGTACCATCATTTTTAGATGAGAATAATAGGGATGGAATCTTAGATGCTAGAATTACAGATTGTGCCGTTTTAAAGGAGATAGATTCGGAATTAAAGCATATCAAGTTGTCTGATAAACAGTATAGAATTGATATTCGTATTATAGCAGTTATAAATTATAAGGATGGTTCTGAGAAAAAAATAAGTATTGGGGATATATATTCAACAGATATAGCTGTTGATGGAGAGGTATTAGATTCTAGTGGCAATAAACTAAAGTTTCTCATTAAAAACAATATAGGATTTTATTCTTGGATGGATAAAAAGGCTTTAGAAAAGATGGATGAACTGAATGATACAACATATTCTAAAGTGCCTTTTATTGAGAGTCCGTATTATAAATTATATAAGGAAATCAAGAATACTAAATGAAGCTAAAATTATATATTCTTATTACTTTGATCATTTTTAACGGGTGTAGTAATAATAAGAGTGTGTCAATATGTGAAAATTGCAATTTAGATTCAATCAAGGTCTATTATTACAATTATTCTTTTATGTCGCCATTGAGCATAAAATGTAGTGATATAGAGAAGAGCAAGAGTATGCCATTTAATGGAGTAAATAAAGAGTATGAGGGTATTGTAAACCATATAATTACAGACTGTGATATATTGAAGAATATTGATGTTGAAATCAAAAATCTCCAACCTAAAGATTTTCCTGCTTCAAGAGATGCTCGAATTTTATGTATTATATATTATAAAGATGGAACAATGGGTGAATTATGTTTATGTCAAGATTCTGATGTAAAATATATTTATAAGAATGGAGCCTTGCAGGATTACAATTTTTCGCTGATATATCTAATTAAGAAAAATAGTGCTTACTATGAGTGGTTTACAGAAGAGGAAAAGTAGGGTTTTGAAGAGTTAAGTATTGTAAAGGAGAGATAAATCTGTATGAAAATCAAATATTTTCTCATTTTTATATTTTCAGTAATATTCAACAATAATATTGTAAGCGGTAATATTGATATAGACTCATTATTTAATAGTCATATCTCATCGATGGATAAATATTTTAAATCTGTCATTGATGGAAAGACATTTCCTATGGATAGAATGTTATCGCATATTAATGAAAAGCCAAGTGATATGAATTATAATGATTCTTCTAAAATGCTAATTTCTGGGAATAATGCCCTCTTTCTAGAAATGTTTGAAGACATCACAGGTTATAAATGGGAGAGAACTTCATACGCTCCAAATATTTTAGCTAGCCGCCAAGAAGTTCTGATGATTAGAGATTGGTATGAAGACAATCGGAAAAGGCTGAATTGTGAGAAGATTGAAGGGATTTATCTATTATATAAAAGCTATAATGAATATATACCAAGTAGAGATGATAATAGGGATTCTCTAAAAGATTATTTTAAAAAAAAGGAGAGGTTGAAAAGACTTAATACATTCATTGATATTGAATGAGATTATCTATATGGTAGGAAAAAGATTATGAGAAAACAACACATTAAGTTATAGGCTTTAATGATGAATAAATTATTTTTAACGATATTATTTATTACCATTTGGATATTATCATGTCCTTTCACTTTGAATGGACAGGCAAATCTATCAGTATTGTCAGATACAAATACAACGGTGTTACATATAGATCTTGGAGAAGTTGATGATATTTATTTTGATACTGCATACAATGAAATATCCTCCATGCTTGAAGGGAAAGATAGTTTGAGTATAAAACGTGCAGTCTTTCTTACGGAATGGGCATATTTGGAGGGAAAACTTGACTATAATACATTCTGTGATAGTATTGATGCCGCAGTAACCAAACTCCGTGAGTTCATCAAAATTAATAATCTTGAAAGATATAAAACAGCAGGTAATTTTGCTTTATTTGAGTATTTCACTAAACCATGTCCTTTAAATGGAAACCAACCTTTTACATATGACTTTGAAGATTTTACAGGAGATATAGATTGTCGGAAACTGTTTGTTACAAAAGTTATAGAAACCCATACAGGGCAATGTACATCTTTGCCCTTATATTATAAGATTTTATCGGATGAACTGGGAGCGGAATCATTTTTAGCTTTAGCTCCACATCATATGTATATCAAACATATTGATGAATACGACAGGTGGGTAAATATTGAACTCACTAACGGTCATTTCTCTACAGATGCATATATGATATCTTCTATGTCCATATCAGCCGAAGCGATAAAGAATAAGGTATATCTGGATGCCTTGAGCCAAAAAGAAAGTGTTGCTATGCTACTGAGTAATCTGGCAGCAGTATACAAGAAGAAGTATGACTATGATGATTTTACATTAAGGTGTAATGAGAAAACATTAGAGTATTTCCCTCATTATATGCATGCCTTATTTATGAAGTTCAATACTTTGCAGAAAATAGGGCTTGCGTACATTGATAAATTCGGACAAACACCATCTCTTTTTATTGATAATAACTATAAAGAGTATAAGGAATTGCAAAAGACTATTGAGAATTTTGGCTATAGGGAGATAACACGGGAGAATTATGAAGAATGGGTACGGACTATAGATGTAAAAGTTTAGACTAGATCTGACAGTTGGGTATTTTTTCAAGGTTGTATATTTGGGTTTTCTAAGCCATAATTTCTTGGAATAGGGATATAGT
>NZ_JARXWN010000019.1 GCF_029892965.1 Dysgonomonas sp. PF1-14 | reverse complement strand
TCTGATAAGTTAAAGGGTTAAACTTTTTGTTTATTAAGCAATACAAACTTAATTGTTTGCCCTTTAACTGTCAGATCAGATCGAAACTATTTCACTATAGATGAAGAAAAGAAAGAAGTGACTCAGATTCAATAGTACACTGAACCACTTCTAGTTGTCTGTTATTCTGTGTCTTTCGGTTCTTCACCTTCAAACTCTTCACCCTTCTCATAGTAGAATTCAGGGTCGAAGTCCTCTTCTTCGTCATCCCAGTCTTCTTCAAGGTCGTCTTCCTCGGGAATGTATTCTTCTTCCTCACTGAATTCGACAGTCTTGATGTCCAGATTGCGGTGTGAAATGTCGAATGACTTCCTGTATTCGCCATCGGCATTCAGTTCGCGCCACAGCAGGTCTTTGAGTGCTGTGATATTCTGTCCGGTAATGGATGATATGAATATGTGAGGTATCTCCGGCAGGTCGGCTGCCAGTGCTTCCATCAGTTCATCGTCCAGCATATCCGATTTGGAGATAGCCAGTACTCGGCTTTTGTCGAGCAGCTCAGGGTTATATTGAGCCAGTTCGTTGAGCAGTATCCTGTATTCCTGATGTATATCGTCCGCATCAGCAGGCACCATGAACAAGAGAAGAGAGTTACGCTCGATATGACGCAGGAAGCGCAGTCCCAAACCTTTGCCTTCGCTGGCTCCTTCTATAATGCCCGGTATATCGGCCATCACAAACGACTTGTAGTCGCGATAGCTGACAATCCCGATCTTTGGCTCCAGTGTAGTAAACGGATAGTTGGCTATTTTAGGCTTGGCAGCACTTACAACCGAGAGCAATGTAGACTTACCTGCATTAGGGAATCCTACTAGCCCTACATCGGCCAATACTTTGAGCTCGAGTATTACCCTGCGCTCTTCGTATGGCTCACCGGGCTGTGCATAGCGTGGAGCCTGATTGGTAGATGTCTTGAAGTGGTTATTTCCGCGACCGCCTTTACCACCTTTCAGCAGGATCACTTCCTGTCCGTCTTCGGTTACGTCACAGAGGTATTCACCTGTTTCGGCATCATAGGCAACAGTACCACATGGCACATCTATGATCTTCGATTCACCGCTTTTACCTGTACTTAGCCTTCCCGATCCACTTTCGCCATGCCCGGCTAGTATATGGCGTTGGAACTTCAAGTGGAGCAGTGTCCACATATTACGGTTTCCACGAAGGATTATATTTCCTCCGTTCCCTCCGTCACCTCCGTCAGGCCCGCCTTTAGGAATGTACTTTTCGCGGCGGAAGTGGGTTGAACCTCTTCCTCCTTTTCCCGAGCGGCAATATATTTTGACGTAGTCTATAAAATTCGAATCTGCCATATGCTGTGATGTCTTTTTAGATAACAAAGGAAGTTATAAGACCGCAGGCGGCTTATAACTTCCCCGATATAATTTGATATTATTATTTTACCTTATCTACGGCCTCTGCTATGAGGTTGAAGATTTCGTCAACCGTTCCCACTCCTTTTATTGAAGTCAGTTTGCCGGTTGTCTTATAATGTTCCTTAAGCGGAGAAGTCTGATTCTTGTAAACATCAAGACGGGATTTGATGGTTTCCAGATTATCGTCAGAGCGTCCCGATTGTTGTCCGCGTTTGATGAGGCGGTCTATCAGTTCGGGCTCTTCTACTTCGAGGCTTACCACAATAGATACTTCCTGTCCTCTGTCTTTCAGCATTTTCTCGAGTGCGTCGCTTTGTGCGATAGTGCGTGGAAATCCGTCGAAGATAACGCCTGCGGAACCTTTCTTACTGTCAAGCACATTTGCCAACATGCCTATTACTACATCATCGGGAACCAATTGCCCTTTAGAAATGTAGCCTTCGGCTAATTTGCCAAGTTCTGTACCGTTCTTCATTTCGGCGCGTAGGACATCTCCTGTAGAAATATGTGCAAGGTTATACTTTTTAATAAGGTTCTCACTCTGAGTTCCTTTACCGGAGCCGGGAGCTCCGAAGATTATAATATTCAGCATGATATATTGTTTTTATTGATCTTTCAGTTTATAGATGTCGGAGAGGTTACGGCCATACCCATCATAGTCAAGCCCATATCCTACAATGAAATCGTTCGGAATTTCTAAAGCTACATAATCCAGTTGTACCGGCTGTTTCAGGGCATCGGGTTTTAGCAACAGTGTCGTTACCAGTATTTGCTTTGGTTCATCGCAGACAAGTTGCTCCAGCATGAGAGTCATCGTGTGACCGGTATCTACGATGTCTTCAACAATGACTATTGTGCGGCCTTTTATATCTTCTTCGAGCCCGTATATCTCTTTTATCTTTCCGGTTGAGGAAACTCCCTTGTATGAAGATACCTTCACAAAAGAGACTTCGCAGGGAATAGTTATCCGTTTCATCAATTCTGATGCGTACATGAACGAGCCGTTCAGAATGCAGATGAATAAGGGGTCTTTGTCGGCAAGGTCTTTGTTCAGTCTTGCTGCCACCTCGTCTATAGCCTTTTCTATTCTGTCCTGTGTCAGAAATAGTTCAAATTCTTTATCTCTAATCTTCACCGTTTTCATGGGCGCTTCCTTTTCTTAAATATTATTAAACTGCAAAAGTAGTATATTTAGCTTAATTGTTCATAATGAATTGCTTTTTAAATATCCGAAAAAGGACAAAATATTTTCAAATAGTTTAAAATATGCCCGAATATGCTATGTTTATCCCGCCTTATTATATATAATACTATTAAAATAGAGGACAAAAATTTACACAATGACTAAACGTCCGGAATTAAAAAGGGATTCAATACAGAATCCCTCTCTATTATTACAATGCGTATTATTATTGTGGCACGCCGTACACTTCTTCACATGGTTGGATGATTACCCAGCCATCTCCTTCAAACATCATCTGGAAGCTCTCACCGCTTCCTCTACCGATAAATGTTTTAAGAGAAATGTCTGTTTTCATCGTAGGGGCCAGATTGCCAGACCAAGCAACTGTTGCATTAGGGTCAGTAAATACAGGCTGTCCCGGTTTTACGATCAGTGTCATCGGGTTACCATGAGTTGTGATAGCAATATGTCCTGTTCCGCTAAGACGAGCTTGGAACAGTCCGCCACCCATAATGCCGGCAACACTCTTCATCATTTTCACTTCCGATTTCACCGACTCTTCATGTGCAAGGATGTCGTTACCATTCACATTGATCGATTCGTTCTCAAGATACAGTATGCGCACTCTCTTTTCGAAATCGGCAGCATAAACTCTACCGTTACCGGTTGTTTTCATCATTGTAGTACCTTCACCCGATACAGCTTTTTTCAGCAGGTTACCAACACCTTTGCTGAGCATGCCTTCTCTCTCAAACTTTATATTTCCTGTATAAGCTACCATTGCTCCTTTTTTCAGCATTACCATTTGGTTGCTGATATTAAGTTCCAGCATGTAAGGGCTTTCGAGTTGGAAGAAATCATTTTTAGATTCATCTTGTGCAGTCTCTTCAATAAAAGCTTTAATTGAATACTTGTTCATAGGGTTAAAGTGTTTTTGATTTATAATATAATTATTGTGTGTTGTTAAATTTCAATGGATCTCTTAATTAAACGTCTAAAATAATATTTTTTCCGGTACTACAAAAAAAAGCAAATTTTTTATTTACACAAAATCTATAATAGCAAATTTATTCTTCCACCAGAGCAAAGTCTAATTGCTTCCGCTCCAGATTAGCTTTCGCTACTTTTATCTTCAACGGATCGCCCAGACTGTATGTACGTTTATTGCGACGTCCGCGTAGGCAATAATTCTTCTCATCGAACTCGTAGAAGTCATCATCCAGATCGCGAATAGGGATCATGCCTTCACATTTGTTCTCATTTATCTCAGCATATAGCCCCCATTCGGTAATACCCGAGATAACAGCATCGAATACCTGCCCCAGTTTATCGGACATGTATTCCACTTGTTTGTATTTTATAGAAGCACGTTCGGCATTAGCAGCCAGTTGTTCCATGCTCGAACTATGCTCGCATTTGCTTTCGTATATTTGTTTACTTACACTACGTTCTCCGCTCATATACTTGGTCAAAAGCCTGTGCACCATCATGTCCGGATAGCGGCGGATAGGCGAAGTGAAATGCGTATAATATTCGAAAGCAAGCCCATAGTGCCCTATATTGGCTGTAGAGTAGATTGCCTTAGCCATAGCACGAATAGCAATAGTCGATATCAGGTTCTCTTCGGGTGTACCGCCTACTTCGTCCAACAGATGGTTTATCGATTTCGATACAGCAGTTTTTGAGCCGTCTACTTTAATCTTATAACCAAAACGACGGATAAATTCGGACAGATTTTCCATCTTTTCGCTATTTGGCAGGTCGTGGATACGATAAACGAATGTCTTGGCTGTTTTGCTTTTCGGCACTTTACCTACAAATTCTGCTACGGTGCGGTTTGCCAACAGCATGAACTCCTCTATCAGTTTGTTGGATTCTTTCGCGTACTTGAAGTAAACACTCAGCGGCTTACCTTTTTCATCTATCTCAAATCTTACTTCGTGTCTGTCGAATGCAATAGCTCCACTATCGAAGCGTTTGTCTCTCAGTTTCTTTGCAAGGTCGTTTAATTTTAGTACCTCTTCTTTGAAGTCACCTTCGCCTGTTTCTATAATATCCTGAGCTTCTTCGTATGTAAATCGCCTGTCGGAATGGATAACTGTGCGTGCAATACGGTACTTTTTTATATTAGCTTCATCGTCAATGTCGAAGATGACAGAGTAGCAAAGTTTATCTTCATGCGGACGCAATGAGCACAGATTGTTACTCAGTCGTTCGGGAAGCATCGGAATAGTCCTGTCTACAAGGTAAATAGAAGTTGCACGGCTTTCCCCTTCTTTATCTATGATATCGCCTTCTTCTACATAGTGGGTAACGTCTGCTATGTGTACGCCAACTTCCCAAAGTCCCTTTTTAAGTTGTTTTACTGACAGTGCATCATCAAAGTCTTTGGCATCGCGTGGGTCGATGGTAAAGGTAGTAGTGGCACGCATATCTTCGCGTTTGGCAATTTCTTCCTTTGTGATTTCATCAGATATTTTGTTTGCAGCCTCTTCTACCCTTTCCGGATATTTATAAGGTAGTCCATACTCGGCAAGGATAGCATTCATTTCTGTATTGTTCTCTCCTGCCTGTCCGAGTATATCGATAACCTTCCCTATCGGATTCTTGGCTTTTTTAGGCCATTCTACAACTTCTACCAGTGCTTTGTCGCCATCTTTTCCGCCATGCAGCTCATCTTTCGGGATGAAAATGTCGTTAGCCAGTATTTTGCTGTCCATTACAAGGAATGCGAATTGCTTCTGCACATCCAGCGTTCCTACAAATGTATTTTGTTTACGTTCGAGTATCTCTACTACTTCTGCTTCGGGGTCACGTCCTTTGCGTTTGGCCAGCATCTGTACTTTCACTCGATCGCCGTTCATTGCATGTGCCGAGTTGCGTTCGGCTACAAATATGTGAGAAGTCTCTTCGTCTTCGCCATCTGCATTAAAGAAATTCTTACCATTGCTGCGTCTTTCAAAAACACCTTCGAGGAACAGTCCCCGATTGTTCGATTTAAACTTTCCTCTTGCAGTTTCTATGATAAAGGCATCTTCTTGCAGGTCGAAGAGTATATTGTTTATCAATTGTTTTTCTGCCGGTTTTTTATAGCCTAGCTTTTCTGCTACCTGTTTGAAACTGAACGATTCCGTAGAATTCCGGTTGAAGAAGTTTACGACTGTATTTATCAGATCAGTTTTTGTTTTTCTTTTTTCAGTTTTGTGAGTCACTTTTTTCTTACTCATAGTATTCGTTATATCTTTTATATATTTTTCAAATAAATAGCATCTTTTTATTTTTAACTAAAACCTGACAAAGATGACATAAATCAGAAGCTTTTAGCCGTTAGCTTTTATGCCTTTCTCTCTGCGCCTTCGCGCCTTTGCGTGAGGTGAATTTTAACTAAAACCTGACATTTCTCACAAAAAATTCAATCTTTTAGTTTTTGAACTTTATATCCTTTAAATCGTATGCTTATCAAAGACCGCTTTTGGTTGTTAACAGTTGACTGATCGCTGCTAACTGATATATAGATAAAGGATAAATAAAAAATGCAGGGTCTAATACCCGTTGGTATTATTCAATTATTACAACATTTTCGCATCCCGAATGTTTTATATCCATGTTGTAAATCTCATCTTCAAATGTACAAAAAAGAATTAGTAACTGTTTAAATTTGATTGGCAATCTTATTTTGTGTTATTTCAAATATATTTTTTTCTTTTTATTCGAAGGTTTAGCGGGTTAAACCAAGAATGAAAAGTAGAAAATAGAGAAGAATGAATAAAAATAAGAGCCAAAGAATAATAGGAAACAGTTATATGAAATATTTTCGGTCAAATTTAAACAGTTACTTAATGTTGCTATCTGAAATTCTACGAATGAGAGATTATTCTAATAAAATATGTAATTTTGCTCTCCATTTAAACTATAAACAATGTCTTGTATCATCAATATAGAAACTGCTACGGAAGTATGCTCTGTAGCCGTATCGAAAGATAAAGAAATTATTTTCCTGAGAGAGGAAGAGAAAGGTCCTTCACATGCTGTTCTTCTCGGACAATTTGTAAATGAAGCTATCCAATACCTTCGTTCGGCAAACATATCGCTCGATGCTGTTGCTGTCAGTTGTGGGCCGGGCTCATATACAGGACTGCGTATCGGTGTGTCCGAAGCCAAAGGGCTTTGTTTCGGGCTGGATATTCCATTGATTTCGCTTAATACATTAAAGATTATGACATACGGCGTCCGCAAGAATAATAATCCGGAAGATGGGACATTGCTATGCCCGATGATAGATGCCCGCCGTATGGAGGTATATGATGTGCTATACAATAATGAGTTACAGGAAATTAAATCCGTTTCGGCAGATATAATCGAAGAGGGTTCGTTCAGTGAATATCTGAATGAAGGCAAGGTATTATTTTTCGGTAATGGAGCAGATAAGTGCAAAGCAGTACTTAATCATCCGAATGCCTTATTTATAGATAATATCCATCCTCATGCTTCGTATATGGCAGATCTGGCAGATGAGGCTTATCGGAACAGGTCGTTTGTTGATGTAGCTTATTTCGAACCTTTCTATCTTAAAGAATTTGTAGCTACCACTCCTAAAAATAAAGTATTACCTCTGACCGGAAAGTAAATTATTCCGTAAAATAATATTCGAATTATTTGGATTATAAAATATTATAACTACATTTACGAAAAAATAGTAGACCTACTAAATATAAATAAAATGGAAAAACTTACCCATCAGGAAGAATCTGTTATGCTTCATATCTGGCAACTTAAAGAATGCGTTGTAAAAGATATAGTGAACGAAATGGAAGAACCCAGACCTCCATATACAACGGTGGCGTCTATCGTGCGCAATTTGGATCAGAAAGGTTATCTCAACTCGAAGAAGTATGGTAACGTATGGGTTTACAGTCCCAGAATAGACGAGGATGAATATAAGAAAACCTTTATGTCTGATGTAGTGAAAAGCTATTTCGAGAACTCCTATAAAGAGCTTGTCTCTTTCTTCGCGAAAGAAGAAAAGATATCTCCGGACGAATTACTTGAGATCGTAAAAATGATAGAGAAAGGAAAGTCTTAACCTCAAATAATGCAAGGGCATGGATAACACAATAATCATATATCTGATAAAAGCTTCACTAGCCCTCATATTATTTTATGGGGTATATATGCTTTTCCTTCGCAAAGATACATTCTTCACGATCAGACGATTCTATTTCCTCTTTGCCGTATTCTTCTCATTGATATTTCCCTTAGTCAGTATAGAAATACCGATAGCAAACGAGGCACAAATGCAGATTCCTGTTTACTGGCTCTCCGAGATAGATGCAGTTACAGTATCGCCAAAAGAAAACCCCTCATTGAGTATGACAGTTTACTTCCTGATCGGACTGTCTGTTATTTCTGCATTATATGCCTGCCGGTTTATTGTACAAATACTCAGTCTACTGAAAGTGAGAATGAAAAGTGAGTCCGAAAAAACAGGCTCTTGCAGGATAATAAAACTGGAAGGCAAAGAAACCTCGTCATTCTCCTTTTTCCATTGGATTTTTGTCGCACCTGAATTATACAACACCTCCGGACAGGATGAAATTGTCGCTCACGAACAGGCACATGCCCGGCAATACCATTCCGTAGATGTACTGATATTCGAGGTACTGTGCATCTGCTTCTGGTGGAATCCTTGTGTATGGCTGCTAAAAAGGGAAATGAAAATCAATCTTGAATATCTGGCCGATCAGGGAGTGCTGAAAGCCGGATTCGACCAGAAAGAATATCAATATATATTGCTCAAAGCATCAAATAGAAGTACTGGTATACCACTTATTAATAATTTCAATGTCTCACAACTTAAAAAACGTATTACCATGATGAATAAACAAGAAACGTTTATAGGCAAAGCCTCCAAATATCTGCTGGTTGTTCCGGTCGGGCTGGCTTTACTATTGGGAAATGCCGCACAGGCATCGCCTGATCTGATAGATGTTATATCTAATAAAACTGCCATATCCGATGATTATTCTCGGGACGATCTTCAGGTTCCTCAAAAGAAGGACGGTGTTTATGCTTCAGTCGAAAAAATGCCGCAATATCCGGGTGGAGAGTCTGCCATGTTCGAATATCTGGCAAAAAATCTGAAATACCCTACTGAGTCCAGCAAAAACAAGATTCAGGGGAGAGTCACCGTTCGCTTTATAGTGAAAAGTACAGGCGAAATATCAAGTGCCACTGTGATACGCGGAATCGACCCCTTATTAGACGCCGAAGCTTTGCGTGTAGTAAATGCTATGCCCGCTTGGATACCAGGTAAGCAGAAAGATAAAGCCGTAGATGTTTATTATGCCCTGCCGATTGTCTTTAAATTGTCAAGAAATAACGCTGCCCCCACATCGTCCAAAGATAAGAACGAGGTGATGGTTGTCGGGTACGGAGACGATGCCTCCAATAGCAAGGTCGGAGTGGCTGGGCTGAAAAAAGGAGGATCTGGTGATGACCGTAAAGCTTTCGTGACCGTAGAACAAATGCCGAAATTTCCGGGCGGGGAATCTGCTATGCAAAAATACATCGGGGAAAATCTGAAATATCCGGAAGAAGCCAGTAAGAATAAGATACAAGGACGGGTTACTATTCGCTTTGTTGTGTCCGAAACAGGGGCTATTACAGATGCTGTTGTTATCAGAGGTATCAGTCCGGAATGTGACGCCGAAGCCCTGCGCGTGATAAACGCTATGCCGAATTGGACTCCGGGCAAGCAGAATGGTAAAGACGTTTCCGTATATTTTACCTTGCCTATTGTTTTCAGGCTGAAAACAGATAAAGCGCCCGTCACTAATCAGTTAAGCTCGGAGCCTATTAGTAAAAGTCTCTTTGTATTAGATGGTAAAGTTATTGATAATGAAACATACCTGTCTTTAAATACAAGCAAGATAGAATCTGTCAATATAAAAAAAGATGCAGCATCACTGGCTAAATACGGCACTGCTGCTAACGGAAAAGAAAACGTAATAGAAATTACGACAAAGAAATAATCACATTCAATACATCCCTTCTTATAAAACAGGGGCTGACCGCTCTTTTGGAACTACCCTCCAAAAATTAGACTGATTAATTCTTAAATTAATAACGAAAGGGTTCGGTTTGAGAAAAGATTTAAATTATTAGGGACAAAAGGCAAAAGTTAGCATACTTAAACAGCTGACATTTAGATATATAACCCAACGCGAGTTCGATGTAAAAATAGTATGTAATCAATTGTTTTCCAAAATATATGGTGCAAACTTCGTGCCCTTTGTCGTTTTTCTTTGTGTCCTTTGTGGTAAAAGAAATAAGATTTAACCACAAAGAGTACAAGGTTTTACACAAGGCTCACAAAGAAAACATATAACTAGCTGATATTTAAATACTATTATTTCGAACTCACGTCATTTTAACTAAAACCTGACAAAACTATTTTTTTGCTACTCTCTCTGTAGCCTCCCCTTGGGGGAGGTTTGGAGGGAGGGTACTGCTAACTGACATACAGATAAACTTCCCCGATTGCCTTCACATTCATTCAGATATATAAAAGTAATGGAGGAAAGCATTACTCTCCTCCATCCTTTATAAATGTGTTATGATAGAAGACTATTACTTCGCAGACACAGGATATTTGTTTCCCTTGTAGCTTTTCAGCATAGCGCGTGTAGAACCGAATTTCAATTTAGTATCGAGCCTCACCGGCATACGGTTGTCATCATTGGTTATGTATACTTTCATCGACTCCTCCTTGTCTTCAAAGGCATCGGTCTGTATGCTCAATACGAGTTTCATACAGCTATACGTTTTTTCGTCATTAGCTTTAATGTTTTCCAAACCTTGATATTCGATCACCATATACGATTTCTTCTTGCCCGATATAAAGTCAACACGGGTTTCACTGCCTTTGCTCATTTGAGAGTAGTCGAGGGTGCGAGCATAGAATACGATACTTGCCATGTCATATACGCATCCTTTGGCAGTCATAGTCTCATCGAATTTCTGTTGGCCGTCCCTTACTCTTTTAGTATGCACACTTACTCCCGTAGCATTGTAGGTATAACTCATATTCTCTATCGTATGATTCTTACCCTCTTCTGCGTTCTTGTAGAAGGCAAGAGGTACAAGCTGCTTGGTCGTATAGGCAGTGATGGTATCGTTTATGCTGAATATTTTCTCTACCATACCCGACGATTTGGCAACCAGTGTAATTTTATAGGCATCCTGTCCCGCATATTTCAGCGATGTAGTATTCAGAGTTGAAGTACCGGCTTTCATATTTACCAGGCCTTTTTTGAAGTAAAGGTCATACGTTAAGGATTCACCTGCCTGAAAGTATTTATTATCTACTTTACATTGATTTTGTGCACTCAGATTTACCGAAGCTAAAAGAATTAATGCTATTACTGTTACTTTCTTAATCATAGTTTTGTCCTTTTATTGTTCAACCATGTCTTAATATTGGTTGCTGTTAGACTGGTTGTTGTAATAATTGTTGTTTCCTTGTCCCTGTATCTGGTTATTGGTGTTCGTATTTCTGTTCCTTCTTCTGTTTTGTTCGTTATTTTTCTGCTCCATTTCTTCCAGTTGCTTACGTCTCGATTCTTTTTCCTGAGGTTTTTGTTTTGTTATTTCCAAAGGTTTCTGATTTATCAGCGATGTCGGATCTATCATCCACACATCTGCTTCGTCGTACTCGAAGAACGCTTTTATTTCAAACACCTTGGGCGAATAACAAACCATCTCGGGTTGAAGATTCTTTTCGTAGTCTCCTGTGTCCCAGACACCGTTGTTGTTTGCATCCAATATAATGCGGGCATAATACGTTCCCGGATTAAGATCCCGGAATAAGGCCGCATTATCTTTGACTCGTGCTTTTCGAATTGGTTTATCCGACTTATCTAAAAGTTCTATAAAAGCAGGTATGGTATCTACCCCGCCAACCCTTATAGCCAGCTGTCCGTACTGGTCTTCGGATTTTACTTTAAATTTCTGTTCCAGTTTATTATTCCACAGTCCGTATATGCCATGAATAGCTGCCGAGTCTATTTGCAGGCGGAATTCATTTTCGTATACCCACCGGTGCTTTATTACATATTTTCTTGGATTCAGAGGATCGGTTTCCAGTTGTAACGGCACATCGAGATATACGGAGTCTTTCAGTTGCTGAAAGCTAATCTTTGAAGCCAGACTGTCGGGATGCAGTATTGGTTGGTCAAATTCTAAAGTGATGTTCTTATACGTATCCCACGCCGCTGTCAGGTTATTGGCTACATTCAGGAATGTTATTTCGGGTTCTTCACCTTCCTTTCTCTTCTTTTTCTCTTCTTTTTCTTTCTCTTTCTCCGATTTCTTCCTTGTGCGGTCTACAAATCGCAGTGTATCGGTGAAAGGGACGGACTGGTTCAGGGAGTCTGTTCTCAGATAAGTGATGCGCATATTTATCGTATCCATCGCTATCACATCCTTATCTTTGAGCCAGTATGTGAGTGTGTCGTTTTTCACTGAACGTTCCAATATCGCCCAGTCTGCACTACCATCGAAGCTCAATGGTTCCAGCTCGGGCATCTCGGTGGGTGCGCCGAAGAAGATGGTAAGTTTATTTGGTGTACGCTCATACTTTTGCAGATATTGTCGCTGAAAGCTCGATTTAAACGATCTCAGCACAATATTGTCGGGTAGGAAGCGCGTATATTCTATTGCTTTGATGGTGTCTATGACCTTTTTTGAAGTGTCTACATACAATGTGTCGTATCGTGTAGCCCTTGTCGATGTAGGTTCCAGTATCTCATCCAAAAAAGCGATCGCCTCACCCGGATTATCGTACATATAGTCGCGGTTGGTATCATCGAGTGCAAACAGCCTGTAATTACCATGCGCTACACCCCTTATCGTAAATGCTCCCGCATCATTCGTGCGCGATATACGTTCAAATTTCGTCTTTGTAAATGCCGTATCGTTCATGTTGGAGTGTAGTCCTACATAAATACCTTTCACAGGTTCCAGATCTTCTGCATTCAGTACCTTACCCGATATTGCTAATGAATCGACGACATCGCCGGTAGAGAATGAGAAAGAGAAGTTTTCTACAGGGTTTTTCTCATTGTTGTCCACTATCGAATTGGTAAAGTCAATGGTATATGTTGTGTTCGGGAGCAAAGTGTCTCTCAGTTCCACAGTCACCCGCTTGTTTACGGTGTTGATTATCGGAAACGATTTCTGCGGCGGGGTAATAATAACATTTTCGGATGGCTTCTCTATCGTTACATTTTCATCGAACTCTATTACTACCTTGCCTTTGGTCACATTCGTGGCATTGAAAGCCGGAGAACTTTTCATTACTTTCGGCGGTTCGAGGTCGTAAGCACCTCCGCTGGGAGTAGCCATATTTGCACATGCTGTAGCTATAACGGCAACCAGAATCAGAATTACCGATAGAAGAATGTTATTCTTAAAAAACTGTACCATCCGGTTATTTTATTTTAACGCAAAAATACAATGTTTTAAACATATATATGTCGTGAAGTCTATAAAATAGCTTAATTGAGGACTTTTCTGACCGATTTCCCGAGTACGATCTGGCTTTCATTCCCCATGTTGAACAACAGGTCGACAATACTCACATTAGGTGTAAAACCGAGTTTTTGCCCGAATACCTGATAGTAGGGAGTGGGGGTAAAATCAGAATCGAGGGCTCTCCAATCTTTCTTTGGATGAATAAGCTCCCGCATATCAAGTTCATTATCGGCAAATTCCGTTTTATAATTCTGCGTATGATTTATTGCAGGTAAGTCTATATTCAGCAGTTCCAATATCAGATGGTGTAGCCCCTCGTTGAAGTCAAATAGAAAAGTCTGTTTCTGATGAAAAAACGGATGAAAATCGTCTCTGTAATACTCAAAAAACGGAGTAGAATTGTATGCCGATACGATTGCATTCCAATGCATGTGCTGCCAGTTATCGTGATCGGCGATACGTATATCTTTCATCAGAGTTTTCTCTTTCGAAGAATGTACGACCGGTATAGACAACGATATTGCTCCGTTTGCCGATACAATGGTGCATCGGTTACGATAGGTCTGTTTTATGTAATTATCCCATTGCTCTATATAAACAGTTTCGGCAGAGAGGAATTTTGTATAATACTGTATGGGAGCCAGATATGCTGAAGATAGATAGATATTCATGTGCTGAAAAGTTTATTCTACAACTGACAGACGACGTTCTTCATCGGGACTGTACCAGACAAATTGCGCTTTGCCTATAACACTCTTGAACGGAATAAAGCCTAGTGTGCGCGAGTCCAGAGCGTTTTCGGTATTGTCTGACAGCATCCAGTAGTAGCTATCACGGAAAGTATAAGTTCCTTGCTTGATGCCGTCTATTATTAATATGCCTTTATCGAAAAATACATCATTGCCCTCCTGCTCGAGAAGAATGATTTGCCTGTATATAATAAGGTTGTTTTCGCTCAGCTCTATTGTCTGTCCTTCGCAGGGAATTGCAAACTTGTAACCGGTAAGTGTATCGGTGCTGTAAATCTGTAGCTCCGTACTGTCAGGCAGATTCTTGCTGAGCAGATAAGCTTCGTAGCGGCTCATTTCCATAAAGAGGGTGTCGCCTATACGGTCTACGCCGTCGGCTTGGATGCCGGATTTGTCTATAATGCCTTCTATGTTTTCGTTTCCGGCAGATGCCGTTATCCGGTACTTGTATATTGTATTGGGTGACGCTGTGTATGTGTTGTTGTTCACTGTGAATATTCCATCTGTAAGTTGAATGGTATCACCCGGCAATGCTACACACCGGCACAGTATGAGGCTTCGTTTATCCAATGGCTTGTCTGCTTCGGCAGGGTTGTTGAACAGGACTACATCGTTTTGTGAGATATCACGAGAGAGGAGCCTTTTGTACGGAGCCTGTAATGCAGTGGAATAAGTATCGAAAAAGAAAGGTACACTAAATATAGTTATGGGCATGCGTATGCCATAAGCAGTTTTGTTTATCAGTATTTTATCTCCTTTTTGCAGAGATGTTTCCATCTGCGATGATGAAACGGAATAAGATTCGAACAAAAAACAACGCACAAATAAAACAATGAGCAAAGTAACCAAGATTACTTTGCCCAGATAGATGTATATGTTTTTCTTGTTTGAAGACATTATTTCATCCCTCAATCAGATTTACTATTTATCATTTCTTATTACCCGAAGTGAAGAGTCTGCTCCAACGGATTTTTCCGCCAAACCAACTCTTGTCTTTGTCCAGTGACAACCATACAAACAGTGGTTTACCCACAATATGATCTTCGGGGACGAAGCCCCATGCGCGAGAGTCGGCTGAATTGTCTCGGTTGTCACCCATCATAAAGTAATAGTCGAACTTGAAGGTGTACGAGTCTGCCTGCTGCCCGTTGATATATACTTTTCCATCACGAGAGTCGAAGTCGTTATGCTCATAGTTCTTAATGCAGCGTACGTATGCAGCCACTTTATAGTCGACATCAGTATCAAATGTGATCGTTTCCCCACGTTTCGGTATCCATATCTTAGGGAAGTCGCCCGGATAGGCGTCCTGCGTATAGGTGATAGGATAGGTAAAGTCTGCCGGGTTTACATCCAGCCTTTTCATTCCTGATTTCTTATAATACAGGTTATAGGAAACCACAGAAAGGATGAACGATTTTTTCTCCAACTCATTTATCATCGCCTTTGTAAGGGGTAATGGATATACAAGTCCGAAGCTACCGTCTCCCGCCTTGAATCCTACGTTTGTCCGAGCCAGGCTGTCAGTCGCATTTTGTACATTCAGCGAAAGTGGATTCGTTATGTCGTCATTGCTGATGCCCAGTTCATCGAACATGGCAGGAGTTATTGCCGTACCATCAGTTTGTACAAAATACATCTGCTGTTTGTTTTCGGGACTGGCGATAGGCTGATCATTGATGAAAACAGTATCGTTTCTGATCTCGAGATTGTCTCCCGGCAGTCCAATGCAGCGTTTCACATAGTTCTCGCGCCTGTCTACAGGACGGTAAACGACATCGCCATACTCGGATTTATTACCCCATACCACGTTTCTTCCATCGCGTTTACATATTGCATAATAATCGGCATTCTGGTAATTGAGTGCTACCGTATCGCCCGACGGATAGTTGAATACTACAATGTCGTTACGTTCGATATGGCCTGTTCCAGTAAAGCGTTTGTACTCCAGTTGTGGTTTCTCCAGGTACGACTTGAATCCAAAAAATGGAAACGTATGTTGCATCAGGGGTAGCGAGAGTGGTGTCATTGGAGAACGTGCCCCATAACTCACCTTGCTTACACATAGGAAATCGCCTACGAGCAGTGACTTCTCGAGTGATGATGAAGGTATCTGATAATTCTGAAAAAAGAATGTATTGATAATCCATACACCTACCAGAGCGAATACAATGGCATCTACCCAGTCGAGAATTTTTCGTGCGGCAGGATTTTTGGCATTACGCCATGCTCCCCAAGGAATATATTTTGTGATATATATGTCGATGAAGACAGGGATAAGGATAAGTACAGCCCAGTAGCCTGTCCAGATGACAAACAGGACTACAAGTATGCAGGCCAATATGCCATATACCCACTGTCTGATGCCGGGTTTACGCTTTCCCTGTGTCTGCTCCCTGTTGTTAGAGGTATTCTTTTCCATATTTTGTTTAAAATTTAAGCATATCATTCATTCCCAGAAAACCTTTTTTGCCATACGTGAATTCGGCTGCAACAACTGCACCCAATGCAAACCCTTTACGGCTTTTGGCATCGTGTTTGATACTGATTATGTCGGCCTCCGACTCGTATATGATCTCGTGTATTCCCGGCACTTCACCCTCACGTATGCAGTGTATTGCTACATCGGACGGTTTTTCTTCTGTTTCCAGATTCCAGCGTTCTTTACGGTCTACATTGTCAATGATACCTTCTGCCAGTGTGATAGCTGTACCACTAGGGGCATCCAGTTTGTGGATGTGATGTATCTCCTCCATTTTTACATCGTAGTCGGAATATTGATTCATTATTTTTGCCAGATATTTATTCAGTACGAAGAAGATATTTACACCCAGACTGTAGTTAGATGCATAGAAGAATGTCTGATTATCGTCGCTGCACGCTTTTTTCACCTCATCCATGTGTTCGAGCCATCCGGTTGTGCCGGCTACTACGGGCACATGTGCGGCAAAGCATTTGCGATAGTTGCTGATTGCGCTCTCGGGAGTAGAGAACTCGATGGCTACATCTGCGCTTTTGAATGCAGGTGAGTCAAAGTCAGCAGCATTGTTTACATCTATTATCGATACGATGGTATGTCCTCTGGAAATAGCGATCTTTTCGATCTCATGCCCCATCTTTCCATACCCTATAAGTGCTATATTCATGTTGTTTGATAGTTAATAATTCGCTAAAGGCTACAAATATACGCAAAAACTTATTTTTAGAAGACTTCTGCTGCTATTTATCCTCTATACTTATTTATTAGTTGGAAAGAATCTGTAAAAATCACCATGTGGAGATTCTAAATATTTAAATATTAACCCGTAGTGCATATAAGCAATTACGGTATTTAATTTGTTAATATTTCGGTTATTTAATTTATGATCAGGTCGATAAATCAGGATACGTCACGGATTCGTCACACCTATAAAAACAAAAAACACTTACATTCCTGTAAGTGTCTCTTTTTCAATCGTCGGGATACCAGGATTCAAACCTGGGACCCCCTGCTCCCAAAGCATAATTTTTGACATTTCATTACTTTTCAAAAAGCATCATTCCGTATGCTATATATTTAACAATCAGCATATATAAGCAATTTTTTTTGTCTTTATAATTTGTTCCGTTTCAAACAATCACTATATTTGCATGCAAATTGCATGTACACTTTTCTGCATACATAATATAAAAAAGCATGTTTAAATATACTAAAGATGGAGTATCTGTGCTAACTGTACTTGATACTCGCCGAACAAAACAATCCGGACTATTTCCAATAAAAGTACAGGTTGTATATAATAGGAAGCAGAAATATTATTCGACCGGTAAAGAATTATCATTGAATGAATGGGAGATTATAGCCGAAACAAAAAGTAAAAAACTTATATCAATACGAGCGGATATTAAAAACTCATTTGATAAAGTAGAAGATGCTGTTCGTACATTGGTAGAAAATGGGAACTTCTCTTTCGATGCCTTAAATATATACTTGGGTAAGCATGTTGGGGATACACTAAATATGGCATTCGAGACAAAAATAAAAGGATTGATTGAGTCCGGCTCAATTGGCAATTCAGATGTATATACATGCGCATATAACTATTTGCAGAAATATGCGGGAAACAATTTACCCTTCGAGTCCGTAACAATTGATTGGTTGAAACGATATGAAAAAGCCATGTTGGAAGAGGGCAAAAGCTATACAACAATTTCAATTTATATCCGGTGTGTCAGAGCATTATTTAATGATGCCAAATCTATTGGGATAATCAAAGAAGCCCAATATCCTTTTGGAAGAGGTAAATATGAAGTGCCATCGGGGAAAGGTCGTAAGTTAGCTCTGAATCTGAATCAGATAAAGCAAATAATAACATATACAGATGGCTCTGAAGCTACAGAGCGTTATCGGGACTTATGGTTTTTCTCTTATTTATGCAATGGGATTAATGTGAATGATCTACTCAAACTCAAATTTTCGAATGTCGATGGGGACGAAATACATTTTTATCGTTCAAAGACTATTCATACAACAAAGGATAAGAAAGAGATTGAAGCTTTGCTAACCCCTGAAATGCGCCTGATAATTGACAAGTGGGGAAATTCTGACCAAAATCCCAATAACTATATATTTCCCTTTCTGACAGGAGAAGAGACACCTTTGGAACAAAAAAGAAAAATACAAGATGTAACCCATCGAATAAATAAACGGCTAAAGAAAATAGGCGAAGCTATCGGAATATCAGGACTGAGCACATATACAGCGAGGCATTCGTATGCAAGCGTTCTGAAAAGAAGTGGAGCCAATATCGCTTATATCTCGGAGAGTTTAGGACATAGCGACCTGAAAACCACAGAAAATTATTTAGCGTCCTTTGAAAAAGAAGAACGCATTAAAAATGCAGCATTTTTGACTAATTTTGAAGATTAAATCTATAAAACACTATCTTTATCTCTAAATATAAACTTATGTCCGATATTCAGAAAATTAGAGCTATTATTGCTCAGGGAGAAGGGATTGAAATTGAGTTCAAGAAATCCTATGAGTTCTTACCTCATAATATTTTTGAAACTATCTGTGCTTTTCTTAACCGGAAAGGCGGACATATATTGTTAGGAGTCAGAGACAACGGGCAAATAGAAGGAGTCAAGGAAGATACTATACAAACTCAGTTAGATTCTTTGGCCAGAGGAATGAATAACCCACAACTAATATCTCCTACATTTTATCTCGGTACGGATGTTATTGAAATTGAAGGGAAGAAAATCATTTACGTATATGTACCGGAGAGTTCTCAGGCCCATTCTTGTAAAGGGGTTATTTATGACAGGAATCAGGATGGAGATTTTCGATTAACAAATCAGCAATTAATCACAAACCTGTATTTACGTAAACAAGACGGATATACAGAAAATAAGGTTTTTCCTTTTTTACGAATAGAGGATTTTGAAGCAGAACGTTTTGATGAAGTCAGGAAGTTAGTTCGCATAACACGCCCGGATCATCCTTGGCAAAATATGTCGAATGAAGAAATTCTTCGTTCGGCCAGAATGTATTTGCGGGATGTTCATACAGGACAGGAAGGATATACTTTGTCTGCCGCTTTAATGTTTGGAAAAGAAAATACAATCGCTTCAGCTTGTCCACATTACAAAACGGATGCTTTATGCCGTAAGGAGGATACCGAAAGGTATGATGACCGTGATGATATTCGATGTAATCTAATTAGTGCATATTCCCGTTTATTGGCTTTTGTCAATAAGCATACTCCCGACAGGTTTTATTTGGAAGGCATTCAGAGAGTGAGTATAAGAGGTGTCATATTCAGAGAAGCCATTGCAAATTTTCTTGTACATCGGGAATATTCAAATCCATTTCCGGCAACCCTAACAATATATAAAGATGTTGTGGTAACTGAAAACTGGAACAGACCTTACATGATGGGACGTATTACTCCTGATAATTTGAAACCGCATCCTAAAAATCCTACGATTGCAAACTTCTTTAAACAATTAGGTTGGGCAGAAGAATTAGGTTCCGGTGTACATAAAATGTTCAAATATTGCCCTATATATGTAAAAGGGACTCTTCCAATTATAGAAGAAGGGGATGTATTCAAGCTGACCATACCTTACGAGGACAAAAAGAACGGTAACTATGATGGTAACTATGATGGTAACTATGATGGTAACTATGATGGTAAAATTTTGAAATTTTGTATTACGCCTAAAACAAGAAAAGAAATAATGGATTATTTGGGAATTAGTACACAGACCAAAAATTTCAATACGCATGTACTCCCTCTTATTCAAAAGGGGTATCTAGATATGACACTCCCTGACAAGCCAACAAGCAAAATGCAAAAGTATATCACAACCGAGAGTGGAAAAAAACGGATATAATCATAATGAATTAATGGACAGCCTTCTCCCCCTTCTCACAACCTACAATACCCTGCTCAAATACCACATCAAAGCAGAGGCGGAAGGTCTATCCGATGAAAGAAGAATAGATGTCCACTTCGATAATCTATCCGATTTATCAGCATTTAAAGCAGAGATTCTGCAAAACTTAGAATCCCAAGACTACAACGAAGACTTTGTTCGTATAGTAAACCGGCTTTACCAACTCAGCCAGACCAACAGCGATTTAGTAGCAGTACATAACCCTGCCTTCAAACAAATTCGTAAAGAATATCCTTTTTCGACAGAGTTAGAAACATTATCCTTCGGTATCTATGAATTTATCCGGGATGAAATATTCAGAGCAAGGGATGAATACGAAAGACCTGTTGTCTACAAAGGATTTGAAGATATAATGACCAATATCGCCGAATATAGGTTTAATCAAAACCCGTATATCCTGTGGCAGACATACTATTTCGTTCCATCGGTTCTCAATCCCTACCTGAAACAGCAACTAAAAGACGTAAAGAATCAGTTGAGCTTTCTTTCTGATACTAAAATCGATAGTTATTTACAGGAGCAGAAAGACCTACATCTGAAAGAAGTAACTGATTTGTCCGCAGGATTTTGCGACCGTAATTTTGTTTTCGATTACCTGAAAGGCAATATCCTGATTGACAGGGAATACATTATCGGATCGGTTTTATCCGATATGCTCGAAAACCTGAATGCTGATGAATATGCCCGGTATATACGGTTGGATTATCCGGCATATACCCGTTTTCAATGGGAGTTCGAGAAGAAAGATTTATCCGGCTATCAGGAACTGGCAGCACTGCCCCGATTCGAACATCTTATCCGTTTGTTAAGCAGCGTCTTTCTGCTCAAAGAACTCGAACAAATACAGACCGCTGCTGATAGTACTCTCCCGAACAAGAAAAAGAGTTCTCTATCCAAGAAGAAAGATAAGGCAGAGAGCGGTAATGAAAATAAACCGGAAGCGGCGATTGAACATATAGAAACTCAGCAAGAAGAAAACATTTCTGAAAAAGAGTTAGCTGTAAAACAGCCGAAAGCAGACTATCTGCTCGACGCCTCTCTCTTAATTGAAGTCTATGAAGAATTTAACGCTGCTTTGTGGGAAGATATAGGTTTGCCCGATTTTCTGAATGTCTTTCGCAATACTATTGAACCCATACCCGGCTTTAAAGTCAAGGATGTCAGCCGTTTCTACTTTCTGCTCAAACAGCTGTGGAAGAACCGTTCTGATATGTCCCTCCATCGCTATGAAAAAGAATGGCTAATTCCGTTTTTAGAAACATACAACCTGTCGCATTCTTCCTATTCCAATCAGTTCATCGAAAAAGAAGGAGCATATAAGCACCGTGCCTTTATCGAAATAGTTGAAGACATCTTCAAAGAATCCCAAGCAAGGACATCAAAATAATCGCCTGATTCATATTAATTCACAGAGCCGGTATCCATTTATCGGCTCTGTGTTTTTTATGCCTATAATAATCAAATAGATACGCTATGAATAAATAGTTCGGAAATACCCGGTTCAGGCAGATTAATTCATAAACTTCTCACACAAAGCCTACTTAACTTTGCCTGTACACTTAGGTGAGTTAAGCGGGGACGCCCGCAGGTATTCATGTTTAATCAGGTTATTGTATGAAAGAATTTATTTTGACGACTCCCGAACAATTGGACGAGATTGTTCAGAATGCTATCAAGAAAGTCCTTCCTGATAAAAAGAAAGACAAGCCCCCAAAGATACCGGACACCTATTCGGTAGAACAAGCCCTGTCCTTCCTCTTAGAAAACGGCTACAAGCTGAGTAAATCGAAGCTGTATAAGATGACGGCGGACAAGCTCTTACCATTCCGTTATTTCGGGCGCAGGATTATCTTCTCGCGCCATGAACTGCTGAAATGGGTAGAACAACAAACCGTTGCGTCTTCCAATAAGAATGAAACACTTTTAGCCATAGCCGAAAGTGCACGGAAGAAATCACGCAAATAAGTATAAGCCTTTAAAACATATTTTGCTATGTCGAAGAAAATTAATAATACAAAAGAATCGGAACAATTCAATATTGAGGATTTCATAGGAAATAAGAAATCTAAGGTAAGTGAACAATCCCAACCGGATGCACCGAGTGAGCCCAATGATGAAGAAGCAGGTGCGGAGAATACTATTGCCACTGAACCTATCGAGGACAATCTGCCAAGTCAGCCGACTAAGAAGCCGCTATCCAGCAAACAGCGTAGAGCCAATCTATTGGACTACCAGCAGACCTTTCTGTCCGTCCCCAAGATAAGCGACCGCAAAACAGTCTTTATCAGCAATGAGCTTCGGGAACGTATAGTCAGCATAGTCCGTCGGTTCGGCACTGAGAAGTCGAGTGTTTCGGGCTTTATCGAAAATTTGGTTATCCACCATTTGGAAGAGTACAGCGAAGACATCGAGAATTGGAAAAAGCTGTAAAAAGCAATGAGTACACTTTGCTGAGTATGTAGACCTTCGGGTATATAAAGCACCCTTTTGCGATGTCAGCGGAGCGAGGTTATGTTTTCATTGCATGAAAACCCTCGCTTTGGCGATAAGCCAAAGGAAAAATTGCTCCCGTTGGTCGGCAATTTTGAGGAAAGAATAGGATATAGAAACTGCTATTGTTATAAGCGATTGAATCAGAATAAATCAGATAATAAGAAGAAAGGAGGACGCCCTAAAAAGAGTTCTACCGTTCGGAAGAGCAAGACCATCGGCGTCTGCTTTTCCGAGCCGGAGCTCTATGCGATAAAGCACCGGGCTAAACAGGCAAATCTCCCGGTAAGTATCTATTGTCATGACGCGATTCTGAACGCTGAGGTAAAAGAACCTATCAAAAAAGAAGATATGGAAATGCTGAAAGGACTGGCGAATATGGGAAATAATCTCAATCAATTTGTGAAGACCGCACGCTTTGCAAATATGGAAAAACTCGAAAATGCAGCAGTAGATATACTTCAAGACATTAAAAACATCATAAAAAAACTGTCCGATGATTGGAAAAATAGTAAAAGGAAAAAGCTTTAAAGGATGTATCTCTTATGTGTTAAATCCAAAAGATGCAGAACTGCTGTTGAGTGAAGGGGTACTGACAACCGACACAAAATCCATTACCAACAGCTTTTATATGCAAAGCCTGATGAACCCGAATCTGGCGAAGTGCGTAGGACATATTTCTCTTAGTTATTCCAAAGAGGACACAAGTCTATTAACTAATAAAATGATGGTACAATTAGCAAAGGAATATATGCAGGCTATGAAAATAGAGAATACACAGTTTATAGTTATCCGGCATAACAATACGGATAATCCGCATTGCCATATCGTATTTAATCGGATAGATAACGAAGGAAAAACCATATCCGACAAAAACGACCGTTACCGGAACGAGAAAATCTGTAAACAAATCAAAGATAAATACAGGCTAACTTACGGGCAAGGAAAAGACCGAACTAATATCCAAAAGCTAAAGGGAGCGGAGCAAACCAAGTATGAAATCTACAAGGCCATCAAAACATCTTTGTCTATGGCAAGGAATTGGCAACAATTCGAGCATATTCTGAATATACAGGGAATAAGCATTGCCTATAAGCACAAAGGGCAGACCAATGAGATACAGGGTATATCTTTCAAGAAAGGCCAACATTCCTTCAAAGGCTCGGATGTAGACAGAAGTTTCAGCTATTCGAAGTTGAATAACCAACTAATCGAAAAGAACAGGCTGGACAACAACAGCCAATCGGCAAGGCAGGTACAGCCCGAACAGAAAGGGGCTTCTATTGTGGAATCGGTTATAGACGGTCTGGCGGGCGCATCGTTTATTGAGACGGGAAGTGGAGAGGACTTCCAGGAAAATGCGTTCAGGGAGCGAATGGAGTACGAAGAACAGAAGCGCAAGAAAAAGAAGAAGCGCAGGGGGGGCGGATTATAAGATTCTAAAAATGAAAAATATAAACTTATAAAATTTAAAGCATAACAACATGGCAAAATCAGTATTAAACGAATCTATTTGGGAGAAAATCTCTGAAATAGACGGGAAAATAAATAAAGTATTGGGTAATCTATCTTCTGTAAAGAATGAAGATATTATCGCTGCTATCGAGGAATACGCTGAATCTAATAAATCGCATTTTGCGACGAATCGCAAAGAAATGGATATTCTGAACAAAGGTGTGTCAGAAATAAAGGAAATGATTGAGAATATACAAGCCCCACCCTTAAATCCGACAGATTCGGGTTTTATGAAAGCGAGGAAAGCATATCTAATATTTGCCATACTCGGTATATTGATATTTATCCTTACCATATTCAGCATGAAATTGTACAGTGATTCCCTTATCTATCAGAATAACTATTACAGGCAAAGCACAATTGTCAGAGAGTTGCAGACGGAGAATGATAGTCTGAAAGTTAAGATTGTTTCGGTGGTAGATAAGAGAAAAAGGAAATAGTGTGAGTGTTGTTTCGCTCTTTCATCTTCTATACAAAGATATATTCCGATCCAAAACATAAGACCAAGCGTTGTTTCGCTGCAAAAATCTTCCTTCTTGTACCTCGAAGCGTATTTTTGCCGAAAGTCTTGCTTATTTGGCTCAATATATAAAAGGTGTATATCAGATGTAAGATAGAAAATAAGCTTTTGCGAGACTGTTAAAGTAATTTCTTAAATATTTGGTATCTTTGCTTTATTATATTTTAACACCAATGGGAGATACCTTATGATTAGAGAAGCCCAAATAGAAGAACAATTTATAAAAAAGCTCAAAGAGCTCAAATATACCTATCGCGAAGATATTCGTGATAAAAAAACTCTTGATAAAAATTTCCGCGAGAAATTTGAAGCTCTTAATCGGGTAAATTTGACGGAGAGTGAATTTGAACGCCTTAAAGCAGACATTATAAACCCTGATGTTTTTGCCGCTTCAAAACTACTACGTACTCGAAATTACTTTCAACGTGAAGATGGCACCCCCTTACATTATACTTTGGTAAATATCAAAGACTGGTGTAAAAATGAATATGAAGTAATTAACCAGTTGAAAATTAATACGGACAACAGCAACCAGAGATATGATGTCATAATCCTAATCAATGGGATTCCCGTTGTTCAAGTGGAACTAAAGACATTAGAGGTTCAGCCACGTAAAGCCATGCAGCAAATTGTTGATTATAAGAATGAACCTGGCAATGGCTATACAAATTCATTGATGTGTTTTATGCAGTTGTTTATTGTAAGCAATAGAAGCAACACCCTTTACTTTGCCAACAACAAGATTCAGCACTTTAGTTTCGATGCAGATGAACAGTTCCTGCCTGTTTATCAATACGCTGATGAACAAAATAAAAAAATCACACATATAGATTCTTTCGCTGAGAAATTCCTTCCCAAATGCACATTGGGAGAATTAATTAGCAAATACATGGTTCTTATCGAAAGTGAGCAAAAACTGTTGATAATGCGTCCATATCAAATTTATGCTGTAAAAGCTATTGTGGACTGTATTCACCAAAATAGAGGAAACGGCTATATCTGGCACACTACCGGAAGTGGTAAAACTCTAACTTCTTTCAAAGCTTCTACGCTGTTAAAAGACAATCCTGATATTGAAAAATGTCTTTTTGTAGTTGACCGCAAAGACTTGGATAGACAAACCCGTGAAGAGTTCAATAAATTTCAAGAAGGTAGCGTAGAGGAAAATACAAATACCGAAACGCTTGTAAGACGATTGCTTTCTACTGATTATGCCGATAAGGTAATCGTTACTACTATTCAGAAGTTAGGATTGGCATTAGACGAAAATAACAGGAGGAATTATAAAGAACGATTAGAGCCTTTGAGTAAAAAGAGAGTCGTTTTCATTTTTGACGAATGCCACCGTTCACAGTTTGGAGATAATCATAGAGCGATTAAAGAGTTCTTTCCGAATGCACAGCTCTTCGGATTTACCGGCACCCCTATTTTTGATGACAATGCTACCTATAATATCCGTGAAGGCGAACAGGCTTCTTACAAAACCACCGATGATATTTTCGAAAAACAATTGCACGCTTATACTATAACACATGCAATAGATGATAAAAATGTATTGCGTTTCCATGTCGATTATTTCAAAGGGCAAGGTAATGTTCAGGCCAAACCCGGAGAAGCGATTGCTCAACAAGCCGTGGTTGAAGCTATTCTTGACAAGCACAATGCTGCCACCAGTTCAAAACGTTTTAATGCTGTTTTGGCAACCGCTTCCATCAATAATGCAATAGAATATTACCGTCTCTTCAAAGAAATTCAGATACAGAAGAAAACTGAAAATCCGAATTATGTTCCAGTCAATATAGCTTGTGTTTTCTCTCCTCCTGCTGAAGGGAATAAGGATATTCAACAAATTCAAGAAGACTTAGAACAAGAAAAAGAAGACAATAAGCATAACCCAGATGAGAAGAAAGCAGCATTAAAAACTATCATTAATGATTATAATCGGCAATACAAAACAAATCACAGCATTAATGAATTTGATTTGTATTATCAAGACGTACAAAAGCGTATAAAAGACCACAAATATAGCAATGCTGATTATCCGCATGAGAACAAAATCGACATAACAATTGTGGTTGATATGCTGCTCACAGGCTTTGACTCCAAATATCTCAATACACTCTATGTGGATAAAAACTTGAAATATCATGGATTAATACAAGCCTTTTCTCGTACTAACCGTGTACTTAACGATACCAAACCGTATGGGAATATCTTAGACTTCCGCCACCAACAGGAAGCTGTGAATACGGCTATTGCTCTATTCTCCGGAGAAAAAGATGATGATGAAGCACGAAAAATATGGTTAGTTGATTCTGCCCCGGTAGTAATAGAAAAATACAAAGAAGCAGTAGCTAAGTTAGGTGATTTTATGGAGAAAAACGATTTGGTCTGTGAACCTGATGCTGTCTATAATCTGAAAGGAGATGCGGCTCGTATAGCATTTGTCAAAAATTTCAAAGAGGTACAGCGATTAAAAACCCAGCTTGATCAATATACAGATATAGATGAGGATCAGCAAGCCCAAATTGAGGCAATACTACCAGAAGAAACTTTGCGCTCATTCAGGAGTTCTTATATAGAAACGGCTAAACAATTCAGAGAAATACAACAAAAAGAAGGCGATCAAGCTCCAGTTGAAGTACAACAACTTGATTTCGAGTTTGTCCTTTTTGCTTCTGCTTTAATCGATTATGATTACATTATGGAATTGATAGCAGATAGTACCCAAAAGAAACCTACTAAACAAAAAATGACAAAATTGCAGATAATCAGTTTGCTTACTTCTAGTTCAAATTTGATGGATGAGCAAGAAGATCTAACTGATTATATCAACAGTTTGGACTGGGATAGTGGTCAGGATGTGAATATGCTGCGAGAAGGTTATGAAACGTTCAAGATAGAAAAAAATAACAAAGAATTAGTGACCATAGCCCATAAACACGGGATCCCAGTAGTGATGTTAAAGAGTTTCACGGATCAGATAACTAACCGAATGATTTTTGATGGAGAAAAACTAACAGATTTGTTAGAGCCGTTGGAATTAAGCTGGAAAGAACGACGGGTAAAAGAACTTGCCTTGATGGAAGACTTAGTTCCCCACCTAAAAAAACAAGTTCAAGGACGTGAAATATCAGGCTTAGCAGCTTATGGGTAATCAAGTTAAAATACACAATTTTAAAACTTTGTCGCACCTTGTAACTAGATTGCGCGATGATCTGAACAATTCGGATTTTGTACTGCTATATGCCTATAATGGAACTGGAAAAACCCGAATCTCGATGGCATTCAAAGATAAAGGCAGACAGCGAGGTAATTCCGATACACTTTATTTCAATGCTTTTACTGAAGACCTTTTTAGTTGGGATAACGATTTGGACAATGATACAGAACGGATTCTCAAAATAAATACGAAATCAAATTTCTTCAATGGTTTTAGAGAGCTGGCTTTGGAAGAAAAGATTTTTGCTTACTTGGAACGGTATGTTGAGTTTGATTTTAAAATTGATTATGAAAAATGGGAAGTCGTATTCAGTAAAGAGGTAAAGAACCCCAAATACAGACCAAATAAAGAAGAACCAGAGTATGTTATTCAGAATAATATTAAAATATCTCGTGGAGAAGAGAATATATTCATATGGTGCATTTTTCTTGCAATTTGTGAGTTAACTATTGACAACGCTGAAGCCTATAATTGGGTTAAATACATTTATATAGATGACCCAATATCCTCTTTAGATGATAATAATGCAATTGCTGTGGCAAGCGATTTAGCAAAAGTATTAAAGAGAGGAGCAGGCAGATTAAAAGTCGTTCTTTCTTCTCATCACAATCTGTTTTTTAATGTAATGTGCAACGAATTGAAGAAGTATAACCATAAGCGTTACTTTTTACACAAGAATGGAACTGATGGGCACACCTTACGAGTAACTGATGATACTCCCTTTTTTCACCATGTCGCATTACTGAGCGAGTTAAAACAAGCGGCAGATTCTAATAATATTAGCACCTATCATTTTAATATGTTACGTAGTATCCTAGAAAAAACAGCAACATTTTTTGGATTTGATGATTTTTCTAAGTGTATTTATGGAGTAAATGATGAAACACTATACGCTCGTGCTTTAAATTTGTTGAGTCATGGGAAATACTCTATATATGAACCGATAGAAATGGGAGCGGATAATAAGGAACTTTTCAAAAATATATTACAAGAGTTTCTTCGAAGATATGATTTTTATTTACCGGAACTACTTGTTAAAGAAGCAAAATAATTATGACAATACAAGATCAAAAGCAATTGGGGAAAACCCTTTGGGATATAGCAGACCAACTACGAGGAGCAATGAATGCGGATGATTTCCGGGATTATATGCTTTCATTTCTTTTTCTTCGCTATTTGTCTGACAACTACGAAGAAGCTGCGAAGAAAGAATTGGGGAAAGATTATCCTCAATTAGAAGATGATGATAAACA
This sequence comes from Dysgonomonas sp. PF1-14, assembly GCF_029892965.1. Classification (GTDB taxonomy): domain Bacteria; phylum Bacteroidota; class Bacteroidia; order Bacteroidales; family Dysgonomonadaceae; genus Dysgonomonas. The sequence continues at coordinate 58,049 of NZ_JARXWN010000019.1, read as the reverse complement.
TACCGCTTTGGGGTTATGGTATAAAGCAAACGAATCCGATGTGCCTGATTTTGAAAAACAAATGCGCCGAAAAGTTCATTATGTTATAAAACCGCAGCATTTGTGGAGTAATATTGCTGAATTGGCTCGCACGCAAAATGACGAACTCTTAGTAACTCTTGAAGAAGGTTTTCGATACATAGAAAACGAGTCTTTTGAAAGTACATTTCAGGGATTGTTTTCCGAAATCAATCTAAACTCCGATAAGTTAGGCAAGACGGCTACAGAAAGGAACAAAAAACTTTGTACCATTATCCAAAAAATAGCAGAAGGTATAGCCTCCTTTTCCACTGATACGGATATATTGGGCGATGCCTACGAATATCTCATCAGCCAATTTGCAGCAGGTTCAGGCAAGAAAGCCGGCGAATTTTATACCCCACAGCAAATATCTACAATCCTTTCTAAAATTGTTATCTTGGATAGTCAAAACCCTGAACTTGGCGAGAAAGGCAAATTGAATAAAGTCTTGGATTTCGCCTGTGGTTCAGGTTCTTTGCTATTAAATGTCCGTCGACAATTAGAAGAAAGTGGAGGTAGTATTGGCAAAATATACGGACAAGAGAAAAATATCACTACCTACAATCTTGCTCGTATGAATATGTTATTACACGGACTGAAAGATACGGAATTTGAAATTCATCATGGAGATACACTGTCAAACGATTGGAACATACTAAACGAAATGAATCCCGCAAAGAAAATGGAATTTGACGGTATCGTCGCCAATCCTCCTTTTAGTTTGCGCTGGGAACCTAATGATACAATAGCCGAAGATTTTCGTTTCAAAAGTCATGGCTTAGCTCCTAAGTCTGCGGCTGATTTCGCATTTCTATTGCATGGTTTTCACTTTCTATCCAACGAAGGAACAATGGCGATTATACTTCCTCACGGAGTTTTATTCCGTAGTGGAGCAGAAGAGCGAATCCGTACTAAGTTTTTGAAAGACAATAATATTGATACTGTAATCGGATTACCTTCTAATTTGTTTTTTTCCACAGGTATTCCAGTCTGTATTTTGGTATTAAAAAAGTGCAAACGGTTCGATGATGTTCTTTTCATAAATGCAAGTGAATGCTATAAAAAAGACAAACGCCAGAATCGTTTACGAGAAGGAGAAGATGGTGCTCCTAATGATATAGAAAAAATTATAGACACATATCAATTTCGCAAAGAAGAAGAACGTTATTCTCGCCGAGTTCCATTGAGTGAAATTGAACAAAATGGCTATAACCTTAATATTTCCCGATATGTCAGTACATTTGTTGAGGAGGAGCCTGTCGACATTCATGCTGTGATGGAGGAAATCAAAGAGCTTGAAGCCAAAAGAGCAGAGTTAGACAAAGAAATAGAAGTGTATTTAAAAGAGTTGGGTTTAGTATTTTAATTTTTTTGCTTTTTACAAATCCTTAATGCGATAGATTAAGAATAAAAATGACTGAGATGACAGAAGAAAAGAAAATAAAGGGCAATTTTCCAAATTTGAGATTTCCGGAGTTTGAGGGGGAGTGGGAAGAGATACGTTTGGATGATTCTTGTGATAAAATAGGGGATGGTATTCACTCTACGCCAAAATATGATGATACAGGAGATTACTTCTTCATTAACGGGAATAATTTTGTAAAAGGTAAAATTATAATTTCAGAGTCAACAAAAAGAATAACTAAAACTGAAGCTGAAAAATACAATGCACATACTTTGGTGGAAAATACTATTCTAATTTCTATAAATGGCACAATAGGAAATCTGGCACTATATAATGGTGAACCTGTCATGTTAGGAAAAAGTGCTTGTTATATAAATCCTCAAAAAACTCAAAACAGGCTATTTACTTTTTATCAATTAAGTACAAATAGAATTAGCAACTATTTTACCTCAGAACTTACTGGATCTACAATTAAGAATCTATCTCTCAAGTCAATAAGAAATACAATACTATATTCGCCTGTTAGCGAAGAACAAGAAGAAATAGGAGAGTTTCTCTCACTCATCGACCAACGTATTGAAACCCAAAGCAAAATAATTGAAGATTTGAAGTTGTTAAAGAGTACGATTGGTGAAAAGTTATTCAACAAGGAACTTTATATCAAAAAAATCTCTAATTGGAAAATGACAAGACTAAGCCATGTATTAACCATTCCTGAGAGAATAAAACCTACATATATAGATAAGAATAAATTGCTTACTGTCAAACTTCATTTGAAAGGTGTCGCCAAGAATGATAATACAGAGACATTATCAATAGGAGCAACAAATTATTATATACGAAAAAAAAGCCAGTTTATTTATGGGAAACAAAATTTGTTCAATGGAGCTTTTGCAATAATTCCAGATGAGTTGGATGGCTATTTGTCTTCTGGAGATGTTCCTTCCTTAGATGTTGATGAAACAAAGATAAATCCATTGTATCTTATGTATTATTTAGGACGAGAATACATTTATAAACAAATAGAAAAGCTGGCTATTGGCTCTGGAAGTAAGCGAGTACACGAATCAACACTATTGAATTTAGAAATACCATTATCTACAATTGAAGAGCAATCTTATATTGTAAAACCTCTTTATACTCTTGACCGAAAGATAACTATTGAAGAAAAAATGCTATCTTGCTTGCTAAAAGAGAAAGCGTACTTTCTCCGAGAAATGTTTATATAAACATTTCTCGGAGAAGATATTTCTTTTGGTTGCATAACAAAATACAAAGAGAACTTTCTACTTCTATTTTACGATCAAATGCAAGTAACAGTCTTGCTATTGAATTCTGTTTCTCAACATCGGGAACAGAAACTTTTATATCTTCTACTTCCGAAATGTAATGACGTTTGTGCTCATTAGATGATAAACTTAGATAAGAAAAATATTCAAACATATATCTCAAATTAATTTCAGGTTTTGGTGTCAAAATTTTTATTGCCGAGGATTTTACCTTAAAAGAGAACTTAACATACTTCATATCCATTGTAAAATCATCAAAAATAATACAATCTCCTTTGTCATAAACTCCATATTGTTCATCAGTATATCCCAAAACAAATGCTTTATTTGCAGTAAGAACTGGAATTAATGTTGGATTTTCTGAATAGTCTACATTCTCAACTATATACTTAGTGGGTTGCTCATGTTCAAGCAAATCTCTAATCTCTAACTTTTTGAAATCTGATTTTCTTATTTTTTCAAATATTTTGTTCCGTATCGTACTCCCAAAGGATAAAGGATCCTTAATTAAAGGGATTATAGATTCTCTTTTCAGGGACAAAGAGAAAGATGTCATGTTAAAAGACTGCCTTACCTGTCATTCATCTGCTCTAACAGAAAGTGAAGTCTTGGCAAACGAAGGTATATATCCAGTTTATGGAGCAGCTGGGATTTTCGCTCATTTCTCTCAACACCATGTAAATGGAGATTCAATTTTAATAATAAAAGATGGATCAAATGTCGGAAAGCTGCAATATGCTTCTGATAAATACTCCGTCATTGGAACTCTAAACTATCTTATGGCAAAAAATAAGATATGCCTGAAGTATATCTACTACTATATGCAAAGTCTTAATTTTGAAAGATATAAAGTTGGGTCTGGGATTCCACACATCTATTTTAAGGATTATGGAAATGAGTTAATATACTGCCCTGAGTTTACGAAACAAGAAAAAATTGCTAATGTTTTATCCTCTATTGACCAGAAAATTCTTGTTGAGAAAAGTATCCTTGCAAATTTCTATAGACAAAAGAACTACCTGCTTCAAAGCCTTTTCATATAAACATTTGTTGAAGTAAATATTCTTTCTGTTTCACAGATGTCTGTAACAAGCATTTTTCAATAATAATTTTCTCTTGTAATAATCTTAGTACTTTCACACTTTTCCTTTGTTCTTCTAATGAAGGGATTTCAATTTTTGCATTCCTAATTTCATTATAGTGTAAATGAATAATTGTACTACCTTTAGCATACTTTGCTAGTTCTTGTTTATATATATAATTAAACAAATAGCTGAGATACTCATTATTGAAATTCTCGTTTATATGAATGCCAAACATATCTCCCCCTAAAATAATGTCTTCTTTAAGAATTGCTGATGGAGATATCAAAGAGTATGCGTCAACGGTCGTAGAGGATGGAAATAATAAATCATTTCTTGAGCTAAGCGTTAATTTACAATTATCTTTTGTTGTTCTACTTTTTACTTCATTGATGACACACCCATATGTGGTAAATAATTCTCCATATAGAATACATTCCTTTCCGTTATCAGATAAATCTCCTTTTGAAAGATTCATTACATTAAAGTATTCTCCTAACTCTTTTATAAAAAAAACATTACGCCTAGATTTTTTAAAATGGAAATCCATAATCCCTTTAATTAGGGACTCATATTTCTCAATTATTTTGTTTTGGGTTTCGATACGCTGATCGATGAGAGATAAAAAAGAGGCTATTTTATTCTGTTCTATTGGTTTTGGAATATATAATCCTATTTCTTTTAGTTGAGGTATTCCCACAACATTTTTTATAGCACCTCCTGCCGATTGAGACAAAAGTTTATTTTGGATCTGAGGTAGTTCTAAAGCAATCTTAATAAATTTATGATTGAAATTCTCTTTGGAGGTTAATTTCAGAAGAGCTTGATTTATTACACCTTTTTTTGATTTCTCTGGTATAATTGCAAACTTTCCCATAGTTCCAGAACAACTCATTATAATATCTTTGGGTTCAACAGAAAATCGCCTTAAACTGTTGAATTTTTCTTCTGAGATATAATATCTAAAAGAATCAAAGTTATTGTGTATTGCATGAGATTGTTCATAAACTGCATAACCGTCATTAATGAAAAACTCTTTTTTGAGAGCACTTCCAAATGGGCCTCTTACGAACTTACAGATTTCTCCGAGTTTTTTCTCTTCCCACTCCCCCTCAAACTCCGGAAATCTCAAATTTGGAAAATTGAGGATATTTGTAACTTAAAACTTTCTGTATGTTCTTTTAATTAAAAATATAAAATCAGAAAATTATGACAGAAAAAGTAAAAATCAGTAGAGTTATCGACCTTTGGAAAAATGACAAAAAGCAGTATGTGAAGAAATCAAGCTATTCCGCATATACGCTTTTGATTGAAAACCATCTATTACCAAGTTTTGGCAACCAATTTAGCGTGGAAGAGTCTGATGTTCAGAAATTTGTACTCATGAAACTGAACGGAGGGTTAAGTCAAAAAACGATTAAAGATATTTTGATTGTCCTGAAAATGATTTTGAAGTTTGGTGTTAAAAACAAACTTATAGAGTATCAGCAATTTGACATCCAATTCCCGACGGAGAGGGAAAAATACGAAATTGAAGTTCTAAGTAAAAGCAATCAAAAGAAAATCATGAATTATGTTCAAGAACATTTTACATTCAAAAACTTAGGAATTTATATCTGTTTAAGTGCTGGTATTCGAATAGGAGAGATTTGTGCATTAACATGGGAAGACATTGATACTGATATGGGGGTTATTAATATTAGAAAAACGATCCAGCGAATTTACATTATTGAAGATGACGATAGGCGGACTGAACTTATCATTGATTCTCCTAAAACAAAAAATTCCATTCGGGACATTCCGATGAGCCGAGATTTGCTAAAGATGCTAAAGCCGATTAAGAAGGTAGTGAATAACTCCTTTTTTCTATTAACAAATGATGCTAAACCAACCGAACCACGAACATACAGAAATTACTATAAAAAGCTAATGAAAGAGTTGGATATGCCAGAGCTTAAATTTCATGGCCTTCGACACAGCTTCGCCACTAGATGCATCGAAAGTAAGTGTGATTACAAAACGGTTAGTGTTATTTTAGGTCACTCTAACATAAGTACCACATTAAACTTATACGTCCATCCAAATATGGAGCAAAAAAAGAAATGTATAGATCAAATGTTTAAAATATTGAGATAAAAAGAAGTGTATATCAGATGTAAAAAGAAGGAAGTATATGAAAACTTGACGAAGGATCCCTGCACTCTCGTGTTTCTTTAGATGCTAAAGTTTCGTATCGAATCCACAAAGTTGCATGCAAATTGCATGTACATATAAAAACAAAAAGAGTTAGATTTTTCGTCTAACTCTTTCTTTTTCAACCGTCGGGATACCAGGATTCGAACCTGGGACCCCCTGCTCCCAAAGCAGGTGCGCTAACCGGACTGCGCTACATCCCGTATTTGCCTAATGCGGTGCAAAGATATTATATTCTTTTATTAATCCAAAATAAAATGAGAGAAATTATACTATTTGGCAGCTATTTGTTTTCAGCAAAGGATTCTGGCAATGTTTTGTCTTTCTGTTAATAACTTTATCTAGTTAATGATGAATAAGTAAGCATACAATATTAAATTTTGTCTATTTTTGCAGCTTAAATATAAAAATCTTGTACGTATGATGAAAAAAGCATTCTTCTCAATCATTCTGTTCATTGCTTCTCTTGCGATGTATTCACAGAATTTGCAGTTACACTTCGATCCTCGACATGCGTTGCATGGTGATCAGCTTTCACAGAAAAATTACTTTACAGCGACATTTGAAATATTTAAACCCGATAAATGGGGGTCTACTTTCATGTTTGTCGACCTCGACTTTAATCAGAGCAGGGGAAATATAGGCACAATGTATCTGGAAATAGCACGTGACATAAAGATTGCTAAATCGCCCATCATGGCGCACTTAGAGTTTAATGGAGGAGTAGGCAAATCAGAGAACTTCGGATTCTCCATTGCCAATGCCTATATGGTAGGGCCATCGTATGCTACAAATATAAAAGGAGTAAACCTAAGCACTTATCTCGTGTATAAGTACAATGCCTTCGAAAAGGTGAGTAACGATGTGCAATGGACTATTATATGGGGTACAAACCTCTTCAACAATAAAGTCACTCTATCCGGATTCCTTGACCTGTGGACTCAGAACAAGAATACCACACACGGAGAAGGTAAAAGCGGCAAGAAAGTCATCTTGCTTACAGAGCCGCAATTCTGGTATAATGTAACAGAGAACCTTTCGTTCGGTACGGAGATAGAAATAAGTAATAACTTCCTGACAGCAGAGAAGAACCGTACATACGTGAACCCAACTATTGCGGCTAAATGGAATTTTTAAGTTTGAACAACAATGAAAAATCTTCTTGAACGCACATTTAAGTTATCAGAGAATAAGACTACAATACGTAAGGAACTTCTAGCTGGTCTGATCACCTTTCTTACCATGTCTTATATACTGATCGTGAACCCAAGCATCCTGTCGGCTACAGGAATGGACAAGGATGCCCTGTTTACAACTACGGCTCTGGCCACTATCTTTGCCACGTTATTGATGGCATTTCTAGCCAAACTACCAATTGCACAAGCGCCCGGCATGGGACTTAACAGCTTCTTTGCATTCTCGGTAGTACTGGGTATGGGCTATTCATGGCAATTTGCCCTGACGGCCGTATTCATCGAAGGTATTATATTTATCCTGCTCACATTCTTCAACATACGTGAACTGATCGTAAAAAGTATTCCTAAGGTACTTAAGGATGCTATACCTGTGGGAATCGGCCTCTTTATCACACTGATAGGACTGAAAGGTGCGGGTATAGTCGTAGCAAACGAAAATACCTTACTGACAATAGGCGACTTCTCCCAACATAGTGTCTGGATTGCATTGCTCGGATTGCTGATAACAGCTGTACTATTTGTGCGCAATGTGAATGGTTCTATTCTTATCGGTATTGTTGTCGCCACCCTGTTCGGTATCATATTGGGAGACGTAAAACTACCTGAAGGAGCAGTGGTAAGTATGCCGCCGTCAATTGCACCTATCTTCGCCAAATTTGAATGGAACCATATATTCACTTTCGATATGTTGATTGTAGTATTCACATTCTTATTTGTGAATTTGTTTGATACAGTAGGCACGCTGATCGGAGTAGTCTCTAAAGCCGGACTTGCAGACGAAGATGGTAACTTCCCACAGATGAAAAAGGCTCTGTTTGCCGATGCTCTGGGCACTACAGTAGGCGCCGTATTGGGAACAAGCACAATCACATCATACGTAGAGAGTGCTTCGGGTGTAGCCTCCGGTGGACGAACAGGTCTGACGGCTGTAAGCACAGCTATGATGTTTGTACTGGCGTTGTTCTTTGCCCCTTTATTCCTGATGGTTCCCGCTGCGGCAACAGCTCCGGCATTGGTTATTGTAGGATTGTTTATGATATCGTCGGTAGCAAAGATCAACTTCAACGATATGAGCGAAGGCTTACCTGCATTCCTTACCATCGTGTTCATGCCGTTTACATACAGTATTGCTGAGGGTATCGTTTTCGGCATGCTGAGTTTCGCATTCATCAAAGTCTGCTCAGGTAAATCGAAAGATGTATCGGTAACCGTTTATGTGATTGCCGTATTGTTCCTGCTAAAGATAATACTGGATGCCTCACACTTGCTCGGACATTAAATATATAATAGCCAGAAGGAAGATGTGTCTGAAAATATTTCTAGTTTCGTTATATTATTCTGACTAGAAGGAAGGGTCTCTTTTGATAGAAGAGACCCTTCGCATTATTTAGAAAACGAAGAAGCTCAAAAGATCTATTGTTATAAAAAACAACCAAGATTGTATGTACACAAACTGTAGTGTAATGAATAATATGTATGACTAGCCATCAACTACCACAAAAATCGAGTTTTCGTTTTTTCAACAGTCGCAGAGAGTATATCATGCGCTTTCTTTACGTCTATATATTAAGTGTCAAACTAATGACAATCTTAAAAGATGAGAAATAAAGAAAGAATCTTCCTCTACTAGCCGTTTTTACCTTATTTACCTTTCTGTCATGAATAGCTACAATGAATATATTCATCGATGGAATGGCTGCCCAACCGGAAAAATCACAAACTGAGAATTTCGAGGTATAGAACAACAGATTAAACTATAAGGAGCAAATAATGAAAATGAATACGACTTTAGTCGAACCTATTTTGGCTAAAGCCTTTCTATGGATACTTTCTTTATTCTCCACTTAAAAGTGGAGGCAACTAAAACTCTGATAACAATATGTATATAATCGTATTGAGTATAAACCCTATTGGTATTATCTGAATAATCGATGCTTGTAGTGGTAAATGACTATTCGTCCTTACAAGTTCTGTAAAACAGATTATTCTACATATAATACAAGTCCTTTAAGATATTCACCTTCCGGATGATAGATATTGATAGGATGATCGGCAGGCTGGCTCAACTGATGCAATATCCTCACCTTTCGCCCCGACATAGCCGCCGCACTGAATACCGCCAGACGGAAAGCCTCTTTGGTAATCACCTGCGAACAGGAAAACGTAAACACGATACCTCCCGAAGCTACTTTATCAAAGGCTACGGCATTGAGACGTTTATATCCTTGTAATGCGTTTCTGATAGCACCTCTGTGTTTGGCAAAGGCAGGCGGATCGAGAACGATAAGGTCATATGCTCCTTTATCTATATTACCTAAAAACTTGAAAGCATCTTCTGCATAAGCTTCGTGCCGTTTATCGTCAGGAAAATTGATCTCTACATTCTTATTGGTCAGCATTACTGCTTTCGATGAGCTGTCTACCGAATGAACCAGTTTGGCCTGTCCACGCATGGCATAGAATGAGAAACCACCTGTATAGCAAAACATATTCAGCACAGAACGGTCTTTAGCATAACGCTCCAGTAAAGCCCTGTTGTCGCGCTGATCGACAAAAAATCCGGTCTTTTGTCCTTTCACCCAGTCAGGGTAAAATTTCAGACCGTTCTCCAATGCTATTTCATTTACATCCATACCTCCGTATAGATATTCATTCTCCGCACCGAGATTGGCCTTAAAGGGCAATGTAGTTTCCGATTTATAGTATATATTTTTCAACGTATCACCCAGCACTACCTTCAATGCCTCGCATACAGCCAGACGATCTTCGTGCATGCCTACCGAATGCGATTGAATGACAGCCGTTTCGCCGTACACATCTATTATCAGTCCGGGCAGATTGTCTCCTTCACCATGAACAAGGCGATACGAATTGTTGGCCGATGTCACCAATCCTATAGATTTTCTCAGTTCAAAGGCAGCCGACAGTCGTTTTTCCCAGAAAGACTGATCTATTGCCTCTTCTTCGAAAGAGAGTACCCGTACTTCGATACTTCCTATCTGAAAATGCCCTACGGCAATAAATTCATCATTGGCAGTATATACGTTAACCACCTCTCCTTCCTCTATACTATCGGTTTTTGGCTGCACTGCTCCCGAAAATACCCAAGGGTGAAAACGCCTTAAAGATTCTTCTTTTTTAGGCTTAAGCTTTATTTTTTTATAATTCATGCCTTTTTAAGTTACGAGTTACGAGTGACAAGTTACAAGCATTCTTCCTCTCAGTCAACCGGTCGCTACGAACTATAAATGAGGCACAAAATTACAACTTTATTTTCAATGAAGCACCCCAACGTGCCGGTTTTGATTTCTGTGCATAGTATGAACCCATAGATTCGAACAAGAAGGCGTTATAATCCCTGTCGAGAATATTCTTTCCCCAGAACTCAAGGGTAAAGATGCTTTTCTCCAATGCCAGATGTGCATTCAGCGTTCCGTAAAAGCCCTGTGACATTTCATTGTCTTCTGCCCAATAAATTTTTCCGACTCCGGAAAAATTGGTATCAAACGTAAAACGGTCGAGTATCGTTTTATGTTTGAAATCGTACGAAATACTGCCGCCGACACTGAATGTGAAGCCGGGTGCAAACGGAATGTGATTGTTAGTATAATTCTCAACAATATCCCCCTCACCATCTTTTACCAGATAATCTTTGAAACGGGCATCGGCAAATCCGTAATTGGCATACAGATAAAAGCCATTGCACGGACGAGCTTTCAATCCCACCTCGAAACCTTTACTTACTGCTTTTCCGGCATTACTGACCATGCGGCCACCACGATTGTTGATAAATTGCGTGATCTGCACATCGCGCACATCTATGTAATATAGGGCGAAATTGGTAGACAATGTATTACTGATAATATCCGCCTGACCACCAAGTTCGTAATTCCAGCTATATTCGGGTTTGTAAGCGATGCGGCTGTTTACCTGTTCTTCTGTCATTTCACTCTGACGCATAGCGCCTTCGAGAGCCTCCTGTAACAGATCGGCAAATATTTGTATATTGTTCCCTCCCGCTTTGTAACCGCGCGAAGCAGAAACATACAGATGTGAAGCCGGATTTATCTGGTATTTTATAACACCTTTTGGTAACAGTTCGAGGAAATCGTCGGACGAACGTCCTTCGAGCAATGCCTTCGCTACCTGAGGGATGGCAACGGGCGAGCCTTGCGGCTTGATCGTATAATTTGCCAATGCATCAGAATAATATTTCAGTTCTGTCTTTTCATAGTCGAGACGTAAGCCGAGTGTAACCGACAAACCGGGTGTTGCAAACAGGTCATTGAAAGTAGACTGATGGAATGCCGCCGCGCCATAGATTGGACGTCTGAAATTACTGTTGAGATCGATAACATTGTCCGTAAACTTAATCTCGGGCATCATCGGATTTCCGGCATGCGCATTATCAAGCGGCTTTTGTAGGTACTGGGCAATTCCGTCTTCCATCATATACACCGGCGATGTGGTATGCAGGTAATCATAGAAACCGTATCCTCCAAAAGACCATTGGTATCGGGATTTGGATGTAGATTTAATAGTTACTTCCTGACTAATTGAGTTCTGGCGCTGACGCTGATTGATCTGGAAATATGATTTAGGCGTATAGTCCTGATCCATATTCATATCATCGTTCAGATACTGATACCCTGTCGTAGAATTTATTTCATAACCCTTCCCTGCATAACGAAGAGCAAGCCCATTGGTTAGTAGTTTCCGCTTATAGTAGCTGTCTGAATTGTAATCTATCTCGGTTGTCTCTATATTGGCATACGGAAAAGCTCCCTGATCTACATAATCGAAGCTTACGGAATATGTTGCCGAAAAACGGGGAGTAATTTCCCATGCAAACTTAGCACGACCGCCTCCGTTTTTCAGATCGTCCACTTTCTTTCCGTTATACTGGTTTGTGAAATAACCGTCATCCTGCTTGTAGTAAGCTCCTATCGAAACCCCCATCTTACTGCCTAAACGCCGGTAATGTGAAGCATTCCCTGAAAGCTGGCCATGGCTTCCACCTCCGACTTTTATAGTAGTGCCTTCATAATTGAGTGGAGAAAAAGTATAAATATTGATAATTCCACCCATTGCATTCCGTCCGTACAGCGTACCTTGTGTACCGCGTAACACTTCTACCCGCTGAATATCGAACAGCTCGGCGTCGAATGAGGTAGTATTGAAGTATGGTACATTGTCTACATACATACTTACTGTCTGATCTCCCGAACGCGCACCAATACCGCGTATATATAACGGACTTGTCATTTTAGAACCATAATCGGCTGCAAAATAGTTGGGTACTATCGAGCTGAGGTCTTTCAATGAATACACTTGTAATCCTTCCAGATTTTTAGGAGAGAATACCGAAACGGCCGCAGGCAACGATTTCAGACTATTCGTTTCTTTTGTGGATGAGAGGATTACAATATCTTTCTTCAATTCGGTATAAAGTGTGTCTTTCGACAAACCGTCTTTAGCATAAATATTGGGTAAGAATAGAAAAGAGAGGGCACTTAATAATACAATTTTTGTATAAATATAACTTTTCATACTTTGATTTATTAAAACGACTACAAAGGAAAAACTTTGCAATCGCTTTATCAATCACTAGATGTAGTGATTTGAATTATCGGCATTTGTTGTGTAGATCGGTGTTTATGAGGATGAGGGAATTTTATCTATAAGATTTTGAAGGGGCGTACCCTTGTGGTCACTCGATAGGGAAAAGTGATCTTTGAATTGATAAATCGGCGGAGTAAAAAATGAAAAAATGTGCAAGGCTTGTCAGGTTTTAGTTAAAATTAGTCTCACGCAAAGGAAATACTTGTAACTGCCCGTAAGGTATAGTAAACTTGTAACTATTGTCAGGTTTTAGTTAAAAAGAGAGATAAGCTGTATTGCGGAACACAACCTATACTATTTATTGCATGATATTTACAAGATAGGTTGAGCAGTGTAACTATTTTTCTTAATTTTGCAACCTGATAATTTGAAATAATACAAAAACCCGATATGAAAATAGAAAATAAGCTACAGGAATTCGTTGTTAAAGCCATTGACTCCTTATACGGACAAACAGTATGTGCAGAACAGGCATCCCTACAAAAGACCAAGAAGGAATTTGAAGGGCATCTGACACTGGTTGTTTTCCCTTTTCTTAAAATTTCGAAGAAGAGTCCCGAGCAAACAGCACAGGAGATAGGTGAATGGTTGAAAGCAAATACAACAGAGGTAGCTGACTTTAACGTTATAAAAGGGTTTTTGAACTTGTCGGTAGCTACATCGGTATGGATAGAACAGCTAAACGACATTCATGCAACGACCAATTACGGACTGAGAACTGCCAATGCTAATTCTCCGTTGGTGATGATCGAATATTCGTCTCCTAACACCAACAAGCCGTTGCATCTGGGACACGTCCGCAATAATCTGCTTGGGTTTGCCTTGTCGGAAGTAATGAAAGCAAACGGGAACCGTGTGGTTAAGACCAACATAGTAAACGATCGTGGTATCCATATTTGCAAATCCATGCTGGCATGGCAGAAATGGGGAAATGGCGAAACTCCCGAATCGAGCGGTAAAAAAGGAGATCATCTTGTCGGCGATTATTATGTACTTTTCGACAAACACTATAAATCCGAGTTAGCTGAGCTGAAAGCTAAAGGACTATCCGATAAGGAAGCAGAAGCTGAATCTCAACTGATGGCGGAAGCCAGAGAAATGCTCCGCAAATGGGAAGCCGGCGACATAGAAGTGGTTGCCCTGTGGGAGAAAATGAATGCGTGGGTATATACCGGATTCGACGAGACCTACAAACGACTGGGTGTTGATTTCGATAAGATATATTATGAATCGCAGACATATTTGGATGGCAAAGATACTGTGATGGAAGGCCTGAAAAAAGGCGTATTCTACCAGAAAGAGGATGGCTCGGCATGGGCAGACCTGACAGCCGAAGGGCTTGACCACAAACTGTTGCTGCGTAGTGATGGTACTTCTGTGTATATGACACAGGATATAGGTACGGCAAAACTTCGTTTCGATGACTACCCGATCAATAAGATGATCTATGTAGTAGGAAACGAGCAGAATTACCACTTTCAGGTTTTGTCTATATTGCTGGATAAACTCGGATTCGAGTTTGGTAAAGGATTGGTACACTTCTCGTACGGAATGGTAGAACTACCTGAAGGCAAGATGAAGTCGCGCGAGGGAACGGTTGTAGATGCCGATGACCTGATAGATGAAATGGTATCTACAGCAAAAGAGACATCTCAGGAGTTGGGAAAACTGGACGGGCTTTCAGAAGAGGAGATCAACAATATCTCACGCATAGTGGGTATGGGGGCACTCAAATACTTTATATTGAAAGTCGATCCGAAAAAGAATATGACTTTCAACCCGAAAGAATCTATTGACTTTAACGGCAATACAGGCCCTTTCATACAATATACGCACGCACGCATACAGTCGGTTATCCGTAAAGCTACCGAGCAGCAAATCAACATTCCGGCATCTTTGCCTGCAAACATTGTGTTAACCGTTAAGGAGGAGAACATGATACAGCTTGTGGCCGACTACGCACCTATTGTAAAACAGGCTGGTGACGAGTACAATCCGGCTCTGATAGCAAACTATATATACGATCTGGTAAAAGAATACAACCAATTCTATCACGATTATCCGATCCTCAGAGAAGAGAATGCCGATCTGAAAGGGTTCAGGCTTATGCTATCGGAAGAGGTTGCTAAAATAGTGAAGAGCGGTATGTCGCTACTTGGTATTGAAGTTCCGGACAGAATGTAAATCACTCGCTATCATAAACTTCATCACCATTAATATTACCGAAGTTATCCACTCCGAGTTGTTCTTTTAGTTTTGGAGTTCCCTTGTATCTTTTTATCAGGTCTTCCCGGTAGGCTATTATTTTTAGAGCCAGCTCGGACTTACTCGATTGGGGCAGTTCATCAAAAGCCGTTTTTATCCATGACACTGCACGCTCTATATTATCGAGGCATTCCTGAGCCAGAGCTACATTCGACGCTATCTTGGCGCGTTTACCGGCATTCTTTTCAGTGGAATACAACCCTTCCCAGATATCGGAAGCTTCTTTCCATTTACCGGCTTTAACGAGGGCTTCAGCTTCTTTCATACTTGACGAACCATCCACATAATACCAGCGTTCATGGCTCTTCCATGAGGGTATAAATTTACCAGTAAGGCGATCTGCCCCAATAATAGACATATCGGTAATCAGCGTATTGATCTCATGTATGTTGTTCCGTCTGATATCCCATTGAGCTCCTCCCTCACTGAATAGACTGTCGACATAGGCTATAGGCATAACTTCCCGCCCATCTTTTGTATATACTCTGAGTACAGTTCCCAGCTTTGCACTGAGGAAGTTGTAATTGTTGAAGTAATATGTATTCTCCGATTCAATTCGGGCAGTCATCACAAACAGGTCGAGCGCAATCAGAGCATCGGCTTTAGTATTGTTGCATATAGATTGTACTTTTCTTGGCGAGAGAGGCCTGACATCTTCAAATGAGACTTTACTATTAGTCCGATAAGGATGCAGGCTAACCTTAGTGAAGTAGTTCTCTTCGCCCATAAATTGCTGTAAAGAATTCAGCATAATCGTTCTGACACTATCCATAGACAGGATAGATGTGCCGGTTTGCCCTTTCTTATTGTTTGAATCCTCCTCTGCATCTTCAGTATCTCCCAACGGGCTATTGTCAACAATGACGACATTGGTTACTTCGGGAGCAAAGGTCACCTCAGCCGGCTCCAGTGTATCTATACTGATAAAATTGATAGATGACGCACACGAGCTCAGCAGTATAGCCGCTATGATGTTGATATATATATACTTCATATTAGTAATATTAAAGTCTTAAAAATGAATCCGACCATTGTATATTTGCTTTTATCGGACTTTCGCGACTCTCGCCTCTTTAACTGCTAAATGTACAAAAATAAGCTTTATATTTGCAATAACAATCAACAAATAATGGAACAATCTCCCGCGAATACAGTTTTCAGTCTGGCTGCTGATATAATAGGCAATACTTCCCATAGCGTTTTCCTCACAGGTAAAGCAGGTACAGGGAAGACTACCTTTTTACATCATATACGCAACCATACTGACAAAAACGTCATAGTGGCTGCACCAACAGGTGTTGCCGCGATTAATGCGGGGGGAGTAACGCTGCACTCATTACTACAGCTACCATTCGAGCCTTTTATCCCCAACTTTGAAGGGAAGAAAAAGCTGGACTACCATTTCAAACTAAGGCGATCGAAGATAGAGATGCTGCAAGAGCTCGACTTACTCATCATAGACGAAGTAAGTATGCTGCGAGCAGATGTACTCGACGCTATCGACCATATGTTGCGACGCTATCGCAACAGCCAGCAGCCTTTCGGTGGCGTTCAGATGCTCTTCATCGGCGATATGTTCCAATTACCCCCTGTTGCACAATCAGCTGAATGGGAACAGTTAAAACACTATTATCCGTCTCCGTTTTTTTTCCATGCTCAGGCATTAGAAAGTTTTCCTTTGCTATATATAGAGCTTAAGACCATATACAGACAGCAGGATCAGCTATTTATAGACATACTCAACCGTATCCGCAACAATTGTATTAATCAGCAAGACTTGCAATTACTCAATCAGCGCTATAATCCATCTTTTAGGTTACCCGAGAAAGACCGTTATGTGGTGCTGTGTACACACAACTACAAGGCAGACCGGATAAACAATGAAGAGCTTGCCCGCCTGACATCTAAAGAGTTTATATACAAGGGACAAATTACAGGCGACTTCTCCGAGAACTCCCTTCCCACAGAACATGATCTGGTACTGAAAGAAGGGGCGCAAGTGATGTTTGTAAAAAATGATACAGGTGAACACCGTCGCTATTATAACGGGAAATTAGCTACCATAAACCGGCTGAAACCGGACAAAATAGAGGTCTGCTTCGAAAACGGTGACCTGATGGAACTGGAAAGTGAAACATGGAGCAACATACGCTACAATCTGAATATGGAATCGGGCGAAGTAGAGGAAGAAGTGCTCGGTTCGTTCACCCAGTACCCTATCAGGCTGGCATGGGCTATCACTATACACAAAAGTCAGGGGCTGACATTCGACAGGGTAGTGATAGATGCCGGACAAGCCTTTGCCGCAGGACAGGTATATGTAGCCCTCAGCCGCTGTACATCACTCGATGGCATTGTTCTGTATTCGCGTATAACAGCCCAGAGTATAAGTACGGACAAATATGCAATAGAGTTTTCAACAAAAGAGCAGGACATAGCCTATCTGCAAGAGATACTGAGACAGGAGAAGCCCCGATATTGCGCCGAACAACTAAAGAAGTATTTCGACTGGTCACCTTTTATCCGTAGCCTTCATAGCCTAAACGAGTTGGCTACTGACAAGAAAATACCGAAGCAGGAAGAAACTCAGGCTGCTATAGCCCTTATGTGTAGCCGTGCCATAGAGCAGCAGGAAATAGCTCAGAATTTCATTAAGGAACTGAATCGCATATTATCCGCTCCTAATCTTGATATAGACTATTTGAAAGAGCGTGTACGAAAGGGAATTCTTTACTTTCACCGCGATGTGCAGCAATATATCATTGTACCTATAGAAGATCACCTGAATAGTCTGAAAAATGCGTCTAAGGTAAAGTCATACCTTAAGAAGGCTACTAAAATACACACTACCCTCCTTCGCCTGCTGGAACGGCTCGAACATGTCCGGTACGGAGATCTTGATCTTACCGGAGATCTGAACTTTGAACGAATAGCCTCTGCTCAGAAAGAGTCGTCGGATGCTGAACCGGAGAAAAAGAAACGTCCCGAAAAAGGGGATTCACAACGCCTTACCCTATCTTTATTTAAGGACGGACTGCCTATAAAAGATATAGTCAAAGAACGTAACCTCACTACATCTACCGTAGAAGGACATCTGGCCGGATTTGTTTTGACAGGAGAGCTTTCAGCAAATCAGCTTATAAGTGAAGAAAAGATAAGCTATCTGTCGGAAAAACTGAAAGGTATAGATCCTAAAATGTCCTTATCGGCAGTTAAAAACACATTACCACGTGAATATACTTATCTGGATATAAGAACTGTTATAAATCATCTACGCTTTCTGGCTAAGCAACAAGCCCTATAAAATTATATAGATAGCAATCATATGGCATATACTGCCACCCAATACAAACAGGTGAAAAACAGTATGCATATATCGCTTTTTGGTCCACGAATAGAATAATGCCCCCACAATATAGGAAACACCTCCGCCTATCAGCCAATACAGAGAGGCTAATTGTCCGTTTGCAGATAATACATCATACAATGGTTTGAATGCAATCAGTATAACACCTCCCATGAGGACAAAGCAAACCGTTTCCAAATTACTGTGATCTTTCAGATTTGTAAAACTGACTATCAGGCCCGCGATTGCTGCTAGACAAATGAAAAAGAACAACGACCAGCCCCAAGCTCCTTCATTGCGAAGGACAAGTAGCGTAAAAGGAATGTAAGTTCCGGCTATATGCAGGTAGATGGCTCCATGATCAAATTTGCGGAGAAGTTCTTTACGGTGTTTTTTTTCAGGAGGGCATCCATGATAACAAGTTGAAGTCACATAAGAGGCCAGCATTCCGAACAAATAGGCAACGACGCTCCCAACCGACCAATTGTTGCCGCTAATAAATGCTTTCGTAAGTAACACATACCCTCCTACTATACCGAGTATAATGCCTAAACCATGCGATATTGTATTAGCTATTTCTTCTCCCTTAGTATAATATTTTATGCTCATTTTTATATTTTGATAAACTTATTTGATCCTCATCACAAGTCTATAAACAAAAAGAGCGGAAAAGTCTGTACTTCTCCGCTCTTTATTTCTTAAATGCCAAATTATAGAGCAGCTAAATCTGAGCCAGCTTTAAATTTAACAGTTTTTTTAGCAGGGATATTGATAACTGCTTTAGTTCTAGGATTAATACCTTTTCGTGCAGCTTTTTGAGTTACAGAGAAAGTTCCGAAGCCAACTAGGGCAACTTTACCACCGTTTTTAACTTCTCCTGTTACTGATTCGATGAAAGCCTCCAGAGCTTTTTTAGAATCTACTTTGCTCAAGCCTGATTTTTCAGCAATAGCATTGATAAGTTCTGTTTTGTTCATAATAAAAAATGTAATGATTTAATTAAACATTATATAACTGAGATTACTTTTTCTGGTGTCATTTCTGTTCTAGGATTCAAATATAAGTGTTTTATTTAATAATCATAAAAAAAAAGGGGAAAAACTCACTCTAAATCAGAAAATATCTAAATGGAGAGACGTTTTTCGGGTGAAAGACAAAAAATATCTGTATTTTTGGACTTTCAAAAGTAAATATTTAGGATAATCAGAAATGAATCAGAATAATACGGGTTTTATGGGAGGTATTCCTCCTGTCACACGAAATCTATTAATCATAAATGCTCTGATATTTTTTGCACAATATCTATTGGGCATAAATAAGGGACAATTTTCCATTATTGATTGGTATTGCGCACTATTCCCAATCAACTCCGAATACTTCTTTCCGCACCAGATTATAACCTATATGTTCCTGCATGGAAGTATAGGGCATGTATTCTTTAACATGTTTGCAGTTTACATGTTTGGACGTACCCTCGAAATGGTATGGGGATCGAAGAAATTCTTCATTTATTATATCATAACAGGTATAGGCGCAGGTGCAGCACAACTGATAGTTACCTATCTCACAGGCTCTCCATATCCTACAGTAGGCGCCTCCGGTGCCGTATTCGGCATACTTGTTGCTTTCGGCATGCTGTTTCCTAATGTAGAACTCATGCTAATATTCCCTCCAATACCGATCAAGGCTAAATGGTTTGTAATCGGATATGGAGCATTAGAACTCTTCTTAGGATTTGCCGACAGAGCCGGCGACAATGTTGCACATTTTGCGCATTTGGGAGGGCTTTTCGTCGGACTTATTATTCTATTATACTGGCGCAAAAAAGGATTTATGACCAATGGGAATATATTCAAATAACATAAAACCGATACTCAAGCGTAAAGATATACTGATACGACTGATAGTTATCAATATCGGAGTGTTTCTGCTATTGGCTGCTTTCAATATATTGAAGCTGTTCCACATCGATATCGCAGATACCATCATAAGCTATATTGCACTACCTGCGCGGTTAGATGTGCTGTTGACACGCTTCTGGACTCCTCTGACGTATATGTTCGCACACCAGAATGTACTGCATATTCTGTTTAATATGTTAATGCTGTACTGGTTCGGGCAACTGTTTCTGATGTATTTCAATCCAAAGAACCTCGGCAGCTTGTATATTATCGGAGGACTGGCCGGAGCAGCTTTATATCTGCTTCTGTTCAATACAATTCCGATGCTCGTAGAGATGAATTACTCCATCATGCTGGGTGCGTCAGCCTCTGTAATGGCTATTATCTTTGCCGTTGCTTTCTATAAGCCTGATCAGGAAGTTATGCTGTTCATCTTCGGGCGGGTAAAGATCATATACATTGCACTCGTGCTTCTTGTCCTCGACCTTATCGGCATCAGTAGTATATCTAATGTTGGTGGGCATATAGCTCATATAGGAGGTGCTATTGTCGGGTACATATATGCAAAACAGTACCTCAGAGGAAAAGACATAACAAAGTGGCTCAACAAAACGATAGACTGGATTGTTAATCTTTTCAAACCTCGCAATACATCAAAAAAAATGAAGGTTAAATACAAAAAACCGGAAACAGACTACGAATACAATCAACGACACAACAACGAAGCGGAAGCCATAGACCGTATACTGGATAAAATAAAAGCATCGGGCTACACAAGCCTGAGTGCAGAAGAAAAAAAACGATTATTCGATGCCAGCAACAGAAAGTAATACATTCACAGGGCGAAAAATAGGGAAGGTCATAAAATATATTGTTTTTGCCACTAATATACTGGCAATACTCTTCCTGCTATTGTCTATCCTTGCATGGACAATATTACCATCCAAAGCAACATTCATAGCCTATCTCGGACTTGTGTTCCCCATCACGCTATTTGTCAATGTAGCGTACCTTATTCTTTGGACTGTCTTCTGGAGATGGCGATACGCACTTGTACAACTTATTGTTATCTTATGCTGCTGGCAACCCATCTCTACCAGTTTTCCCATACACTTCAAGACAGATAAGCTACCGGAAAACAAAATTAAAGTCCTTACTTATAATGTAAGAGGATTCAACTGGCTGAAAGGCAAAGAAGCCCGTAAAAACCCTATTTTCGACTATGTAGCAAATAGCGGAGCCGACATTGTTTGCTTTCAGGAATTTGCCGTATCCACAGATAAACGGAAGAATAATATCATCACCGAAGAAGAGATAGACAAGATAATGAAGGACTACCCCTATAAGTCTATTATAAGGCTGGGGAAAGCTCGTAAAAATTCGACATACATATATGGAATAGCCTGCTATTCTAAGTTTCCCATACTCGAATCGAGAAAAGTAGCCATAGAAAGTGACTACAACGGATCAGTCATCCATACCCTTGATATGCAATACAAGAAAGTAAGCCTTGTGATCAATCATTTGGAATCGAACAGGCTTACTGCCGCAGATAAAAAGTTGTATAAAGACTTCCTAAAAACGCGTGACAGGGAATCGTTCGATGAAATGTCCCAAACTTTGCAGGAAAGACTTAGTACAGCCTATAAAGTGAGGGAAGAACAGGTAAATATCATTAAACAGTTTATGGATTTGCAAAATACCGATGCCACCATTGTCTGCGGTGACTTCAACGATACGCCAATGTCGTACGCTTACCATACTATCAGTAAAGGGCTTATAGATGCTCATGCAAATACAGGGTTCGGACAGGGCATTACATACCACGAAAATTATTTCCTTGTAAGGATAGATTATATCCTACACTCCAGTTCCTTCCAGTCTTATAACTGTACAGTCGACAAAGTGAAATACTCTGATCATTATCCGGTATGGACTTATTTGGCGTTCAGATAGTAGCTACATTTTAATAAAACCTGACTTCCCAAAAATAAATCCGCCAGCTAATGTTTAAACGGCGAATGAGAAGCTATTATCTTATATCAGATATTTACCTCCAGTTCTTTCAGTTTGTCGAGACTATCGAGAATAGCATCTGTATTAGCCTTATACATCCGTTTATACTCCCAGTATGCTCCTACTATACCTATTATTACCAATACTCCGATTGCTACCCAACGCCACAATTCCATATTAGGAGATATTATACAGGCAACAATTATATCAGTCTGCCCAATGCTTTTCCTGATTTTGAACGTAGCATTTCCTTTATAATCGTTTCTTTCAATACCTCCTGCTTTTGCAGCCGTTCATCGAGTGATGTCCATGTATTTTTTAATTCATCCAGTTCCATTTTTCTTGATTTTAAAGATTCGACATTTGCCTCAATTTTTTCTTGCAAACCAGATAAACTTTTAACAAAAAATCCTCTCACATGTGCGTAAGAGGACTTTAAATATATATGATAAATGTTTTACGCTGCTACTTTCTTGGCATCTATCCGTTTCACTACTTGCCCGTATATTACTAATGCGATGGCGGAGACAAGTCCTATACCCACAAATACATACCAGATATAGTGTGCATTAGCCGTTGCTGCTGCATATTCGGTAGCCGAAGCAAAACCTTTAGGATCGGGGCAGAATTTTTCGAGAAGGAATCCCGATAGCCCGAATGCAAACAGATATGAAAAAAATGAATGTAGATGACTGAATCCCAGATACAGCCCTTCCTCACCTTTGGGCGATTGCAGGGAGAAGTATTCGAGGAATCGCGGCGAAATAAAACATTCTGCCAAAGCCTGCATCGCAATACCTATAATCATCATAAAGGCAACAGGGTGCATTCCCAAGATAGGTTCTCCTCCAAACAGATTGCCAAAAGACATAACCAAGGCTGAGAACGGAATAATAAGCATGCCGATGGTCATTGAGTTCAGTGCTGTGTACTTTTTCATCAAGGTGGTAATAAGATTAACACAAAGGAAAACGACGAATGGATTTACATTTGCATACCAACCCGGAGAAGCATCCTCGCCTATCAGGCGGATCACATATTTGGGCATGGTGGCGTACATCTGGCTCTGAATCATCCAGAATCCGCTGATAATAAGTATTAGTGCGATTAGCCGACCATTTTTACATACTTTCCATAATGCACTTCCTATCTCCGTAAAGCTTTTACCCTTACCTTCCGTTTTAACCGATTTATAAAAGAAAAATACAGCTATCAGCGCTATGAAAGTCATTGTCGCAGCAAAGAAGTTGAGGTATACAAGCCCTTCGTCTCCCATGCTTCTGCGCAATGGGTCTACTACCGTTTTTCCGGTAAAGGCTCCGATGTTTACCATCATATAGAAAATGGAATATCCTCTGGCTCTGTTTTCTGATGTGGTTTCGCGGGCTACAGTTCCCGATATTACCGCTTTGATGAAAGCCCCGCCTATTACGATCAGTACCAGAACGGGAGCAATACTCCAGCGGAGCATACTTGTTTCCAGTCCGGTAAAGGTGGTCTTCATATCGTAGCTTACCAGTCCTGCGCTTTCGAGCATGGTAGGGAGCAACCCTAATCCGCCGTAGCCGATAGTCAGCAAAGCGAAGGCCAGCATAATAGATGATCTAAATCCTATTTTGTCGGCATAAGCACCTGCAAAGGTTGGGAGAAAGTACAGTGAAGCGGAGAAGATACCGGATATGATACCAGCCTCAATGTCTGAAAACCCCCAAACATTTGACAAATAAAGTGTTATAACTATAAATACAGCATAGTAAGCCAGTCGCTCAAGTAATTCGACGGAATTGGCTACCCAAAAAGCTTTAGAAAATTTAGTCATCAGATAATTTTAGAATTGTTAAAATACAAACGAATTGTCACAAAAATAGGAAAATAATCCGATACTAAAAGGTTTTTAACTATACAGATGTTCTTATTTTGCCTTTTTTAATTCAATACAGAAAGTTGTCCCTGTATCTATTTCGGAAGATTTTACATAGATTTTTCCTTTATGATAGGAATCTATTATTCGTTTTGCCAGTGACAACCCAAGCCCCCATCCTCTGGTCTTTGTAGTATAGCCAGGATTGAATATAGTATTGAACTTCGATTTCGGTATTCCCTTACCTGTATCTTTTATGTCGAGGCTGATGATCTTCCCCTTTTCGTACAGACTGAATGTGATCTTTCCCTGTCCGCCCATCGCATCCACAGCATTCTTTGTCAGATTCTCTATTACCCAGCTCAGTAGAGGCTCGCTAACATCGGCATAGAGTGCTATATTAGACAATTGAAGCTCGAAAATTACTTTCCTTGAAATTCGTTTTTCGAGATAGGTAATTGTTTGCCGCACTATTTCGGTTATGTCTTTTTCCTCGAGGGCAGGTGCAGATCCTATTTTGGAGAAACGGTCAGTTATCATTTGCAATCGGTCTACATCTTTCTCCATATCTATGAGGATGGATTGATCTGCTTCTTTCAGCTTCAGATATTCGATCCATGCCAGTAAGGATGATATAGGTGTTCCCAACTGGTGTGCTGTTTCTTTGGATAATCCAACCCACAGCCTGTCCTGTTCCATCTTCATGGTGGTGAAGAGAGCAAAGAATGCTGTCAGCATAAAGATCAGTAGTACGGCAACCTGTATATACGGATATAGTTGCAAGCGTTTTAGTGTATATGAGTCGTCATAATATATGTACTGGTCGAAATCTTCTACTTCTATGATGATGGGTTCGTGGCTCTTTGCAAATTTGTCGGCTTTTTTCCTTAGAAACTCTTGTTCTTCTGTTTCGGGAAGTTCTATATTAATGGATATGTACAGGTTCTCTTTTTTATCGTGTAATATAACAGGTATAGAAGTGTTACTGCTGAGTACCCGTAAAACAAGCCCCATATTGGGATTTTCGGCGCTGTTGGCAGCCTCTTTGGTGGCCTCAGCCCATATTTCCATTTTGTTGCGCTCTTCTTTGGCAAGGTCTTTTACGAAATAGTGAGATATAACAAGCGAACCGAGTGCTATCAACATAGCCACGATAATAAAAAGATACCGTAGTAAGACTTTGTTATTTTCAACTATTTTCATGTGCTAAAGATAGCTGTTTTTTATTTTTGTAAACGCGGAAAGCGGGCTTATCTTTTGTCTTTGTGTGTATTGTAAAGTTCAAAAATTCTTCAACTCCTGATACAGCCGTTGTATAGGTAAGCCCATAATGTTGAAATAAGAGCCAGAGATATATTCTACGGCAATATACCCTATCCATTCCTGCACACCGTATGCACCAGCCTTATCCAAAGGTTTGTATTTGTTTACATAATATTCGATTTCGTCCTCTTCCAACTGTGCGAAACGCACTTCGGATGCTACACCAAATACTTTCTGTTTAGCCTTTGTGGTGATGCATACCCCTGTCAGCACTTCGTGCGTTTTACCAGACAGGTCACGCAG
Source organism: Dysgonomonas sp. PF1-14 (assembly GCF_029892965.1). Taxonomy (GTDB): domain Bacteria; phylum Bacteroidota; class Bacteroidia; order Bacteroidales; family Dysgonomonadaceae; genus Dysgonomonas. The sequence continues at coordinate 32,247 of NZ_JARXWN010000019.1, read as the reverse complement.
CATTTGCTTTGCTTCGCTTTCGTCCTGCGGCTTGCCATATACTTTTCCGTCAAGTACTACAATAGTGTCGGCTGTGATCAGTAACGTATCTTCTTTGATATGATCACTATAGGCATCAGCTTTCTCTTTTGCTATACACAAGGCAATATCCATTCCCTGCAATGTATCGGGGTATGACTCGTCTATATCGGGTAACGTTTTCACTTCATAGCTAAGGTCTAAGCCCGACAGTAGTTCTTTCCTGCGTGGGGAGTTCGATGCCAGTATTATTTTGTATCGGGATAGGTCGAGCATAGGAAAATATCTTTATTGCGTAATTCTAATTGTAACAAATAGCGTTTTACATCTAGTCCGTAGGCATATCCGCCCAAGCCTTTTCCTTCATTCACTACGCGGTGGCAAGGTACTATGATGGCAATATTGTTTCGCCCGTTGGCAGAACCTACTGCACGACAAGCATTGGCAGAGCTTATAGCTATGGCTTCGTTTTTGTATGAAACCGTTTGTCCGTAAGGGATGGTATTGAGGTAGCCCCATGCTTTTTGTTGAAAAGGTGTTCCTTCCTGTTTAAGTGGAAGGTCAAATTCTTGTCTTTCTCCTGCGAAGTATTCTTCCAGTTGGGATATCGCTTTTTGGAGCAGGTGGGTGGGTGCAACATTGTTAACTGAAATTGCTTCGCTTACAATTCTGACCGCAGAGATATATCCGTCAGACTCTGTTATTTCTATTACTCCTACGGGAGATTGTAAAAAAGCCTTCATTTCTTTTCTTCGGTTTGTTTTCGTTCTTCGTCCAGCTCCAGTTTATCATCTGGCGCAGCCGTTTGAGGAAGCGTTTCGATGGTTTATCTCTCAGATACGATTCTATATGTCTTTTCTTTTTCTCCTCCAGTATTTCATCTACATTGATGAGTATGCCTGTTTCCTCCACATTGCCGAAAGTGTCGTTCACTGCTGTGCCAAATACTTTCATCTGTGGCGACAGGCTCATATATGCATTTACCAATGGGGGAATATTAAGATCAAGTTTTCGTACCGATGTGTTTAATATCTTGTAATCGGTTTTGAACGATTCACCGTCGAATAGTTTCTTCAGTTTCTTTTTGTCAGTTTCTATCTGAAGTGCCTGTTTAGGCCATACCAGTGTGTCGGGATCCGGGAAGTACTTGTTGAGAAAGTATAGGATCATGTCCCTTGCATTGGTATTGTATGTATCGTACATTGTCACCTTGCCAAAGAAATACTTCATAGAAGGATCGGCGACAGACAACGCTCCCAGCCCATCCCACAGATTGTCGAGCGCAAATATTCCTTTCGATCCGGCCAGTGTAGACTGGTATTCGAGTGTAACGAAAGACCGTCCCAGTTCGAAAGTGTAGGGCAGGTATTCTTTTATAAACTTCTTGGAGAAATGAAACAGGTGCGATGTTGCCAACACAGGCTCACCGTTATCATCGAAACAGATGTCCGGCCCGCATATAAATCTGTAACCGCCTATTATCTCCTCAGCTTCAGGATTCCATACAATTAACTGCTTGTATGGGTTGTCCATCGTATCGTATTCGTCGATGTCTACCGCTTTACCGGTACCACCCCCGTAGTAACGGAACGCAATCTCGCGCAGACGCCCGATCTCCTGCATCACATACGGCGAATTGTGATGAGTAATTATATAGATTTCATTGTGAGCCTTATTTGTATGCCTGAGGAACTTATCCTTAGTCAATTCGGCTTTCAATAAAGTCTTATCAATAGGTGCGATGATTGTTTCCATCTATTATTTGTTTGTATTCGCTAGATTATACGCCTTTTCCTTTACATATCCGGCCCACTCCACAGCACTTTTTGTGTTGTCGAAGAAGGCATAAGGTATGGGCTCACCAATGGTGATGGAAAATCGCTCGTTTTTGTTCTTAAACATCTCGTCCGGTAAAAAGACCAATTCTACATTGAACTTTACCCCCAGTTTTTTCCTAATATTTGCAAATCTATAAAAGAAATTTGAATTTTCCCCATTAAAGTAGACGGGAACTATGTCTCTTTTGGTTTCTATAGCTTTTATTATGAAATTCTTTTGCCATGTCAGGTCTCTGATCATTCCCTTTTCACGACGCGAGCACAGCCCCGCCGGAAAGGTGACTATCTGGTCATCTGAGTTATAAGCTTCATTTGTTGTATTTGCTGCTTCCCGCGACTGTTTCCCATATTTGTTAACAGGCAGGAATATCGGCTGTAGGTTGCGGATGAAGTAGAGAAAATCGTTTACCACATATTTTATCTTCTTATCGAAATGTTCTCCTATTACTGCCGACAGGCAAATCCCATCGAGCCCTCCCAGCGGATGATTGGATGCAAAGATATAGCGTCCGTTCTTCGGAATATTTTCTAATCCGTTAACATCGAGTGTGAGATTGAAGTACCCTACAACAGCCTGCATAAAGTCTACACCTTGCTTGTCTGCATAGATGGTGAGTATTTCGTTCAGTTCGTCCAGATGGATCTTTCGCTTCAGGTAATTTAGAACAAAACGCGGCATCTTGCTATAAATGTCAGGCGCCTTTTCCTGCAATATTTTGTCTAAATCCAGTATCTGGGGTTCTTTATTCATGTCTGAATGTTGATATACCTTTCTTTATACAAAAGTAATTCATTTTACTGTATCTATACTTTAAAAAATGTATAAATAGTGATAAGAGTCGATATTTAATAGATTAAAGCTATTATATTTGCACTGATATAAGTATAAAAAATCAAAAGAGATTATGATAAATAAGATAAAACTAGCCTTGTTTGCATCAGTCATGCTAACCATTGGTTTCCCCCTATTGACACAGGCAAAGGATAAGCCAAAAGAAAAGTCCCCGGTGGTGATTTTGTCCACATCTAATTATGCTAAAGAGACAGAAAAAGGCCTTGTGCTGGTCGATTTCTGGGCGGCGTGGTGTGCCCCTTGCCGCCGTATAGCACCTCTGCTGGAAGAGATTGCCGTAGAATATAAAGATTCGGTGAAAATAGCTAAACTGAATATAGATAATTACAAAGGGTTAGCTGTAGGATTAGGTATTCAGGCGTTGCCTACCATCGTGGTGTATAAAGACGGAAAGGAAGTGACACGTCTGAAAGGGCTACAGTCAAAAAACGATCTGATAAATGTAGTGAAAACATATTCCGGGAAAACTACTGACTGATCCAGTCGAAGCGGAGGTAAGGAATAACTGTTTTTGCGATTTCGATCATAAGAGGATAAGTGTGGGAGGCTTCGCGCACATCCTCTTTTATTATGCTCTTATTCTGGTCAAATTCTATGAGCAGGTTCAGTAATATGCTGAATATGACAATCCACTTTGCTGCGGAGAAGAGCCCTCCTGCCAGCCTGTTCAGTGTATTCATTTCCAGAGCGTCGGCAAACGATTCCAACAATTTACCAGCAAAGAAAAGTGCTACCAGAATAGCAATAAATGCTACTATATATGACAATGGGCCTATGATGTGAGGAGTAGCGTTTGTCAACTCCGCCAGTTTAGGCGCAATGATTTCCGATAATTTTCCGGCAAAGATAGCACCCAGTATAATACCTGCAAGCGATGCAGCCTGCATAATAAATCCTGAAAAGCACCCCCTGATAAAGGCTGCTACGAACAGTATGACAACAAGAAGGTCGAACCAGTTCATAATATATTCAATTATCTATAAACAACAAAAGTAAGGATTTTATCAATCCTTACTTTGTCGTATGCTTAAAATTTCGCTTATTCCTTATTATTTAGGAAATTCGTCAGAAACTGTAAGTTTTGCTCTTCCTTTAGCTCTGCGTGAAGCTAGTACTCTGCGTCCGTTTGCAGTAGCCATTCTTGAGCGAAAACCATGTTTGTTTTTTCTCTTTCTGTTAGATGGTTGAAAAGTTCTTTTCATCGCTATATGTATTTTCTGTTATTATTTCTTTCTCGAGTTTCGGGTTGCAAAAATAGGATGTTTATTTAATATAAGCAAGAATATTAACGTTTTATTTTCTGAAATGTAATAAAACTATATCCGTATTTATGCTTCTCGTCCGGCTCATGATCTTCTTTCGACATCTCTTTCCAGACTGCCATATCCACATCGGGAAAAAATGTATCCGTACCCTCAAACTTGTGGTGTATGCGCGTCAGGTACAGCTTGTCGGCAATCTTAACAGCCTCTTTATAAATAGTGCCTCCGCCTATAAAGAACAGTTGAGGCTCATCCTTGCACAACTCTATGGCTTCGTCAATGGACGATACCATTTCGCAACGTTCAAAGTGCAAGTCTTTGTTTCTTGTTATCACTATGTTCCGCCTGTTGGGCAGCGCACCTTTGGGCAACGACTCGTATGTTTTGCGCCCCATAATTACGGGATAGCCTTCTGTTACAGACTTAAAGAATTTAAGATCGTTGGGCAGATAGCAAAGCAGGTTGTTGTCTTTACCGATGGCGTTGTTTTCGTCTGCCGCTACTATGATTGATTTTGTAGTTGTCATATCTATTAGTTCTTTTTAGGTTCCAATCCTATCTTCTTTGCTTTCTCCATCAAATACTGATACGCTGCCTCATATTCATTAGGTATCACTCCGTCCAGAATAGCGTCTTTTACGGACGATTTCAGGCGGCCGACTTCGGCGCTTGGTGCAAGTCCGAATATCTCCATGATCTCTTCGCCCGATATTGGCGGTTGAAAATTGCGTACATGGTCTTTTTCCTCTATGTCTTTCAGCTTTTGGCGAACAATCTTGAAATTGTTGAGATAGCGGCGTACCTTGTCCGAATTTTTAGACGTTATATCTGCTTCGCATAGCACCATCAGATCTTCTATATCGTTTCCGGCCTCAAAAAGAAGGCGGCGTACAGCCGAATCGGATATTTCCTCATCTACCAGTACCTGAGGACGCATGTGTAACGTCACCATTTTTTGCACATACTTCATTTTTTCGTTCAGTGGCAGTTTCATCCGGCGAAAAATACCCGGAATCATTTTCTCTCCGATGAAGTTATGGTTGTGGAATGTCCATCCCAGTTTTTTATCCCATCTTTTTGTTGCCGGCTTGGCTATATCGTGCAATATGGCAGCCCAGCGCAACCATAGGTCATCGGTCTTTTTCGCTATATTATCCAGTACGGCAAGTGTATGATAAAAGTTATCCTTATGCCCTACTCCATCCTTTGTTTCAGCACCTTTCAGGGCTACAAGTTCAGGAAATATCAGTTGCAACAACCCTGTCTGGTCGAGTTGCAGGAAGCCAATCGAAGGTTTTGGTGACAATACTATTTTGTTCAGTTCATCTATTATCCGTTCTTTAGAGATTATCTCTATTCGTTCTTTATTGCGGGTGATGGCATCGAATGTCTCCGGTTCTATATCGAATCCCAGCTGCGACGAGAAACGGATAGCACGCATCATACGCAACGGATCGTCGCTAAAAGTGATGTCGGGGTCGAGCGGTGTACGAATAATGAGGTTCTCCATATCCTGCAATCCGCCAAAGGGGTCGAGTAATTCACCAAATCTCTCACCGTTGAGGCATACAGCCAGAGCATTGATCGTAAAGTCTCTGCGATTCTGGTCGTCTTCGAGTGTGCCATCTTCCACTATCGGTTTGCGGGAGTCTCTTTGGTACGACTCTTTACGCGCTCCTACAAATTCTATCTCTGTATCTTTATATTTTATCTGGGCTGTCCCAAAACTCTTAAATACAGACAGTTTCGCTTTCCTCCCTAATTCTTTGGCGATGGCTTCAGCCAGTTCTATACCTTTTCCTACAGTGACTATATCAATGTCTTTCGATGGGCGATGCAAGAATATGTCGCGCACATATCCGCCTATAGCATAACATTCTAGCTGCATATTGTCGGCTGTTTGCGAAATGATCTCAAATATTTCACCTGAAAATTTTCCTTTCAGTATATTCTGTATATTATCGTTGTCGTGCAAATCGTTGTACGTGTTTTATATTATGACTAATATTGAACCGCAATAAACGGTTTTCTGGCTGTAAAGATAATAATTCTGTTTGTTAAATATGGTTTGAGGTCGTACTCTTAATCCGGATAAACTTTCTGTATTGAAGTATGACCGCTTCATATATAACGAAGCGCAAAACAAAACATTTTGTCACATATAAATGTTAAAGGACATTATAAATATAGCTTTCGTGCTGTATTTGATGGAGATTGTTTATTCCCCCCTCTTAAGGAGTCAAAAAATGTTAGTGATTATGTGCATTTTAAGTACAATAATGATAAATTAATGTATAATAATGTCTTAAAACCTAAAATAATTTGTAATTTGGTACCAGATTACAAATTTTACCCAGAATAATTCTTTGCGAAGCGTATGACAGTGTGGAGTTATATTAGAAATGCATTAGTATTTCTGTCAGTCTTTTTTTTTGCATGTGGAGCAAAAGATGATGGTGCCAGATTAAGGCTGGATACAGCCCGACATTTGTACGAACAGAAAAAGTATATAGAAGCTAAAGAGGAACTGGACAGTATAAAGATATTGTATCCTAAATCGTTTGATGAAATAAGGGCAGGATTAGCTTTACTGGATACGATAAGGCGTGCCGAAAATGTACAAATTATCACAGAATGTGATTCGTTGATAACCTTGTATAACCCGCAACTGGAAAAAGCAAAAAGACAATTTATCTATCAACGGAATAAAGATTATCAGGAGTCGGGGGCATATGTTCCGAAAGAAACAATATCGGGAGAGGCTATTACGGCTACTACCTTGCGTTCGGGGGTGGGCGATGATGGTGTGTTGTATATAGAAAGTGTATTTGTAGGAGTACAAAAACACAATAAAATAAGAGTTGCGGCAAGAGACGGCTCTTTTATGGAATCACTTCCTGTAAACGATGATGGCCTCAATTACCGATTCTCTAATATGGATAAGAGTTATGAAATTATCAGATTTGCCGGAGCTAACGAAAACGGAATCGGAGGATTCATTTATTCACACGAAGACAAACCACTGACTGTTACCCTCGAAGGACAGGGTAAGTATTCATATATTTTATCACAAACTATAAAATCTGCGGTTTCAAAATCTTTTCATTTATCAAACATGATGCTCCAGCTCGACAGTCTTAAAACTGCGAAAGAAAAAGCGGAATATCATATTTATTACCTTGATAACAAAAAGAATAAAGAAGCTGGGGATAATATTAAATGAGAAAATCCTTAAGCTTATGCAAAAAGAAAAATCTACTATTATAGCTCATGATCAGGAAATATTTATTCCGAATATTTCTGTCGATTGCATCATTCTCGCTTTTCATGGAGGCCGCCTTAAAACGCTACTATGTAAGTTTAAGGTAAGCGACAGATGGATGCTTCCCGGAGGGTTTGTCGGCAAAGACGAAGATCCGGACGAAGCAGTTCTTCGTGTGCTGAAAGAAAGAACAGGGCTGGATGATGTATATTGTAAACAATTCTACTTTTTCGGGAAAAAGGGACGAATTAAGCCTGATGAAAATGAAGAGATGCTGAAAAGATTTTACGTTGCACCCAGCAATGGACATCAATCTCCAAACAGATACATCAGTCTCGGCTATTATTCATTGATAAAATATGGTGAAGCCCATGTAGTAGCCCATGAGTATGAAGATGTGGAGTGGTTCGATATAAATGAAATTCCCCCTCTATATGCCGACCACAGCGAAATATTGAATACGGCAATACAGACTATTCGCAAGCAAATCGGATTTGTTCCTGTGGGATATGAGCTATTGCCCGAAAAGTTCACAATGCCGGAGCTAAGGACAATATATGAAGCAATATTAGGACGCGAACTGGATAGGCGTAATTTTCAACGTAAGATGTTGTCCATCGGTTTTATACAGCCCCTTAATGAAACCCGTAGAGCCGGAGCACACAAGTCTCCTAACTTGTATAGTTTTATAAAAGACAAATATGAATATGCCGAAAAGAACGGCATACAGATAATGAGCAATAATTTCTAGGTCATTATTTCTTGAATACAAGATATACAGCTGCTATCAGAAATACGAAAGCCAGCAGGTGATTCCATTTAAGGTCTTCTGTCTTGAAGGCCAGCGTACTGAACAAAACAAATACAGTGAGGGTGATCACCTCCTGTATTATTTTTAATTGCATCAGAGAAAAAGGGCCTCCATTTTCCTGAAATCCGAGTCGGTTGGCCGGTACCTGAAAGCAATATTCAAAAAAGGCAATTCCCCAACTGATGGCTATCACTCCAAAAAGTGGCAGGGCAGCAAACCATGAATATTCTCTCATCTTCAGGTGTCCATACCATGCGAAGGTCATAAAGATGTTGGAAACGATCAGTAATAAAACTGTATATAAACCAGCTAAGTTCATGTGTCTTATAAATCTAAATTTTTGCGATGCAAAAGTAAACCAATTTCCTAGACTTGTAGCATCTTGTTGTATAAATTCTTATCTTTGAAACCGTTAATAATCGGAAGAATATTATTATGAAACGTTTAGCATTTTATATATTACTTTCAGTCTGTTGTTTACCGGCTCTGTTTTCACAGACGCTCGCCGAAGCAAAAGATCTCTATCTGAAAGGTGAATACGCGCAGGCTCTACCTGTTTTTGAAGCTGAATATACAGCCAAGCCTACAGATGCCAATCTTAACCAATGGTACGGGGTATGCCTGTACGAAACAGGAAGTGACCTAACTAAGGCGGAAGAATGCCTGCTGGTAGCATCAAAAAAGAATGTACAGGATTCGTTTTTCTATCTGGGGCAGATATACACACAGGAATTCCGTTTTGAAGAAGCTAAAGAGGCATTCGACAAATATGAAACTCTGCTATCGAAAAATCCAAGAAGGAAAAAAGAAGATTTAGAGAAATACGAGGCTAACTCTGCCCGCCTGGAAGACAAAAAGAAGCAACTATCGCGCCTCAACAGAGTAGTATCTAATACAGAAGATGTACAGATAATAGACAGCCTCGTTGTAAGTAAGGCAGAATTCTTGTCGGCATACAAACAAAGTCATAGTACAGGGCGCCTCGATTATTTCGAAAAAGTGTTTAAAGCAAGTAAGCCTGTAAAATCGACTGTTTACTTCAACGAGAAAGAGACAAAGATATATTACGGACAACCCGGAAAGGACGGAGTATATGCCCTTTATTCGATGGAGAAGTTATTGGATGATTTCGGAAACGAAAGGAAATTGTCAGATAATAATTTTGGACTGACAGGAGATGTTAATTATCCGTTTATGATGGCGGATGGGGTGACCATTTACTTTGCTGCGAAAGATTACGATTCGCTGGGAGGGTACGACCTCTTTGTCTCCCGTTACAATCTGAATAACGATACTTACCTGACACCGGAGCGGCTGAATATGCCTTTCAATTCTATATACAATGACTATCTGATGGTAGTAGATGAAGAAAAAGGTGTAGGATGGTTTGCTTCAGACAGGTATCAGCCGGAAGGTAAGGTCTGTATATACACCTTTATCCCTAATAAAACTGTAAAAATACTGGAAAGTGATGATGAGCGTTATCTGGCAAACAGGGCGCGTATCACTTCCCTTAAGGATTCATGGGTTGCAGGACAGAATTATTCATCTTTAATAGCCTCTGCGCGCAAAGCCCCTAAAGAAGTAGTGAAAGTAGTGAAAGACTTTGAGTTTGTTATAAACGATGACTACACCTACTACAAACTGGCAGATTTTAAAGACAAAGCAGCTCGTGACATATATTACAAGGTAGTGCAAAAGAAAGCGGATGAACGCGATCTGACAAAAAAACTAAACGAATCGCGCACAGCATATAGTATAGCATCTGCCGACAAAAGGCGTAATATGACTACCGAGATACTCAATTTGGAAAAGCAGATAGAGCAGCTACAAGCGGAAATACCTATACTTGAGGTGCAAGCCCGTAATCAGGAGATAGAAAAACTGAAATAGTTTCTTTCTATTATTTAGTATTACAGTTATTCCTTTAGCTCCAGATTTATCCAATACAATAACCAGATATTCGGCAATAAAGTAAAGTTATTTCCTGTAAGTTCGACGCTATTGTTTTAGCTTCGGCGTATAATGTATTTACATAGCAGAAGATTAATAATCTTACTTTCATTTTTGTCTTTAATTAATTGATCCTATTGCTTTCATTTACAATGGCTATTGCCCTTTCAAATACTTCGTCACGTCCTTCTTTTATTCCCTGTATAGTGGGTTTAACAACCTCATCTATTCTAACGCCTTCTCTTTGCAAATTATTCCCATCCGGATAATAAACTCCTCTTCCGGATATTATCATTCCCACTTTTCCCGGCAGACTAAACCTCGCTATGGCACCGTCTGCTCCCGATGTCGTAGATCCTATCACAACTGTATTCGGTGCTAGCTGGAATCCTAATATAATATCTTCTGCTGCACTCTGCGTGTATTCATTTACCAGTATGACTATCTTATTCGGGTAAGGATTAGAGTTTACTCTAGGCGTTCCGATATTGTCATACCATTTCCCGATGAAGAAATATCCGGGATATGAAATATCGCTATGGGTAACCAGCGAAAATATATAAGAAGTGGGATTCAGCCGTTCTAAGAACGGAAAGGATATATAATCCTGAGGGTAACACCTGAAATCTATTATTACCCCTCTTGTTCCGTTCAATACTTTTTTTATTCCTTCATTTCTATTTTCTACTGTACATTTTGGAGGTAAGACAAGACCTATATTATTTTCTATAATGCTGTATCCTTCCGCATCCTTCGGGAAAGGGTTGTTGTAATCAGGGAATTTTAACTGATCTTTACCATAGCAGGGAATCTCCATTTCAATAGATTTTCCGTCTCTGAGTACAGTAAGAGAAACTGAATAGTTATTGCTTCTTAGAATTTGCCATGCGATTCCTCTTTGTTTCACAGCGTAATTGGAGGCAGGAGTGTAAGGTAACATTTTCTCTACAACGTCTTCTGTTTTCTCTCCGTTTATTTTCGTAATAACATCTCCTATCTGTATTTTCTTTTTTGTGTTTTCCTCATCACCTGTATAAAGAGTGACCACCAGTTTGTCTTCTATAAAACGTGTTTCAAAGGGAACTTTATTTTCCCCTATTATCGAAGACATGCGATTGGATTCTATATAGGAGGCATGCGAATCATCTGCTTTTGTAGCTAGTCGAATACACGCACGCATATATTCCTCTTCACTTTTAGCATCAATGAAAACAGGTAGCATCACTGGCAGTACCTCCGACCATTTCTGATCACAGAGATTTCTGTATGGGAAAAAGTAATTGATAATATTCCAGTATCTGAACAAAGCCAATAATCTGTAAGACTCATCGGGATATGTCATTTCTTCATAATCGGGCTCATTCGTGATATTTAGAAGGGCATCCTGAATATTGACATAATGGTTCGTAGTGACTTCTCCGTTTTTTAGTATGTGCTTTACTTTTTCGATAGTCTCAGGCATGAAGTAGTCTGTATTGAATAATTCTCCGTAATCGGGCTCAACTTTCATTCTTAGAGTCGGAAATTCCCGTATTTTTTCTTCGACAGACGGAAAGCTATTCAGCCAGTCATCTAGTTTCGTCTTCCATGCAGTTTCGTCTTCAGAATCTCGTATTTCCGGAATTAGTTTTATCAGTTCCATGTCCCAGTCGTATTTTCCGATCGCTATTGTCGGATGATGGTATTTGAGAAACCCCCATAATTGACCGAGTGCAACTAATGATTTTTCTTCATTCTCCGACAAGCTGGTCTTTGTGTTTTCAGAAACCTTTTTAGAGGAATTATTACACCCTGTTGCAAAACAGGATATAAGGCACAATAGTATCAGTAATTTCTTCATTGCATTTGTTCTATATTACTTTATAGCTTTTTATTTATCAAATTGATTGTTGAAAATGACAAAAAGACTTTTCTATTTGATTTATCATTACTATTTAAGCATTTATTAATTATACTTTAATCCTATTACTGATATACCCGAAGCAGGCAATATATCCGAAACATAACATTGGAACGATAAACCCCAGATTCATTCGCTCAGCACCTATATATCCCATCAGGGCAGGAGCTATGGCACCACCTACAATGGTAAGTATAAGGATAGATGATGCCGTTTTTGTCTTATTGCCCAGTCCTCTGATGCCCAGAGCAAATATGGACGGGAACATGATGGACATAAACAGGTAGCAGGATATCAGTGCTATCACTCCGAAACGATCGTGACAGAAAATAACAAACAGCATCAATAGTGTATTTATCAGAGCAAAAGTACCGAGTAAAGTACCCGGCTTTACTCTCTGCATAATAAAACTTCCTGTAAAGCGACCTATGGCAAACAAAGACATACCGCCCAATCCGAGCAACAACCCACCTTGCATTTCATTCAGTCCCAGATCTTTTACTTCAATCGTATAATTGATGAAGAAGCTGCCTATTCCCGTCTGTGCTGCTACATATAAAAATTGAGCTATTACTGCCAGTACAAAATGTTTCTGTTGTATCAATGACTTATCCTCAATGCCCATATTCTCTGTGGTTGTTCCGTCTTCAGGATTGATCTCCGGCAATTTGGCAAAGAGGAAGAGTACCAATACAAGCACAACCAGAATCCCTAATCCCACATACGGAAGCATTAAGGCTGAGTTGCTTGTGTGTTCTTCTACAGCCTGTGTTACGCTTTGTACGACACTACCTGTACCCAGAAATACTTTTTCTACGGCATCGGCAAAGAGTTCAAGGATAGATTTTTCCGATTCGTTCCTGAAAATCAGTATCGAACCTACGAGAGGGCCGAGTATCCACCCGATAGCGTTGAATGTCTGAGCCAGATTGATACGGCTGGCAGATGTTTCCGCAGGCCCCAATACGATGGTATAAGGATTAGCAACTGTTTCCAGAAAGGTCAGCCCGCAAAACAAGATCAGCAGTCCTAGCAGGAAAGCCCAGAATGTGTTAATCGCTACTGCCGGCACAAACCAGAATGCACCCAAAGCGAAGAGTACAAGACCTGTGATAATCCCCGATTTGTATCCGAATTTCTTCGCGATTATTCCGGCCGGAATCGCCATGAGAAAATATGCGCCATATGCTGCTGCCTGTACAGCTCCCGACTGGGCTTTGGTCAGATGTAATGAATCCTGAAAATGTTTGTTCAGGACATCCAGCAAACTGTGAGCAAATCCCCATAACAAGAAAAGGCTTGTTATCAGTATGAATGGGAAGAGATAGCTTTGTCCATCTTCTCTTTTGAATAGAGAACTTTTATTATTGTTTTTCATGTAGTTGTCTGTGCCTGATAGCCTTGGTTAAAAAGTCTTGTTATTGTTTAGAACATCGGTAAGAGAGAAGATGCGTTCGACGAGTTGCCATTTCTCATCAGAGCGTTTCCCTTCGCTACCCTGTTGAAATTGAGAAACAAACTCTTCCCACTCGGCTTGTCTTTCATATGTTGCTAGACGGCTGAACGATTCGTCCCAATTGAAGTCCGGTACTGTTTCGACGATCATGAAAGCCATATCGCCGAAAGTATATATTTCCATATCTGAGATACCTGCTTTACGGATACCTTCGGGTATTTCTTTCCATATATTTCTGCTGTCGTGCCAGTATTTATATTGGTCTAATGTATCAGGATTTAGTTTAAGAAACTGACAATAGCGTTTTACCCGTTTCTCGGAATCCCTGATGTATCCGTCTTTGGTTCCCATAATGTAAGTGTATATTAAAGATTCGTAAACAAAGATAAAAGGAATACAGAAAGTTCGGTTGAATATTCCAGATAAAATACAGATCTGTCGAATACAGATATATTCTGCAATTACTGCTTACTGCCTGATAGCAATCATTCAGCATGACTTAAAACTGGATAGAACAACATATGAAGTTCTTCAAATTCTAAGCATATCACTTACGGATAAAACTTATTTGAACGACCTCTTTAACAAAACTAATTTCAAAAATATCAAAGAACGAAGCGGTTCAAGTGAACCAAATTTATTTAATTTTTAATCGTCCATTTTTTAGTGGACAGTAGTGTAATAGCTATATAAACTAAGAATTTAATTTGTCCCAATATATATAGTTATTCCTAATCGTATATTTTAAATAAAGTCTTTTTTCAGCTAAAGGGTTTATTAACCTAAATTCAACTGCATTTTGCTTATTTGTCCCACTATTAACAAAAGCATCAATACATATTACGGCTAATACATATTTAGTCCTGATTTTCCTATACTCTTCTTTTATTCCTTGTTCATAGAGATTAATAAGATACTCCGATGTAGGATATTCATCCTCTATATTTGAAGATATAATGTTAACTACACCTTCTTTATCCATTATCATTGCAAATGGATCGAAGGATTGTTCTTCTTTTAGAAAGCTTTCTAGATAGGGAATAGTACTATCTATTAAAAATTGTTCATTCATTCACAGCAATTTATAAAGTTAAATATATCCACTCCTCTCTTTTAATACTTTCCTGATGCCTCTGAATATTTTGTTGTTCTTGTATCGGATTTCCAAGAGTAGGTGTAGATACTTTTATATTACCTGAGGAAATTACAGAAGAATTACCGTATGTTGATCTTTCAAAAGAATTTTGTAATGGTTTCGTTAATTTTGCATCTTTATTTATATGAAGTATTGGCTTTTTTCCATTTTCGTTGGATAGCTTTTCTTGCAATCTCAACTGCCTAGATAGACCTTGTTGTTTAACGTTCTTGATTTCTACGGTTTGTCCATCTTTTATTGCATCTGGAATAGTCGTTCCCTCTTTTCCTGTTTTGGGGTCAATCCTAGTAGAAAATTCAGTATTTTTTTCTAGTCCTAATTTCTGTAATTGTTCCGCCTCTACATTTCGTCCTGATTGAAGCCTTGTTTGATTAAGTTTACTTTCACTTGTTTTAGACGTAATCCTTACCATCTTGTCAGCGGTACTTAGCATTCCAATGTTTCTACCCATAGGTAAAATCGGATTGCTGTTTCCCAAAAGAGTAGCAGGAAATGGGAATGGTAAAATACCTTGTTTTCCGTCAGGATCAATGTATTTCAACGGATTATTCATCACATATGCATACGGACTAATCGAATAATAGTCTTCCGCTAACGGATCCACCGTTGTAAACCTACCCAATGCCGGATCGTAATGCCTTGCCGAGTAGTCGTACCAATCCAGTCGGTGCATCTGGTCGAGTTCCTTACCGTTGTACTTGTACGGCTGCTTGCCATTATCTTTTGTGTTCTCAGCAAATCCTGCCCCGAACGGATAGTAATACTTACGCTGGATAAGGGTACCATCCTGATCCTGTACTACACGAGTATTACCCAGGTGGTCTTGCTGGAAGAAGTAGTATTTACCATCTTCCCAGTAGCCACCATCAACCAATAGTCGCTTGAGTTTATCGTTCTCATAGATATTATTGCCGACATAGTCGGTTTCTTTTTCCTGAGTGAGCAGGCTGAGCGTAACATCGGAACCGATAACGGGTGCCGTAGAGAAATTAGGTTTGTAGGTATGCTTTACTTTCAGCTTCACGCCTGAGGCTGAATAGGTAAATCTAAGGATTTATTTTAACTAAAACCTGACAAAGATGACGAAAGTTGCTTGTAAAATTCTATCTTGCTCATTAGAAACTCACTCCTGCCAATGATACGTTGGCAGGAGTGAGTTTAATCTTTGAATAGATAGTATACTTGTCGCAATTCTAGTATTTATTGAAATAAAATCAATATATTATATATTATTATAGTGAATACTAAAGGTGCTAAACAGATATACAGTAAATAACCTTTTTTTATTTTTACATTATTATTTGTAATAAAATATTTCAAATTAATCGTTATTAAAATACAGATCGCAACAAGTTCTAATAAAAATTTATCAGTATTACTACAATAAAATAAAAAATAATACCAAACCATTATTTTTAATAATAAGATACTGAAAGAAAAAACATTAAGAATAATCCAGCAAAAGTTACTTTTTTTTCTTAAATAGAAAATAGACATTATTAGTATTACTGCATATATCCACTTTACAATGTAGAGAAATAAAGGTTTGCTTGGCAAATGTAAAATAGAAAGATCTGCATTATATCTATCATTAAAATAGAATAATGATGTATCGAAAATATAAAATACAATACATATAGAATACAAAAGAAGTAGAATATTTTCTATTGATTTACCAGTTACCTGTAGCTGCTTTATACTCTTTCTCATTATTATAGATTTTATATGTTAGATTTTTATTTTTATCTACACTAACTGTCATATAATATGTCTTTTCTGAGGTAATCGTTTTACCTGTCTGATATCCGAATCTATTAACTTCTTTTTCATTTACTCTTTTAACATAACTAAAACCATAGCTTGTTTTATCTTTATTATTTCCGATAGTAGAGAAATTTGATATTTTTTCATTTCCATTTGTTGTAAATTGATTAAAATTTCCATCTATATTTGCATATTTGTTTCTAAAGTTTGTGTCACCATAGACCTCCCTCAAATAATTTTCAAAACTTACGGCTCTTGGTTCAGTATATTCACCACTTGCCCCTGCATTTTTATAATTAAATGCATTGTAACTATGATCATATCCATGCATTGTTTCATGTCCCATCGCAATGAATGATTTCAGCCAACCTCCATTTGTTCGTGACATTGGGTTGCCAACATAACTGATTAATCCATCTCCATTTTCAAGAGCCTTGTACGCACTATCATCACTCCAAAATACAGAATTCATTGTATATGTTTCATTTCTAGAGATTAAACGGCTCATTATTTGTCCACCAAAAGTAGTTGCTGCAATTTTCGCAACATTCTCCATTGCTCCCGCTAGATTATTAGCAATTCTTATCTTTCTTCCATCAGGGTCAATGTATTTCAACGGGTTATTCATCACATACGCATAAGGACTAATACTATAATACTTCTCCGCCAGCGGATCGACAGTAGTAAACCTGCCCAATGCCAGATCATAATGCCTTGCCGAGTAGTCGTACCAGTCCAGGCGGTGCATCTGGTCGAGTTCCTTACCGTTGTACTTATACGGCTGCTTGGCGTTATCTCTTGCTCCTTCGGGATAACCTGCCCCGAACGGGTAATAATACTTCCGCTGAATGATCCCTGCATCCTGGTCCAGTACCATACGCACATTGCCTAAATGGTCATTCTGGAAGAAATAGTATTTACCATCCTCCCAGTAGCCGCCATCTACCAATATACGCTTGAGTTTACCATTCTCGTAGATCTTGTTGCCTACATAGTCGGTTTCTTTCACCTGAGTGAGCAGGCTGAACGTAACATCAGAACCGATAACCGGAGCCGTTGAGAAATTAGGATTGTAGGTATGCTTTACTTTCAGCTTCACGCCTGAAGCTGTGTATGTAAAGCTAAGGATTTATTTTAACTAAAACCTGACAAAGATGACGAAAGTTGCATATAAAACTCCACCTTGCCTATAAGATAAAACACTCCTGCCAATATATGACTGACAGGAGTGGATTTATAGTGGATTGTAAATCCTAATAGTTATTATTTCGGGATTACGAATTCCGGGGGACGACAGGAGTGGATTTCGACAATGTAATAAATCATAAAAATACAAGTTATTATTTATACTTTGACGTATTTTTAACTCCTTCTAAATCTAGTACCTTTATTTTGTTTTCAAAAGAAGACAGTCCCCAAATACAAAACTCCTCAGGATATATAATTTCGACCAATTCATTTTCTTTCCTTTTTGTAAGTTCTTTTTTATATTCAAAAGACGTTTTCTCTCCTGTATGTTTAAATAAAGGAGTATTACTATCCTCCCGTATAATCCAAATCTTATTAAATCTGTCATATATACCTGTATTAATATCATTTTCAACTTCAGAAGGTTTTGCATAGACGATATTGATATCATAACTTTTAAGAGAATCTTCCTTAATTGATACAAAATAAACATACTGTCTCTTATCATTCTTAAAAGACGACATACATGGATGCTCAATAAAAAGAACCGAGTCTATTTGATCTAATAACACTTGATCATCCAACTGAAGAATAGGTAAAACAATTTTATTTATAGAAGTGTACTGTGCGCTTAAATCTACTGACAAAATCATCATCATGAATATTATTACATATTTTCTCATCTTCTTAATTATTTATTTTTTCCAATAATATTTAGGCATTCTGTTAAACCCATTTTGAGTCGAATTAATATGATATCTTCTATATCCATTACCAGGAACATATATCCTAAATTGAGGAATTGGTTGGAGTTTAGAAATAGCATCAGAAGTATATCCTTTGGCAAAAGGGATATCCCCACCTTTAGTATATCGCGATCCAGGTAATCCACTTGGAAAAGAAGGACCTCCAGGATGGCTATGATCATGACTTAGTAAAGCACTATCATATAACTTTTTATCTATAGACAAATAGGCAAGACCGCTTTCCATCGCATTATCATGGCTTGTTGTAACAAAATGAGATATAGATCCATCTTTATTTTTAAATGTTGAATTTGATAATTCCACAGTTGTATTATCAGCCAAAAATTCAAATATCTCTTTGCTATTCGCCTTAGAATTCACAGAAAGATAAGCATATTCAGGTCCATCCTCCTTTCCTTGTAAATTCTGTTGTCATCCTCCTTGAAGAGTTCCTAACTTATAAGTTCTCGATTTAACTTCGCCTTTTTTGTTTGTTATATGAATAATATCACTCTCTCCTCCTTTTCTGTAATCCATATACCCCTCATGATTAACATAAACTGTATCCATACCATTCGGATCAATAACATTAATAGGGTTATTAGCTGCATACGCATAAGGAGAAATATTATAGTATTTCTCTGCATGCGGATCCACCGTAGTAAACCTACCCAATGCCGGATCATAATGCCTAGCCGAGTAGTCGTACCAGTCGAGGCGGTGCATCTGGTCCAGTTCCTTACCGTTGTACTTGTACGGCTGCTTGCCATTATCTTTTGTGTTCTCAGCAAATCCTGCCCCGAACGGGTAGTAATACTTGCGCTGGCTAAGGGTTCCATCCTGATCTTGTACTACACGAGTATTACCCAGGTGGTCATGCCGGAAGAAGTAGTATTTACCGTCCTCCCAGTAGCCGCCATCTACCAATATACGCTTGAGTTTACCATTTTCGTAGATCTTGTTGCCTACATAGTCGGTTTCTTTCACCTGAGTGAGCAGACTGAGTGTGACATCAGAACCGATAACAGGTGCCGTAGAGAAATTAGGATTGTAAGTATGCTTTACTTTCAGCTTCACGCCTGAGGCTGAGTATGTAAAGCTAGTGATTTATTTTAACTAAAACCTGACAAAACTAAAATTACATATAAAACTATGTCTTGCCTATAAAAGATAAAACACTCCTGCCAACCATATATTGGCAGGAGCGAGTTTATAGAGAATAGAAAATCCTAATAGTTATTACTTCAGGATTACAAATTCCGAAGGACGGGGATAAAGAACTTTAATCCTCTCTAGAATATATTAAATGAGGAAGAGGTTTACTATTAAGATCTGTTGTTACTTCAATGTCTTTAACAATTCTATTTTCTTGTACAGCTTCAAACTCAGCACTAATATCATCAATATATTCATACTCTTTCTCTGTTGTAATATCAAGAATTATTTTAATTCTTAAATTTCCTTCATCATCTATGTCCAGAGAAATATTTCTAAAATTATTATTTATATTTCTAACAACAGAATCACATAGCTCAACTATTTGTTCTTTTATAAAAAAATCATTCATAATACTTCAGCCTTTGATAATAAATTATACTTTAACCATGTATATCCAGAAGGAATCCATCCACCCATATTCTCATTAAATTTTTCTTTTGATATATGAATAATTTTCGTTACCACTTCATAGTCATTAAACAGATTATCTACTCTACGAAAAAATGAATCATCCAAATTTGTATTTGATAATAACACAATTTGGAGTGTAATTGATTTTTCATCATAGTCAAAACTAATATCTAATACATTACAAGGTAATTTTACTAGAATCGCATTTATCAAATCAGCTTTAATGCTTATATATTCTTTATAGTTTTTCATAATTCTTTATAATTAATAATTAAGGAGTCCAATTAGGATTGGTTGGAACAACACTTGGAGACACTGTCCCTTTAATCATAAAAACATTTGTTGATTGATTGGATATTCCTGCTCCAAGATTCACATTTGTTCCTGTTACGTTAGTACATTTTACTACTATATGCCCTTGGCTTGATGTTCCTAGATATGTAGCTTGTCCTGAATGAACAGCATCTAATATTTTTTGCGCATCGGCTTGACTATTAAGATAACCTTTACCTGTGGGAGCAGAACCTGCTATGTGGCGAGCCTGCTTTTGAATAGATATTGATTTACTTAATGTTGATAAAAAAGTTTTAGAAAAGCCTCCTGCATTTTTGGCTGCAGATGCTAGTGATGCTAAACTTTTAGTAACATCTTTAGCTGCTTGCCATAGATTTTTCCAGCTACCTCCGCCAGGCATAGGCAAGTGAGCAACAGTCATTTCATTATATCTTATTCCCTTTTCCGCATAATATTCTCCCGTTTCGCGATTAAGTAGAACCATATATGGACCTATGTCTGTCTTAACTATAGCTTGCTTTTTATTATTAAGAGTTTCAATAACCACTGTAGGTAATTCTCCTCCATTAATTGTATCATTAGCAGCCATCCCTGTAGGATCAGTAAATCGTAATGGATTATTCATCACATACGCATACGGACTAATCGAATAATAGTCTTCCGCCAGCGGATCGACGGTAGTAAACCTACCCAATGCCGGATCATAATGCCTAGCCGAGTAGTCGTACCAGTCGAGGCGGTGCATCTGGTCGAGTTCCTTGGCGTTGTACTTGTAGGGCTGCTTACCGTTATCCTTTGTGTTCTCAGGAAATCCTGCCCCGAAAGGATAGTAATACTTGCGCTGGATAAGGGTACCATCCTGATCCTGTACAACACGGGTATTACCCAGGTGGTCTTGCCGGAAGAAGTAGTATTTACCGTCCTCCCAGTAGCCGCCATCTACCAATATACGCTTGAGTTTACCATTTTCGTAGATCTTGTTGCCTACATAGTCGGTTTCTTTCACCTGAGTGAGCAGGCTGAGCGTAACATCGGAACCTATAACAGGTGCCGTAGAGAAATTAGGATTGTAGGTATGCTTTACTTTCAGCTTCACGCCTGAGGCTGAGTAGGTATAAAGATTGCGTCCTTCGCCGGTCGGACTCTTTATATCCATCTGTAACGGTAAATTTAACGAATTATATTTAATATCGGATATACCCTTGTTCAAATCTTTGGTCATTGCGCCATTGGTATTGAAGAAATACTCTGTAGCAGCATTTGAGTTATCTTTGAAATCTTCAGATTCGGCTACCCATATCTTGCCGCTGCTATCAGTTATTTTCTTTAACTGATTGCCTGTATATTCATATATCAGGTTATCTACTGTGTTGTAAATAGGGGTCATATTCACAGATCGTTCTATGCCTTCTCTTATGAGCGTTTTTATGTTGCCATGTTTATCATACTGGTAGCTAGCCGAGTATCTGTCAATTGATGCTTCAGCTCCTGCATATTTTGCTTCTGTATAGTTGGCTTTGGTCAAACGCGAAAGGTTATCATAATCATAAAAATAATTTCTGTTTTTCGAATCATAGGTAGTCCACGACATAGCCGATATATTACCCGTATAGCTTTTCTTGTTACTCACATTATTATTTGTATCCCGATAGTCTTCATTATAGTAGAGTTGCTCGCTGAACCTTCCCCCTATCGTTTTCAGCCACGAACGCACATTGTAGGCATAAGTACTTTTCAAGGCTTCATTATTGTTGCTTTTCTTTGTTTTCAATCTTCCCAATTCATCATAGGTATTTTCAGCAAGCACCATCTCCGTTCCGCCATTGAGCTTATGGGTGGTCTTTGTTAACCTGCCTGCATGGTCGTAGTTGTAGGCATAGTCTTCGGTTTGGGTAGTCTTGCCTGTGGCCGTGTGTATATGCTTCTTCTTAGTGGGTTGACCGGTGAAGTTGTAGGCTACGTACTCTTTTTCTATGCCTCCTGCCAGATGGCTGGTAGAGTGTGACTGTATCAGCCTGCCGCGATTGTCATAATACATGGCTGTGTACAGGTATTTACCCGATCCGTCCAGCAGGGCGGTCAGTGTGCCTGTGAGCATGCCTTTGTGCTTGTACTTGTTAGCATCGGTGTCGTCTCCGTAGCGGGTGTTGTACTGGGTGGCATCGTAAGGCAGCTTGGCAAAGTCTTCTTTTGTCCGGTGGTTATAGTTATCATAATAACTTGCTGTAAGTACACTCGGGGTGGAAAGGGTAATACCTGTAATGTCGTAATACTTGTTTGTTGTATTACTCAGGTTCTGGCTTGCTTTCACCACTGTGTTTATCGGATTGACTGCCGCAAAGTTCAGGGTATTCTTACATGTACCTGTCACCACGATGCGCCCGAAGGCATCGGGTATGGTAAACAGCCATTCTCCTTTGGCGCGCTGTTCGCCGTCTTGGGTCAATATCAATCGGTCGGCCTTGTCGTAAACAAAGTACGTCCAATGGGTACCGGGAAGGCGTTTGGCAATGCAGCGGTTACGTCCATCGTATTTGTACAGGTAGGCATACTTCCGTACCAGATCGGAGCTGTTATTTGCCCAGCTTGTACCTGTCTTCATGGCATCGGCGGCTAGCGGGGGCAGTACCGCCTTCAGGTTACCGAAGTCATCGTAGACATAATAGGTGTCGTGCAGGTCTTTAGTTGATCCGTTACGTACGATCTGGCGGGTCAGTACAACTTGTCCGAGCTTGTCCTTGAACTCAAAGCTGGTATTGCCGTCCTCGTCTTCTATGCGGGTGACATAAATCTGTCCGGTGGGGTAATTCTTCATATAGGTAACAGATACGATAGTATCGCCGGGATCGGTTGGTATGTAATAGATACAGTTCAGGGTATCTACTCCGGCTACATTGATCATATAGGTGGTGCGTACGGCTTTCTTGTTGTTATGCCAGTCGGTTCCGGGCCCGTATTGCTCGAGTACACGGTTCAGGGGTGAGGCTTCGTAGACGGGTTTACTGTACGGAAGTTGATCGGCGGTACCGTTATTTGTATTGGTGGTCTTGGCTGCTGCCATGACTGTAGCGGGAGCGGTATAGGCACCCTTATTCCCTGCAATAGCAGCAGGTAGCCAGCTATTGCTTTCCCGCCCGAAGGCATCATATTCCTGTAGGGAAACCAGGTCATTAAAGCGAGGCGTAATGCCCCACTCAACCTTCTGAATAGGCCGGCCTAAACCATCATAATAATTCATTATATCAATATGATCACTTGCGTCCTTTTTTGTATATGACCTTATATGAATATAGTTATATTTAGAAGCCGTTTCTGGTAAAGGCCTGTACAAAGTTTTTATTGTAGTATAAATGTTCTCATTACGCATTTTTCCTTCCGAGACAACATAATAAACCCCAGATAAAAGATTTTTTATTTTTATTCCGGAAACGCCATCAGCTGTCTCAATAATATTATTTTGATCATCCAGTAAATATATCATAGTACCAGTTGAAGGACCACGGGCTGAGATATCAATATCCATATTTTTAGATAGGTAAAAACGATAATAGATTTCGTTTGTGGATAATCCGAACCGATTGGATGTCTGTGCTGTATTCTCTATAAAAGTCAAATCCGAGGTATTGTTTATATCTCCAATATCAATGACCTTTTTGACAGGTCGCCCTTCAATCATTGTATTAATTATCCCATCATTGCTCTTACCTTCCGATACAATATAATAAGTTCCAGGACTTAAATCGTCGATTTTAAGATATGCTCTCTTTGTATTGGAACAAGCATTAGCCGCGATATAATCATCATTGGAAGCAACACATTTCTCAGAAGCATCTAATAAGTATAAATATGTATCATCCAGTGTAGATTTACAATGCGATATTTCAATTTCCATATTATTCTGTATCGTAAACTTATAAAATGCGTCTCTGGTCGGTAACCCATCATATGAATTACTTGTCTTCCTGGTATCTTGAGTATGTTCTTTAGTAAATGAAGCATTAAATGTACCCATGTCTATTTCAAATCGATAAGGTTCTCCGATAATTGTTGTAGTAATAATTCCATTTTCAAGACAACCTTCCGAGACTAAATAATATATCCCAGTCTCAAATACGGAAGAGCTACGATCTACGGGGTAAGCATCAGGAGGTAATCCCCCTCCGGATCCACCAATTACATCAATTACAATACCTAATTCAGGGTCATCTATCATATCCCTTTTTAATAAGTGTAATTGTGTGCAACTCAAAACTGAACCTGCATGGGAGAAATTAAGTTTCATCGGCACATCCAACTTAAACTTATAAACAATATCATTGGGGGAAAATATGTTATTCCAACGTGGTGGTTTATACGAATCTCTTGTTGTCCTCGTATCCTGTGTATGCGTATAGTTGAAGGCGGCGGTTATATCTCCGTATATCTTTCCTAAATCAATTATAGCTTCATTTGGAGGATAATCTCCTTTTATACTCGTCGTAATATTACCGTTTTCCGATTTCCCTCTGGATACAATATAATATGTACCCGGTAAGAATCTCTGCTTCAAATATGAATTAGTAGAAACCGGGCATCCTCCGCTTAAACTATTCGAATCATCATTATAGGCGACACAACCACCTTTAAAATCCAAAACACTGATATAGGTATCTTTTACCTCCGAGCCGCAGTGCGATATTGTAATATCCAGTGGCTGAGTTAATGTAAGCTTATAAAAAACGTCATTTGTAGGAAAATTAGGAGGCCCGGAATAAGCTTTAGTCGTTTGTTTCGTATTCTGAGTATGAGAATATGAGAATGGACTAGATTTGGAACCTAAATTGTATTCTGTTTTTTGAACTTCTTTACTTGTAATATTAGTAGTTATTACACCATTCATCGAAATACCCTCTGAAACTACATAATAGGTGCCTGCTGTTAACGAAAGGCTTTCCATTGTAGACTGGGAAGCGGATGTAGACTGCACACCGGTACAACTGGTAATAAGATTTCCCGTTGAACTCAACATATATATATATGTATCAGATAAGTTGGAACCTGCATGATTTATAGTTACTGCCATCCATCGGTCAAGAGTGAATTTATAGAAGACATCACTATATCGGGTTCCGTTATAGTTATTTGTATAATTAAACGTATTCTGAGTATTAGAATATGATATTAGTCCATCTTTAGCGTCAACAAGTATAGAAGTAGCCATTGTGTTTTGCGCAATTCCGTTCAATGTTCCGGAAAGGAGCATTAATATTATAATTAAGTAATTTTTCATAGAGTTCTTTTTTATTTGTTTAAATAATTATAATTATATTCTTGAAGGGTATTACCATCTGTATCTTTAGTTCGTATTAAACGTCCGAATGTATCGTACTCGTAATGAGTGGTTACACCTGAAGGGGAGGTAGCCTCGAGCATACCTACCAATGGCTTGTATTTATAGGTGGTAATCATTGCTCCCGACAGGGTGGATACTGTACGCAGTTTGTCGAGTTTGGCTTTATCGGGATTGGTATTTGCTGATAGAGCATCTACAGAAGTCAATCCGACTGAGGCTAAGGCAGCATCAATAGTAACATAATCCGCATTCATAACTTCAGCGACTGGGTATTGGCCGTTGTAAGACCAGAGGTAAACAGTAGATACTCCATTGAAATCTATCTTCTCGATACAATTTCCAAATAAATCGAATTTAGAATAGGACGTTTTTTGACTAAAATCCGACTTCTCTTCTGTAGAGTTAGGTGTGTAAATTTCATCGGTTAGATGTAAGAAACCGGTAATAATAGGATTGTATACCCGTCTTAAATAGAAAGGAGTTTTGCCAGATTGACTTATTGAAATTGGTTCGTTAAGACGATTATAGCGACTATCGGAGTTTAATAGCGAAAATACGTTAAATTAATATAGGTTTAATAGATAATATTTTGCGCCTGCCCTATTCTATCTATATCTTCATTAGGTACTCATTGGACATCTTCTTTACTGGCTCAATGACTTATTTATGTATTTGTCTGGCTCACTTCTAAGCAGGTTGAGCCATTCAGAATACATTTCCTCTGGCATTCGCCGATAGCCTGATTTATGAAGCTCGATATATAGGGATTCCATTTCAGAATACATATTTTTAATATTTTCATCTGAGAAAAGGGCTTCGGGGCTTTTCAGATTCTTAGCTTTCATCAGCGAATGGATATAGTGTTTTTGCGCTTCGGCTTTTGTCAGGATGGCATTTACATTTGTAGGATGGTATTCTAAGACCTTATTGCAGCATTTGATAACAAATTCGGGGTTATCCTTACCATACTTATGTTGATAGCCCTGTGCCAAGTCTATAAGGCAATTGGCTACAGCTTGTTTATTACTAAGGGTATCCATATACAGACCGTTGCGAATGGCATCAAGGGTTACATATCCCGAAGCGATTATCCATGCGTCAATCGGGAATGTCCCACTTGTTAGTTCCGTATTATACCAGCCTTTATTTTCAGAGAATAATTTAATATAGATATGATTAGGTGCAAAGGCTAGATTACAGGGTATATTTAGTTCATCAGCCAGTATTTTGTATAAATAAGGCAATGAATGACAGTTGCCTGTACCCGTTTCCAATAGTTTAGACACAAACATCTTTGACCAATCAGATTGACCTAAAGGGTCTTCAAAATCGTAGGTATAGGGGGTATGTACATAAAAATATGATGAATCTACGGGAATTAGTGTCGTATCTGTAAGTACTTTAAATATGGCTGCATGTTTTGTAATTATATCTTTATCCTTACCTATATAAGAAATCAAATTACCCTTTGAAAACTCTTTTGCTAGATGTACCAATAGCCTATACTTTTGATTTACTTTCTCGATATCAAATTTTTCATCGTTAAAAGCAACTTCTGTATTCAAAACGGCATTTTTAAAATACAAAGGAATTTCATCCTTAAGCATCGTATTAATATAATCATATGATTCTTCAAAAGCATTATAGGATAAGTCATTTTTTCCCTTTTTATGAAAATCAATATACCATTTGCTCGTTATTTTTCCCTGTCTTTCCCATTGATAATAACTGCCAGACATAGGCAAAGTTAAATTTCTAAAATCATTTTTTATTGCATTTTGTAACCACTGCCTATATAGCTCGTAAACTTCATCAACTACAGTTTGATTACCATTTAAGTTAATCACTTCGTTTTTATCTGTCAGTTTGGGTAAAATGGGAGGATAGCCAATCAATAACATTTTGGAAAATGTATAAAGAGATTCTATCTGAATATTAAACGGTTCAATATAGATTCTACTTAAATCTGGAGAATTTATTTTATAAGATTTGCCACTTTTTGCCGTATCGCCCTGAAAACTTAATAATTCTTCCAAAATTTCGATTTTTTGAGAATAAGAATAACCTGAAAAAACATCTCTATCTTCAATTAAAGAGCCATATTTTGCCTTTGCAATAGAATCCACATGGGTAACAGCCTTTAATTCTAAGCAATACCCTCCATTTAGCGATTTCTTTTTCACAAAGTATTTATATTCAATATCTAGGTTCCTTGAGGCAGAAAGCGACAATGTATCTTCTTTAGAGCTTAATAACTCTTTTAGAAGTTCTGCTTTCATAATAGAGTCTTGGTAGGCATTAGTATTTATCTGACTAAAAAGGCAAAACGGATAAAACACCAATAATAAAATGAATATACATTTCATGAGTTTTCAGTATTGATTTTTAATAAAATGTAGTACAGGCTATTGTACCTCTTTCTTCTCTATGTATTTTCAAATAAGAAGCTGTAAATTCTTTGGAAGGTTTGAATAAATGATTTCCTGTAAACATTTTCATATATATTGTTTCATTCTTCCACATGTATGGAGTCCCCTCTAAAGGTAATTTGTAATTTATAAATCCTGTTTCTTTATTCTCAACTAACCATTTCTGATATATGTTATAAATTATTTTTAGTTTTTCTTGATCAGTGTTTACTTTTTCATTTGTGGATTTTTCAATCAGAACTGGTTCACAACAAATATACCCTCCAACTAAGAGACTGGTAAATGTAAAAAGAGCTTCTATCTGAACAGAGAAGTCTTTTTCTTTTGGCTTATACTTTCCATATCCGGGATAAGGGAAATAGCTTTTTGAACTATGTGTTGTGTCTCCATAAAATGTCAAATACTCTTGAAGTATTTTTACGCGAATACTATCATCATAGTAGTATATGACACTCAAATCTGAATTATAATAGTTTTCCTCTTCCATATTAATGGTTTTACCTTTAAAATTCTGAAGCTTTGCTATTATTGAATCAGGTGTATTGTCTCTTATAGCAATATTGTATTCGTTTGGCTTATCAATATTATTATACCAACAACCAAAATCTTTTGATGCATATAAATATTCCAATCCGTTTTTACAGTTTTGGGAATATCCAACTAAGGTATGAAAGATAAGAAAAGATACGATAAAGTATAGTTTCTTAATTATTATTCTTTTTCTCATAAAATACAACTTGTAATTCTTTTACTGGAAGACCTGAAACCGTTCCTGTACCTTTATAATCAACAACACTTTTCAAAGGTTGATTTGTTTTGACAGGTCCATTATTATCCTTTTGAGTGTATGTATTTCCATTATTTTGTGTCCCTGCTGTATGATATGGCTCACTTTCGAAGCCCGGAAGCCCAACACTTACAACATTATGATTTGCTCCGGCTTTTGCATCTGGTCCCATACCCTCTCCAACCTTTGTAAACTCATCCGCTAAGATTGTCCCGGGATCGTTAATAAAAAATTGCCCGTCAGCCATGGCTAATCCATGACAATTTGAAGTAAAATCAAAATCGCCGACTTTACTAAGTTCTGTAGCCGAAAAAGTAGTACTCCTTTTCCCATCTGCTGATACAACAGTAACACTTGTAAGTTGTTCTGCTGATACCTTATTTCCTTTGTCTGTTACTACATAGCCAGTACTGTAATTGGGTGTTAATGAGAATCCATTATGTTTTACAGTCTCCCTACTTACAGATTCTCCTGAAGCATAAAATTTAATATTGCCATTCGGGTCTCTTTCCAATCTTCCGTCCGGGTCAATATACCTCATAGGATTATTCAGAACATAAGCATATGGCGACCAAGAATAGTGTTCTTCTGCTAATGGATCGACTGTAAGAAAACGACTTGTAGTTTCCGCTTTGTATGCAAATTTAGTAGTATCTTCTTCCAGAAATTTAACCACTTTGTTGGTAAGTGTATTAATCAATACTGTACCAACCTGCATGATTTCTTCATTGTAGAACGTTTCCTTATACTTCCCCTTACTCAATGTAAGTGGTTCTTTTGTAACTCCATGCTTCTTAAAAATATCCTCCTGTGCTTGTGTGACTAAGCAGGTAACAAACAAAATAGCTAAAAATAATGCTGCCTTCTTCATATATGGTTGATTTAAGTTATTCTAATAATCTCAATGCACTTTTATATCTAATGTCATGTTCACGTTTTTCTTTTTCTTCATTTATCGAATTTAGCCAACTTTCATATACTTCTTTTGGCATTTCAACGAATCCGATTTCATCCAGTCGACGATAAATAGCATTCCGTTCTTCAAATAGTTTATAAGCATCAGGGTATTGAGCCTTTAAAATGTCCAAAGGTGGTCTGCCAATTTGATTTGCAACATATTGTAATCGGATGCCATGATAATTGGATTTTATTGCTAAAGCAGTTGTGTTTGTTGGAGCATAAGACAAAGCTGAATCTATACATTGAATCACAAACTTATCATATCCGTATTTATGTACATATCCCGAAGCAAGGTCTGATAAACAATGGGCTATTACTTGTTTCTTATCTTGTGGCTGCATATATACGCCATGCTTTATAGCTGCTGCATTGATAAACCCAGAACCAATAATAAAAGCGTCTGTTGTCATCATACCCTGTGTCAGTTCAAGGTTATGCCAGTTGTTATTTCGGTCTTTAAACTTAATATAAGAGTGCTGGGGAGAAAAAGCAAGGCTTGCTTCTGCTCCTACTTTTTCACATAGAATGTGATATAAGAGTGGCAAAGAATGACATTGTCCTTTATGGGAAGATAGTAATTTAGTAACGAATAATTTTGAAAAATCATTTTCTCCCCTAAAATCGTCAAAATCATATTGCATAGGAAAGGAAGTAGATGCTCTTTCTCTCATTGGGAATTTTACATTCAATGTATCAGCCATAACCCTATACAGCATAATATTCTTTGTTGTGGGATTGTTCCAGTTAAGACCGTCCTGCCCTGCTTTTAATCGGGCTATGTTAGCCATTTGGGAAATAGCTTCATCATATATCTTTTTATCTAACAATCCTTCAAAGTAGGCGTTCTCAACAGCAAATACAGCATCTTTGAGATTTAGGGGAGTTTTCCCATTCAGCATATCAAGTAGTTTCCCTGCTGTCTGATAATAATGTTCTGTGCCCTGTGTCCCTGACCAAGATGGTAAATCATATTGTATAGATGAATAGCTTGCCAGTCCTTCTTCAAATTGATTTTGCCTTTGCATTATATTCATACGCTCGACTGTAAGCCTGTCATGCTCATACATATTCAGTTGCTGCTGATTGCGGTTATTGGTAGTTGGAAAAGCAGGGATGGTAGGAGTTGGATTGTTTCGATTATTAGTATATCCAATGATACTATGTAATGGTTTAGTCGGCTGTGGCGTTGTTATCACAGGTACTTGCCCAAATGTGCTAATTGACAAAAGCAAGGGAAGCATCAATATGTATTGATATGCTTTCATGTATTAAAAACAGGTCAAAAAATAAAATAAATATCCTTCTTACTTCCAATAGATAATTGACATAACAAATTATGCACAATGTAAACATTATTTTACAAAGAATAACAAAAAACTCTTTTCTAAATATGAAAATATTCAACAAACATAGATATACTCTAAATTAACCTTGAATATATGTATCACTTCTTTTTCATCCTCCGATATTCCCACGGGGCAATAGGATTTTTCATCCTCCATATATTTAGTTTTTCCTTTCGGGCTTGTCGTTCAAGGCTGTCAAGGGTCGGGTCGTTGCTGTAGTGTTTATAGTGCCATGCAAGACCCTGGCAAACGAGAGCTTCATTTACATTCACTCCATTTACATACAAGACACCCAGCACACGACCATATCTGCCAACACCCTTTTTATGGACTATTACAGGCTTATTGTAGCACATTTCACGGACAAATAGGGTTGCCTTCTGCCCGTAATCCTGCCCTCGTTCTGGTGCGTCTATACGGTCTAACCGTACCCGTATTTGTTCTCGTTGGTCAGTGAGGAGGGTTACAGTATCGCCGTCAGCAACCCTGACCACCCGACTTGATAAAACAAACTGATATGTTGTACCTAATATCAAAGTACAACATAAAAAGATAAGTTTCACAGGGGTTTAGAAAGGTCTGGAAGGATGTTTTTCTTGAACTTCGGTCTCAGATGAATGACTATACGTTTCCTATCATTCTCAAAAGTATACTTAAATGCTGATGCCATCCCCTTAGTCCTATCATGTGCTACAACATATTGGTAATCCCAAAACTCATACTTAACTTCGTCCCATATACTGGTAGTGTAGTCCCGCCTACACTCGCCATTTAAGTTAGAAAATTCATAGGTATATCCAGGCAATTTATAACGTCCTCCCATAGTTGTATCTCCCAATCGAGTAGCTAAGTCCATGAACTTATATTGTAGACTACCATGTATAGCTATAAATATATTATCTTCCGTACGAGATGGACTAAGCTTTACGGATTCCCACTGTAAATAGGCTTCGCCATCTGTATAGTTTTTTGTTGAAGACACTCCAGTCCTTAAATCAATTGTCTCAACTTTTGATATTGAGTATCGCTCCTTAGATTCAGTTACCCCCGCCTGACCCCATAGTTTTGTGGTTAATCCAACTACGAACATTAATATAAAAAAGAAATATCTCATAATGTATAAAGTTTGCGCCTACCAACTCCCCAAATAAGCAGATAATAAAATACAAAGTGTGGGAATCACTGACTTATCTATTCCGAGGTTCTAGCAAAACCCATGTAACAAATAAGCAGCAACCCCACACCCGTATGCAGATGTGGAGT
>NZ_JARXWN010000018.1 GCF_029892965.1 Dysgonomonas sp. PF1-14 | reverse complement strand
CCTTTCAGATAAGCCGGGTGATGATAGGTTTTTCAAAGAACACTTACCTAATCCTTGCCAAAGGATATTTCTTATGCTGCCTTGACGGGCGCACCCTTAATCGAATCAATTTCAAAGACAATGAAACTCTTATTCAACAGGTCGATGTTCTGTTCGGAGTTCAAGAGAAAGTCGAAACGTCCGCCCCGGTAATACTGGCGCAGGGTGGTAAGCATATTGTCGAGGTTAAAATCCTCTTTGCTTACCTTGATTTCCCTTTCTTCCAGTTCCCGGCGGTAGTCGCCCAGCATATATTCGTAGAAAGTATTAAAGGACGGTACGATACTGCGGTCAGCCCTGATGCGCTCGATATATGCCGATACTGCGCTACCGAGTTCCCCGCTTTCGGTCTTGCTTACCTTATCATCTTCGGATTTCCACAGCGTCAAAAGCAGCGTTTTGATACTGTCCTTCTTTTCCACATCGAACTTGTAATCGTTCGTATAGAAAGGATTAAAGCTGATCGGATTTTCCTCTGTGTATGTGAAATAAATCCCGTCCTCACCTTTGGTTTTCCGGCGTACCATTTCACACAATCCCTGATACGAGTTTCCTGTATCGACCAAGACAACGTGCGTTCCCTGTTCCCAATACTGGCGGACGAGGTGATTCATGAAAAAGGATTTACCGCTACCGGATGGCCCCAACACGAATTTATTTCGGTTGGTGGTTATTCCTTGCTTCATTGGTAAATCCGATATATCTACATGGAGGGGCTTACCGCTCACACGGTCGCACATCTTAATGCCGAAAGGCGAAAGTGAACTTTTGTAGTTGGTTTCTTCGGTAAAGAAACACAAGGCAGGTTCAATGAACGTATAGAAACTTTCCTCCGAAGGAAAATCCCCCGCATTGCCCGGCATAGCCGCCCAATAGAGTGTAGCCGCATCCGTTGTATTATGACGTGGTTTACATTCCATAAGGGCAAGCTGCGAACCGACATCATTACGGATATGTTTCAGTTCCTCCGCATCTTCCGACCAAGCCATGACATTAAAGTGCGCCCGGACAGAGGTAAGCCCGAAACTGTGCGCTTCGTTCAGGTATTTATCGACCCACTCTTTGTTGATTTGGTTTCCGCGACTATACCTTGAAAGCGATTGCATATTGCGGGCAGACTTTTCAAACTTCCGCAGGTTTTCTGCCGAATCGTCCAAGAATATGTATTGGTTATACACATG
The DNA here is from genome assembly GCF_029892965.1 of Dysgonomonas sp. PF1-14. Classification (GTDB taxonomy): domain Bacteria; phylum Bacteroidota; class Bacteroidia; order Bacteroidales; family Dysgonomonadaceae; genus Dysgonomonas. The sequence continues at coordinate 90,732 of NZ_JARXWN010000018.1, read as the reverse complement.
GTCGCATGAGAGCAGCAACCCTACGGGTGCTGCAAACGACAATCGGCAGTCGCTCCGGTCGGTGGATAGCTTTTCATAGCGCATATCCGTTCCGACCGTTCCGGGCAAGTCCTCCACATCGGAAATCGTATGCAGGCATACTTTCTTTGCTCCGATGCGAAGCCCGTCTGCTCCGAGTTCCATATCTTCCAAACAGGTAGTATCGTCCAGCGAAAGGGCAAAGTATTTCTCTACCAGTCCGGGTTCGCTTGCCGTTCCTGTGATCTCGTCCGAGGTCAGGCGGGTAGGGCTCACAAATCCCGAATCGTTCACGATGCGCTCGAACTGTCCGACCGCTTCTAAAAACCGGGTAGCTGTGTCCTTGTTTACCTCTTTGGGTATGATATTTCCACGACAAAGCGATGAGAAATTGCTCTGCATTCTCATTCGCTCTTTAGTCGTTTTTGTCAGGAACAGGAAACAGCTATGGTTCAGGTAGGGACGTTCGTTAAAGTGGCGTTCAAACGAGCGAGACAAAAAGCTCATATCTTCCTTGTCCGTTTCGGGTTTGTAGGTTTCCTTTACGAACCAGTCCTGCTTATGGATAACCGAGTAATCGGGCAAAACCTTGATGGCTTTCGCCCAAGCCGAGTGTATGGCTTCATATTCGACTGCGGTAACGGTGAACAGTTCCGGCAGATCGACACGGAAGGCTACCGTTATATCCGCGTCTTTACTGATGATGCAACCGTGTTCCACTGCCAATAGCGGGAACTTGCTTTCGATGGTAGCCGCTTTCATTACATTACGCATCGCGCACCTCCTTCTTTTTTGGTCGGCTGAACAAGCGGCGGGAATTTTTGCGGTTTATCAGGTAGCGCGGGTGCTGGCGTTTTGCCAGCACTTTCATCAATCCATACTCCCCGTATTTCGCATTCAGGTTGAAAGTCAGCCATACCAGAGCGGAGGCGGCGATAACGCCGAAACCGATGCAAACCCATTGGTCTACACCTGCCATATACATAATCACAAAGACCACGAATACAGCCAACAGACCGCCTGCAAAGATGAAGAGATACTGACTTTTCAAGCCCTTAAATTCCACGCTCTTGCCTATGCCTTTATTAATATTATGCTCCATTTCGTTTTATCGTTTTTGAAATGGATTACAGGAAGAAGGAACGTAGGATGGTGGCGGCGACAATCAGGAAGATACACGCGCCGAACCAAGAGGCGGCGGTTTTCGATGTATCGGGGTCGCCCGAAGAGAACTTGTTATATACTTTGATTCCGCCGATAAGCCCTACGACCGCACCGATGGCGTAAATCAATTTTGTGCCGGGATCGAAATACGATGTTACCATATTGGTAGCTTCGGTAATGCCCCCGATACCGTTGCCCTGTGCAAAGGCGGATGATACGGCAGCGAAAATAAAGGCTGCCGACATAAGAATTTTCTTCTTTGTCATACGATTTTTTGATTAATGGTACAGGGGGTGGAATAGTCCCCTGTACCGGAAATGAATAATTGTTGTTTAACTCGATCTTTTAGTGGTGGTCAGGCGTAGCTAACCGTAATCCCTTTCTTTCATTTTACTTTGTTTTTACTTGTTATACATCCTACGCAAAGCTGCGTAAATCAAAATCTTTCGGTGCTTTCATCACAGGCTCGTCCGTTTCTCCCGCCTCCCGTTTCTTGCGGTGGAAAGCTGCGAAGTAATCGTCCATAAGTGCGGACACCACTTTCTTTTTCGGTTCATCGCCTGCGACCTGATCGAACATTTCGGTCTTTCGTATTTCTACCAGTACCCGCCCGGCTTCTTCTTTTTCTTCGGTTGTTGCGACATCGGTAGTTTCTACCGTTCGCACCATTCCCGCCAGATCGTCAAAGCCAAGTCCGAGTGCCATCGAAACCCCGGCAACCCCTTCGGTATCTTCATCCTCTGTTTCTTCTTCGTCTATATCTTCTGTGTTATATTCCGGCTCAAATTCGGGGGGTGTGTTCTCAATTACTAAATTGATTTCGTTTGAATTTTCGTCCGTCATATTTTCATCGGATAAGACTGTTTCCGATTCAACCAAAGGGGGTGTTACCGGAGCATCTTTTTTGTTTTCATCAGCAAATATAGGCGCATTTTCAATCCGTTTTTCATTATGAATCAGCGTGGTAGCTTCTGTCCGGGATTGTCTAAGGTCAAATTTACTTTTGCCGATTATATCCTCTTTCGGGGTGGAACGAAACGGATTGAAACCGGGATTTTTCGCTGCGTTCTTTTTCCGTTTATGCATCCGTTCCCGAAGCAGGTACAGGACAACAACTAATGCGTACAGCATAATGGCTGAGATGATATATCTTTCCATAGCTTATTCATTTACAGTAAATCGTCCGGGCGTTGCCGATATACCTCGTTTATTTCTTCCTTATGGAGTTGCAGGTGTTCATTAAGCACCGTATCTATATACCCGCCTACGGAAATATCATTTCCAGCATCGACCAAAGCCCTGACAAGTTTTGTGATAACCGCATGAACATCGTAGCTGATATAGACACATTGCCGTGTCTTGATTTCGTTACGCTTCAAAAAGGTTTCTTTATATCCTGCCTGCCCGCCGCGCTTGCGCTTCGGCGTTTCTTTTTCTTTCGGCTGTTCCGGTAAATTCTCCTGTTCTGGCGGGCTATCTTCCAACGCAGGTTCAGCGGGTTGGATAACCTGCGAATTTGCCCTGTTGTCGGGTTTGGTCTGACCTATGATAAAGTCGGGGTCAAACCCTGATGTATCCACTTTCTTTGCCATAGCTTACCCATTTATCAATTCCAAAAGCTCATCGGTAAGGGCATCTATATTACTGCCTTTTACAAGGGATTTATCCGCAGGGAATAATGTTGAACGGAACAGGGCTTTGTGATTGACCGACTGCTCTCTGCGAAAACGTTTGCTGTCGGGAATGAAGGTGTTAAGGGCTATAAACCCCAACTCTTTGATAACCCCTTCGTACACCTCATATAATTCGGATTTTTCCCTGCCATCAACCAGATTCCATAATAGCCGCATCGCTTTGATATTGGATTTACCCGTGTTCACGATATTGTCCCTTACAACAATCATGTAGTTGAGGGTGCTTTCCATTACTACACGGTCAGCAGCAATCGGAGCGATGATATAGTCCATACTGGCGAGGGCGAGAACTAAATCACGATTGTTCATTGTTCCGGGCAGATCGAAGAACACAAAGTCATACTCACCCTGTTCACAAAGCGCATCGGCATCGCTCAACGCTTTTTCCGTACTACTCTCAATCACAGGATAGGCTCGCTTTCCTTCCAAACGGGTAAACTGTTCGTAAGCCATTCCCTTGTAATACTCGTCTTGTTCCACCATTTTGAAATCGCGTTCCCGCATTTCAGCAATGGAGTGCTGCGGGTAGTCGCAATCCACGATTGCCACATTGTAACCTTTGACATAATGCAGATAACTTGCGATCAAAACCGTAAGAGTCGTTTTTCCTGCTCCGCCTTTTTGAGTGCTGAACGCTACATACTTCGGCTCTTTTTTACTTACTTCCTTTTTCATTGTTCTGAATGTTTTAATTGTTATTTATTGAATTATTTGTACCTCTAATCCGGTACTGCTTTTATTCAGTTAATATTTGATTGTTTGCCTATTGATTGCCGCATTTCCACATTGACAGAATGAAATGCTTTGATAGTTTTCTGCCTGTTCATTTACTTACAGCAATACATAGCTGAAAGAGTAAAAATGCAAAGTGATATTCCGATAAAACAGCACTTATTTACAACAGTACGACAGCACGACAATACAAATTCAAATAGTTGGTTTTTCACCTCGGTAAATTCATAAATCAGCGAGGCTTCAAATCCATTTTCGGGAGCAAATAAACGCCTTCTTTTTCATACTTGCACCATATTTTCGAGGGGTGGTAGCTTCTGTCCGGGATTGTCTATACTTATTGATATACAGCGTGTTATTTATTCACTATAACTTTGCAGCGTGAAACGTTGCGGGGTATTCATGCCGATTTTTAAGATAGTTCCGGCACTCAAAAATAGCCCGGCGAAGGGCAGTCTTATATCCCGAAAAGTTCGGGACGAAAAGATGCCCCTTGCGGGCAAAACGTATTTGCATTTTGGCAAATAGCAAGATGTGTTGATTGCAGCAAACTTCGTTTTTTGCAGCATCAACCTCTTGCTCTTCCAGAGGGGATTTTCCTCTCCGAAGTCGGGAAAAATTAAGCCGGCATGAGCCGACCGCAAACGTTCATATAACCACTAAAAGATTAATGTTATGAACGAAGAAAAAAGAGAACCCCGCAAACGGGGAAAGGGGGGCAGACCCCCGAAGAACGACCCGGCGAAACATCGGCTGACGGTGAACCTGACGGACACCCAGCACGCCGGATTTCTTGCCATGTTCGAGCAATCAGGCGTAAGTTCGCTGTCTGCTTTTATCTCAGCCCGCATCTTTGGCGATGAGTTCCGGGTAGTAAAAACGGACGCATCGGCTGTCGAATTTACCGCAAAGCTGACCGCGTTACACAGCCAGTTTCGGAGCGTGGGCGTTAATTACAACCAGATTGTAAAGGAACTGCACAGCAATTTCGGGGAGAAAAAAGCCCTCGCATTGCTCTATAAATTAGAAAAAGCGACCGTAGAACTGGCGGGAATCGGGCGCGAAGTGATGCAGCTATGCGAGCAGTTTAAGGCGAAATACCTGTAAAAAATGGTGGCGAAAATCTCTCACGGAAGCAATCTGTACGGCGCACTTTCCTACAATCAGGAGAAAGTGGACGAGGGTTTGGGTAAGATTCTGGCGACTAATTTAGTGATTGAACCTACCGATGGAGCATTCAATGCCTCTACCTGTATGCAGGATTTTGAGCGGTTTATGCCCTCGCATATCACCACTAAAAAGCCAGTTATTCATGCTTCACTGAATCCGCACCCGGACGATAAACTGACCGATGAGCAGCTTACCGAGATCGGGCAAAAGTATATGGAGCGGTTGGGATATGGTTCGCAGCCTTACATGATTTTCAAACATGAGGATATAGACCGCCAGCACATCCACATCGTTTGACCCGTGTCCGTCCCGATGGCTCGCTTGTTCCCGACAGCTTCGAGAAAGACCGCAGCAACAAAATCCGGCGGGAGTTGGAAAAGGAATATAACCTGATTCCCGCCAACGGTCAGAAGCAGGGCGAGGCGTGGCAGCTTGCTCCGGTAAACGTTAGCCAGGGGAACTTAAAAAAACAGGTGGCCAACGTTATCAAGCCGCTTTCCGAAATGTACCGTTTCCAAACACTCGGCGAATACCGCGCTCTGCTATCCTTATATAATGTAGGCGTGGAGGAAATCAAAGGGGAGAATAAGGGCAAGCCTTACCGGGGATTGGTTTACTCTGCATTGGACGATGAGGGCAACCGTATCGGCAAGCCCTTAAAATCCTCCCTGTTCGGTAAAGCTCTCGGTATCGAGGCGTTGGAAAAGCAGTTTGGCGTATCGAAAGAAAGAATCAAAACGGACGGTGTTACAGCCCGTACCCGTACAATGGTTTCCGAAGCCTTGAATAGTACCCGCACCGAAAGCGAGTTCCGGACGGCATTACAGAAGAAAGGTATTGACTTGGTGCTTCGCCGCAACGATGAAGGGCGCATATTCGGGGCTACGTTTATCGACCACAACGAACGGGCGGTACTAAACGGTTCGCGTCTGGGTAAGGAGTTTTCAGCGAATGTTCTTAATGAACGGTTCGCAGATGATTCGCACCGCGAGGATCTGCAAACACAGCAAGTAAAATCGACTGATGATTTACGCCAGACTGATAAATCCACTACCGACAAGCAACCGCAAGCCGGGCATTCTACGGTCGATGATGCGGCGAGTAGCCTGTTATCTGTCCTAACCCCCGAAACACAGGGGCAGGACAACAATCAGCCGAGCCTAAGGCGCAAGAAAAAGAAGAAGCGCAGGTACGGCAGGCAGCTATAAAATTTGAAGTAAGAACAATTTAATTTTTACGATTATGCAAAATGAAGATGACTTGAGGGGCTTGGCTAAGGTGATGGACTTTATGCGTGCGCTCTCTATACTATTTGTAGTGATAAATGTGTATTGGTTCTGTTACGAGGCAATGCACGAGTGGGGAATCAATATCGGCGTGGTCGATAAAATCCTGATGAATTTTAACCGTACCGCCGGATTATTTACCTCTATCCTGTGGACGAAAATCTTTGCTATTGTTTTTCTCGCTTTGTCCTGTCTGGGAACAAAGGGCGTGAAAGAGGAAAAGATTACATGGACAAAAATCTATGTATGCCTCGGTATCGGTTTCGTCCTGTTCTTTTTGAACTGGTGGCTATTGGCATTACCGTTACCCAAAGTAGCCAATGCCGGATTATATATTTTCACCATTTCGGCAGGCTACATATTATTATTGATGGCGGGTACATGGATAAGCCGCTTACTCAAAAACAATATGTTTGACGATGTTTTCAATACGGAAAACGAATCGTTTATGCAGGAAACTAAGCTGATGGTAAACGATTATTCGGTAAATCTGCCTACGAAATTCTGGTATAAAAAGAAGCAGTGGAAAGGGTGGATAAATGTTGTAAATCCGTTCCGGGCAGCTATCGTTTTGGGTACGCCGGGTTCGGGTAAGTCTTATGCCGTTGTAAACCAATTTATCAAACAGCAGATTGAGAAAGGCTATACAGGCTATATTTACGACTTCAAGTTTCCAGACCTCTCGACTATTGCTTATAACCACCTGTTAAACAACCGGGAAGGTTACGAGAAAGTACCGACATTCTATGTAATTAATTTCGATGATCCGAGCCGTTCGCACCGTTGCAATCCGATTAATCCTTCGTTTATGGATGATATTTCGGATGCCTACGAATCGGCATATACGATAATGCTGAATTTGAACCGGACGTGGGTACAGAAGCAGGGTGACTTCTTCGTCGAATCCCCGATTATTCTTTTCGCCGCTATTATCTGGTATTTGCGGATTTATGAGGATGGGAAGTATTGTACTTTTCCCCATGCTATCGAGTTTTTGAACAAAAGTTATGAAGATATTTTTCCGATTCTAACCTCTTATCCCGACCTCGAAAACTACCTTTCTCCCTTTATGGATGCGTGGAAATCTGGGGCTGCCGACCAGCTTCAAGGACAGATTGCGAGTGCGAAAATACCGCTCTCCCGCATGATTAGTCCACAATTATATTGGGTAATGTCGGGCGATGAATTTACGCTGGATATTAATAATCCGGACGACCCTAAAATGTTGGTCGTGGGGAACAATCCCGACCGCCAGAATATATACGGTGCGGCTCTCGGATTGTATAATTCCCGTATTGTGAAGTTGATTAATAAAAAGGGGCAACTCAAATCTTCGGTTATCATTGATGAGTTGCCGACTATTTATTTCAAAGGGTTGGATAACCTGATAGCCACTGCGCGAAGCAACAAGGTTGCTGTATTGTTGGGCTTTCAGGATTTTTCGCAGCTAAAGCGCGACTATGGGGATAAGGAGGCGGCTGTGGTGATGAACACCGTAGGCAATATCTTTTCCGGGCAAGTGGTCGGCGATACAGCGAAAACGTTGTCCGACCGTTTCGGGAAAGTGTTACAGAAACGCCAGTCCATGACGATAAACCGGAACGATAAATCGACTTCCATTTCTACCCAAATGGATAGCCTGATACCACCCAGCAAGATTAGTAACTTAACACAGGGAATGTTTGTTGGAGCGGTGGCAGACAATTTCGATGAACGTATTGAGCAGAAGATTTTCCACTGTGAAATCGTTGTCGATAACGAACGTGTTTCCGCAGAAACGAAAGTGTACAAGAAAATACCAGTTATCACCAACTTTGTAGATGAAAACGGCGTGGATCGCATGAAAGAAATGATTAAGGAGAATTACGACCGTATCAAAGCGGAAGCCAAACAGATTGTGGCGGATGAGTTGGAGCGGATTCGGAATGATGAGAATTTAAGGCATTTGTTGCCGAAGGAGGAGTAGAATAAAAAGAGTAAGAGCCGTATTTTGCGGCTCTTATTATGACTTATAAAACGACTGGAACATTTAAGTGATATTTTTGCTCACGGCTTAAAAACGCATTTTTGCCACCTTCCAAAATTGCACAAATCCGTTCATTAATAATAGGATTTTCAAGTGAGCCTGATGTATATTTCAAGACTCCATCAATATTTTCGGCGATTATAATTTGTTCAGAATCAGCATTTACAACTAAGTTAGCGTTATGTGATACTATTACGACTTGTCTATATCGTTTTATTTTTCTAAATATATCAACCAAATCTCTCATAATAAAATCATTATCAAGATCATCTTCGGGTTGGTCGTAAATTATAGTTTCACTAAAAGCACGGGAAGCTAACTGTAATCTCAAAAAGATAGTTCCTTGTTGCCCATGTGATAATTTAGTGATAGGTTTTCCTTTTGATGTAACAACTATCTCATGCGATATAAAAGAGTTATATTTTTTAAACAATAAATCAGGCAAATAGCCTCGGACTAAATTTGTAATAGAATCACTAAATAGATTGGTGCTTGCTGGTGCTTGCTGGATAAAATTAAAATAATCTTCTATTGTTTCTATTTTGAGGCTATCTTTTAACCTATCTATGTTATAGCTTCTTTTATCAAGTCTATCTAAAAGATGATTGTATATAACATCCTTGTCAAATCGTATGTTTACGACAACATCCAACTCATCTTTGTTTAGAATGGTTGCCAATAGGTCCTTCATGTCAGGTCGCATACCCTCATACCCTTCTTTGAATTTTTGCCATTTATTTGAAATCAGAGTTGTATAGTCGTCAATAGATTTCTTGATAGCCTCCCCTAAGTCTTTGAACCATGAAGTCTTAATATCTTGGAATTTCCTTTCTTCTTCCTCAATAATAGCTAAATCCCGTTCCAGCGCAGAAACCTTATTTTGAAATTCTCCTATATTATTGAGCAATGTGCTTAAATCTCCTTGAAAGTCTTTAAAAGCAGCCTTTGTTATGTCTATTTCTTTCTGTACTTCCTCTTGAGTAGCTATGATTTTAGGCAATAGTTCCGTATCTATGTAACGGATTGTATCGTCTGTATTTAACAATGGAATATTCCAGCCCGAATTTGCTCCTAAATCTTGATTTATATTTGTAATTTCCTGATTAATATTTTCTTTGTTGGATAATATCGTTTGTTTCAATTTGTTGATGCGACTTAACCAAAGATTTATTTTTTCCAATTTGGTTAGAACTTTCTGATAATTTTCCAGCTTTGGTTTATTTTCTTCAGATGTTACATTAGCTATAAGTTCTTTATTTTTCTTTATGTCTGCACGGATTTTTTCTTTTTTAGCGGTACTGGTAGTTTCGTTGGCATCCAAAATTTTCACAACCCTAAAATACTCATTCGTAACATCTTCTGCTTTTTCTCTATATTCAGGATTTGGAGCGTATTCATCAGTTACACCAATAGTTTCCCTGATATTTTGGGTAAATCTCACTTTGTCGGAAACCAGTTCCTTTATTTGGCTTTGAGATATATACAAGAAAGGAATATTGGGACTATCTCCTAAATTAAATTCTTGTGTATTTTCTCGTAATGATGTTTGCCTATAAACAGAAACATCCTGCGAGACAGAATATGCTTTCGTGTTTTCTTTACCTAATCCCCTTGCTATATAATCGACCAAAATGCTTTTCCCTGTACCTCTGCCGCCAATAATAGATATTAGGTTGCTGTTTAATGATATTTCACACAAGTCAAAGTGTATATCATCCACAGGGTCATTAAAAATGGTGGTTTTTGCTTTGACTTTTATATCCGTAAAGGGCGATTTTTCAAAATCAAACTTAGGATTATTTTCTTGAATCCTTACCCGTTCTATTGGTTCATATATAATTTGTAACAACCCATTAAAAGTAGGGTCGGCTTTTATCCAGCAATTTTGTTTCTGTACATAAGCTTTTACATTATGATTGTCGGAACAGATAACCATAGGCAATACCTTATCTATTGCAGGAAAAACAACTCTATTATATCCTTCTTGGTCAGATTCTTTGCCTAATTCATATATATCAACTAAATGAGCGATGTCCTTTTTCTGTGCTTGTGTATGTGGTAATGAATTAGTTATACACTCAACGCTACCATGCTTTTGTCCTGCATGTACAGACACAATGCCTCCTAATTCATGAATCAGTTTAATTGTATCTGCAAAATCGCAATAAACTTCATTAGGTTGTTTCCCATCCCTTTTAATTTCACATAAAGAAGTTTTATTTTCTATTTGTCCCCATATATATTCAATATCAGCATCTTCATGGAAAATTCCTATAAAATGTATAGGTTCTGAACCTCTCGCATCAGATAAAAATTCAATACCAGGCAATATGGTTATTTCTCCCAATAAACTTTCAGCCGCTAATTTCTTAAGGTCTTTAATTCGGGAAATATCTATAACATGATGGTCTGTTATAGCAACAACAGCTATATCCTTCATGATAAGTGAGTCAATAATGTCTTGATTAGTTACACTATTGTCTTTATAATCATAGGAAGACGGCGTATGAAAATGCAAATCCCATTTTCTCCACTCTGAACCTTTAGGGTATATTTTAGCCATAATAAAAAATTTCTTAATCGCACAAAAATACTAAATATTTGAGACACAGGGGTGCGATTTGGCTGAAACCTTTGAGCTTGATTGTATTGAAGATGTTTTTAGCCAAACAGAACTTATCTGTATAATCATATCTAAAATTTCACTTTTGAGGTCGGAATAAAGGTCATTTTTATAGTCATATTTCAAATCACCCCAGACAACCCCGGACACAAGCATCCATCGCCTTAAATCCTTGCAGTCAATCCATTACTTAGACTTACTTTCGTTCTGCATTACTATTAATGCAGAATAAAAACATATTTATTATGGACGAAAAAAAAGTAAAAAGTGAAGAGCCTAAAGTCTTTCTGACACAAGGCGAAGATGGCAAACTTAAAGTCATCGCAGGAGAACAGGACGGCAAGTTGAAAACGGTCGATCCCAAGAAAGAGAACGCCGACCAGTTCATGAAGATTGATACCAATGGTAATGCGTTGGAGAATTTCTTCAAGAAGTTTTCGGCGCAGTTCAGCCACCCATCGCATACGGGTGTTTATGCTGTTACTGCATCAGCAGCAGATAAGGTTGCGGCTTTCCTCGACAAACTTATCCGTATTGACCACAAAGACAAGGCACTCGACCCGTACCGTGTCAAATTTGACGGTAAGATACGCATAGAGGTAGAGTTTACAGGCAAGTATCAACCCTTAGACCTGAATAAGCTCAACTGGAAAGAAGTTGAAAAATTGGGTGTTTCCGGCGAGAACTTGCAAGATGCCCTCAAAGCAATGGTTTACGGGCATAAGTCGCCCGGTCTGGTCGATATTAAACCCGCCGTTGACGGACAGGAATTTCCCATGCAAGCCCGCTTATCGTTGGAACAGCAGCCGGATGGTAGTATCAAAGTCGCTGCCCATCCCAAACAAGAGCAGCCCGATTTTGAAAAGCCGTTCATGGGAGTTGTCTTTACCGAGCAGGATAAAGAGCAGTTCCAAAAGACAGGACACGGCGGGCGTGTGTTCGACCTTGAACCCATAGCCGGAGGCGAAAAAGTTCCTTCGCTTATCTCCCTTGATAAACTTACCAACCGCTTTGAGGCTATGGCGTTGAAGGATATTTATATTCCGCAGACCTTGAAAAACGCCCCGCTTTCCAATGAACAACAGCAAGGATTGAAAGAGGGTAAAGCCGTTTGGATTGAGGGTATGGATAAGAAAACGAAGCAAGGCGAAGAACCCTCAAAGATTGACCGCTTCGTTCAGTACAACGCCGCCAGTAAAAACTTTGATTTCAAGTTCAGCGATGAGCAACGCCAGCAGTTCAACCAAGAGCGACGAGCCAAGCAGGGCGAGGGACAGGCGGAAGGTCAGGAACAGAAAATGCCTAAAGCCCGCAAGCTCGGTGAGATTTGGGTTTATTCCAAACAGGGCGGCGTACAACTTTCCCGTGAAGATTTCGACAAGCTGTGTAACAAAGAACATGTCTTTGTCAAGGACATGGAATCGCAGAAGCCCAAACAACAGGCGGATGCTTCGGGAGCGCAAAAAGTGGAAGCCACCGATCAGAAAGGGCAGAAGTACAATGCGTGGGTATGGATTGACGAAAACAGGGGAAAGGTTCGCCATACCACCAAGCACCCCGATCAGGTGCGAGCTATCGAAGCGAAGCAGGCTGTCAAAGAGGGACAGAACATCAAACCCGCCGCAGAGAGTAAAACGCAGGTTGCCGTCAATAACGAGGGTAAGACCAACGAAGCGACCAAACATTCCACCGAGCCGCTAAAGAAAGGTCAGTCGCAGCCTACCGAAAAGCAGGCGAAGAAAAAAGAGCAGAAGCAGGAACAGAAACAATCCCCTGCCGCTCCGAAGAAAGGGAAAGGGCGCAAGATGTAATCCATTATTCAAACCACTAAAAAATCAATGTTAAAATGAAAATTATAATTGCAGAAAAACCGTCTGTGGCTAAGAGTATAGCAGTCATAGTCGGCGCAAACAATAAAAAAGATGGCTATATAGAGGGTAACGGGTATGCCGTTACATGGGCTTTCGGGCATTTGGTCGGGCTTGCCATGCCGGAGCATTACGGCATCGAGGGTTTTAAACGTGAGAACCTGCCGATACTCCCGAAAGAATTTAAGCTGTTGCCCCGTCAGGTAAAAGAGGGCAAGGAGTATAAGAATGACCCCGGCGTAATGAAACAGCTTAAAGTAATCAAAGAACTGTTCAATAGTGGGGATGAAATTATTGTAGCTACCGATGCCGGACGTGAAGGAGAACTCATATTTCGCTATATATTTGAATATATAGGCAGTTCCCTTCCGTTCCGCCGTTTGTGGATTAGCTCACTTACCGACAGAGCAATCAAAGACGGTTTCCAAACCCTACGTCCCGGAAGTGATTACGATAACCTGTATGCTTCGGCGAAAGCCCGCAGTACCGCTGACTGGTTAGTGGGATTGAATGCAAGTCAGGCACTTTCTATCTCCGCAGGTTATGGTGTCTGGTCGCTCGGTAGGGTGCAGACACCGACACTGGCGATTATTTGCAGCCGATACCTTGAAAACAAGGATTTCAAACCGCAAACCTATTTCCGCCTGAAACTCCATACGGCGAAAGATGCTGTGGCTTTTCCCGCCCTTTCGGTGGATAAATTCGTTACTCGAACCATCGCCGAAGAAGTTACGGCACAGGTCAAAGCAGCCGGAGCGGTTAAGGTTACAGGTGTGGAGCGTAAAGAGGTCAAACAAGAATCGCCTTTGCTCTACGACCTTACCACGCTTCAAAAGGAAGCCAACAGCAAGCATGGTTTTTCGGCAGATAAGACCCTGACGATAGCGCAGGCATTGTACGAAGCGAAAAAAATATCTTATCCCCGAACAGGCAGCCGCTATATCTCCGAAGACGTACTGGAGGAAATACCGCACCTGATCGCTATGCTTCGTTCGCATCCCGATTTCGGCACGTATATCGACAGCAGGTTCGATACAACGCTCAATACCCGTTCGGTGGACGATATGAAAGTTACAGACCACCATGCGCTGATTATTACGGAAGATCCGGCTACCGGATTATCCAAAGACGAACAGCTTATCTACGATATGGTCGCCGGGCGTATGCTTGAAGCCTTCGGCGAACGTTGCATCAAAGAGAACACCACCGTTTCGCTTGACGCGGGCGGCGTACACTTCTCCTGCAAAGGTAGCGTTACACTCGTCCCCGGTTGGAGGTCAGTATTTAATTCTAAGGACGAGCCAAACGATGAGGACGATACGGCAGTTCTGCCCGCCCTCATTGAAGGCGATAGCCTGTCTATCCGTGATTGTGAAATACAGGAGAAGCAGACCAAACCCCGCCCGCTTCACACGGAAAGTTCGTTGCTTGCGGCTATGGAAAGTGCAGGCAAAGAGGTAGAGAACGAGGAAGAACGCGAAGCGATGAAGGATTGCGGTATCGGAACACCCGCCACCCGTGCAAGCATTATCGAAACGTTGTTTTCGCGTGAATATATCGTACGTGAAAAGAAATCCCTTGTCCCGACAAACAAGGGGCTGGTGGTCTATCTGGCGGTAAAGGACAAGAAGATAGCGGACGTTGCCATGACAGGGCAATGGGAACAAGCCCTCAATAAGATTGCATCGGGCGATATGGAGGCATCGACATTCCATAAAGCAATAGAGGTTTATGCTTCACAGATAACGTCCGAATTGCTTGATATGACATTTGAACGACAGGATAACCGCCAGTCATGCCCTTGCCCGAAATGCAAGAGCGGGAATGTGGTTATCTACAATAAAGTCGCCAAGTGTCAGAATGAAAGCTGTGGGCTTACCGTATGGCGTTCCATTGCTAAAAAGGAACTGACGGACGGGCAACTGACAGACCTTTTGATGAACGGCAAGACCGCCTTTATTAAAGGTTTTGTAAGCAGTAAGACCGGAAGCACTTTCGAGGCAGCAATCAAATTCGATGCGGACTATAAAACAGTCTTTGAGTTCCCGCAAAATAAAGGAGGCAGCAAAAAACGACGTTCTAAGTAAAATCTTCATTATATTTTCATAAGATACTCACGCTCGACAATGCTAAAATGAATTTTGCACTGTTCTCGCTTAATCGTATCTTTGCCACTGAAAGACTTTGTTTTACGATTCGGAATAGTCGTTTAACATTGATCTTTTAGTGGTGGGCATCCGGGGCAAGGCTTCGGATGCCTTTTTTGTATTTGCTACCTTGAAAGTTTCAGAATACGGACAGCACCGCGTATCACTATCAGAAATATTATTATACCAATAATCAAGTCAGGTAGATTGCTCCCAAACCACCAAACGAGTAACCCGGCAACGATAACCCCAATATTTATAATAACATCGTTCGCCGAGAAAATAATACTTGCTTTCATGTGTGCATCTTTACTTTGGGTGCGTTGTAACAACCAAAGACATACGGAGTTTGCCGCTAAAGCCAATAGCGAAATTCCAATCATGGCTTGAAACTCCGGTATAACTTCCAAACCTACAAATCGCCGGATAACCTCCGATAAACCGAGCAAAGCGAGGATTATTTGTAGAATCCCACTCCACAATGCCACCCGTTTTTTCTTCGCAATTGCAGCGCCGACTACCATTAGGCTCATACCATAGACCAACGCATCAGCTAACATATCGAGGCTGTCGGCAACCAAGCCCATAGACCGGGAAATAAGCCCGGTTGTCATTTCTATAAGAAAGAAACCGAAATTAATAGCAGCTCGATAGTTGTTTAACTCTCTCTATCCATGTTAATTCGCTTTGCGCTTTAGCTTGCAGGAATGGGTTTTGGGTTTCCACCAACGACAGGCAGGAATTGACCACCCACCATTTGTTATTGATTCCGGCACGTTGCAGGTCGACTTGCAATCGTTCCGCTTCAAATACGGGCGTGGCTTCGGGTAACGTAACGATAACCACTTCCGTTTCACGGGCATTCCTTAAACGGGGTAAAAGTTTGCTTACCGAATCGGGAATACCCTGTGTGCGCTCCACTTCTTTGTGGTAGCTTTGCGTAGCATCCAACAGGAGCAGCGTGTGTCCGGTAGGTGCGGTATCAATCACAATGACCTCGTTGTCCGCTTTATCGACGATTTCCGCGAAAGCCTTGAACACGGCTATCTCCTGAGTGCATGGCGAACGTAAATCCTCTTCGATATACTCCATATCTTCGGCGCTCATGGTTGGCGCAGCCGTACTGCGGACTTCGTTTTTGTATTTTTCCAACACCTCTGCTTCATCAATCCGGCTAACTGTCAGTCCCGATTTAACCGCAAGGTCATAATTCAGGTGATTCGCAGGGTCGGTAGTTGTCAGGTGGACTTTCGCACCACGGGAAACCAACCCTAATGCGATACCGGTGGCCAATGTGGTTTTGCCGACACCGCCTTTACCCATAGTGAAAATAACCCGCTTGCCCGATGCGTATAAATCGTCTATCAGGTTGTCGAGGCTCTTTTCTCCGGTTATCGGTTTATAGCCGGCAACAGGCTGAACTTCATCTTCGCTCAGCAAACGGCGGATATTCGCCACGTTTGACAGGTTGTAAGAGCGAAGCGGAACATTGAACAGAGGAAATCCGGTAAGTCCTTCCGGCATATTTTTAATTGCCGACTGCTGTTTGCCGTGAATCTGACTCGAAACGGAATCCTGTTCATCGACTTGTTGCAACACCCCATTGATAACCAATGTTTGGTTCTTAATCCCCAGCGACATAAGTTCGTGGGAGGAACGGGCAGCTTCGTTTAAAGCAGTCGTTTCAGGACGGCTAACCAGTATCAGGCGTGTTTTATCCCCGTCTGAAAGGGTGGCAACAGCCTGTTTGTAGATTCCCTTGCGTTCTTCCAGTCCCGATAACTGTCCCAAACAAGACGCGCCGCGCGTACTTTCGTCAATGAACGTACTCCACGCCGACGGCAGTTGAAGCATACGCAAAGTGTGTCCGGTGGGTGCAGTGTCGAAAATAATATGGTCGAACCCGGTCTGTTTCTTTTCATCGGTTATGAAGTCCGAAAAGGCATTGAAAGCGGCTATTTCTACCGTACAAGAGCCTGAAAGCTGTTCTTCCATATTCTGAATAACGCTTTCGGGTAATTTGCCCCTATACGGAGAAATTACGCTTTCGCGGTATTCGGCTGCTGCCTGTTCGGGGTCGAGATTGACAACCGTAAGTCCGGGAACTTCCTTGATTGCAATACCGTGTCCGTCCAACGTTTGACCGAATACGTCTTGCAGGTTGGAAGCGGGGTCGGTACTGATTAATAAAATTTTCGCTCCTTTGTCGGCTAAACTTACGGCAGTAGCGCAGGCAACCGATGTTTTACCTACCCCACCTTTTCCTGTAAAGAACAGGTATTTTGTAAGCCCAATGCCGGACAGATTAAATGCTTTCATTATCCCTGTTTATTTTAAATTCACAAAACCCAAATCCACGCCAGTCCATTCCATTAGCTGTTCCGTTGTCGGATAACCTTTCGATACGGTTACAACGCCGTCCACTAAGGTAATAGGCAAGGCTTCCGCACCGTGTTCCTGCAAATAGTCGTTCACCACCTTGTTGGAAACATAGAGTTGCGGTTCATCCCGCAGGTTATGGCGTTCGATAGCTACCCCTTTGCGTTTCAGGGCTTCCGTCATTGCGGCGATCCTCAACAGTTCAGGGTTTATGTTCGGCCCACACAATCCTGTGGGGCAACATAAAGCGGGGTCAAATATTTCTATCTTTTTCATATTGTTCTTATTATAAATAGTTAATTATCAAATAGCAAATACCGATTGCAATAAAAAGGACAGCTACTATTTTTCGCATCCATTTTTCAAACGTTTGCATCCGGTTGTAGAATTTACCCAGCCCGGCAACGCTGTAAGCCAATATCCATGCAACGATAATTACGGGTAATCCTGTTGCTATGGCATACACAACGGGTAGTAGAAAACCACCTGATACGGTAGCCGACATCGGTATCAACATCCCGAAGTAAAACACTCCGCTTGTGGGGCAGAACGCAAGGGAGAAAAGAATCCCTAACAATAACGCTCCCCATCCGCCTTTGGCTTTCACTTTATGCCCGCCCATGTTGATTTGTGGCATTCTGATTTTGATTATATCCAGCATAAAAATTCCGATAAGAATAAGTGCCGGAGCGATAACCATGCTGCCGTATTTGCCGATGAATTTCTGAACGGAGTACATACTTGCACCTTCCCGTAGTATCGGAATGAGTATGAATCCCAAAGCGGTATAGGCGATAACCCTTCCCAGCGTATATAGCAGACCGTTTAAGAAAATCTTATGCTTATTCTCTATATCTTTACTGATAAAGCCTATGGCCGTTATGTTAGTAGCCAACGGACACGGGCTTATAGCTGTCAGAATCCCTAAAAGAAATGCGGTGATAACGGGGATGTTGCTATTCTCTAAAAGCGACTGAATGTACTCCATTACTGCTTCGGGCGTAGTTCTTCAATCTTATCCTTAATTCCGGTTTTGAAAACGTCCGGTTGCCCTTTCACATAAGAAAAAGCGTAGTCGGTCATATTGTTAATGGTTTCCTGATTGTTCTTCCATCCGTTGATAAACAATGAAGACCAAGTAACTTCATATTTGTCCGCAATCGCTTCGTTTTCCTTTTGCGAAATATCTATCGCTTTGAACACGATAGCGCCGTTTGCCAACTCTTTTGAATATAGGCTATCCAGTAATTCTATGGTATGTTTCTCGATGGCACGGCAGGTAATACAGCGTTGCGCTCCATGAAAATAAAGAACTTCTATGCGGTCGCCCTGAGCTGCTCCCTTTGTTTGCGCCGTCGCACTCGCTTTCTTATTTGTTCCGCCACCGCAAGAGATCAGGACTATTGCAGCAAAAACATAAATCAGATTTTTCATACGTTAACGGTTATTGAGTGATTAATTGTTCAATTTCGTCCTTTGATAAAACTTTCCCTGTCGATAAAACCTTTTCATCGACAACCAGTGCGGGAAGCCCTCGTACACCGTATTCGATGATTTTAAGAATATCATCCACTTTGGTTACTGTTGCATCCGAGTTTAATTCCGCAACGACCTGCTCAACCCTTGATAATAGCGTTTTGCAGTTTGCACATCCCGTTCCTAATACTTTAATTTCCATATCTTGCTTTTATTAAGTTTTACAGACAGTTGTTTGCCGAACAGCGAACACTCAAAGCAAAAAACATATGCTACATCAGCAGCATCCGTTCTTTTCAACGTATATATTGAACAGGCTTGCGAATAAATTACGGGTATTCTCCCAATTCTCTTTATTGATGCAATACCTTACTTTGGGTGCTTCTACTTCACCCTGAATCAATCCGGCATCTTTCAGTTCTTTCAAATGTTGGGAAACCGTAGCTTTTGCGATAGGTAGTTCTTCGTGAATATCGCCGAAAAAGCAGCTATCCTGTTTTGCTAAAAACAACAATATAGCCACCCTTGTCGGATGCCCCAACGCTTTTGCAATCCGGGCGATCAACTCTTGGTCTTCTATTTTCATTGCTGTTTTCATTTTCTTTCTTTATTGCTGTTCGCAAACTTACGAACAATGTTCTAATATTCCAAATGTATTTCTGTTTTTTAGTGCAAGGTGCAAGTTTATCTATATATAGATGCTTGCACCTTGCACTAAAAATAAACTACTATAATCCAGATAGTTATTTATTTGAAAAGAAGATGTATCTTTGAACAGGTTGGATATGGCCAAATTACGTCCATACTCAGTAATTCGCGGTAGGTCTTACCACCTATGATAACCGTATCGACAGAAACCAACAGGTCTTTATAACCGTAATCTATCTTTTGGGAGCTGGGAAATTCGGTAAGCCAATCCAAACTACCGTCCGGCTGCAATACGCTGGTCGAGTGATGCAGCAATGTATAGGATGATCTTTTTCATTTTTTTTATTACGTGTTATTTTAGCCTGCATTGTGTCCCGTACATTAATCGCTGGATGAAAAATACTGTTGAAAATCGGGTAAGAATATTGGCAATATGGGGATTATTTAGTAATTTTGCACTAATAAGTCGCTCTTAATGTATTGTTGAAAACGAAGCTAATCAGCGAATGATGATAGCTGGTTTCTAAATCGTTACCTGTCTGCAAAATCGAATTTGTAATGCACTGAAATTCAATCGACTGAAAAATTTTCTATGCCTTCCGCAATGGAAAGTAACATCTTTTGTTATTCCGGCTTTCATACACCATTTTGATAATTCGGTTAGAGTTTGGCTATTATATCTAAAGCCAGAGAATACCAGTTTATCCGGTTCCCCTCTTTCTCCCATAAATTCCTCTGCTTGTTTATTTATATCTAAATATTCTTGACCTTTTGTTTTTTTCTGCTTAAATACGACCCGTGTCTGTTCTCCAAAAGTCTGTACCTCTCCCCATGTCATTTTTTCAATGTCGCTTTTTCTTATTCCGGTTAAGCAACTAAAAAGAAAAGCACGTTTTAATACCGGGTATCTACAAGGCGTTTTCGCCAAAGCCTTAACCTCATCGAATGTTAGATAAACTCTTTCTGTTTCATCTTGTTTAAAGCCCTCAATACCTCTTAATGGGTTCACGGCTAATATTCTATCATCATAGGCTTGGTTTATACACGCCCTTAGCTTGTTGAAATAACTAACTTTTGAGTTTTGGGAGAGTGATTTTGCTGCAACCTCATCATCCAGTTGGTTGTATTTTCTCTTATGTTGGTCTTTTGCTGCGTTGTTGAGGAAATCTTTAAAGCCCTCTATAAAATTGGCATCAACGTGTTTAAAAGTGGTTTTCTCATCGCAATACTTTTCAAGATGCTTTAAGCAGCTAAACCAGTTTCCATAATTTCCGGTACTGGCTTTTCTTTCTTCACATAACTTTCTGAAATAGGCTAAAAAAGGAGTGTCGGTTTTAAAAGTATTGGTAAAACCATATTCGCCATTCTGTATTTCTATTTGGCGTTTGGCTTTAATGCTTAGGGCTGTTTGCAAAGTCTGTCGGTTTTGCTCTTTCTCTATTGGAGTTTTGGCATCAACCAAATAGAGTTTTAAAAACTCATAGCTTCTTTTCCCGTTATGGTAAATATCAAGATATAGGCTAATGCCTCCATTTGCTATTTTTTTCTCTCTAAGCCTTACAGGCTCCTTTTGCCCTTTACTGCCTGTTTTTGATTTCGCTCCCATAATTACCGTTACTTTTTGTTACTCATTTTCTTTTCGGTAACAAAGTAACAACAAAATAACAACAAATAAAAGCAAATCAAAAGAAAAGTAACGAGTTAATTTAAGCAGTTATGAGTATTTGTAAGTTGCTGTAAATTAGAGAATATATTATCTTATTTTTGGCTATATTTTTATTTTTGTTTTCAGTACCAAAAATTGGGTTTACTTTCCGATACAAAACTTCCCGAATATATTCCCCAATATCTCATCGGTGGAAATCTGTCCTGTTATTTCGCCCAGATAGTGTATGCATTCACGTATATCCTGAGAAAGAAAGTCACCTGATATCTGTAGGTCGAGGCCATCTGATACGCGGCGTATGGCAGCCAGAGCCTTTTCCAGCGCTTCGTAATGGCGCATGTTAGTAACAATGATGTCTTGTTCACTTATCTCAGGAACATTTGCAGCCTTAATAAGCCTGTTTTGCAGATCGGCTATACCTTCTTCATACTTTGCCGATATAAATATGCGCTCAGATATTTCTTCCTGCAATATCGTACGTTTCTTATCCATAACCACGCCACAGCCAACAACGTCTACCTTATTAAATACAGCGATCAGTTTCTGATGGCTTGCAATACGTGGTAATATCTTTTCAGCAAGTTCATTTATATGAGCTTCTTCTGTTGCAGAGTCGATAATCCATAAGACGATACTGGCTTGTTCTATTTTCTGGAAAGTACGTTCGATGCCGATACTTTCTATCTCGTCTGTAGTATCTCTTATACCCGCTGTGTCTATCAGGCGGAAGGTCAACCCCTGTATATTTATAGTGTCTTCTATTACATCGCGGGTAGTTCCATGTATGTCAGAAACAATAGCTTTTTCTTCATGCAAAAGCAGATTCAGTAGTGTCGATTTTCCGGCATTGGTTTCCCCTATTATAGCTACAGGAATCCCATTCTTTACGGCATTACCCAGACTAAACGATTCTGCCAGTTTCTCGATATGTTGGGCTATGTCGTAAGCCGTTTCCATAAGCCTTTCCCTGTTGGCAAACTCAACATCTTCCTCAGAAAAGTCAAGTTCCAATTCGATCAACGACGTGAAGTTCAGTAATTCAGTACGAAGTTCCATCAACTTATTACTGAATCCTCCGCGCATCTGGTTCATTGCCAAACGATGCGTAGCAGCAGAAGACGATGCTATAAGGTCAGCAACCGATTCGGCCTGTGATAAGTCCATCTTTCCATTCAGAAAAGCCCGCTGTGTAAACTCACCGGGCTGGGCAAGTGTAGCCCCTTTGGATATAAGCAGACGCAATATATTCTGCTGAATATACAACGATCCGTGACAGGATATTTCAATAACATCTTCGCCTGTAAACGAATGCGGTGCTTTGAAAATACTTACCAGTACTTCATCCATAACGGAATCATTCTCCATTATAGAGCCGAAATGAATTGTATTGGCCTTTTGATCTGTCAGCTTTTTTTCGCTTACAGACCTAAATACTGTATCTGTCAATCCTATACATCCGTTTCCCGATAAACGTATAGTTGCAATACCTCCAATACCCGGAGGTGTCGATATAGCGGCTATGATATTATTCTCCTGCATATTATATATTCGTAATTATAACATTCCAAAGTTACATCTAATTCAGTTAACAGTCAACAGCAGATGTGGATGGAATTTTAACTAAAAAGTAACGAATGTAACGGATTTGCGTTGTTTTTGTTCTTCGTTACTTTTTACCTTTCCTATTTTCTGCTAATACGGATTTTAACTAAAAAGTAACGAATGTAATGAATTTGTATTGTTTTTATTTTTTATTACTTTTTCTATTAATAATTCATTTAATTCAAAGATCCTTTTCTGTTAACTGATTCATTATTATAGATAAACCTATCCCGATATAATAACGGTTATTTCAGGAAAATCTTTCAGCTATAAATTCTTTTAAAGCTTCATCCGATAAATTTTCGAGCAGTAAAAGCTCGGAGTAAGGCTCTGACATGTCAAGTAATTTTCCGAAAGCAGGCTCTGTTTTATAGCCGTTCTTTTTCAGTCCGATAATCTTTTCTCTGAATCCTTCTCCGGCTATATCCATAATGCGTGATTCAACGACCATGTGTCTGTATCCATGCTGTTGGGTAAAAGGTTCGGAAGTTACATATATCTCGAACGGCATACCCGAATATTCAAAACCTGCAACGTATGCCTTTCCTTTAAAGTGATCGGAAAACAGAGGGTAATTAGAAAAATGTTGCTGTACAAACTTCTGGAACGAAATCAAATCCTGAGCCTGACAGACAATATCAAGATCGCTGCCTTCTACATCTATGCCAATGGGAAAAGTTCCCACTAAGATAGGACTGTATTTGCTCAAGGTGTGAAGTATATTGGTTTCACTCAATAGGGCATAAGCCCGCTGTTGTCTTTCGTTACCGGAGAGCAAATATGTTATATCAGAAAAATCCATTACAAGAATTACAATTTTCTTAAAGCCCTTAATACAAAGACAGGGTAAGTGCTTGAATGTGTACCATCCTCATGGAGATATTTATTTACATTTACACCTTTCTGTTGTAGTCTGATAAAAGCTGAATCCGTATTGAATGTCGGCACCCATGTATCGTTAGTACCATGTACCAGTTCCACAAATCCTATAGCATTAAAATCACTTACATTATTGTCGTTCAGTGCATCCATATATGCTTTGTCGGTCTGTTTTACAATGCCTTCTACAAACACCGGATTAAAAGCCTGTACCGGAGCAGATGGTATTTCCTGCGACTGCATGATCTTATCTGTACCTATATATTTCTTAGATACAAGTTCGATTTCCGGCTGTACTAACAGGTTTAAATCCCTATTGATACCATATACATTATTATATGTAGTCAGTACCCATAGATACGATGCTGTGAAATGCGGTGCTTCGCCTGTGGTTTGCTGTATTACATGTGTCGCAGTAGCTACCTTGTCGTAAGCTCCGGCTCCGGCCACAGTAGTAATATTGGTAAACCCTCCGGGATTTTCGCTGAACGATTTTAATGTGGACATTGTTGCAAATCCACCTTCCGAATATCCGAAAAGATAGAGCTTGTCAGGATTTGTATTCAGCGACTTCTCCTTTGCAAAAGCGGGTACAGCTTCTATCAGTTTTCGGGTAGCTTCGGCCAGAGACGGCCTCACTTCGTAATAATGGATATTTTTTTCATCGGCTCCATATCCGAAATAATCCGGCACTACTACTATATATCCTTCGGTCAGGGTGGGAGGAATCAGGCTGAGAGCGTTGCCCAACGATCCTGCATCTTTAAACTTATTGAATGAGGGAGCATCTGATTCTGAGAACAGAGTGCCATGCTGGATAGATACAATACTCAGGGGTTTGTCTTTCTCTCCTGCCGGAAGCACAGGATAACCGATAAGCCCAGATAGCGTTTTTGTTTCACCAAACGGATCGACAGCCTCATAGGTTACCTTCGAGAATGTGATGTCATATTTTATTCTTGTCAGTTCAGCCTTCAACACAGAGTCGGAAACTTGCATCTTGCTTTTCAGATAGTCGCCATAACTCTTTCTGATTTCGTCCGCCTTTATCGTCTTTATATTTTTCTCACTCTTTATCGGGGATGTATTGTCGCGGGCAGAACAGGAAAAAATGGAAAGGGCAATTAGTGTGACTGCAAAATAAGAAATATACTTTTTCATAACATTGTTATTAAGTGATTTACAAAATATTGAATCATCTGTTTATGATAATAGTTCGATTATTTGCTGCGCGTAATCACAGATTACTTGCATTCCTTTTGTCCTAAGCCACAAAAGGAATCAAAAAGTCTTTTGCGCCACGCTTCATAGGACGACCCGTAGAAGGGCTTAAAGTCTAAACGAAAAAACTCGCTCAGAAGTTTGTAGAATCTTCATTTGAAGCTAAGCTCAAACACGTTTTCGTTTCACGCCTTTTTCACCCTACGGGTGCCCCGTCCATAAAGCTAACGGCGCTTGGCTGACGCACAATTGAGTGGGGACAGCTATTTTGCTTGTAACTCGTAACTGCCTGTAAAGCGAGGTAACTTGTAACTTATAATCGAACATATAACTTAAACAGAATTCAAAAATGAATCTATGTAAATCACAAATATATGGAAAAATACCAGTCGTTAAGGTATATTGTATGTAATTCTCTTCAGCTCGGCATAATCATATCTGCCGGACGTTACAAGTGTTTCTATGTTTTCAAAATAGTTGAGTCCGGCTAAGCCAGTTCCGCTTGGTGCAGTTGTAGTCTCAGTGATAAGGAATCCGTTACTTAGCAGGAAAAGCCCTTTGATATACGGCTCTTCGTTCGGCTCCCATATAAAGTCTGTTATTTTTGTGTTCCTGACTTCCGATACCTTATTCAGTACTGTTTCGGTTTTGTGTGGCCTGTATTCCTTAGGGAGTGATTCTTGTCCGATCATTGTTCCCAGATGTTTCCCTATCCGACGGAAAAAAGCCCGTTTCTCTTCCCTTCTTCTATCGGCTATCTCTTTTATCGTTTTTCCATCTTTGTTAACATGGTATGTTGTTTCAACAAGGTATTTATCCTGAAAAAGACTTTCTGTATTGTTGTCAGGTTTTTCTATGAGGATCTCGTCATCATCCGAGTAAGGAATAGTTACAAAGAAGCTATTATCTATTTCGAGGTAGCATGCCGACCGGTCTAATCCGTCCTGTTCATATTCAAACCTGATATAGATATCTGTGATAGTCTTCCCTATAATATCCCTTGCCTGCATATTTATTTAGTAACTGTTTAAAGTTGACCGAAAATATTTCATATAACTGTTTCAGATTATTCTTTGGCTCTTATTTTTATTCTTTCTTCTCCATTTTCTACTTTCCATTCTTGGTTTAGCCCGCTAAACCTGCGAATAAAAAGAAAAAAATATATTTGAAATAATACAAAATAAGAGTACCATTCAAATTTAAACAGTTACTTAGAATACAATTTGCATTTGTCCCAGTACGGTATTAGAATCGGGTGCTCCCCATTTCTTTGAATAGTCTGAATAGGTATAATTCAGTTGGAAACGGCACGATTTGTAAAAGTAATAATTTACCCCTACAGTGTAATCCATTACTTCCGTATTTATATTCTTATCCGTATTCAGGTAGTCGGCTTTCACAAAGGCATTCAGCTTCTCAGGAATAAAATACCATTGCCCCATACCATGAAGCCCTTCTTTACTGATGCCGCCATCGTTGGCTTTGATCCATTCGGCGCGGGCATACAATCTGCCGGCTTTGTAGTCCGAACTCACAACCCAGCGATTGCGTACATGGTCGGCTTCTTCTGTGTCTGTTCCTTTCACGTAAGTTGCTTCTCCGAAGTAAGCACCTCCGCCTATACGAAAGCCCTTAACTGGTTGAAACATAATATTCCCCACAAAGTCTTTCGAGTTATTCGTTTCGCTGGTTATCAGTCCTGTACCCTGATATATTCCCA
This sequence comes from Dysgonomonas sp. PF1-14, assembly GCF_029892965.1. Classification (GTDB taxonomy): domain Bacteria; phylum Bacteroidota; class Bacteroidia; order Bacteroidales; family Dysgonomonadaceae; genus Dysgonomonas. Next base: position 64,413 of record NZ_JARXWN010000018.1, on the reverse strand, counting down.
GTCCGTATTCGATCAGGTCGTGGTTCTTCATTTTTACCAGACTTCCGTATATCTGAATACCCATATCGCGGCCACTGTTATTTTTACCGTTTTGTTTTTTCAGTACATCGTCAGCCATCCCCACCAATGTAGATACCGAGCGGGTATTGGTAATAGACTCTAAGGTGGTCAGCGAGTGCTGATTTTCGAGCGAGAATGGTGTTTTTGCTTGGCCTACCCGTACATTGAAGCTATTGGATGGAGTCCAGTCTACATAGAACTCAGTCAACGTAGGGTTTACAAATTCCATCATCACCATGTACTTGAAGTTGTTGAATATCTCTCCCTGCATATATAGAAATGCAACCCTTGCATCCAGATTATGTTTTACCCTGTTCACATCGCTGTATTTATACATCATCAGCCCGTATCCGCCAAAGCGCATATAAGGGGTATTGAAAGCATCCCTAACCTTTTCTACAGTCTGGTCGAAAGAGCTCTTCTGTTTTACAGACGGCTCTGTGCTAAGCGAATCGGCTTCGCTTTGGGTCAGTATATTTTTTTCTACAAGTTTCTTTAATAGTTCATTGTTTGAGTCTTGTGCATAGCCCATAGTAGAGGCTATGCAAAGCATAAGGACAAATACTGCTTTTTTCATTTTTGAGTTAAAGTGGTTTTTTTTTAGAATAGACCGACAAAAGTATTCTTTTTTTGCAACTATACCAAACTTGTCGATAATAAGCTCGTTTTGTGTTTTCTGAATTGCTGCAATCGGATTTTTATATTGTAATAGCTGCTTGAAATAGAAAAGGCTTCCTCTAGGGAAACCTTCTCTTATTATATTTCTATTTGCTCGCCCAGATGTCGGGGCTGCTTATCTGTGATAATATCTACAAAAACTTTTACCCGTGCTAATACCTCCCGTATCTTTGTTCTGTACGAAGACCGGTTCAGCCTCAGATCTTTTGCATTGTAACCGTAGACAGTCAGTCCTTCCTGTTGTGCAATAAAGATGGCGCGTTCGTTGTGAAACTCCTGTGAGACGACAATAAAAGAATCCTGCCCGAATATCTTATTCATCCTGACCACCGAGTCTAGTGTGCGTAGTCCGGCATAGTCGCAATGGATGATGCTGTCGGGTACGCCGAGTTCTATCAGCGAGTTGCGCATATCGTCGGCTTCATTGTAGTCTTTCCATCTGTTATCACCACTAACGACAAAGACTTTTACCTTGCCTGCATCATAAAGCTCTTTTGCAGCCTGCATACGATAGGTAAAATAGTAATTTTGCCTGCCGCCGATATTCTTAGCTGCCCCCAGTACTAACGCGGCCTTTTGCGCGGGAATACTATTGGCATCCGAATAAATGAAGTCTTTAGAGTCGTGTGATATCTTCCAGTTGGCAAATACTATAATAGCCACTAAAAATACTGTTCCCGCCAGAATTACATACATAATCCGCTTTAGGGTTTTCTTTGTTCCGGCTTTCATCAAATACGCTCCAGTACCTTCTTTATAAGATCTTCTATCGATCCTTTATAGTTAGCATTTGATTCACCTGCCAGACGATTTGCAATGATTGTACATACGGTCATAGACTTATGTCCCATCAATCTTCCTAATCCCGCTAGTGGGGCACTTTCCATCTCGTAGTTGGTGATCATGTCATCCTTATATTTGAATGTTTCTATCCTGCTGTTGAGGTCAGGGTTAGCAAGCGGCATACGCACATATCTGCCCTGAGGCCCATAAAAGCCGATTGCAGAGATAGTAGCACCTTTTATCATATCGTGTCCGATGCGCTCTACCAGTTCTTCGTCAGCTTTTACAACATAAGGATCGCAATGTTGCGGATTCCAACCTACATGCTTCTTAAATTCATTTTCGAAGTCGAGTAGTGAAACCGAGTCGCGTCCGGCATAGTAATTCAGCACTCCGTCAAAACCGATTGATTTGGCCGCTACAACATATGACCCTATCGGGCAATATGGTTGTAATCCGCCCGAAGTACCTACACGTACCATCGTCAGTTGTTTGAAGTCTTTTTTTACCTCGCGTGTCTTGAAGTCTACATTAGCCAGCGCATCCAGTTCAGTGATCACAATATCCATATTGTCGGGGCCTATACCATGCGAAAGGGCTGTGATGCGTTTTCCTTTATATGTACCTGTGATAGTATGAAACTCGCGGCTCTGTATATCGCACTCTATACTGTCGAAAAACGAGGCAGTCAGATTTACCCTGTCAGGGTCGCCCATCATGATTATTTTATCTGATAACTGTTCAGGTTTAATGTGAAGATGAAATACACTGCCATCTCCGTTGATGATAAGTTCCGAATCTGGTATTATTCTCATAGCTATATATTTTATGGTGATTACAGACAAAGATATAACAGATTAACTTTATAACAGAGAGAAAAGCTTATTTTTGTACCTTAAAATAAGTTATATGAGAATCACTCTTCTGGTTATAGGCAAAACAGATGCAGGCTACTTTGTAGATGCAGTAGACGAATACCGTAAAAGGCTCGAACACTATATTCCTTTCGAATTGCAGGTAATTCCGGATATCAAGAACACGAAGAATCTTACCGATGTTCAGCAAAAAGAAAAAGAAGGGGAGCTTATTCTCAAATCATTGCAGGCGGGCGACTACCTTGTGCTGCTCGACGATAAAGGAAAAGAATATACATCGATGCAGTTTGCCTCATATATAGAGAAAAAGACACATACTGTCGCCAAACGTCTGGTGTTTGTAGTTGGTGGACCGTATGGATTTTCGCCGGCAGTATATGAAAAAGCCAATGAAAAACTGACATTATCGCGTATGACTTTTTCGCATCAGATGGTACGCCTTATCTTTGTAGAACAGCTTTACAGGGCAATGACGATACTGAATAACGAGCCTTATCACCACGAATAAATCCAACTTAGAATGAATAAGCCTTTTTGTCGATAGAAATTCCCTCTTTGTCGACTCGGTTTGTTTTATTTTGCAGAATGTAGTAATATTGAACTTTCGATTACATAAACACATATTCTGCATAGGTAGTCCTATGATAATACCAGTGAAACATCGTCAGGTGGACACTGATAAAAATATAAGTTCTTTTAAGTATAGATAATTGATGTTGAAATTAGAGGCGGATTTTGCAGTGATGCACGATCCGCCTTGCCTTTTATGACTTATGAAGAAATCAGTCCAATGGCTTCAAGGTGCTTATCGCAATACGGTTCCACGCGTTTATTGTAATTATAGCCATAATGACCTCTGCTAGTTTCTCTTTACCGAGTAATAATTCTGCCTTCTGGTAGGTTTCATCGGAAACACCGCCTTTGGCTATCAGTGTGACCTCTTCTGCCAGTTGCAGTATAATCCTCTCTGTTTCGGTAAACAGCTCTGTTTCCTGCCATGCACTTAACAGATAGATACGTTGCTCTGTTTCTCTCAGCTTGCGGGCATCACGCGTGTGCATGTTGAGACAGTATGCACAACGATTGATCTGTGAGGCACGTATTTTTATAAGTTCTTTTTCTATGGGCGATAGTGAAGTGGTATTCATATATCGTTCCAGACCCAATAATGCTTTATATGCACCGGGTGCAGTTTCCTGCATATTTATTCTCTTGATTTTCATGTAATTCTCTTTCCTTTCTGTGAAGTGATGAATATGCGATTATAACCTGAATCCTATATGAAAAGTTCGTAAAAGCACTGTTAAAAATAGTATGATATATAAAAAATAGCAGCAGGAAAGACTTCCCGCTGCTATCATCTTATTATTATTTCTCAGTATATTATGCGTTCATTCCGCCACAGACAGGAATAGCCTGTCCGCTCACGTAAGCAGAAAGTTCCGATCCTAAGAATACGGCAACGTTAGCCACATCTTCCGGAGTTCCTCCGCGACGAAGTGGGATTTGCTCAGCCCATTTCTTTTTCACTTCCTCAGATAATACGCCTGTCATTTCGGTGATAATGAATCCCGGACAGATGCAGTTTGCGCGGATATTTCTCGATCCCAGTTCTTTAGCGATCGATTTTGCCAGACCTATCATGCCGGCTTTGGATGCAGAGTAATTTGTTTGTCCTGCATTTCCCGAAAGACCAACCACAGAACTCATATTGATAATGTTACCGCTTTTTTGTTTGATCATGATAGGGGTAACGGCATGGATAAAGTTAAACGCCGATTTCAGGTTCACATTTATCACCATGTCCCATTGCTGTTCGGTCATGCGCATCATCAGCCCGTCGCGGGTGATACCGGCATTGTTGATAAGAATATCTATTTGTCCGAAATCTTTAGCTATTTCTTCCACTACTTTGTGCGTATCTTCAAAATCGGCAGCATTCGATGCGTAACCTTTTACTTTTACGCCGAATTTAGCAATCTCGGCTTCGGTAGCTTTTGCATTATCGTCAATAGCCAGATCAGTAAAAGCAATGTTAGCTCCCTGTTCTGCATATTTTAGGGCAATGGCTTTGCCAATACCACGAGCTGCACCTGTAATAATAGCGGTTTTACCTTCTAGTAATTTCATAATTGTTATAAATTAATATTGATTTAGTTTTAATCTCGATCCTTATTTCTTCTTCTTTATTCCTTCAAATATAAGATAGGCGATATTCTCCCGCTGCGATTCGGTTTGCAGGCTCTCGGCTCTTATCTGCCCCCGTATATAGGGTACTTCCAGCCCCTTCAGGGCATGGTGCAGTATCTCGGCTGTCGCCTGTGTGTCGGGCATCTCGAATGTCCCTTCCTCAACGCCTTTAGTAAGAATATCTTTCAATACCTGTATCTCTTTCAGGTCGAACGATTTCCTGACATTCTGTACCCGCCATATATCGCGGAAGAAGTCAGCTTTGAGCGTACCGTTTCGGGCGACTACATTTTTTATCGCATCGAATCGTGTATAGAAGAAAAGGAGAAGTTTTTCGTCAGCCGGAAGTTTTTTGCTGGCCACAGTCTGCAAGGCGTGGTACATCTGGTCGAGTTCGGTTTCGAGTACTGCCTGATAGACTTCGTTTTTATTATTGAAGTATGTGTATAATGTACGGCGTCCCTTGTGCGAAGCAACTGCAATATCGTTCATGGTCGTATTTTCCACACCTAGTTTAGCAAATAACTGGCGGGCTACGTCAATCAATATATTTCGGGTCTTGTTTATGGCCATACGCTTTCAAAAGTGCACACAACTATTATAAGTGTGCAAATTTAGTATAAAAAATATTGAATACATAATAACTATGACCTTTTTCTGAGTCATATCATTGCTTTTTGTTAAAAGTTGACAAACTTGATATGTTTTCCCCTTTTTTATTTAGCCTTTGGCTGTTAGCTTTTAACTAAAAACTAACAATAGTTACAAGTTTGCCTCGTCTTCACTTCGGCGAATGTTATTTCTACGCTCTATCGGGCAGTTACAAGTTACAAGTATTTTTTTGCGTCTTCGTGCCTTTGACTCGCCTTCGCGTCGTCGATTTTCAATTGTGTGAGACAGTTTTAACTAAAACCTTACATTTCTTACAAAGATCGCTTTTTCTATTAACTGTTGACTGATCACAGTTAACTGATTCGTCTTATAGATAAAGATGGGCAGAAAAGATAACCTGTAGTTCAATTAATTCCAATAAAAAACGGGTAAGTTTTTTAACTTACCCGTTTAATATAAAATATCTGGTTAGTAGCGATTCCTGTTGTATCCGCCACCATTATTGTATCCGCCGCTGCTTCTTTCAGTTCTTGGACGGGCAACATTTACAGTGATGGTTTTACCCTCAAAGTTGGTGCCGCTCAGTTCATCAATGGCTTTCTGGCCTTCGGCATCATTGGGCATTTCTACAAATGCGAAACCACGAGACCTGCCGGTTTCTCTGTCTGTAATGATTTTCGCAGAATCTACTTCTCCGTGCTCTGCAAATAATTCTTGTAAACTTTCGCTTGTTGTGCTAAAGTTTAGTCCTGATACATAAATGTTCATTCGTTTTTTTATTAATTTATTATTGATTATTGCTCGTTCTTGTTGGCAAGAGCGATCCTTACGGCATTCATGCCTTTCTGACCACGTTCCAATTCGAATGTCACTATATTTCCTTCTGTGATGGAGGCTGGGGCGCTACTGACATGGAAAAAATATTTGTCGGTACTCCCTGTATGTTTGATAAAGCCATATCCCTTTTCAGAATTAAAATGTTCTACCCGGCCATTCAGTACAGGGTCTTCCATATCTTCCTTCTTCGGGGTAGATATTGCAATATCTTCTACGTCTATTTTTTGTTTATTTGTCCGATCAGGTGGCGTATCTGTTATTACACCATTTTCGTCCACATAAGCGATCATGTCCTCAAAGGATGCACCGCCATTGGCTTTGCGTTCCTCTTTTCGTTTTTGCTTTTCTTGTCTTTTTTGTTCTTTTTTCTTTTCTAATTCTCTTTTGTTAAATGATATAGCCATAGGCACTGTTATATTTTTTAGTTTTTAAAATTTGAAGATTTGGTTATGCAGGAACTGCATTTAGCTTTTTTCCTGTCAACTTCTGGATATCTTTTACCATCGGGTATTCTTCGCTCGAACAGAATGTAAGAGCTGTTCCGCTATGCCCTGCGCGTCCGGTACGGCCAATGCGATGAACATAGGTTTCCGGTATATCCGGCAAATCGTAGTTGATGACCAGTTCCAGATTGGCAATATCTATACCCCTTGCTGCAATATCCGTAGCTATGATTACGCGCGTTTTACCCGACTTGAAGTTGGTAAGCGCCCGTTGTCTTGCATTCTGGCTTTTATTGCCATGAATGGCTTCGCACCCGATACCCTTTTTGTTCAATACGCGTGCTATCTTGTCCGCCCCATGTTTTGTGCGTGAGAAAACAAGAACAGCTTTTTCTTTTTCTCTTCCTAAGATGTCAATAAGTAGTTCGCTCTTTTGCGGTTTCTCTACAAAGTACAAGCGCTGTTCTATAATGTCCACAACAGACGATACAGGAGCAACTTCCACTCTTACGGGTTTGTACAAAATTGTTTTCGACAGCTTTGATATTGTATCAGGCATGGTAGCCGAGAAAAACAATGTTTGTTTCCTTTTAGGCAACAATGGCAACAAGCGTTTAATATCATGTATAAAACCCATATCGAGCATACGGTCGGCTTCATCGAGCACAAAATGCTGTATCTGGCTGAGCTGAATATGCTTTTGGGCAATCAGGTCTAGCAGGCGCCCCGGTGTCGCTATCAGGATATCGACTCCTTGCTTTAGTTTGTCTACCTGAGGCTTCTGATTCACACCTCCGAATATTACCGCATGGCGTAGGTTTGTATATTTGGCATAATCGCTGAAACATTCATCGATCTGTATTGCCAGTTCCCGCGTGGGGGTAAGTACCAGTGCCTTTATTTCGCGTTTCTTCCCAACTGTCTTATTTTGATATAATTGTTGAATGATAGGTATGGCAAATGCTGCGGTTTTTCCTGTTCCCGTCTGTGCCAGGCCTAATAAATCATTATTGTTCAATACAGGAGGAATAGCCTGTGCTTGTATGGGGGTAGGATTCTCATATCCTTTTTCTTCTAGTGCCTTCAGTATGGGCTCTATAATCTTTAGTTCTTTAAATGTCATTAAATAGAAGTCCGGCCGCTATGTTAGCAGTCTTGTTTTAGTTTATAAATACAAATTGTGAGGGAAAAACTATTGAGGTAAGACCGACACTAAGATGTCTCGAAGTGCAAAGATAGTTATTTGTTCTTTAATAGTCAGCAAGATATGGATAAAACATTCGGTAAAGATGATAATTTTATGTTTTTTGACATGTTGGTTTGGATATTTTTAATTGTGCGCAGCAAATAATAGGACGTTTATTATTAATGCGAATTTCAGTAGTTGAAATTATATGTTTGTTTATTAGCTACTAGTTACTTCGCCCTTTGGGCAGTTACAAGTTATAAGTAAATCCTTTATTTATTGTCTCCAGATCGAGCGTCAGCACGCGCCATTAGCTTTATGGACGGGGCACCCGTAGGGAGAGAAAGGCGTAAAACAAAAACGTGTTTGAGCTTAACCGTTGATTGGAACAATACAAAGTTGTGAGCGAGTTTTTTTGTTTAGCCTTTGAGCCCTATAACGGGTCGTCCTATGAAGCGGGGCGCAAAAGACTTTTTGATTCCTTTTGGGGCTTAGGCCAAAAGGAATGCAAGCAATCTGTGATTGCGCGCAGTAGAAAATAATAGAAGGTTTATTTAATATAACATCAAATACTGATTCGCATAATTAACAAATCAGAGAGATTTTAACCTAACTACTAAGAGCCACAAATGTGGAAAGCTAAATATTTTTTGTACTTTTGTGCTTTCTTTTTCGAGTCTATAAAAATAAAAAACGAAAAGTCGTGGCTAATACGAAGTATATATTTGTTACAGGAGGAGTTATATCTTCCTTAGGTAAAGGTATTATAGCCTCTTCACTTGGCAAACTCTTGCAGGCCAGAGGTTATAAAGTGACAATTCAGAAACTGGACCCTTATATCAACATCGATCCCGGTACACTTAATCCTTACGAACACGGAGAGTGCTATGTGACTGTCGACGGTCACGAGGCCGATCTTGATTTGGGGCACTATGAGCGTTTTCTCAACCAGCCTACCCATAAAGATAATAATATCACTACAGGGCGTATCTACCAGAGCGTGATCAACAAAGAACGCAAGGGTGATTATCTGGGAAAGACGGTTCAGATCGTACCACATATAACAGACGAAATAAAGCGCAACATCAAAATGTTGGGCTCGAAATATAACTATGATTTTGTAATCACCGAAATCGGAGGGACAGTAGGCGATATAGAGTCCCTGCCTTTCATCGAAAGCATACGTCAGTTGCGTTGGGAACTTGGTAATAACTGCCTGTGCGTACATCTTACCTATGTGCCGTATATTGCTGCGGCTAAAGAGGTGAAGACCAAACCGACACAACATTCCGTAAAACAGCTGCAATCGGAGGGGGTACAGCCCGATTTGCTTGTACTGCGTACCGAACATGTGCTGAACAAAGATATTCTGCGTAAAGTGGCTCTGTTCTGTAACGTTGAGGTTGATGCGGTGGTGCAGTCGGTAGATGTATCAACTATCTACGAAGTGCCTTTGATGATGCAGGAACAAAAGATGGATGAAACTGTCCTGCGCAAACTAGGCATGCCGATAGGAGAGAAACCTCTTATGCAGCCTTGGCGCGATTTCCTTGACAAGAAGAAAAATGCCAAAGATACAGTCCGTATCGGATTGGTCGGCAAATATGTAGAACTGCCGGACGCTTACAAATCGATTAACGAATCGCTTCTGCAAGCAGCTATATATAATGATCGTAAGCTCGACCTGCAATTTGTGCTGTCTGACAAATTGACCGCAGAGAATGTCGAAAAAGCATTATCTTCATTCGATGGCATAGTTATTGCTCCGGGTTTTGGACAACGCGGGGTAGAAGGTAAGCTTCATGCCCTGAAATATGCTAGAGAGCATGATATGCCTACATTCGGTATTTGTCTGGGAATGCAGTGCATGGTTGTAGAATATGCGCGTAACGTATTGGGACTCGAAGATGCAAATTCGACCGAGATGAATCCTCATACGCCATTCAAGGTTATCGACCTGATGGAAGAGCAGAAGAATATAACCAACATGGGCGGCACCATGCGTCTGGGTGCATATAAGTGCGAACTAGAGAAAGGCTCACTTGTCTATAAAGCTTATGGCAAGAAACTGATCGAAGAACGTCACCGTCACCGTTTCGAATTTAATGGTGACTATAAAGAGGATTTTGAAAAGCATGGTATGAAATGCACAGGAATCAATCCTGAAATGGGATTAGTCGAAGTAGTAGAAGTGCCGGATAAAAAATGGTTTTTAGGAGTACAGTTCCATCCCGAATACAATAGTACGGTAGTATCGCCTAATCCTTTATTTATAAGCTTTATCAAAGCCGTTGTAGAGAATAAGAAAAAATAAATTATAAAAGGAAGGAATGTTTTCGTTAAGCAATGAGGGCAGAACCAAGTTTACTTGAGTTATGTTGTTGCGAGAAAACGACTTGTGAAATAGAATAATAAATTTATACAAAATTATAGATGGATAAGAATACGATTATCGGATTTGTACTTATTGCTGCTGTAATTATTGGCTTTACCCTGCTGAACCAGCCTTCGGCAGAAGATATTGCCCGGCAGAAGGAACAGTTCAGGAAAGATTCGATAGAATACGCTCAAACCCTGCTAAAAGAACAAGAGAAACTTATACCTGATACGTCGGGTGTGAAAAAGGAAAATGCTGCCGACGACTTTTTTGCAGCTTCGGCTCAGGAAGACTCTGTAAGTATAGCGGTAGACTCTTTACAAAACGCGGCTCAACAGGCAGAACAATTTGTTACCCTAGAGAATGATAAACTCAAAATCGTTTTCTCTACCAAAGGAGGACAAATGGTGAGTGCCCGCCTGAAAGATTATATGGGCTATAATGTGCATACTAAGGATAATACGGATTCTTTATATCTCTTTAATAACAATGACGCCGAATTTTCATTACTGTTAACCAACAGACAACGTAAGGTATTGCGCACCAGTGATCTGAACTTTACCCCCATACAGACAGATAGTGCTAATTCGCTGATCATGCGCTATTCGTATTCGGCAAATCAACATATCGACTTTGTGTACAAGCTGTCGGATGATAATTATATGATGAAATATGACATCAATCTGGTAGGCTTGCAACCGATGCTCGACAGAGATAAGGCAGACCTTATCGAAATGACCTGGTCGCATAAAATGCGCAGACAGGAGAAGAGCCTAAAGAACGAGCAACGTTATTCTCATGTTTACTATAAATATGTGGGTGGTGATGTCAAAGAACTGAGCGCCGATAAGAACGATGAAGTAGAAGTAAAAGAACCGGCTAAGTGGATTGCATTCAAAAACCAGTTCTTTGCGCCAATACTTATTGCTGACGAAAAAATAGAAACCGTTTTGCTTGAGTCTAAAATACTAGCTAAGGAAAACGAAGATAGTGAGTATCTGAAAGCATGTTCGGCACACATATACACGCCGGGCAAGGTAGATATGAATGACGGAACGATGCGTGCCGGGTTTACATATTACATGGGACCGATGTCGTACACTGCGCTGAAAAATTATGATAGCCATATAAAAGATGTGGATAAACAACTCGATCTGGATAAACTAGTTCCACTAGGCTGGACTTTATTCCGTTGGGTAAACCAGTATTTTGTAATTCCTATCTTTAATTTCCTTAGAGGTACAGGCTTGTCGATGGGTATTGTTATTCTGTTGTTGACGATAATCGTTAAGCTGGTAATCTCGCCATTGACTTATAAATCTTTCATGTCGTCTGCCAAGATGCGTGTATTACGCCCTCAGGTAGAGGAGCTGAATGCCAAGTTCCCTAAACAGGAGCAGGCAATGGAAAAGCAGCAGGCTACTATGGCGCTCTATAATAAGGCCGGGGTAAACCCGATGAGTGGGTGTATACCGCTACTTTTACAGATGCCTATACTCATAGCCTTGTTCCAGTTCTTCCCGAATGCGATAGAACTGCGTCAGCAAAGTTTCCTTTGGGCAAATGACCTCTCTACTTATGATGCTATTATAGAATGGGGAAGCTCTATTCCACTGATTGGATCTCATATCAGTTTATTCTGTATTCTGATGACCATAACGAATATTATTTATACTAAATTCAATATGGAAATGACCAATACCGGACAACAACAAATGCCGGGTATGAAGTGGATGATGTACCTGATGCCGCTGATATTCTTGTTTGTATTGAACGATTTCCCTTCGGGGCTTACATATTATTACTTCCTGTCTCTGTTGATAACAATACTGTTGACTATAGGGTTCCGCTATATGATAGATGAAGAAAAGGTATTGGCAAAACTGGAAGCGAATAAAGCCAAGCCGAAGAAGAAATCAGGATTTATGGCTCGCCTTGAAGAAGCTCAACGCTTACAGCAACAGCAACTGAAAGAAAAGAATAAGACCAATAGTACAAAACGTAAAAGATAGGACTTCTTTTACTTTACCAAACCTCTTTCTGTGATGAATACATTATATGTGAAAAACAGGGAAGAATGGCGTAAATGGCTGGAAGCTAATTTTCAGACAGAAAATGAAATATGGCTTGTCTGCCCTAAAAAGTCTTCAGGAGAAGAGGTAATATTATATAACGATGCCGTAGAAGAAGCGCTATGCTTCGGATGGATCGACAGTATATTGAAAACGCTGGATGAACACCATACCATCCAGCGTTATTCCGTTCGTAATACCAAGAGTACTTATTCGCAACTGAATAAGGAAAGAATCGTCTGGCTACACAAAAATAACATGATCCATCCGTCGGTAGTTGATTCCATACGCTTTATTCTGGAAGAAGAATATGTGTTTCCCGACTACATTATCGATGAAATAAAAAAGGATGAGTTGGCTTGGAAGAACTTCTCGTCTTTCTCCGATTCTTATAAGCGGATAAGAATTGCATATATAGATATGGCTCGCGATAATCCGAATGATTTACAGAAACGACTGACGCATTTTCTTGAAAAAACAAGGGCTAATAAGCAGATAAAAGGATATGGCGGGGCAGAAAAATACTATTGAGAAATGAAAATATGTTACCTCATATTAGCTCACAACAATTTCAAGCATCTCGATCGTTTGATAGAGGTGCTGAATGGAAAAGATGTTTCATTCTGCATTCATATCGATAAAAAGGTAAGTGAAACATACAGCCCGTCTTTACCTAATGTAAGTGTAATATCTGAACACATTGATATTAACTGGGGTGGATTTACCATGATCGAAGCCACTCTGGCTCTGATGGAGTATGGTGTCGGTTACATGATTGATGCAGATTACTATATACTGATAAGTGGGGTAGACTATCCTATACGTCCAAAACAATTTCTGTTCGATCTGCTGAAAGAGGGAAAAGAATATATAGATATAGCCCCTGTACCTGTACCGTTTAAACCAATAGAGCGGTACGAATATTATTACTTTGATTTCAAGCGTCGAAATGCAAAACTCTACAATCCGTTTTTACTTACCGAGATTTTATTGAAAAAGCTGAAGGTGAAACGGAAAGCCCCATTTAAAATTTATGCCGGAACTCAGTGGTTTGCTCTTACTGCCGACTGTGTACATTATATATTAAAAACTATAGCTGAAGATAAAAGATACATAAAATTCTTTCGCCATACGCTGGTTCCCGACGAGGCCTTTTTTCAGACTATAATAGGAAACTCTCCTTTCATGTCGCAAACCCGTTCGAGCCTTACGTACACCGATTGGGAAGTACCCAGCCCTCCTGCGACAATGGAAAACCGCCATGTGGATTTTCTGAAAACGCATATTGAATTTAATGATGAGTATGGTACGCGCTTTCCTTATTTTGCCAGAAAGTTTAATAATGATAGTGGAGATGTGCTGAGGCGGATACAGGAAGAACTCTGGTAGTAGTCAGCTTTCCAGTGTAGGCAGCAGGTCTGCTATATAATCTCTGCTTATTTCGCCAGGTTTCAATACTTCTTCATTCCAGATAACGAGGTCAATATCTATTTTTACAATGCCCTTTGCCTTATCAGATGCCTTTCGCCCTATTTGTTTCTCTATAGATTTTAATAAGGGAGTTACTTCTTCTTTATTTTTCGATGTATAGCCGATAGCCAGTTGGTTCAGAAAATCGTTCTTGTAGGCAGAGCCATAGGGTGTGGTTATAGATGTCTCTGAATAATGTATTTCTTCAAATAAATCATTCAACATCTGATGACAAAGAATCAGATTAGTTTCTCTGTCTTCGTTCGTTCCTATACTTAATAAAGCCTTATTCATAACAACTGCAAATATACACTCATTTCTAAAATATGCCTTATCTTTATACCATCTTAATATAATTGGTCATGAAATTTATCGCTATCATTCCTGCACGTTATGCTTCAACCCGTTTTCCCGGAAAACCACTGGCCGATATGGGCGGAAAGCCGATGATACAACGGGTATATGAACAAGTGAAAAAAGCAGTAGAGGAAGTGTGGGTTGCAACAGACGATTCACGTATCTTTGATGCGGTAGAGAGCTTCGGTGGTAAAGCTGTAATGACATCGAGCGGGCACCGTAGCGGAACAGACCGCATACAGGAAGCATACACTAAAATAGGTCAGCCTTTCGATGTGATCATCAATGTACAGGGCGATGAACCTTTTATTCAACCGGAACAAATCGAGGCTTTGAAAAACTGCTTTGATAGCAGCACTGTAGAATTGGCAACCCTTGTGAAGCCTTTTAAGAAAGAGGATGGGTTTGATGCGCTGTTTAATGCCAATTCGCCCAAAGTAGTTATCAATAAAAATGACGAGGCGATCTATTTCAGCCGTTCCATTGTTCCTTATATCCGCGATGTGCATCATGCCGAGTGGCTCGATAAACACACTTTCTACAAACATGTAGGTATGTATGCCTACTGCGTCGATGTTCTGGCAGAGATAACTCAACTGCCACCGTCTTCATTAGAGAAGGCCGAATCTTTGGAGCAACTTCGCTGGATAGAGAACGGTTACCGCATACGCGTAGGTTATACCGATGCAGAGACTATCGGTATTGATACGCCGGAGGATATGGAAAGGGCTTTAAAATTCTTACAGTAGTCCCTAATGATTTAAAAACAAGACTCCCGCAATTCGATAATATTCATATTCTTCTTTCTTCTCTATTTTCTACTTTCTATTCTTGGTTTAGCCCGCTAAACCTGAGAATAAAAAGAAAAAAATATATTTGAAATAATACAAAATAAGATTGCCAATCAAATTTAAACAGTTACTTACTTTTTTGATAATTATCTTTAAAAATATAGTTAAACACTTGTTTAGTTAGATGGTCTTGTTTAAATTTGTAATTAAACAATCGTTTAGAACATATGTTTAACTCAGAAGATTCTTCGGAAGTAAAAGACCGGATACTCAAAGAAGCGCAAAAACTTTTTATAAAAAACGGCTTTAAAGGCACGAGTGTAAGGGATATAGCTAAAGCGTCGGGCACAAATGTGGCAATGGTAAATTACTACTTCAAGTCGAAGTATAATTTATTTGAGATCATATTTGAGGATGCACTGGATGTACTTACCAAAAGGATATTTGAGACTATTACCTCAGATCTTCCTATTTTCGAGCTTATCGAGACATGGATACATACCTATTATGAGATACTGTTCGAATACCCTCAGATAGCCGCGTTTATACTCAATGAAGTTAGCCTCAATCCGGAAGGACTGACTCACCGTATAAAAAACAGAAATCCGCTCAGTTCTTTCACTAAGATAGAAGCGCGTATAGAGGAAGAAATAAGGAAAGGAACAATCAGAGAGACACCTGTGGCAGATTTTCTACTCAATATATTGTCTCTGTGTATGTTCCCGTTCATGTTTGGCAATCTGGCAATGACGCTCATGGAAATTCCACGCAACATCTATGATGAGTTGATAGCTAACCATGAAAAATATGTGATAGAGTTTACTATTAATGCCCTTAAACCTTGCAATAACGAATAAAATAAATCCTACATAGTGATGAATAAGAAACAACAATATAGAATGGGGATTGATGTGGGATCTACCACAGTAAAAATTGTCGTTCTTAATGATGAATTACAGATCATACATAAATCATATTGCCGCCATCAGGCGAATATACAGGAAACATTGATTGGCGAATTACGCACAGTCGCAGAATTATTCCCTGAGGCAAGCTTTACTATAAATATATCGGGTTCGGCCGGTATGGGGATCGGCGAGCGTGTCGGTATCTCCTTTGTGCAGGAAGTAGTCGCTGCCGTAGAAGTAGTAAAGAATGTATATCCGGCAGCACATACGCTGATAGACTTAGGTGGCGAAGATGCCAAGATGGTTTTCTTCAACGAAGGACGTCATCCCGATATCCGTATGAACGGAAGTTGTGCAGGAGGTACAGGTGCATTTATCGACCAGATGGCCAGCCTGATGAATATATCTGTGGAAGAGTTGGGAGAAAAAGCCCTGCACTTCGATAAAATATATCCTATCGCTTCACGTTGCGGAGTATTTGCTAAAACAGATGTGCAGAACCTTATCAGCCGTAATATTCCTGTGTCGGATATTTCAGCATCCATACTGCATGCCGTAGCTTTACAGTCTGTGACCACATTAGCGCGCGGTTGCGATGTAATACCGAAAGTAATCTGTATCGGTGGGCCGTTGACTTTTATCCCTGCCCTTCGCAATGCTTTCCGCGAAGTTCTTAAGATTCAGGACTCGGATATAATCGTTCCCGACAACGGAGAATACTTTCCGGCTTGGGGATCGGCTCTTTATGAAGAAGAAAATGCAAAAGTAGGTGGTCTGAAGGAATTGATAGAGAAGCTATCGGAGTCTACATCGTCAAACCATACCGATGCTTTGGAACCCTTGTTCAAAGATGAACTCGAATATATAGAATGGGATGCCAACCGAAATGTAAAAGAATTGCGGTTTAAGCCTCTGGGCGAAAATAAATATGTAGAATGCTTCTTAGGTATAGACTCGGGTTCTACGACCTCTAAAGTGGTGGTAATGGACTCGGAAGCAAACATCGTCTACAAGTTTTATGGCAACAATGAAGGCAATCCGTTAAAGAAAGTCATGGAGGGATTGTCACTGTTCTACAAAGAGGCAGAAGAAAAGGGAGTAACTGTAAAATTCCTTTCTTCGGCAGCCACAGGATATGGCGAAGATCTGATGAAATCGGCTTTAGGTCTCGATTACGGCATTGTGGAAACAATAGCGCATCTTTCGGGAGCACAATATGTTGATCCTGATGTTTCGTTCGTATTGGATATAGGCGGACAGGATATCAAGTCTATCTTTATCAGCAATGGCGTGATCTCAAATATAGAGTTGAACGAAGCCTGTTCGGCAGGTTGCGGCTCATTCCTGCAAAATTTTGCTACCACCATGAATATGGAACTGGCAGATTTTACACGCGCCGCTTGTCTGGCGAAATACCCGAGCGATCTCGGTTCACGCTGTACAGTGTTTATGAACTCAAAAGTAAAACAGTCTTTGCGCGAAAATGCGGGGAATGACGATATTGCTGCCGGACTGGCGTATTCCGTTGTAAAGAATTGCCTTTTCAAAGTACTTAAAATATCCAACCTGAACATGTTGGGCGACCATATCGTTGTTCAGGGCGGAACATTCCGCAACGATGCTGTTTATCGTGCGTTGGAGATGCTTTCCGGTAAAACGGTGAGTTCTACCGATCATCCCGAACTGATGGGTGCTTTGGGTGCGGCTCTTTATGCTCACAAACTTTGGGAAAAGGGACAGGGCGAAACTAGTTTTGCAGGTCAGGAAGCTCTGTTTGATCTTAGTACGATAGACTCCAAAGAGTTGACATGTAAAGGTTGTACAAACCTGTGCTCGGTACTCCGCTTTAAATTTAACAATGGTAATATTAGCTTTGCAGGTAATAAGTGCGAGAAGGTATTTTATAATAAGAATAATGATCGTAAAGAGGGGTACAATGCTTTCGATAGGAAGAATGAGATATTATTTAACCGTCCGGTAAATGCTGAGAATATCGAAAAAGGAAAAACGATCGGTATTCCCCGCGTACTCAATATGTTCGACAATTATCCATTCTGGCACACACTGCTTACCGAATGCGGCTTTAATGTGCGCTTGTCGCCTGAATCTACATTTCCGCTTTATCAGAAAGGAGTAGGAGGGGTGATGTCAGATAATATCTGTTTCCCTGCTAAACTTGTGCATGGTCATATTCTGGCATTGATAGAACAGAAAGTGGACAGGATATTTTATCCGATTGTGCCGAAAGAAGAAAAAGAATTCGGTCAGGCATCCAATTCGTTCAATTGTCCGGTTGTCAGTGGTTATCCAGATGTTATACAAAGCTCGATAGACCCGTCCGGTCGTCATGGAATACCTTTTGATGAACCTGTCATAACATTCAGTAGCGATAAAGCACTGTATAAAGGATGTTTCGGTTACCTGTCGGGATTGGGAGTTTCCAAATCAGTCTTTGAGAAAGCATTCCAAAGTGCACTGACCGTAAAGAACGGTCTGAAAAAAGAATTATATGACTATCAGAAAGAATTGTTGGATAAAGGTATCGAATCGGGTGAACTCACCTTTGTTGTTGCCGGTCGTCCTTATCATACCGATCCGCTGATACATCAGAAGGTAGGGCAGATTCTTTCCGATCTGGGAGTAACGGTACTCACTGATGATGTTTTCCGTAAGCCCGAAAGTCAAGGCTTCGGCAAATTGAATATTGTTTCACAATGGTCGTATCCTAACCGTGTGGTACAGGCGGCTATGGAAGTAGCTAAACTTCCGCAGAATATACAGTTGATACAACTCAACTCATTCGGATGTGGTCCCGATTCGTTCTTTATGGATGAAACACGCGATATATTAAAGGCTGTAGGTAAAAATATCACCGTTTTGAGAATTGACGAAATTGCCAGTCCGGGATCTATCCGTTTGCGTCTTCGTTCGTTGGTAGAATCTTTGAAGGCTGTAAAATCTTTAGATGTCACTGCTTCTCAGTTCTACAAAGGCTATTCAGTTCCTTACAAGAAAGAGAAAGACAAGAATAAAACAATCCTTCTGCCTTGGCTATGCGATTTCATATCACCTTTTGCTCCGGCATTGGGTGAGTTGTTAGGCCTGAAAGTTGAGAATCTTCCGAAGTCGAATAAAATATCTGCCGATCTGGGACTGATGTATGGAAATAATGAAGTGTGTTATCCGTCAACATTGGTTCTTGGGGATATTATAAACGCCCTTCAGTCCGGTAATTACGATGTGAAAGATATTGTGCTGGCTATTACTCAGACGGGAGGACAATGCCGTGCTACGAATTATATTGCCCAGATCAAAACGGGACTTCAGAATGCAGGATTTAACGATATTCCTGTTATAGCACTCACTTCGGGTGAGACTTATCAGAACGATGAAAGTGAGTTCACATTGGAATGGAAAAAGGTAGCAAAAATAGCTATCCCTCTTGTGCTCTATGGTGATGGGCTACAACAAATGCACAGCGCTATATCTGTCAGAGAAAAGAAAGAAGGGGCTTCTCAGAACGTTTTCGATTTCTATATCGAGCGTGGGATAGATGCTGTGAGGGCAAAAGATGTGAAAACGCTTTTCCGTTTGCTGAAAGAAGCCGTTGAGGACTTTAATAATGTGCCTATTTATGATAAGGAATATTCTAAAGTCGGTCTTATCGGTGAGATATTTGTGAAGTATAACAACTATGCGCAGGCAAATATTTCAGAGTGGCTTCGTTCTAAGAATGTGGAAGTGTCTACACCTCCGCTTCTGGATTTCCTTATGCAGTTCTTTGTTAATAGTAAAGTAAATGTGGAAAACGGACTGGACGAAGAAACTATCTTCTCTAAAACGTTGAAGCCATTGATTTGGTGGTATATAAATGGCAAAGTGAAGAAAGCAGAAAAGATTCTGAGCAAGTTT
Source organism: Dysgonomonas sp. PF1-14 (assembly GCF_029892965.1). Lineage (GTDB taxonomy): Bacteria > Bacteroidota > Bacteroidia > Bacteroidales > Dysgonomonadaceae > Dysgonomonas. The sequence continues at coordinate 44,862 of NZ_JARXWN010000018.1, read as the reverse complement.
AAGTTCTACGAAGCATCCGAATCTATCTATGCTAAAGCCGAAGCTGCATCAGAGGTATTGAACTTATCGAATCAGTTTGGTGAGGGTTGGCTTATTCCGGGTGAGATTGCCCACTATGCCCGCAAGGGAGTGAATAAGGTAGTTTGTTTGCAGCCGTTCGGGTGTATAGCCAATCATATTGTGGCCAAAGGAGTAGAGAAGCGCATCAAGGAGATTTACCCGAATATGAATATTCTGTATCTCGATATAGATGGTGGTATAGCTGAGGTAAACCTCCAGAACCGCCTTCATTTTATGATATAAACGGCTAAAATAGCGCATATTTGACTATAATATGGGAAAAAGTAGGGTATTTTTTTGTTTATTCACAAAAAACTTATACTTTTGCACTGCTTTTAAGCAATAGGCTTGTCTCATGGTGTAATGGTAGCACTGCAGATTTTGGTTCTGCCTGTCTAAGTTCGAATCTTAGTGAGACAACGGAGTAGATACGAAGAAAGAAGTAAATCCCTGATAATGAATAATTATTAGGGATTTTTATTTTAGTCCGTTATGCTGAAAACAGTGGTTTAAAGCAACACTTTAGTGGCTTATGAGTGGGACTTCGGATTCCACATAAAATGTCCCATTATTATGATTTTATTCATTGATACACTGTATTTTGCGTAGATATAGCTTGATGATGAGTTAATAACTTTGTATCATTAAAATTGTATTTAAAATGAGAAGAAAATCATTCAGTATTTTGTTCTTTCTCAGAAAGGGCAAATTATTAAAGAACGGACAAGCACCTATTTGTATGCGTATCACTGTGGATAAGAAAAGCTGTGATATCCTTATACGTCGCAGTATCCCTATCGACCAATGGAACCAAACTAAAGAATGTGCTAAAGGTAAAAGCCGCATAGCTGACGAGTTAAACCTTTACATTGAATCTGTCAGGGCAAAAGTCCTGAAAATCCATCGTGAACTGGAAATTGATGGCAAAGCTATAACCGTAGAAACTATTCGTAACAGGTATCAAGGTTTAGGACTAGAGAACAAAACTTTATTAGAAGCATTTGACGAACATAATAAAGAAGTCCGTGCTTTAATAGGTAAGGATTTTACAGAAAAGACCGTTATGCGTTATGAATCCACCGCAGAATATCTGAAAGATTTCCTGAAAAAGGAATACAGACTATCAGACATACCCCTTCGTGAAATAGACCTTAACTTCATTCGAAAATTTGAAACTTATCTGAAAGTACATCGTAATAATGCGCACAACTCAGTCGTAAACCGTTTGAAAAATATTAAGAAGATAATCGGTATAGCTTTGGTAAATGGAGTTCTGAAGCAAGACCCTTTCCTAGGGTATAAATTCCGGCTTGAAGAAACCCATATAGATTTTCTGACACAGGAAGAATTAGAAACACTGATGAATAAGGAGTTTTCTATTCCGAGACTTGAAACAGTACGGGATATATTCGTATTTTGCTGTTTTACAGCACTTGCTTTCACGGATATACATGCCCTTTCCCCCGAACACCTTGTCAGAGATAATAGCGGAGCTTTATGGATTCGCAAAAACAGGCAGAAGACTAATAATATGTGCAACATTCCAGTACTCAGTATAGCTGAAAAACTTATTGATAAATACTCTTCTCATCCTGAATGTATTGAACGCAACCGTGTATTCCCCGTATCCAGTAACCAACGTATGAACGGATACCTGAAAGAACTGGCCGATATATGCGGTATTACTAAGAAACTAACCACACACGTAGCCCGTCATACGGCGGCAACAGTTGTATTTTTAGCCAATAATGTATCGATGGAAAATGTCGCTAAAATACTCGGTCACTCCAATACATTGATGACGCAGCATTATGCGAAAGTGTTGGATAATTCAATCTTGCGGGATATGGCAAATGTAGAGGCTCATTTCAATAACAGATAATTTTTCACTTTGGAAAAAACAGATAAAACCGAAAGCGAATTAAAACTAATCAATCCGCTTTTTATTTTTATAAGCCGTGCGAGACTTTTCGTTATTCCGTTTCCCTGCATAACAAAAAAACTCTCCGGCAAGAAGTGAAGCGTACAATAATGTACACTTCTAGGTAAACTTCTCATTTTTAAAGATTTTCTTTTTATTCCTCCGCCCACAAAAGAACAGGAAGCGAATAAAACGCCAAATCCAAGCCCTGACAGGTTTTCCCTTTAGGAAAAGATTTGTCTCATTTATTCTGCTTCCTGTAAAAAATGGTTACCAGTCGGAAAAAGAAAAAATAATTGTTGTTAGTTAGGGAGGTAATAGTGCTACTATCCGGCTTGGCTTTTTTAGTTAAACTTTGCTTGATTTATATTACTGCCAAGCCTTATAATAATTATCTTCCAGCATCTTATAGATATCCGATTCGGCATAGAGTATCTTGCCCTCCAATTTGTAGAATGCTATCCTTCCCTTGTCCCGGTAATCCTGCAAGCTGCGCATGGATATATGTAGCAGATCGCATACCTGCTTGTTATTCAGGTAATGTTCGCCATATAGTCCGGGTTTGTTTGCTTTGAGGCTTAGCTCGATATTATCCTCCGTCTCCTGTACCAGAGCCAGCAGCTCCTTGATTTCAGGAGAGTTCTTCCCCAATACATCTTCATCTTCCATTATCTTTTATTCTTTAGCGATTTATCAATTCTTGATTTTTCCAATAACAACTGCACATCCGATAGCTTGTAATAACACTTATGCCCGATCTGCGAATAAGGTAATACGCCCCTATCCCGGTACGACTGGAGGGTACGAAGTGAAATCCCCAACAGCAGGAGTACATCCTGATTATCCACCCATTCTCCTTTAGCCGATTTCGGCACCATATTTTTACTTCTTTCATGAAGCATCCTTATCAGTTGCTTCATTCTCTCAAAAACTTTTTCGTCAATAATTTTTAATCCCATAGGCTAATCTTGTTTTAGGTTTATATTATACTTCTCAATAATCGTTCGTTCTGGCAAATAAAGGCACAATATTTGGCTATATCAATAGTCCTCTGCCTGTTGGCATCATTTGGCGCTGATTGACACCGGATAGATGCCATAAAGAATGTTAATCCAAAATTTCCGGTAAAGTAAACCCGAATTATTGATACTAACATCACATTTCAATTCACTGGCAGCCCTTGTCCGACAGTGTCGTTTTTTTTACAAATTCCAGATGGAATAGCAAAATCAATATAAATTTCGGGAGTTCTTTTGAAAGAGTAGGTAAATCCACAGCGGGGTGGTAGTCGTTGGCAGTGGTTGGCCGGGCTTCGATATAATCAATAGGATAAGAAGAAAGCCAGATTTTTTTCAGTAAGTGTTTCAATATTGGTATATAGTAGGATTTTAGTATTTTAGTATTGACACTTGTATTTGCATCAAGATTGACATCAATACCAGAATCAATACATAGAACAGTCCTTCATTCAATATTTCTTTCAATTCATATACTAATCCTTATATAAGGAAGGATTTCGGTTCTTATTCAAATAAGGACATCAGTTTTTGTATATGTATTTATAGATAATTCTATATCAATAAGTCTTTTTGCCTATCTATCAATGATACTATCTATTATTGAATCATTACAGCCATAAGTTATTATTTCATCCGGAAAGCAGAATAGAGCAGGATATATGTCTTCTCTCCCCGGCTTATAAAGCAATATACAGCGATTGAAAGTATAATGCTCCAATCGGGCTGCTTTGTTTTAATTCATTGATATTTATGATTTTATTTGTAGCAGTAATCGACACGGGAATCTGTATTCAAACAAATTATTAATCCATTAATTTATCCGGTTATGAGACAAAGAAAATCTAACACATTAACCAAAGAACAATATACGGAATTGTTCTGTCTGGAGAAGCGCATACGCAACCGCAGGGTAATATATGTCAGTGAAGAAGCTTATCAAAAGCTGAAAGACACTGCCTTTTTATTTAAGTTCGATAATTACACCACTACATCGTCACTGGCAGATGCTATATTAAATGAGCACTTCCAGACAAATAAAGATTTGCTGAATGCTCTATGGCAGGAAGCCGGGGAACAATTCGTAAAAGATATTGATTCTATCGGTTCAAGAAGATCCGACAATGAAGAAGATAATGAATCAGACTGACTCTGATATTTTCTTCCTACTCTCGATAAAGCATGAATCTTATTCAGAGATTACCAATGAATCCGCCTACAAGCGGATTTTCTTAGACATAGGTCTAAGGCGAGTTGTATTTTGAGCCCCTGAAAATAATTTCAGATGCTTCAAAATAACTCGCCCCACTCCTTTGAAAGTCGGGGGAGGAACGCCTCCAAAGTCGGAGTTCAGGAGAAAAAAGATAAAAGACCAGCCCCTTAATCCCCAAAGGGGGAACTGCAAAGTAATCGACGAAGTCAATTATAAATGAAGAAGAACTAAAGACTAAACAGATGCATACAAATAGTAATTCAAGAAAATCCAATTCCGGACGTAAGCCTAAAGCCGATCCGGCTATCCATAGGCATTATGTGCGGCTCAATGAAGCTGACAACATCCGTTTTGAAACGATGTTCCATCTGTCGGGATATAAATATCCGGCTCATTTTATCCGGGATAAGGTGCTGAACAGTTCCCTGAAAGTCAAGATAATTGATAAAGCAAGGATGGATTATATCATAAAACTATCCCAGTTCAGAGGTCAAATGAGAAAGATTGGGAATAATTATAACCAGCTTCTACGCTTACTGAAAGAGCAATTAGGCGAGAAAAAGGCATTGGCTTATCTCTACAAATTGGAGAAAGCGACTATCGGATTGGTTACTACTTATAAGGAAATAGAAATCCAGCTTCAACAATTAGAAAAAGAATGGTTGCAAAAATAAGTTCCAATACCTCCCTTTTCGGTACGCTTTTGTACAATAAAAATAAGATAGATAAAGACGAAGCAGAGCTTCTATCATCCAACAATGTATATGAGAGGACGGATGGTTTATTTGCTATGCAGACTACATTAAAATCATTCGAGCCTTATTTGACAGCTAATAGAAGAACCGAAAACCCGATATTCCATGTATCAATTAATCCCAGTCCGAAAGACAAACTATCCGATGAAGATTACAAGGATATAGCTGATAGGTATATGTTGGATATGGGCTATGGAAACCAACCCTATGTAGTATTTAAGCATACGGACATAGACCGCATTCATCTTCATGTTGTATCAATTCGGGTAGATGAAACGGACAAGAAAATCGATTCCAATTTTGAGAAAGTACGCTCAATGAAGATATGTCGTCAGATTGAGAAAGACTACAATCTGCATCCGGCTACCAAGCAAGAAAAACAGGTATATACTATCCCGACAAAACCATTGAATTACAAAGAGGGAGATGTAAAACGGCAGGTAGGAAATATCGCTAAAGTCATACTTCGGAATTTCAGCTTCCAAACTATTGGGGAATACAATACTTTATTGGAAAAGATGAATGTAACAGTTGAAGAAGTAAAAGGCACTCAAAATAATATCCCGTATCAAGGACTGGTATATTCGGCTTTGGATGATAATAAACAGAAAGTCGGCACACCGTTTAAATCATCCTTATTCGGCAAGGATATCAATTTGCAGATACTCAATCAGCATTTTGAGAAATCAAAACAGCAGATAGCGGACAATAAGACCAGAGAATACTTGAAGCCGATTATCACTAAAGCCATGCAACAAGCTCAATCCATAGATGAATTTTCTCTGCTGCTGAAAGAAAAAAATATAGAGCCTATATTCAGAAGAAACGATCAGAACCGGATTTATGGGGTCACTTTTATTGATTATCAGAATAAAGCTGTGCTGAATGGCTCTCGCTTGGGAAAAGAGTTTTCAGCAAATATGTTTGAGGAGAGATTCAAGAATCCTGTTCCTCAAAGTTTTAATGCCGACCTACAAAACTATGATAATCCAAACAGGCAGAATATAGACATATCTTCTTCATTCCTCTCTTTGTTTGAGCAGCATGGAACAGATATGGAAGAAGATGTATTCTCAAAACGAATGAAACGGCAGGAACAAAAACGAAAAAGAGGATTAAAAAGATAATAAAAAATATATACTTTTTTTAGGTACAATAACTATGCCTAAATATGTCAAATATAGCTATAAACTAGAAGATATGACTTTTTTTATATTAATAAAAATGTTAAGTCGATGATTTTGTTAGCGTTAACAAATAACGGATATAACTTTTTCCCCATGAAACTCAATTTGCCTCTAGTGTCTGAATGACAAAAAGTGTTTAAATGTCCTCCTTTATTGTTCAAATGTCCTCCTTAAATGTTAAATAAAGACCTAAGTTTACAAACCACGAATCTACATAAAAGCATGAAAAATAAATATGATTACCTTCTGGTTGGGGCAGGACTCTTTAATGCAATTTTTGCAAGAGAAGCTTCTTTGGATGGAAAACGCTGTCTGGTTGTAGAAAAACGATCTCATATTGGGGGAAATCTATATTGTGAGAATATAGAAGGTATTAACGTCCATGTATATGGACCTCATATTTTTCATACATCTAACGAGTCTGTCTGGGAATATATGCGTTCCTTATGTAATTTCAATCATTTTGTTTATACCCCAATCGCTAACTACAAAGGAGAAATATATAATCTCCCTTTTAACATGAATACATTTTATCAATTATGGGGGACTAAAACCCCTAAAGAAGCCTTATCTAAAATAGAATCTCAACAACTACAAGTATCTTATCCGGAGAATTTAGAAGAACAGGCCTTATCTTTGGTTGGTACAGATATCTATCATAAACTAATAAAAGGCTATACGGAAAAGCAATGGGGTAAAGACTCCAAAGACCTTCCTGCATTTATTATCAGAAGATTACCTTTTCGGTTTACATATAACAATAATTATTACAATGACATATATCAGGGTATACCAATAGGAGGTTATAATCCTATTTTCGAAAAATGCTTTGCAAAAGCTGATGTATTAATAAATACAGATTTTTTATCGCATAGAGAATTAACAAATAAAGCTAAGGTTACTATTTATACAGGAGCAATAGACCGGTATTTCGATTATTGTTTTGGACAGTTGGAATACCGCTCTTTACGTTTTGAGATGGAAACTTTAGAGATAGAGAATTATCAGGGTAATGCTGCGGTTAATTATACTGACAGGGAAACTCCATACACCAGAATTATAGAATCTAAGCACTTTGAATTTGGTAAACAGCCAAATACAGTTATCACAAAAGAATTTCCTGCCCCTTGGAAAGATGATGGAGAACCATTTTATCCTGTCAATACGACTGAAAATAATAAACGGTACGAGCAATATAAAAAAAAGGCAGAACAAAGTAAAGATGTCTATTTTGCGGGTCGTTTGGGTGCTTATAAATATTATAATATGGATGAAATTATCCAAGAGGCAATTATATTATACAATCACATTAAACATCTAAGCTTATGAATGGTTTTTCAGTCATCATGCCAACGTATAATCAATCTGCTTATATACGGCGCGCTATACAAAGTTTATTCTCTCAAACATATCAGCAATGGGAATTGATTATTATTAATGACGGATGTACAGATAATACAGAAATTTATATACAAGATTATTTATCAGACAATCGTATTAGCTATATAAAGAATGAACGAAATAAAGGATTAGGGTTTGCTTTGAATCAAGGGTTGGATATGGCTAAATATGAATACATTGCTTATCTACCCTCAGACGATTTTTATTATAAAGATCATTTAGATATCGTAAAGAAAGCATTAGATGAATCCAATGATAGAATATTGGTTTATGCAGCAGCAGATTCAGAAGTGGAAAACTCAATTCAGAGTATAAAACGCACAACAACACAAGGTCTTTTTGATATGCGTTGTTTACAGCTGGTGCAAACGGCTCATAAAAAAACAGAAGATAGATGGATTACACGTTCAGAATTAGTCACTGATGACTTATTTCTGTTGTTTTGGCATAAATTAGTTTCTAAAGGTATATTTTATCATATCGATAAAATAACTTCAAACTGGACTATCCATTCATATCAACATCATGTTATATTGAATGAAGAATATGGAGGACATTTCAACTATTACAGGCAGTATTACAATGTTGAAGAACCTTTGAGAGTCCGAGTTTCTGATTCTAAATTTATTGATGAGGTTGAATCGTATAAGGATTTTCGAAAACCACCTGTCTATCAAAAAGATGGTTTGAAAATTCTTTTAGTTGGAGAACTGTCCTACCATCCCGAACGAATATATTCTTTGGAAAAAGAAGGGCATCGTCTATTTGGTTTGTGGATGGAGCGGCCTACATTTTTTATAAATAACGTAGGACACCTTCCTTTTGGGCATGTTGAAGACATTTCTTTAGAAAATTGGGAAAATGAAATTCAAAAAATAAAACCTGATATTATTTATGGTTTGTTAAATTTTGGAGCTATTCCTATAGCTTATGATGTAATAAGAAAATTTCCGGATATACCATTCATTTGGCATTATAAGGAAAGTCCATTTATTACTCAAGCAAATGGTACCTGGAATAAGCTTATTGAATTATACCGTTTAGCTGATGGGAAAATTTATCTCAATCCTGAGTGCGAAACTTGGTATAACCAATTTATACCCACAACAACAGGATTAACATATATATTGGATGGAGATTTGCCTAAAGGAGATTGTTTTACAAATGATTTTTATCCTAAATTATCCGCAATAGATGGAGATATTCACACTGTCTTACCTGGTCGGAATATCGGTTTGGGGTTAGATGGAGTAGAATATCTAGCCAAACAAAGAATTCATCTTCATATTTACGAATCGAATCCTAGCCAAAGATCATTTGCATACAATGCTTTAAAAATAGCTCCCAAATTTGTACATCATCATAATCATTGCTCATAAGAGCATTGGACTAAAGAATTCTCACAGTATGACGCAGGCTGGTTACATTGTTTTGAAAGTAGGAACAACGGCGAATTTGCTCTTTTAACATGGGATGATCTAAATATGCCTGCCCGGATGAGTGTACTGGCTGCAGGGGGCATACCTATGATACAAAAGAATAATGATGGGCATATAGTTGCAACTCAATCTTACCTTCAGAAAATGAATGTTGGAATATTTTTTAAGCATTATGAGGACCTAGCTGGTCAGTTATATGATAAAATACAAATGGAAAAATTACAGAATAATATATTATCTAATAGGCTTTCTTTCAGTTTCGATTTCCATGTAAAAGATTTAATTGATTTTTTCCGTAGAGTTATCGCTTTTAAGCAATCACACAAAAATGAGTAATATGAGTAACACCAGAATTTTACAAGAAATAGCAAATACTATTAGTATCACGGTTCAATGCATACCATCCAATAGTTTATTAACAGGGAGAATGGGAGTAACTATATTTTTATATCAGTATGCTCGATATTCAAACAACTCTCAATATGAGGCATTAGCTGAATCGCTATTGGATAAGATTTACAGCCAGGTAAATGATGATGCATCAATGTTTTTTGCTGAAGGATTACCTGGTATTGGATGGGGATTAAATTATTTGGTACAGGAACAGTATGTAGTTGCAGAAAGTGATTTATTCGACGATATAGATGATGCGGTACGCGAAATAACAACAAAACAGTTTTTAGAAGATTTGGACGAAAAAATCCCATTGTTTTCAAAAGGACTTTATTTTACAGCTAGAGGCTTGAAGGAAGATTTATCAAATACTTTATATGAATTGGAAACGTTTCTTCCATCTGTTCCTATAGAAACACTGCCTCATATTTATAAAAATTCTATTGTTTTTTTTCTCACACAGTTAATCAAGATTGGACATGTGGATGATCAAGAGAGATGCCGGTTGTTATTAAAGAAATTTCCAAATCATAAGAATACATATCTAAATTGGGAGAATTTAATTTATTGTAAAAAAAGACAAACTATTACAGATGGCGAAGAGGAAATTATTTGTTTGGAAACAAATGAAATAATAAAAAATATTCACTATCAAGCATTAGGCTTACATAAAGGATTAGCTGGATTTGGTACATTATTCTATATTAAATAGTATAAAGGCATTGTCTGATACAGAACTAAAAAATGCTGGATGCCGAAAAAGCGATTTACATAGAGTAGGCAATAATTAAAACTAATTGTTATGAAAAAACTAAAAAAGCTAAAACTGAATTCTTTAGCGTTAAAAAGTTTAACTGACATTGAGATGAATGAGCTCAAAGGCGGTTATAGTATTTGTGGGTGTGGGTGTCATTATTCCTCTTCTGGGGGATCAGCCTCAGCAGTTAATATGTGTACCAATGGTTCTTATGGAAAGACTAGTTATGGTGGATATAATGATTGGATATCCAGTGACGTAAAATGGCGTTATGTTAGTCCAGGAGTAATAGAAATTATTTCTGCTTCGGCGATGGGTAGATATAAATAACCTGTACGACATGGGGGTGTTGCTGGGAGAGTATTTCTTTGATAAGAAATAATCCTTAGTACACCCTCATTATAACAATATTGATAATAATTTGCTGTGTTTATATTCATTAACATCTATATAAAACTCGAATACTAGGGAACAGGTTCCATAGGTTGAAAAGTCAAAAGACAAATCCATTGGCGTTGATGACGTTTAAAAACAGTGATTTTCTTTCCCTAACAGAAAATTATCCGAAAACTTGAAAAACAAAATTATATGAGTAAAAATAGTATTTACATCATTTTCTTTATTTTAGTTTCATGTTCATATTCCCCAAAACAAGAAAATATTCCTCAAAGTGAGAAAAAATATCTATCTCTATTTTGTGATGATATTGATGCCTATATAATTCCTGCAAGATATGAATATGGATATTTTTATATTCCCTTGACATATTTGGATGAGAATGATAATATTATAGGAACATCAAAAAATGATTTTTTCCTTGATAGTGGAGCAAAAACATTTTTAATAGATTCTTTGCAGGCTGCGAACGATCAATTACCCATCACAACAGGTAAACAAATTCTATTACAAACACCAGAGAGAATGCTTAAGGCGTATGAAGGAATAATTGATCCGGATAAACCTTTAAAAGTGAAAATTCATAATGATACTATCTTGATAGAAAAATGTATTCTTACTCATGGTTTGAATATTTTACCTATGAACCTTCTTTCTAAAAAGAAGATCATAAATGTAAATGATAAAGAAAAGTATATTGCATTACTAGACAGTTTACAATATCCACAAAATACATTAGAGTATAAAAAAGGTGGATTTAACAATATACCATCTGCGATCATTTCTTTCAAGATACATACAAAGGATACTACTGTTAATGTTTCTGGCTTATTTGGTTTTGATCTTGGTTTTCAGGCAGGAATAATGCTTAATAGTAAATTTATCGAAAAGCATAAATATTTACCATATGATAAAACTATTGCTACTGATGGAGAAAACGCAAATGTGTTGTATTCGGTAATTTCTTTAGAGGGAGTAACTGTAAACTGGGGAGATATTGACTCTACAAATATGAGTGTATATTTTTCTGAAAATTTGAATCTTGATGGGTTGCTTGGGATGGATTTTTTTTCTGAATACAATATTGCGTTTGATGAAAGATCTTCAACTTTTCATTATTATCAATTACCAAAAGATACTGTCCCTCATTTAAAAAATAATCCATATGATAAATGGGGTATAACTCTATATCTAAAACGAAACAAGCAAAATAAAGATAGTGTCGATCATATCTATGTGAAACAACTTATTGAAAAACGAGAGGGATATATAAAAAATGTGAGACCTATTGATAAAGTAATTGAAATTGATAGAAAGCCAATTGATTATAAGTTGGATGCAGATGATATTACATTGTTATTTAAACAGGCTCAATGTTTGACAATAAAGAAAGCAGATGGTACATTAATTATCTTAGAATAACTAACTCAAATTAAGGAAAAACATTATAGGTTCCAAACTAAAGAATGAGATGAATAAAACTATAACATATTTGAAAGCGAGAGATGTTGAAATAGCTTTAGCTAATACACCTCAAATAACATTTGAAGTTACTGATGCTTGTAATCTTAAATGTACTTATTGTGCATATGGAGATATTTATTCTGATTATGATGAAAGAAAGAATAATGTTCTGTCTACTCAAAAAGCTATTACTTTTCTGGATTACTTAAAAAGACTTTGGGAGTCTCCCCTTAATAAATCCTACAAGAAAGATATTTATGTTAGCTTTTATGGAGGAGAACCTCTATTAAATATGCACTTTATAGAAAAAATTGTTGATTATATCAACAATGAGTTAAATTGTAGAACAAGAGTTTTCACTTTTTCGATAACGACAAATGCTACTTTGCTTAATAAGTACATGGATTATCTGGTTCAGAAAAATTTTAATCTTTTAATAAGTCTAGACGGAGATGAAGCTGGAACTGCATACCGTATTGATTTGGCTGGCCATCCTGCTTTCAAGAAAATAACAGATAATGTGAATCTTTTAAGAGAGAAATATCCCGAATATTTTGAACAAAAGGTAAATTTCAGCTCAGTTTTGCATAACCTCAATTCTGTAGAAGGTATTTATACATTTTTTAAAAATAAGTATAACAAAAATCCTATTATTAGCGAATTAAATGATATGGGGGTCCGTCGCGAAATGAAAGTACAATTTTTAAATATATATAATAACTCTGCTGAAAGCCTACGCCTATCAAAGCATTCGAAAAAAATAGAAGAAGATATGTTTATGAAATCGGGAGCATATTATTCAGCGTCCATTTTTCTTCAGCAATATAATGAATTTGTCTACAAAGACTATAATGAATTACTCCTAGGGCGTAAAAGGTCATATATAATTCCTACTGGTACATGTATTCCTTTTGGGAGAAAAGTGTATGTGACAGTTAATGGAAAAATATTACCATGTGAACGTGTAGATCATAAATTTGCACTTGGTCAATTATCAGATAACAGTACAAATATTGACTTTGAATATATCGCTAAAAAATATAATAATTATTATAAAAAATTGGATACACAATGTAAATCATGTTACAATAAACAGGCATGTTCTCAATGTATTTTTTACATACCTGATATAGACCAGAATAAAGTAGCATGCCATAGATTTATGTCAAAAGAAGTATATGAAGAATATAGGAATAATCAACTTGCTTTTTTTGCAAATCATCCAGATGCTTATTATAAAATCATGACTGAAGTAATCGTTAAATGAATATGAAAAACTCAAATAAAAAGTATAAGTTTTACTTATTTCCTCACATCTATTATGCCAAAAGCAAGAGTAATTTATTCTTACTTTACAACACTAAAACCGGGCTATGTATTGAATCAGAATCATCTGTATGCCTAGAGGTAATTGAACGTATGTATGTTCCAGCTAATTTGGGAATAGCAGAATTAAATAACAATGAAATTCAGGAAAAATCACTTTCCTCTTTTATTAAAAGAGTCATTGAATATGAGTTTGGTAATCTAATAGAACAAAATGAGCTAGGCTCTGATACCATGTTCGTTAATTTTATACCTATATTAAATTTACAAAAGGATATTGAACGTTTAAAGGTAGAAGGAAAATTCACAATAGGTGAGGATCTTCTAACTTACATTAATGAACTTAATATCTATGTAAATAATTCTTGTGAATTAGAGTGTCCTAATTGTGATATATACTATAAACAAACCAAATCATGTTATAAAACAACCTCAATAAATAATTTGAGTATTGATTTAATAAGGGCCCTGTTCGAAAACCTGAAATACTCTCTATTGAAAAAAATAAATATCATGGGTGGAGATATTTCGAAATACAATGATCTCAAGAGATTGTTACAGTTGATAGATGAATATAAATTTGATTTTGAATTTCATATATGGGCTCATTATCAGAATTTCAGTAAAAATGAATTCTTCTTATCTGATAACACTAATTTAATAAATGATATTATAGTTTCTTTTCCTATAGAAAAAGAATTCGAGGACTTCCTGATAAATAATGAGACAAATAATATATTTCACTTTTTAATAGAAAATGAATCTCAATATAGAGAAATAGAGAAAAGATTTTCTCATTTAAATCAATATGATATTGTTCCTATATATACAGGGAATAATAAATTGTTTTTTCAAGAATATATATGTATGGAAAAAGAAGATATTTTAGCGAATATCATTTCTTTCAGAACTATATTTTGTAATCAAAAATTAAATTCAAACAACTTTGGAAAGTTATATTTATTTCCTGATGGAACCGTAAAATCGAATATGAATACAGACGCTATTGGTAACCTTAATAGTATTACATTACTTGAAATTATATATAATGAATTAGATAAAAATACAGCATGGCGAAAGATTAGGGATAATGAGCCATGTAACAACTGTGTATTCCAATATTTATGTCCTCCCCCATCAAATTATGAATTTGTTATGAATAAAAATAATTTGTGTAATCTCAAAACCATTTTTTAGATTGATTATAGGTAAATTAATTATGTATGGTTAAGTTTTCTTTCCCTTCATACCAGCAATTAGATGCTATGGACTGTGGTCCAACATGCTTACGCATGATAGCAAAGTATTATGGGCGGAGCTTCAGTATTCAATGCCTGCGTGAAAAAAGTTTTATTACACGCGAAGGTGTCTCAATGTTAGGTATTAGTGATGCAGCAGAGTCAATAGGCTTTCGTACTAATGGTGTTAAGATTACATTCGAACAACTCGTTACTGAAAAGCCATTGCCTTGTATCCTTCATTGGAACCAAAATCATTTTGTGGTATGCTATAATATACGTAAAATAAAGAATGGTGAATATGAAGTAAAAATATCTGATCCGGTTGGTGAAAAGTATACATTGAATAAATCTGAATTTCTAAAGTGCTGGATCAGTTCACGTTTGGCCGGAGAAGATACGGGTTCAGCCTTATTATTAGAACCTTCTCCCTATTTTTATACACAAGATAATGGTTTTGATGATTCTGATAAGAATCTTAGTTATTTTCTTCGATATTTGAAGCCGTATAAATCGCAGATCATACAGCTGGTAATCGGATTGCTGGTTGGTAGTATTTTATCTTTAATACTGCCATTCCTGACTCAAGCTGTAGTAGACCAAGGGATTGGTAATAGTAATTTGAATTTTATTACCTTAATACTTATTGCTCAACTGGTATTGTTTATTACCCAATTATCCGTAGAATTTATACGTAATTGGATAACACTTCATGTTAATACCCGCATAAGTATATCCCTTATATCAGATTTTTTAGCCAAGCTTATGCGGCTACCAATTCGTTTCTTCGATACAAAGAATGTCGGAGATATAATGCAACGTATTGGAGATAACAATCGAATTGAATCGTTTTTAACTGGTTCTACATTAATGACTCTATTTTCCTTTGTTAATTTTATCATTTTCGCTATTATTTTAGCCTATTATAATCTGGTAATATTAGCGATATTCTTATTGGGCAATATCCTATACATTATTTGGATATTGTTATTCCTTCGTTATAGGCGTAAACTGGATATGGCACGCTTCTCTCAGGCTTCTGCTGAGCAAAGTAACTTAGTCCAGATTGTAACAGGCATGCAGGAAATAAAGCTCAACAACTCTGAGAAACAACAACGTTGGAAATGGGAACGCATACAAGTCAAACTATTTAAAATAAGTATTAAAGGGCTTGCGTTAGGGCAATATCAGCAAATTGGTGCTGTTTTTTTTACTCAAACAACTTCCCTATTTATATCATTCATCGCTGCCCGTTCAGTTACTGAGGGAGATATGACGTTGGGAATGATGATGGCTGTCAGTTATATTATTGGACAGTTATCAGGCCCTATAGGGCAGGTAATAGGGTTTGTTCAGGCAGCTCAAGATGCAAAAATCAGCCTTGAACGCCTTAATGAAATCCATAATAAGGAGGATGAGGAACAAACAATAGAATCAAAGATTAATGAACTTCCTTCAAATAAGTCCATCCATATTGAAGATTTATATTTTAGTTATGATGGTGCAGATAGAAACTATGTTTTAGATGGTATCAATTTAACCATACCAGAGAACAAAGTTACAGCTATAGTTGGAACCAGTGGTAGTGGAAAAACAACATTGATAAAGCTATTATTAGCCTTTTATGAACCTAACAAAGGAAATATAAAAATAAAGGATATACCTATTGATGATATTAACCCTCATTTATGGAGACAGAAATCCGGAGCTGTAATGCAGGATGGTTTTATTTTTTCTGATACTATTGCTAATAATATTGCTGTCGGGGAAGACTATGTAGATAAACAACGCTTAATTCGTTCGGTAGAAGTTGCCAATATTAAAGAGTTTATTGAATTGTTACCTCTTAAATATAACACCAAAATAGGTATGGAAGGAAATGGAATCAGTCAAGGGCAACGTCAGCGCTTGCTAATTGCCCGTGCAGTTTATAAAAATCCTGAATTTCTATTTTTCGATGAAGCAACAAACGCATTGGATGCCAATAACGAAAAGATAATATTAGATAATCTGAATAACTTTTATAAAGGGAAAACCGTTATTATAGTCGCCCATCGCTTAAGCACGGTTCAAAGTGCAGATAACATCGTTGTTATGGATAAGGGTAAAATAATAGAAGAAGGTTCGCACAAAGAGTTGACTGATAAAAAAGGAGCCTACTATACTTTGGTAAAGAATCAACTGGAATTAGGAATGTAGACGATTTATATGAGTAAGATAGACGAGAAAATAGATATTGATAAGCAAATAGAACTTCGTAGTGAAGAATTTCAGGAAATAATGGGAAGTATCCCTTCATGGATATTACGAAGGGGCATTACTATTATAGCCTTAATTGTTCTTATTGTTCTTATAGGCAGTGCTATATTTAAGTATCCGGATATAATAACCACTTCAATGACACTTACCGGTTCTATGCCAGCTACAGCTTTGGTTTCCCGTACTTCTGGTAAAATACAGGAATTAAGTATCATAGATATGCAAGAAGTAGAACAAGGAGACTTTTTGGCAGTAATAGAAAATTCTGCAAATACAAAGGATATACAAATATTAAAACAATATATAGAACAACTGAACCAAAATATAGATACTATCATAAGTCTTCCTTCTAAAGACTTAAAACTTGGGCCAATACAATCTTTATATTCCAGTTTTTATATTACTCTTTTTGATTATCACGAATTTAAACGATTACAATATTATCCCAAAAAGATTGATTTTATGAAAGAGAAGATCAATCAATATCAGGACTACTATAAAAACATGATAGTTCAAAAGAACATCAGCAAAGAACAACTTTATCTCAAAAAAAATCAATACCAAAGGGATTCTCTTCTTTATAAACGAGGTGTTATCTCTTCTGAAGATTTGGAAATTTCACTCAATCAATATTTACAGGGCTCTCTATCTTTAGAAAATATCCATTCATCCATTCAGAATACGGAAATTCAGGTTAGCCAGATGCAAGAGAACCTGTTGGATACTGAATTTCAATATCAGGATAAGAAGAACCAGTTAGAAACACAGATAAAGACTTATATTTCACAATTACTTTCAGAGATCCAAGCATGGGAATTAAATTATGCACTTATAACACCAATAGATGGCCAAGTTACTTTTACTAATTATTGGGTAAAGAATCAAAATATAACAGCAGGAGAAATAGTATTTACTGTTATTCCTCATGACAATAATGAGATTATTGGGAAAGCTCAAATGCCTTTGGCTAGATCGGGAAAAGTAAAAGTAGGACAAAAAGTAAATATCAGATTTACAAGTTTTCCAGATAATGAATACGGTATTATTAAAGGGAAAGTAAAAAGTATATCAATGGTTCCTACTAAAGATGCCGAAGGAATTAATTATTATACAGTAGAAATTGAATTACCTGATGGATTAAGAACTACTTATAACAGGGAACTTCCTTATTTGCCTGAAATACAGGCTCAGGCAGATATTGTAACAGATGATATATCCCTGTTAGGGCGTTTCTTTATGCCATTGCGTAAAATCTGGACAGAAGGAATAAATTCAGAGGCTGAATGAAAAGAGAATGTATCAATGTTGAAATGAAAAATGAAGCAGTAATACTAGCAAAAGATATTTTTTTCGTATCTTTGGAATATTATCAATCCTATGTATTCTATAGCAAAATACTGCTAAATATTAGTGGGCAAAATCGTGGGACTAACTTCTTGAAAATACACTGAATCGTTGATTCACGAACGGATTCGCTAAATTTTGGCGAATCTTAGTGAGACAACTTTTTTAAAATAAATCAGCTAATATTCAATGTATTAGTTGATTTTTTTATATATACTATATCTCCCTTTTTTTATTTCGGGTATCTTCTTGTTATTCATTGTTTTTGAAGAATAAATTCCATCTGGTTATGATAAACGGGTACCCCGACTCCATATTTTTCATTCAGTCAGTTGCGGATTACAAGGCGTAGAATTTTACCCCTGGCGTCAAAAAAGAATCTTTCTCCATAACGAATAGATATAATATACAGAGAATACAGCAGGCATAACCGTCCTAACAAACTCCGTGCCCTAATTAGTTAAATATTAACATATAACCATACTCTAATCATTCATATTACTTTTTTTAAGTAATAAATTATTTATAGTATTATATATCATTGTATTAACTATTATCGAATATGACTTTTTTATTATCTCAATACAACCTTTACAGCACGCCGTAAATCTCCGTTTTTCACCTCATATGTATAAAAAATCAATATTTTTTATTTTTCGAATCAAACTAATTGATTGATTATAATCTGATTGTATTTTTTTTATTTCAAGTAAAACTCATATGAAAAAAATAAGTCTTGCGGGGAGTAAATAAACCATCTAAGTTTGCTTCGATATAAAACAAAGACAAATTACATTTTCATTTTCATTTCACACAATTAAGCTAAGGTAAAGACAACTTTAAACCAATTTATCTATCTAATCCATCTAAAAAGTATCGCCTATGATAACATTATACGCATCGACTACATAAAATAAATATTATTTTATTCTATTCTATTCACAGCTGGCAACCAGTAATCCTTTTTCGGATTCCTTTCATATGTTAATCACTGAATTAATATATGGCTTAGGTATTTATATCCATAAACCTATAACTTAAACAATAAAAACCATTCCCTATGAAACAGCGACTCATTCAGCTCCTATTTCTGTTGTGCATAACAACGGGGATATCAGCCCAAGCCGTATCCCCGGGCGGAGTAACCTCTCCCGAGATTTGGTTCAAGACCGCCCCGCAAAGTAAAGACCTGAACGGTTACTACCTCTGGAAAGACTTTAGCGGCGATTCCACCAAGCTCCGGTACTACGATGCGCGCGGCCCACTTTACGGGACCGAATATATCCTTGCTCGTGCCGCAGTGCGACATTACAACTTCAACCCCGCCATCGACTTAAGTGAGATAGCCGGCAACAAACAATTCCTTATCAACAAGACGAACCTTTCCCAGATGACCATTATCTCAGTCTGGGGACCCGATTACGGCGACTTCAATCAGGACATGTACCTCTATACCCTGAATACACGTCCGGGACAAGGCTATATCTTCACCAAAGACAAAGTCCTCAACGCCAAGGAGAGTGATAAATCCATCTTCGACTACGGTAAAGAGTCCGGTAGTGATCTGCTGTACCAATCGACAGACGTAGAACCGAATATCACCAAATTCCGCGAACGCGCCTTACGTGTTGTTTCTCATTACAGGGCATTACAACCTAATACTTCCCTGTGGGGCGAAAAAGAAAAGTCTACCATCAAGATCAGCGATATCTATTACCCAGCCTTAGCCGGTAATAACTCCACCTACAACATCGCTGACCTTAACAACCGCGCCTTCTGGGGCTATACGCCTGAATTTATTATATACAACCGCATCCTAACCCCGCTGGAAAGGCGCAAAGCCGAGACCTATCTGGCCATCAAGTACGGCTTTACCCTCGACCTGTCCTATATCGGTAGCCAGAACCAGCTTCTCTGGGATCTGGATGAAAACAGTGGTTACAATAGCCGCGTCACCGGATACGGGCGTGATGATCTGAGTGGCATGTATCAGAAAAAAGCACTCACCTCTCACGAAGAAAGCCCCTACTTCAGTGATCTGGCCGCACACGACTCCTACGACCTGAACATCTCCTATAACCTGCCGAGCCGTTACCGTCATCTGGTAATAGGACGTCAGCCTGCCAGTCCAGTCAAAGATGGGCAGTACATTCTGTTTGGCGATAACGACGGCACCATTAAGACTGCTTCAGAATCCGGCGTTAACGGCATCAAACTTATGTCGCGCCACTGGCTGCTTAACACGAATATGCTCCCAGCCACAGAACAAGAGAAAACACTCGAATGGAACATACAAAACCTTGAAGTATATACCGAAGGTTTTACCACCAAAGCCACTAAAGCCGGCACATCCACCGATCAGAGTGGATCCTTGGTCACCAAAACACCGTTGCTCGATAAGGACGGCTATTTCTCATGGACTATCAGTAGCACACGTCGTGGTCCGTTGACCATCAAATTCGGTACAAACAATCCCGAAGCGTCAGAAGGAAGCCATGACTATGGCTATTACATCAACCAGGCCGGACTGGTATATAAGATCATACAAGGCAAACAACAGGCAGCCGCCATTGCCACAGTAGTTATAAATCAGAAAATAGAAGTACACAAAGAAAATAATACCCTGTACCTGCGTTTCAACAATTACCGGATCCCTCTTTTCGATATAGAGATAGATTCTGCCGATGCAGAAAAAATCTATTACGGCAGCATCATGATCGATAAGTACAATCAGGAAGATATCGCTCTGACCGACATCCGTCACGGTGGTTTTGCCGATACAGGTAATCAGATCGAACTGGGCTACTTGGGAGCCGGAAGGGATGAGTTCCTTCCTTACCGTTCGGGTGGCAAAAGTTACCTTGTTATCGACCGTAGCGGGACAGGTGACTTCTCCTCACCCCAGACAGAATACATCCCTGCCGATGAAGTTGATGAGACCCGCTATAAAATCATTTTCAACAATATCTTCTGGGATAAGGACGGTAACGGAAAAGACATGTTCACCTTCGGTTACCGCCAGAGCAACTTGATCGCCGTTACCACACAAAAAGACCCCGGCTGTGTAGACGGCGTATTACAACAAAACGGACAGATAAATGTGAAAATAAAGCAAGGCTTTAAAGCTTTCAGCTACCTGCTGATAAACAAAGACACCAAAGAAGAACAAGAAGGCATCTTCTTCGAAGACTCCCTCAGCATAAAGAATCTGGCGGCAGGCACCTACGACCTGTCTCTTGCCGAAATGGGCGGTTTCAACCTGTACCCGAAACAAAGCGGGGATTACGCCAATAAAGCCGTCAGCAGCATCTACTTTAACTCCGTAACCAATGCCTATCTGGAATGGACTGTTTCTGAAAATACCGAAGCCAAAGCCGGTATGAAAACATCAGCTACCCTGATAAATACAGCAAGTGCGGCGGTCGTAGATTACGGGCTTTGCGTCAGGGATGGACAACTATATCGTGTTCATAAAAATACAGTTATGGAAACTTCACTGGGCAAGGTTATACCCGGTGACCGTCTTCGTGTAGAACGTGTAGCTACAAAGATATACTATAAGCTCAATGATGCGGAAGTCTATTCGATAGACCTGCCGGCAGAAGACCGTCTTGCATATAATTATGCGATGGCCGAAGTCATATCCGGAGGTATATATAATCTCAAATTCAACCGCATGGCAACTACTGCTACATGGCTGACCTCAGACAATCTGGTGTTGGAAAAATCATCAGGTGACAGTATGCTGCAAACCATTACCCTGAGTCCCGATTGCGATTCCCAGCCTGTAACTACACCGGTTACAGAAATAACTGACCAGAATAGCAGGCTCACTGTTCATAGCGAAACAGGCACCTACACCATCAAGACCAGCTTGCAACTGGATACAGCCGAAGCCGTAACTTTCATTGCTTACGACCTGTCGGGCAACCCGATATCCAAAGCCAGCCTTTCAGCGGCCGAAGCTAAGCAGGAAGCCGAGCTGAATGTCGGACGAAATGGTCTTTACATTATCAAAGCCATTACCGCTAACGGAGAATATACACAGAAAGCCATTGTACAATAACTAAAAGAAGAAAAATATGTTAACCAAATATAAAAAACAGATAAGGACAGTCGCCTTTTGCGGGCTTTGCCTGTTAGTTGTTGCCGCCTTCGGATGGGCGATAAACAAGACAGAGGATAGCAATACACCGGCTGTTGCATACTACCAGGCTGCAAATGCAAGCCCTGTAGCTGTAACAGCTTCTGCAGAGGCAAATGATCAGGGCAAGCAGGTTGTTCCCAATAATACGGGGGATGCTGCAAGCACAACACCCATACAAGAAACAGCGGGTACCCTGCAATACCAGTCATCACAGACAGAAGGCTATATCGGCAGCTATGCCGGCAAACAGATCGATAACCCTGCCGATAATATCTTTACAGTAAGTATCGACAAGGCGCTATCAGCCGACGAAAAAATCTGGCTCAGCTACGAACTGAGCGGAGTCGCCGATTTTGCAGGCATACCGGTCAGCATCAACGACCGTCTGGCAACAGGCGGCTATCTGGTCAAACTATCGGAAGGCACTACCCTGCAACGCCAACAGCTAGATCCGGCGTGGCTGAAAAAAGGAGCTAACCGCATACAGTTCAGCCTGCCCGAAGGAGCTGACTACGGCTATAAAGTAAGCAACCTGTCCATCGAGATCGAAAAATCAGCCAATACATCAGCATTGGTTATCAATACCACACAGGCCAGTTATAACAACAAAGCCTACCTGCATGGATTTATACAGCAAAAAGATATAACAGGAGCCACTGTCTATGTAGACGGCAAAGAAGTAAACATCCGTAACGGGAGTTTTGAAGCACTAGTTCCGGTAAGCGACAGCCGTAAGGTAACGGTAAAAGCCGTACTAGCCAACGGAAAAGAGATTACAAAAGAAATCACTTTTACTACAGGGCAAACCGCCGATATCGAATATGCCCTCAATACCTATGTAGAGCAGAATGAAAAGACTTTCCGCAAAGGACAGGAAGACAAACTTCAAGTAGCCACAGCCCTGCTGTCAGTTGAGCCCGGTGCCTTGCTGTCAGATACAAAACATATCACCATCACCTCATTGCGTTCAGTCGACATAGCCGCATTGGATATGGGTATGAATAATGTAACGGCAGAACATAAAGGTTACCGCTTCCTGCCGCATGGCGAGCATTTTGCCGATGGCGCGACAGTAACGATCAAATACGACCGCACCAAGATACCTAACGGCTTTACCGAAGACGATATCCGTTCCTATTACTTTGATCTGGATACAAAACACTGGGTAGCGTTGGAACGTGATACCATTGACAAGAAGAACCAGCTTATCGTATCGCGCACCACCCACTTTACCGATATGATCAACGGTGTGATACAGACACCTGAATCACCCGAAACACAAGGCTTTGCCCCTACCATGATGAATGACATCAAAGCGGCAGACCCTACGGCTAAAGTACAACTTATCGCACCGCCGACAGCAAACAATCGCGGCTCGGCAGGGCTGAGCTATAGCTTTGAAATGCCCCCTGCCCGTAACGGCATGCAGCCATCTCTGGGCATACAGTACAATAGTGATGGCGGCAGTGGCTGGTTAGGTGAAGGCTGGGACTTATCGACTCCAAGCATTAGTGTAGATACCCGTTGGGGTGTACCACGCTATAATGACGAGCAGGAGACAGAGACATACTCCTTTAACGGCAGTATGCTGATGACAATGGACGACAACGGACAGCCATCCGTAGCCCATCGTGGCGACAAAATAGACCGTAAGGCAGACCGTCAGTTCTATCCTCGAAACGAAGGCTCTTTCTCGAAGATTATCCGTAAAGGCAGCAGTCCTGCCGATTATACATGGGAAGTAACCGACAAATCGGGTACAAAATACACTTATGATGCCATACTAAAAGGCACAGCCAAAACACTGAACGGCGACAAGGAAGTAGCTGTGGAATGGAAGCTTTCCCGCGTAGAAGAACTGCACGGCGACTGGATAGAATATGCATATGAAACAACAGACGAAGCCGTAAAAGGCAGCTTGACGGCCAAAGCCATCTACCTAACGGAAGTGCGTGCCGGCAGCAAAGGCAGCAATGCCCATACGGTAGTTACTTTGACAAGCACCTCACAGAAAGACAAGAAGACCAATTCAGCCAGATATGGCTTCTTGACATCAAGCAACAAACTATTGGATAAGGTAACAATAGCCTTTGAAGGTGAAACACTCAGAAGCTATACTTTTGACTATAAACAAGGTGCTTTCAATACTAACATCCTGACAAAGATCAACCATATAGATTCCAAAGGTGAAGTATTTGCCTCGCATGATATGGACTATTACGATGATGTAAAGTCCACCGAAGGCTACAAACCGTTCGAAGCACAGGCCGAAGAGTGGAATCTGCATGATGACGGTATAGATGCGGGCTTTGTTAATCCGGTATCAGCTTCCTTACAAAAAGGGGACTTTTCCGATAAAGTAAGCGCATTAGGAGGGAATAAAAGTACGAATAGCGGCGGATCGCTCTATGTCGGAGTCGGTCCGGGTAAAGATATACTATCAACAACAAATACCGGTGGAGCCAGTTTTAGCTATTCTTATTCAGAAGGCAGCGGGCTATCCACTCTTATCGACATAAATGGGGACGGTATTCCCGATAAAGTATTTGTACAAGACGGCGGCATGCATTACAGGCCGGGTAGCAGTCTTGGAGAATTTGGCGAAGCCATCGAGATAAGGGGAGCATCTCAGTTTTCATCTTCCTATACTAATACTACTTCGTTCGGAGCTAAGGTGAGTGCCTTTAAAGCTATGATCGGTACGGATAAGCGGACAATTAATACAAAAGTCAGCCGTTATTTTACCGATGTTAACGGGGATGGACTGCCCGATCTGGTTGTAGGAGGAAGTGTCTATTTCAACCATATAGAAAAAGATGAACAGGGAAATCTTGTTCCTGTATTTACTCTGAGCAGTGGTGATACACCAAGTCCTATTAGAGGAGGCGGGATAATAGATGATTCCGATACGGCAGTAGATCCACAGGAACAAGCCGAACTGATAGCCAATAATCCGCTACAGGATGCTGTCAGGGTATGGGTGGCTCCGTACGATGGTGTTGTGAATGTATCCGGCTCAGCTAAACTGGTAGAGCCCAATGGCGGTTATGATCTATCCTCCAAATCGGATGGAGTAAGGCTTGCCGTACAATTAAAGTCGCAGGAGGTCAAATCGCTTTCGATTACTGCTGATGATTTTTCAGCAAAAGATTTAAGTATATCCGGTCTGACGGTAAAGAAAAATGATAAAATCTACTTCCGTGTACAGGCAGGAACAACAGAAGATGCCAACGGAGAGAATGATAAGGTAGAGTGGGAGCCGTCGGTCAGCTATAGTAGTGTTATTACAGAAGATCCGAACGGATACACTCAGACCTTCTCGGCCGAAACAGGCAATATCATTACCGATTCTGGTATTACAGTTCTTCCGGAGAGAGATACCTATACTGTAAGAAGTACCTTTGTAAAACCGGTAACTTCCGATAGCCTGACATTAAGAGTGATTCTGGGAGATAATCAGACCGTATATCAAAGGGTATTTGCTGATCAGGAAACCTTCAATGGTGAAATAAATATTCCTGTGGAGAATACAATAGCTGCGAACCAAATGCAGTTTATTATCAGTTCTTCATCCAATATCGCTTGGGAACAAGTAGAATGGAAACCGGTTGTTTATTATTCCACTACGGCGGGAGGGGTTACCGTAGAATCCGGTTCTAAAGCCAGTGTCTTATTCGATGGTATCTATGAGCAGATATATAAACAAGGAACAGCTCATACTATAAAAAATAAAGGGAAAGCAGCAGTTACCTCCCGCCTTGTTTTCGACCCAGTAGCAACACCGGCTCAAATAAGCCAGACGCAGGGAGACTTCACCCTGACTATAAAGAAACAGACCGGAATTATTTATAAAGGCAAGGTCAAAGTCGCAAACGGTATTATCACAGAAGGAGCTGCGTTTACTACATCATTACCGGCAGAAAAAGTCTGGGTGGAGTTATTCTCCGCCGATACCGATATGAGCGGTTTTAAGCCTGTAGTATCCGTAATGACTATTATAAAAGATTCTCTGAATGTGAGTACTGAAATGCAAAGTTCAATCTACTACAAATGGGCAGAACAACGCTTCGGTCCGCTACATCGCAGTTGGGGGCAATTCTCCTACAATGCGATGGAAGGAAGAGCCACACAACCTATACAAGAAAACCTTCTTACATTACCACAAAGTGAGGATGATCCGAATATCAACCCTCAGTCAATGGTCTTTATGCCGATGAGCCCGGATGTACTTAGCCATACCTACTGGCAAGGCAGCGACCCACAGGTATATGTCAACGGAAAAATCATCAGTGCTTCACGTATGGGGCAAAAAGATGTTATCCTAGAGAATCCGTTATCCGGCTTAGGAAATGCAGGAAATAGTAGTGGGAACTGTATTCCGGGTAGTGGGGCTGTTGGTATCCGCAAAGAATCGAAATCAACGAGTATATCCGTAATGACCAGCTACAGTATAGGAACACTCAATACCGCAAGCGGGGAAGACGAAACGCTTACCGAATTTGTCGATATGAATGGTGACGGTTATCCCGATATTATATCGAAGAATCAGGCACAGCTGACCAATACATCCGGCGGTTTCGATGGGGAGATATTGAAATACAGAGGTTATCACCGTAGTGAATCATCTGTCAAAGCAGTCGGAGCCGGAGGGAATCCGATACATGCAGCTTCGATATCTGCGAAAACTGCTGCCGCTGCGCAATCAGCGGCATGGGCTGGGATAACAAAAAAAATGGCAGATAACAATCCTCAATTTTCAGGTCTACAGAGTGGGGCAGCCGATGCTCGAAAAGCAGCTGATGCAGACCAGTTAGCATTAGATAAAGCCAGGAATCAGGCGTACTTTGTACCGGGAGCCGAATTATCTGATAATGGAGACAAGGTTGTAGAAACATATATGGATGTCAACGGCGACGGATTACCGGATAAAATACTTTCTAATAAGCAAGTACAGCTGAATCTGGGCTATGGCTTTGCAGAAGCTGTAAACTGGGACTTAGATAAAGTACAGGAAGGCAGTAACACCGATGTGAGCCTGAGTCTGGGCTTCGACATAGCCGCATCCAGTTGGTCGGGAGGTATCGGCCTGAATACAAGCTTTACAAAATCCGATTATACGATGGCCGATGTCAATAGTGATGGACTGGTCGATAAGGTAAGAGTTTCGGGAGACAAAGTATATGTTTCATTTAATATAGGTAATTCCTTTACTCCTGAAATGGAATGGAAAGGACTGACCACAATGGGTAAAAGTTCATCTACGGGTGAATCCATTAACGGTTCGTTCACAACAGGTATTCCAATCCCGATAATCCCTCCTATAAGAATCGTATTTAATCCGGGTGCCAGTACAGGACACAGCATCAACCGCACTCTGTACGACCTGCGCGATGTAGACGGCGACGGCTACCCTGAGATCGTCTCATCCGATGAAGAAGGCAAGCTGACCGTTTACCGTTCTACCATAGCACGTACCAACAAGCTGAAATCGGTAAACAACCCGCTGGGTGGTAGCTTTACCCTCGATTACACACGCTCGCAGGCCACTTACGACCATCCGGGCGGCAAATGGGTAATGCGCTCCGTAGAAGTAAATGACGGGCTGAAAGACGACGGTGCCAATATGAAGACTGTGTTCGATTACGAAGAAGGACGCCATGAACGTCACGAACGCGAGTTCTTAGGATTCGGCAAAGTAACCACTATGAATATAGACACCGAAGCAGAGGAAGAAAACACCGTTTACCGTAAAGCCATACAGCAATACGATGTAAATAGCGTCTACACCGCAGGCAACCAGCTCAGCGCAGTAGTAGAAGACGCCGCAGGCAATAAATATACCGAAAGCGTAAACGAATACTACAGCTATAAGCTGACACCGTCGGCTGATAATTACAGCTTCACCGCAGACGATAACATCTGTACCGACCGCGCCATTGCCTTTACCCCTGTGAAATATACCAAATCGGTAGTTTACGAAGGACAGGCAGACGGCATGACAGCCAACGAAAGTTTTTATGAGTATTACCTCAATGGTAACTACGGTGACCTGAAAAACTACAAGTACAGCGATAAAGGCACACTGGGCAACAACGGTACAGGCGCATACAACTATATGACAGCCGTACAGTACACCCACAACACCGCCAAGCATATCTTCGGGCTGCCGGTGAATGTACAGGTGACAGGCTCTGACGGAGTAGTATATCGCCGTACACAGGCGGCTTATGATGTGAACTACGCCAACCACCTGACACAGGTGACACAAATCCTGAATGCAGCAGGCGACAAAGCCGTTATCGACATCGAATACGACAAGTTCGGTAATATCACCAAAAAGACATTGCCAGCCAACTACAAAGGGCAGCGCATGTGGTACAAATACCTCTACGACCGCGACTATAATATGTATGTGGAACGTGTGGAAGATGCCTTCGGTTACCGCTCCGAAATGGAGAACTACGACTACCGCTACGGTATGCCATTGCTCAGCCGCGATATGAATGGCTACACGTTGGAAACCACCATCGACCACATGGGGCGCGTAAGCACTATAACAGGGCCGAACGAACAGGTGTTGGGACTGCCGTATACTATTAAGTTTGAATATTACCCGCAAGTCACGAAAGATGCCAACGGCATCAAAGCTCCGGCCTATGCCGTAACCAAGCATTACGATCCGCAGCATCCGGGCGATGATCTGGAAACCGTAACCTTCACAGACGGGTTCGGGCGAGCTGTACAGGTGAAGAAAGACGGTGTGATCACCGAAACTACCAACGGAACCAATCCGGTGGATAAAAAAGTGATGATCGTCAGCGGACGCGCCAAGTTCGACCCGTTCGGACGTGTGATAGAAGCATTCTATCCGGTATCGGAAGCGATGGGCAGCAAGACAGTATTTAACCCTGCCTTTGACAATATTACTCCTACTAAGACTGAGTATGACGTTATGGACAGGGCAGTAAAAACCACCTTGCCGGACGGCAGCGAATCGCTGATGGAATACGGCAAGGATAACGGCAGCCGGACACTGGTAACTACCGTAACCGATGCGATGGGTGGAAAACAATCGACCTTTACCAACGGCTCGGGACTGACTGTGAAAACTGAACAGTACTCCGGCCCTGACGGTACGATCACTACACGCTTTGAGTTCGATGCCATCAACCAACTGTTGAAAGCCATCGACAACGGCAATAACGAGACCGTTTCGGCCTACGACATGGCAGGCAGAAGGACACAGGTGGTGCATCCGGCATCGGGCAAGACAAGCTTCGTGTACGACAACGTAAGCAACCTGCTCAGCAAGCAGACCGCCAATCTGGAGAAGGAAGACAAGTACATCACCTACGACTACGATTACAGCCGTCTGTCGGCGATCACTTATCCCGACCATCCGGAGAACAACGTGAAGTACACCTATGGCAACAAGAACGCAAGAGAGAACCGCGTAGGCAGATTGATGCTTCAGGAAGACGGCTCGGGAGCGCAGGAGTTCTTTTATGGCAGGCTGGGCGAACTGACCAAAGTACGCCGTACGCTGATCATCCCGAATCAGGCGATCGCCACCTATGTCACCCAATGGAAGTACGACAGCTGGAACCGCCTCGAAGAAATGATCTATCCGGATGAAGAGCGGATCACCTACTCATACAACACAGCCGGCTTACTAGAAAGCGTGAAAGGCGAAAAAGCCTATTCGTATAACTATGTGAACAAACTCGGTTACGACAAGTTCGAACAACGCATCTATATGAAGTACTGTAACGGTGCGGAAACCAATTATAGCTACGATCAAGAAAGAAGAAGGCTGGACAATTTATCGGTAACGGCCCCCTCTGGTTCCCCCGCGGGGGGAGGACTGATCCTCGACAACCGTTATACCTACGATAAGGTAGATAATGTTTTAAGCGTGGTCAACTCAGCAACACCCCCTACGGGGGCTGGGGGGCTCACTATGGGCGGACAGATGTCTCACACTTATAATTACGATGGACTGTATCGCCTGACCTCCGCAAGCGGTACGTATACAGGCGCTGGCAACACCCCTTCGGGGGGCAGGGGGGCCTCCTATACCCTCGAAATGGCTTATGACAACCTGCACAACATCACAAGTAAGAAACAGCATGTAGAGCAGAAGGGCATCCAGTTTGACGGCGTATTGAAAGCCGGTTATGAACTGGCGTATAACTACAACAGTGAAAAACCGCACCAGATAGCCAATATACAAGACGATAACTATCGTACAGAAGGAACCGATGCAAAAGACCCTATTAAGAAAGATCATGCTTACAGCTATGATGCAAATGGAAATCTGGTTTATGTAAATACCGCCAGAGAGAAAAAGGATGGTAGTCAAGATGCTAAGAGTACAGAACGCAAGCTGCTTTGGGACGAAGAGAACCGATTGGAAGCAATCGACGACAACGGTTTTGTAAGCAACTACTGGTACGATGCTGCGGGTGAACGTACGGTGAAAACATCGGGCGAAGGCGAGGAGATTTATGTGAACTCCCTGTTCAGTGGCGGCAGTACCCAGACGGCAGACTTTACGGCTTATGTGAATCCGTACATTGTAGTCAGCAGAGGCGGGCAGTACACCAAGCATATCTATATCGGATCACAAAGGATTGTAAGTAAGTTGGGTGATCTGGATAGTTATGGTAGCGACCCTAGACGTATCGAATATGCAGGGGCTAATGTGGATGGTGCGAAAGTTGACTATAAGACTAAGTATCAAAACCTACAACAGACCATCAAAGACCGCTACGCTGCTTTTGAAGTACCGTATCATGGTAAGGATAATGATGATTATGTGAATGGAAGCGGTTTCTGTTGCGATGATACGCCGCAGACCAAGTCCTTCGCTGCCGGTGCGAATGATAATCCGGAGCTGTTCCAGTATTATTATCATTCCGATCATTTGGGTAGTTCGAGTTTAATTACTAATTTGGACGGCGAAGTGGTACAGCATATCGAGTATGTGCCGTTCGGTGAGGTGTTTATTGAAGAACGCAACAACACATGGAATACTCCATATCTGTTTAATGCCAAAGAGTTGGATGAAGAGACGGGGCTGTACTACTACGGGGCGAGGTATTATGATCCGAGAACGAGTATTTGGTTAAGCGTGGATCCACTGGCTGAAGATTACCCTAATATATCCGCTTATGCGTACTGCGTAAATAATCCGATAAAGTATATTGATCCTGACGGAGAAGATATAGTTATTGCAGGCAAGAATAATTCTTCCATTACCATCGCAACGGATTTAATAAATGTAAATATCAACGCAGGCTCTCTTCTTGGCGATTTTGGGGGTAATTACAATTTAGCAGGGCAAGATATTCTGATTGCCGCCTTAGATATTGTTGGAATATTTGACCCAACAGGTATTGCAGACGTAGCTGCGGCAACACTTGAAGCGGAACAAGGTAATTGGGGCAATGCTCTTCTAAGCGGTTTTGGGGTGATCCCTTATATCGGAGATTTAGGTAAAGTTGCAAAAGTAAAGAAGCATGTTAAGACAATTGAGAAGGCAATTGAGGGAGCTAAGGCTTTAGATAAATCCTTAGAGGCTAGGAAAGCAGCGAAAATAGTACATGGAAACTCTAAAGCAAGCACAAAAGCGCAGCATGGTTATGAAATGCTAGATAAAACTACGGGGGAAATTTTAGAGTATGGTATAAGTGGCCAAAAACGAACTTCGAAACAAATTTTAAATGGAGAATCGCCAAGAATAAATCAAAAGTTGAAACAGAAGTATAATAATGATCCCAATGTAGGAGGAAGAGTTGTTAATGATAATATAGGTAAAAGACAACAAGGATTAGATTGGGAACATAACCAAGTTGATAACTTTGCTTCAGGAAACGGAGGGATTGCT
This sequence comes from Dysgonomonas sp. PF1-14, assembly GCF_029892965.1. Taxonomy (GTDB): domain Bacteria; phylum Bacteroidota; class Bacteroidia; order Bacteroidales; family Dysgonomonadaceae; genus Dysgonomonas. Next base: position 12,657 of record NZ_JARXWN010000018.1, on the reverse strand, counting down.
CCTTCAAAACAAATATTACCAAAACCAAAAAAATAAAAAATGGGACTTAATCATATAGACTTAAGAACAACATACAAATCAATTCATGCTGGAGGATTTAATCCTGAAAGTCATGTTGTATCAGAGTTATATTGGTCTTTTTTGCGAAATTATTCAACACCTTCTGTTCAACAAATTACTATATTTATATCTGATGATTGGAATAATTCGTTGACAACACCAAAGAATGTTAAAGGGTTTAAAGAAGCCTTTGTTGATTTTGATTTTAAGATGTATTTTTCTTTAGATAAATTCAAAAAGAAACGAATGCAATTAGAGGCTATTAATGAGGGAATGGTACACATCGCTAAACAAGAAGGCTGGGATACTAACTCTTTGCAAGATGCTTATAATAATTGTTTGGAAAGAGATTTAGAATATCAGTTCAATATAGGCAAACCTAAATCATCCCCAAACAGGAGGTGTAAAATAGGGCTTTGGTGCAATTGGGACATAGATATCATTGAAGTATATTGGATTCTATATGATAAAAGCGGTAATGAAATAAAGCGCGAAAAGTTCATAGAAAAGTATTCTTTACAAGGAATATTTATTTACTATGTCAAATGGCAATGGTTAGATAACAATAAGGTCTTATTTGAAGAAACATATAGAAAAAAAGAAAAATGGGAAATAACGCCCTGTCCTTCGGGGTTGTAAACTCCCAAGTCAAAAGAGTAAGGATTTTGATCCCTCGCTTTCGCGCGATTTCATCGCGTGGTAATAGGATAAATTAGATTTTCCTGCCAGCCTTATCAGTTGGCAGGAAAATTATCTCTATAGAAAGGGAGGAAACAGTCAACAGAGATCAGTCAACAGTTAACAACAATAAATGAGTACAACTTTACATACGCTGCGCTCCTGTGACCGTTGGTTGTAAGTTTTTAGTTAAAATCACCGATGCGTCCGCGCACAAGGGATAGCGGCAAGTAGCCCGCAGCGTTAGCGAGGACTACAGCCAATAGCCCGACCCGCAGGGATGTGCCCAAAAGAGAAAAGTGAAAAACGTAGTGTAAAAAGTGTGTAGGTTTGTAAGGTTTTAGTTAAAATCATTTATGGCAACAAGAATGCAAGAGAGAACCGCGTAGGCAGATTGATGCTACAGGAAGACGGCTCGGGAGCGCAGGAGTTCTTTTATGGCAGGCTGGGCGAACTGACCAAAGTACGCCGTACGCTGATCATCCCGAATCAGGCGATCGCCACCTATGTCACCCAATGGAAGTACGACAGCTGGAACCGCCTCGAAGAGATGGTCTATCCCGATGAAGAGAAGATCACCTACTCATACAACACCGCCGGCTTGCTCGAAAGCGTGAAAGGCGAAAAGGCTTATTCGTACAACTATGTGAACAAGCTGGGCTACGACAAGTTCGAACAACGCATCTATATGAAGTACTGTAACGGTTCGGAAACCAATTATAGCTACGACCAAGAAAGAAGAAGGCTGGACAATTTATCGGTAACGGCCCCCTCTGGCTCCCCCGCGGGGGGAGGACTGATCCTCGACAACCGTTATACCTACGATAAGGTAGATAATGTTTTAAGCGTGGTCAACTCAGCAACACCCCCTACGGGGGCTGGGGGGCTCACTATGGGCGGACAGATGAGCCATACATACAATTATGACGGCTTGTATCGCCTGACCTCCGCAAGCGGTACGTATACAGGCGCTGGCAACACCCCTTCGGGGGGCAGGGGGGCTTCTTACACCCTCGAAATGGCTTATGACAACCTGCACAACATCACAAGCAAGAAACAGCATGTGGAGCAGAAGGGCATACAGTTTGACGGGGTATTGAAGGCAGGCTATGAACTGGCGTATAACTACAACAGTGAAAAACCCCACCAGATAGCCAATATACTGGACGAGAACTACCGTACCGAAGGTACAGATGCAAAAGACCCTACCAAAAAGGAACATAAGTACGAATACGATGCCAATGGTAACCTTGTTTATATCAATACCGAGCGTCCGAAGAAAGACGGTACACAGACACCGAAATCAACTGAACGCAAGCTGCTTTGGGACGAGGAGAACCGACTGGAAGCCATTGACGACAATGGATTCGTAAGCAACTACTGGTACGATGCTGCGGGTGAACGTACGGTGAAAACATCGGGTGAAGGCGAGGAGATTTATGTCAACTCCCTGTTCAGTGGCGGCAGTACGCAGACGGCGAACTTTACGGCTTATGTGAATCCATACATTGTAGTCAGCAAAGGCGGACAGTATACGAAGCATATTTATATCGGATCACAAAGGATAGTAAGTAAACTGGGTGATCTGGATAGTTATGGTAGCGACCCTAGACGTATCGAATATGCAGGGGCTAATGTAGATGGTGCGAAAGTAGATTATAAAACCAAGTACCAAAACCTACAGCAGACTATTAAAGACCGCTACAATAAATTCGAAGTACCGTATCATGGTAAGGATAATGATGATTATGTGAATGGACAAGGTTTCTGTTGTGATGACAGCAAGACACTAAAATCGTTCGCAGCCAGTGCAAATGACAATCCGGAACTATTCCAGTATTATTATCATAGTGATCATTTGGGTAGTTCAAGTTTAATTACTAATTTGGACGGCGATATGGTACAACATATCGAGTATGTTCCATTTGGAGAAGTGTTCATTGAAGAGAGAAACAACACATGGAATACTCCATACTTGTTTAATGCCAAAGAGTTGGATGAAGAGACAGGACTGTACTATTATGGGGCGAGGTATTATGATCCGAGAACGAGTATCTGGTTGTCTGTGGACCCAAGAGCGACAAAATACCCGAGTATGTCTCCTTATAATTATTGTGCAAATAACCCAATAAATGCCATTGATTTAAAAGGAGATACTATAACATTAAATTATAAAACAGGATTTTTCTCATTTATTGGTATAGGTACAAAACATACTTTCCAATATGAAAATGGAAGAGTATATCAGAATGGGGCTGAAATAACAGGAGATATGCATTCTAAACTTATAACGATGAAAGAAGGTTTAGATAACATTAATTCTACAGCTTCAGGAAGAGAGTTATTAGGTACTTTAGAATCTGCTCGGGGAAAATATAATATCACATTAGGGTATAAAAACTCTTATAAATCAGGGAATATAACTTGGAATCCTTCAGATAGAGGGGGGAGTCAACCTAACGCAGATGGAACCACAGGTAGAGATCCTTTTATAGCTCTAGCTCATGAACTTGGACATGGATATGATCGAATAACGAACGGAATAGTAAATTTAATTACAGAATGGTATTCCTTGCCTAAAGTTGACGGACAAACGGGTAGTAAGACTGTCTTTCAATCGGAAAAAGTAGCGACATGGATGGAAAATAGGATTCGTTCGGAGCATGGGTTCCCGTTGAGAGGTGCTTATTCTTTTGATTCAACAACACAGCCATGGACTCCTCATAATCAAGGCACTATTTTGACTCCAAGCGGTAGAACTAGTTCGACGATAAATATTTTCGGCAAAATTATACCATCGACAGCACCAACATCTGTTTGGGATAGTCTTAATCATATACCTTGGCGATATTGAGTTATGAAAGTTTTGCTATGTATATTTTCTTTCTTGTTTGTAGCCTGTAATACAATTAAATACAATAAACAAGAATGGACTGTTGAATATCCTAACAAGAATGATTCAACAATAATAAGAATTAGAGGCTTATATAATTCTAAGGGTAAATTATTTTATAACGATGGATCAAGTACAAATATGATGGATGATTTTTTAGAAAAAAAATCTATTCTATTTAAGCCAACAGATAAACAAATTTTAAAAGCAGAAAGTATAATTGTAGAAAAAAAATATGGAAAATATATCAAAGAATTCTATAGTTTTTATAGACAATATACTGGCTATATTTGTCAAGAAGGCGATACTGTCATTGTTGTGAACTATTTAAGAGCAAGAGCACTCAATCATGCAGAAAAACAAGGAAAACAATTAAGCTTTAACTTTGATGATATAATTTATGACGACGATAATGTTATCATGGGAAATAAAACAAGATTCGAAGCTCGGTCAAATGTATTTTTCGTAAATTTAACTTCTAATACAATAATGTCGACTTCAACATATTTCTGTTATCCCTATTAAAAAAATTACTATCCTCCGCTGCCGGCGATTCCCATCGTGTGGTAATATCAAGCTAAACCATTAGCCACTATAATTAATCTCCTCCTGCCGTTTTATCGACAGGGGGAGATTATACTAGGGACAACGATGATTATGTGAATGGACAGGGTTTCTGTTGTGATGACAGCAAGACACTAAAATCGTTCGCAGCCAGTGCAAATGATAATCCGGAGTTGTTCCAGTATTATTATCACTCCGATCATTTGGGTAGTAGCTCACTAATTACTAACTTAGACGGCGAAGTTGTGCAACATATCGAGTATGTGCCATTCGGAGAAGTGTTCATCGAAGAGCGGAACAATACTTGGAATACGCCGTATCTGTTTAATGCCAAAGAGTTGGATGAAGAGACGGGGTTGTATTATTATGGGGCGAGGTATTATGATCCGAGGACGAGTATTTGGCTGTCAGTAGATGCTCTGGCAACATACAATCCGTTTGAAGAAGAGAACTTTATTAATGGACAGCATAACGGAGGTATTTATAACTCATTCAATCATGGGGTTTATAGTTATTGTTATCAGAATCCTGTCAAATATGTAGACCCGAATGGAAAACAAGGAATACCAGGTGTCGTAATAGGCTTAGTAACTGAATACGGTTCGATTATTGGCGAAAAGATGCTATTTGAAGACATGAGCTTTATTGAAGCTAATAAAGATTTGTCTTGGTACGATGCTGGTAAAATTGCAATCGCTGGAGGAATGGGAGCTGTATCTGGTGTTGCAAAATTTACCAAATGGATAGCAAATCCTAAGAGTCAGAAAATTATTGGAAAGTTATTAGAAGTAGGGTTAAATGTTTTGGAAGAAGCAATAAAAACATATATAGATCCTGATACAGATTTTGATTTAACATCAGTACTTGCAGGAGTTCTTGCTGATGTAGGTATGGGGCATCTCTTACCTTCAACGAAAGTCTTTAAAGAAGTAGCGGATAATGCTCAATCGAAAATTAATAGAGCAACAGATTTAATGACCAGGTCATCAGCGACAGAAAGTGTTATTAATAAGCAGTCTAAGGTTGTTAAAGAAGCTACATTAGACAAAAACTTAAATCAAACATTAGACTTCATGCAAGATGTAGGTAGAGGAACTGTTCAGAAAATGACTGGGAATAAGGTTTCAGACATTGTGCAAGAGAAAACACAAAAATGAAGAAACAATATATAATTCTTATGATTTTAGCTTCTCTTAATTTTTTATTTTGGGGAGGATTTAGATTACGTTGTGATTATGTAGAAAATAATACTCAACCAATTAAATGTGAAATTTTGAAAATCCATTGTATGAAAGGTATGAGAGATAACAATCGATGCGAATTACGATATAATAATAAAATCTATACCAGTATTAATTTAGTAAATGGATGTGAAAAATATTCTACGGGCACAAATACTACTGACTTTTACTATGATTCTGTTTTTGACAGGGTGTTTTGTAAGAGTCTTATTACAAATGTTATAGTGGTAGTATTTGCAACTTTCTTTGTTTTGTCCTTTATTCCATTAATTGATTATTTAAGAAAAAAAAGAAATTTCAAAGAAAAGTGAAAGCTTGTTTGTTTCCTGCTCTTATGCGATTGCATCGCGTAGTAATACTAAGCTAAACCATTAGTCACTGTATTAAATCTCTCCCTGCCGTTTTATCGACAGGGGGAGATTATACTAGGGACAACGATGATTATGTGAATGGACAGGGTTTCTGTTGTGATGACAGCAAGACACTAAAATCCTTCGCTGCCAGTGCAAATGACAATCCGGAGCTGTTCCAGTATTATTATCACTCCGATCATTTGGGTAGTTCGAGTTTAATTACTAACTTGGACGGCGAAGTGGTACAGCATATCGAGTATGTGCCATTCGGAGAAGTGTTCATCGAAGAGCGGAACAATACGTGGAATACGCCATATCTGTTTAATGCCAAGGAGTTGGATGAAGAGACGGGGCTGTATTATTACGGGGCGAGGTATTATGATCCGAGAACAAGTATTTGGTTGAGTACTGATCCGTTGCAGGAGAAATATCCGAATATTTCTACATATGCGTATTGTATCCAGAATCCTGTTAAGTATGTGGATCCGAATGGAATGGATTGGTATCAACATGCTGAGAGCGGAGGTACATTCTGGCAGGAAGGAAATGCGGGTCATGTGGACAGAGACGGTCTGAGGTATAATAATATTGGAGCAGCCTATGTAGACATAACTGGCAATATGTCTGTTTCGTTTATGCAGGACCAAGTATTGAGTGTTAACTTCTTGGATGAAAGTACAAGTGGTGGCGATAGATTTGGTTCACAATTAAGTCAGGGAGAAAAATCTTTCTTTGATAAGTGGAGAGATAATGCGCCAATTACTTATAGTATCATAAATGATGCTTATGTAACTTTGCAACCCCTTACATTTGAACTCATTACAGGTGGAGGGCGAGTTAATGAATTTACAGGAGGGCATGCTCTTGTAAATTTGGATGGAACGACTAACTATAAAGGAATTGATTCGGCTACAAGAACAATGGCTCTTCTTTTTAGCTTTTGTGGAGGAGGAGCTTCATCAAGTACTGCCACTGCAGCTAAGGGTGGAATGAGCGATTTGCAGCTTCTAACAAAGGCTGCACAGAAAGCAGAGGTAGCCATTGGAGGTTCTGGGGGTGTTGCTGGAACATTAAAACACACTTATGCTAAAAATCTATTAGGACGTTATCAAAGTATTTATGGAGATAGGGGGCTTAGCGTAGGGAGTAATTATTTTAATGGCCCAGCAGGTAAAGGTTTTTTAGATGTGGTTAATCATAATACCAAGATGATTTACGATTTCAAGTTTGGTAACGCCTTTATGAGTAATTCTCAATATTTAAAATACTCAAATAGTTTCCCTGGATATGGGATACAAATAATTAAACCCTAAAAATAAGAATGGGAATAGATAAAACAATAAAAAAGAAAATAATTGAGGAATGGCTAAATGCCTTTCCTCAATTAACATTGTATTCTCAGAACAAGTTATATAAGGTAGTTGGTTCTTGTATTCTTGGAATAGAATTGATAAAATCCCCATTTACGGAGAATTACAGCCCCTATTTTGTAATATACCCTATTTGGAAGAAGAATGTAAAAGCAAATTTTGATTACCCTATTTTTTTAAAGGATTTCAAAAATAAAAAAGGGTTTCAGTATGATATACCTTATGAAAAGCACAGCGTCTTTTTTGATGATGTGTTAGATAGTATAAGAAAACAAACGCCATTGCCTTTTGAGGGAAGTCTCTCTTTTAAAAAAGTAGAAACTGCGATAGATGATAATTCTAAAGTTCCACCATTAAGTGCAGCTCCTAACTCTTATTTGCAAGCAGCACTTCAGGAGGCGAAGCTTAAGATAGCTTTATTCATAAGTAGTGAAGAAGCCCAAAGGGTATTTGAACAAATCAATAAAAGAAGTTGGGATGTAAAACACTTTAAGGCTTGTGGAGTAGATATAAGTAAATGGCTTCAAAGTCTACAGGAAACAATATTTAATAGAGAGGATTTTCTAAAACAGATTGAAGTAAATAAGCAGGAAAAAAAAATATTGCAGCTTAAAAGTTCAGACCTTATACTTTCTTTCTAGTCAAAGCACGCCCTCACTCCCGCACTTCTATCGTGTGGTACTGATCAGCTAAATCATTAGCCACTATAAAAGAATCTCCCCCTGCCGAATTATTGACAGGGGGAGATTCTTTTATACTATATTTTCAGTTGAAAAAAATAAAAATCCTTTACCCTATAATATCTTTAATCAGCTTAGCAAACTCCTCCGGGTTTCTTCTGCAATCCCATACTGACACAACATACCACTGCTCCCGCGCGATTGTATCGCGTGGTAATAAAATAAATTAGATTTTCCTGCCAGCATTATCCGTTGGCAGGAAAATTATCTCTATAGAAAGGGAGGAAACAGTCAACAGTGATCAGTCAACAGTTAACAACAATAAATGAGTACAACTTTACATACGCTGCGCTCCTGTGACCGTTGGTTGTAAGTTTTTAGTTAAAATCACCGATGCGTCCGCCGCACAAGGACTACCGCCAATAGCCCGACCCGCAGGGATGTGCCCAAAAGAGAAAAGTGAAAAACGTAGTGTAAAAAGTGTGTAGGTTTGTAAGGTTTTAGTTAAAATCACCTATGGCAACAAGAACGCAAGAGAGAACCGCGTAGGCAGATTGATGCTACAGGAAGACGGATCGGGAGCGCAGGAGTTCTTTTATGGCAGGCTGGGCGAACTGACCAAAGTACGCCGTACGCTGATCATCCCGAACCAGGCGATCGCCACCTATGTTACCCAATGGAAGTACGACAGCTGGAACCGCCTCGAAGAGATGGTCTATCCCGATGAAGAGAAGATCACCTACTCATACAACACCGCCGGCTTGCTTGAAAGCGTGAAAGGCGAAAAGGCTTATTCGTACAACTATGTGAACAAACTCGGTTACGACAAGTTCGAACAACGCATCTATATGAAGTACTGTAACGGAGCGGAAACCAATTATAGCTACGATCAAGAAAGAAGAAGGCTGGACAATTTATCGGTAACGGCCCCCTCTGGCTCCCCCGCGGGGGGAGGACTGATCCTCGACAACCGTTATACCTACGATAAGGTAGATAATGTTTTAAGCGTGGTCAACTCAGCAACACCCCCTTCGGGGGGCAGGGGGGCTTCCTATACCCTCGAAATGGCCTACGACAACCTGCACAACATCACAAGCAAGAAACAGCATGTGGAGCAGAAAGGCATACAGTTTGACGGAGTATTGAAGGCAGGCTATGAACTGGCGTATAACTACAACAGTGAAAAACCGCACCAGATAGCCAATATACTGGACGACAACTACCGTACCGAAGGCACTGACGATAAAGAGCTGACCAAAAAGGAACATAAGTACGAATACGATGCCAACGGTAACCTTGTCTATATCAATACCGAGCGTCCGAAGAAAGACGGTACACAGACACCGAAATCAACTGAACGCAAGTTGCTTTGGGACGAAGAGAACCGACTGGAAGCCATCGACGACAACGGCTTTGTAAGCAACTACTGGTATGATGCAGCGGGTGAACGTACGGTGAAAACATCGGGTGAAGGCGAGGAGATTTATGTCAACTCCCTGTTTAGCGGAGGCAACACACAGACGGCAGACTTTACCGCCTATGTGAATCCGTATATTGTTGTATCAAAAGGCGGACAGTACACCAAGCATATCTATATCGGCAGTCAGCGTATCGTAAGTAAGCTGGGCGACTTAGATAGCTACGGCCCTGATCCGCGCAGAGTAGAATATGCGGGAAGTAATGTAGACGGAGCCAAAGTGGATTACAAGGCCAAGTACCAGGCCTTGCAGCAGACCATCAAAGACCGCTACAATAAGTTCGAAGTACCGTATCATGGCAAGGATAACGATGATTATGTGAATGGAAGCGGTTTCTGCTGTGACGATACGCCGCAGACCAAGTCCTTTGCAGCCGGTGCAAATGATAATCCGGAGTTGTTCCAGTATTATTATCATAGTGATCATTTGGGTAGTTCGAGTTTAATTACTAATTTGGACGGCGAAGTGGTACAGCATATCGAGTATGTGCCGTTCGGTGAAGTGTTTATTGAAGAACGAAACAATACTTGGAATACTCCATATCTGTTTAATGCCAAAGAGTTGGATGAAGAGACGGGGTTGTACTATTATGGGGCACGATACTACGATCCACGTACTTCAATATGGCTGAGTGTAGATGCTTTAGCGACGTACAATCCGTTTGAACAGGAGAACTTTATTGAAGGACAGCATAATGGAGGTATATATAACTCATTTAATCATGGGGTTTATACTTATTGTTATCAAAATCCAGTTAAGTTGATTGACCCGAATGGGAAGCAAACAAAACCGATTCAAACATTTACAGTCCATGAGTATGTTAATTATTGGAAACAGAATTATAATGGAGGGAGAGATATTAAAACAGGTCAATATCAAACTCTATATGCTGGTTGTATTGGCGTTACCGCTCTAAATTTAGGTATGTCAGGAACACTTACTATCACCCCCCGCCACGCACCTCCTACATATCCAGCTTTTGAATCTTTGAATTTAGCCCAAAATGAGGCGAAAAAGATGATGCAAACAATTAAGGACAATCCAGATATTTATAATAATGGGGAGCATGTTGTTATATTTGCAATGAGATTCTGGGTTCCTTACAAAAATCGAAAAGATTTCAAAACAGATGAGAATGGAAGAGTAGACATGAGCACATATAGTTACAAATGGAGAAATGAAGGTAGAACGAATTTTGACTTTGGCTTCTACGATGGTCAATATTGGTGGCATGGGAATCATGATCATGATCCTCCTGAAAAATATATGAAAGTCTATAAAAGTACATTAGAACATTTTGAAAGGGATTTATATGACTTTAGTCATACTGTATTTATACCAGCTATCTCAACACAGAAAATAGAGAAAGCAAAAATAAAGCAAAAATAATAAATGCAAAGTATAAAGAATATGCAATATATACTTATATCATTAGTTTTTTTTATGGTAAGTTGTAATCAACCAAAAGATAACACCCTTGATAATAACAGGCCTGAGATAACTACGGTAGAGGGTCTTGCAAAAATGGCCAAAAGGGGACCTATTTTAGTCACAGAAAAAGATGAAATATACTATATTAAAGATTTTGATTATTGGAATGATTCTATAATAGGTAAAAAAATCAGAGTGGAAGCAATTTTAACGATTAAAAAAGATTCAACTGAAAATGAAAATATTATAGTGCAATCTATGGGTAATTCAGAAATTAATTATTTAAAAATTATTGAATATACTATTTTAAAATAGGTTCAGTAATGTATCGCATTAAAGAATAACCTTCGTTCGGCGTAGGCTCCGCCTACGTTGAAACTAAAAACAAGGCTCTACCTTGACTATAAAGAAAGATAATTTCCTGCCGATGCTTTTTTCGGCAGGAAATTTATCTAATAGATAGCGACAAGCGTGTTGCAAAAAGAAAAAGTAACAAGAAAAAAGAACGGAAAAGGTGTCACTTATGTCACTTTTAACAATTTATTCGGTTACTGATATGATGCAGGTGAAGAGCGTGTTATCAAGACCAGCGGCGAAGGCGAGGAGATTTATGTCAATTCCCTGTTCAGCGGCGGCAACACACAGACGGCGAACTTTACCGCCTATGTGAATCCGTACATTGTAGTCAGCAAAGGCGGACAGTACACCAAGCATATCTATATAGGCAGTCAAAGGATCGTAAGTAAGCTGGGTGACTTAGACAGCTACGGCAGCGATCCGCGCAGAGTAGAATATGCGGGAAGTAATGTGGATGGTGCCAAAGTAGATTATAAGACCAAGTACCAGGCCTTGCAACAAACCATCAAAGACCGCTACGCTGCTTTTGAAGTACCATATCATGGTAAGGATAATGATGATTATGTGAATGGAAGCGGTTTTTGTTGTGATGATTCACCGACGACTAAATCGTTTGCCGCCAATGCAAATGACAATCCGGAGTTGTATCAGTATTATTATCATTCCGATCATTTGGGTAGTTCGAGTTTAATTACTAATTTGGACGGCGAAGTAGTACAGCATATTGAGTATGTGCCGTTCGGAGAAGTATTTATCGAAGAACGCAATAATACGTGGAATACTCCATATCTGTTTAATGCCAAAGAGTTGGATGAAGAGACGGGGTTGTATTATTATGGGGCGAGGTATTATGATCCGAGAGTGTCAATCTGGCTCGGAGTTGATCCGCAAGCAGAAGATTATCCAAATGTCTCACCTTATACTTACTGTGCTAACAATCCTATTCTATATAATGATCCGAATGGAAAGTGGATCATTTTAAATGATGGTGTTGATACATATACTTATAGAAATGGCGTAGTGTATCAAAATAAGATAAACTTTTCAACAGGTAGATTTGAAGAATCGGTTTATAACCCTCCTACTGGTGGTTTTGTTGAATCGATGGTAACGGCTTTGAATAATTTACAAACTGAGGCTCCAATTACTGGTACTGCCATATTGAATTATTTCTCTAATGATAAAAGAAATGTAGAGATAAATAGGAGTACAAATACTAAAGCCAAAGATGAAAGGAATGATAGTAATGTAATCGCTTTAACAGCTCAAGCCTACCCTAGTATGTATATAGATATTGCTAGTGCTTCATTGCCAACACAAGGAGGAATGCAGGTTGCTCCTATTTGGTTAATAATAGGACATGAATTATCTCATGCAATAGACGGCTTTGTTAGAGGCTTTTCTGTGGCAAATAATAAACGTGATGGGCTGTTCTTCAAGGATATTGATAAGTTAGGTGAAATAGTTTCGATCTGATCTGACAGTTAAAGGGCAAACAATTAAGTTTGTATTGCTTAATAAACAAAAAGTTTAACCCTTTAACTTATCAGAA
>NZ_JARXWN010000017.1 GCF_029892965.1 Dysgonomonas sp. PF1-14 | reverse complement strand
GCTTGATGCAGGCGAAGTTACAGACAGGTCATTGTACTGTATGCACTTATTGAACAATGTATTGCCAAAGAGATTCACACGCGTAGTATTTCCTATAACAGATGTTGGCAGGGCTATACGGCTGTTTATATCAGATACCTGCTTATCTGCCTGATCCTGCTGATCGTATAGCAGTTGAAGCACTGAGGTATTTGTTTTATATGCTTCACTGTAATTGCCGTCTACATTATCTTTAGACAGGCATAACATTACGGCATTCTCCGGCACGGTTATTTCTGTATACACATCAATGGCTGCAGATATAGCCTCACCGCCGGAGACAAAGTTTTCGGCTGAAATAGTCGTGGATGAATAGAAGGCATAGGCGCGCTTTTTCCCCGATCCTGTACTGACAAGTTTAGCTTTAATTTTATAGGTATCACCTGCTTTAATATCTGATAGTGTAAGTACATTCCATCCTTTCACGCCCATTGTTGCGCCTGTCTCTCCTATGCAACAGTTGCTTTGCGGATAGATGGATAGGCTAAGGGCGGTGAGGGTGTCGACCGATGAATGCAGTAGATTACTGTCATCTGTCCATGCCTTTTGACTTGGTACTTGTGTAACAGACTGCCCTTTTTCCTGCGACACACTAAACAAAGGAATCAACGCTTTAAAATCTATACGTCCCGACTTAAGACTGACTGTCTTATCTTCATAAGCTAGGAACGTCGATTTATTGATGTCTTCAACTATCGGCAACTCAGAGCCTTTTATTATTTTAATATTAGCCATATTATTTAGTTATTTCTATGTATTCGTTATCTTCTGTGAGTAGCGCCGAGCCGTCCTCTGCACCCAGTACATAGGTTGTCAATCCGGTATCTAACTGCATAAACCGAAGCGTAAAGCTCACCATAACACCCCGCGCAAATACCCCATGCTTTTTGAAATTCTCCATTTTCAGATAATAGCACGATGCCCCGCCCAGATAGGTCTCTATAAGCAATTCACCCGTTTGGCTGACATGATTAAACAACGCCTCATAATTGTGGTAGAACTCAGCCAAGCTGTTAGCCGCCATTGTACACTTGATCGTTATTTCTTTAGCCTCGAATGTCGGGTTACTGTTTGGGTAAGCCAGCAAGCCCGTATATTTTGCAAATTTTCGGGTTAGCGGTGCTTTAACGGCTGCCTGTGCCAGCATACTGCTGTAGCATTCGTTGACAACAATACCGAACTGCGCAAGATCGTAGCCATTGAGCAACACACCCGACAGCGGGTAATTCTTGCTTGAGGCTGGTACGCGTATGGCAGGGTCGGTAAAAAGCTGTAGCGGGTCGTCCATCGAAAAGTTAACCTTTACCCATCCCTGCTTAGCGCCCTGCTTGTACAAGCCGCCTTTATGCTTATAGTCGGCAACCGACAGGTAACGCATCCGGAATGTACGGGCAAACTCGCGGCTGTATAAATCAATATATCCGGTAGCGATAAGCCCATAGAACGAATTGAGGTTAAACTCATATTCGAGGCTGTTGCCGTTGGATATATAGAACTGCACCGACAGGCTGCGCTCCTTGAAATACACCTCTGTGAGATCGACATCGAGCCCGTCATGCTCATGCCAATTATTCTGCTTTGGCTCTACGCGGGCAGGAAATGGCAGAAAATCATAATCACCACCTCTGAGAATCAGCGCCCCAAAGTCGGAAATATCAGTACCGTTAATAATTACACTTCCTTTCATTCTCTCAGTTTCATTTTTAGCCCGTAAGCGTCAATATCTTCCAGTTTCTTAACCACGCGCGGCAGTTCTTCTAGGTATAGCCAGTATTCGGAGCGCTCGACTAATACAGATAGCTGCCCCGTAATAGTACGCTGTATGAGCAACTCTTCGCGGTTGTCGTTGCGTATGTCGCCTACTATCTGACGTACGGCATACACCCCGCCCGTAAGTTCATTAATCGAATCCTGCGAGGCAGTGGCAAAACCCTGCGAAGCGCCTGTGCGTGATGCTTCGCTCTCCCAGCCGAATATACCCATCAGTTTGTCGCGTTCAGCCAGTGCATTATTGACAATGTCCTGCCATTGGTTTTGCAGGCGGGTATATTCGCTGTCGCTTATCTGCCCGTCGTTGCTGTTATAGTCGGCGAAGTTGTCGTAAAATTCTTGCAACTTGTCAGCGTACAGCCTGTCTATCATTGATTTTAAGATTGCTTTTTGCATATATCCGGCAAAGTCATTCGAAAAGTCCTCTGCCGAGCTGCTCATATCAGATAATGTATTCAGAAAATTATCTTTCAGGCTATCGAACGATATACCCGTTGCCGCTTCTTTAGCTGCCTTGATAGCTTCCTGCGCCTGATCGGCGTATTCTATGATCTGTTCGAGATACCCCCTGTAATCAGCATCCATAACCGACCATAAGCCGCTGTAATTCTCTTTTATCCATTGCAGCTGATCTGCCGACATATCCAACATATCAGACATGCTATTGAATGCAACCCCCAGCTGAGCGGATATTTCGCCGGATACGTCTTTCCATGTTTTACCATCGAACACATTGTGCTTGCTGTCCCACATCCGGTAGGCAATAGAATGGCTACCGGAACTTTTACCAGCCTCAAGCCTTGCCTGTGCCAGTTTTCTGACGGCATCAGCCTGTTTGTTGATAAGATCGAGCGTTTCCTGCTCTACGCGGCGCACTTCATCGGCTGTAGATGTACGCAGATATTCGTTTTTCTTATCTATGAGGTCATTCCATATACCGAGCAATGCGTCATACTTACTTTTCAGATCGGTGTATTCCGAATAGTCAGCGCCGCCGAATATACCGAATGCCGTTTTAGCCAAGCCACCCAAAGCCGTCAGCCCCCCTGTTATAGCCGAGACGGGTTTTGTTACATCAATAGAAGCAAGCCCCGACAGCACCTGATTTAACCCCTCTACCGTCTTTTGTGTGTCTTCGGACAGGCTTACGCCTAAATCGCCAAGCGTTTTCATTAACGCGTCGGACACATCGGAGATATAGCCAGCCACTTCTTTGAATTTCTGCGCTGGCAGTTTCTCTATTTTTTTATTTACTTCGTCCTGTTGCGCCTTGACCTTTTTCAGGTTGGCAGCCAGCTCTTCGGTAGGTGCGATGTCGTAAGCTTCCTGCATAGCCTGTTCGGTCTGTTGAAGCCCTGCGAGTTGTATCTGTAACAGCTCTTTTTCTTTATCGGCTTGGAACAGGTAGGTTTTATTGGTTAGTTCTTCTTTACGAAGAGCCATGTCCGTTTCAAAGTCAATTACGGTCTGTCGGTTGTCCAGCCTTGCAAGCTGAATATCCTTGTCGCGGGCAGCATTCAGTTCTTCAATCTGCGTAATGGTAGCCCCTGCTTTGGTCGCTTCTCTGACAAGCTCGGCATAATACTGGGTTATGCTGGTTATATTTCGGTCGAGCTCACTGGCAAAGCGGGTGTTTACCTCTGTGAATATACCGTCAAGCGTTGCCTTTGCCTGTGCATTTATGCGCCCTGTCTCCGCTTCATACTGGCGGGTAGCTTCCACGTCTAAGCTGAGCAATAATGTGCGCTGCTCTGTGGCTGGCTTTCCCGTCTTTTTCTCAAGCTCGGCAACGCTCCTGTATTCCCGTTCGAGAAATGCCTGTGTCTGGTCGTATTCGGCTTTAGCGGCTTCGCGCTCCTTTTCAGCACCCTCATGTATGGCTTTGACAGTTGCCGCATCTATGCGCTTCCGGTAATCGTATGCTTTTTTCTCAAGATCAGCGGCGGCTTTTGTCGCTTCTTTTTCGTCGTCTTTTGTCTTGGTCTTTTTCGCAGCTGGCGTTTTAGTTTCTTTTATCAGATCATTGACATTTATACCCTCTGCAAGTTCCCTGTTTGCTTCATCGAGCTTGCCGATTTCCTTTGTCGTTTGCCAAATAGTCTTATTATATTCTTCGATGTCAGCAGTAGCTTCGGACATTTCTTTACCACGCATCATATTCATGGCATTTGCGGCATAAGGGTTACCCCCCGAATTTTGAGCATTATATTTATATCCGGCTGCTTCTTTATTCCTTTCTGCCTGCTCTTTATCAGCTATGGCTTGCGTTCTCTTTTCCTCTAATTCTAGTTTTTTAGTCTCGTTTTCGACTATCTTATCTTGAGCAGCGCGGGCTTTTGCCGCCGCAATGATAGATGAAGCCAAACGGTTATACGCGTCAGCTCCTTTTCCTGCTAGTATTTCTTCCTGACTGAGATTTGAAAAATACTTCGGGTACAACCTCTGTAATTCGTTAGCAGCTGTTATCCGGTCTTGCTTGGAATTAGCTTCCTTTTGCGATGCGTCATATAATAATTTTAAGGCGACTGTTTCCTTTTTAGCCGCTTTTTCGCCCTCACTGGCGGCAGCTTTCAGACTGTCCGATACTATTTTATTTAATCGGGTGATCTCTTCCTGCTCTTCTTTCAATTTTTTGAAATGTGAAGCAAGGACGGCTACAACGGCAACTATAGTGCCTAAGCCCGTTGCCAAGCCCAAGCCGAGCATTATTTTACTTTGAGTGATGGTAAAGCCTAACTGTGTGTTTAGTATCTTGACGGCATTAGCCCAGCCCGTCTTAGCCGCTTGGATAACCCGCACATTGCCGATAGCATTTACTATTTGGGTATTTTCTATGCCGAGCCCCTGACATACTCCTTTTATGGCAACGCTCAGTATCTGATTGGATGCGCTGTATGTGTCTGCCGATTTGCTGCCAGTGTCGAGCTTTTGGTTTATGTCTTCCTGATTGCTGATTAACTCCTTTGCATTGTCGATAAGAGCACCTTTTGTCTCTGCAAGACCTTTCTCGGCATCTACCAGCACATCGGCAATGTCTGCCCCGTCCTGTACGGCTTTGTTCATTTGCTCGGTAGTAGCCCTGTAAACGGCAAGCTCCAGATTAGCCCTGTCGAGGGCGGCTTGCATCGCATCTATTTTCTTGGTCGAATTGTCGAACTCGTCACCGCTGCCTGCTGTTTGTTTCCTTTGCTCAGCTAACGCTGTAGACATATCCTGTACAACATTTTGGAGCCGTTCGATTTCCTTTTGCATGGTTTCGACCGACTTTGTCATTTGTTCATTAGCAGCAGAGGCTTTGCCCGCCTCTTCGCTAACGTTTTGGTTCATGTTTATATCTATGTCTATTGGCTCAAGCATAATAAGTTACAAGTTACGAGTAGACGAGTTACAAGTTGTAAGCACGCACAATCTCAATTTATCTACCGAATGCGGCGGCGGCATCTGCTACCGATGTTATTGTTTCTGTCTCGCTGGGCGGTGTTCCTCTTACATAGCGTGGCGCGTCTGCCATTTCAAGCAGGAAGAGTACCCACGCCTGCCCCCAAAGTATGTAATGGTGTGTATATCCGTATTTCTCTTTTAATTGACCTATGATTCCGAAAGGGCTATGAAGACCAGCGGTGTAGCCTCTTAACTCCCTTTTGCCTGTTGCCCCGTCCTCTTCTCCATCATCATCCGTACCTGACGATTGAAGTATGCGGTAATAGCTGTAAAACCCTCTATTTGATTCAGGCTTTCGATGTGCCTGTATATCTTTATCAGTACATGCGCCGGACACTTCCACAATAATTTTTGAGCAAGGGCTTCGCGCTTGTACTGTATTGCCCCGTCATCGTTGAGTATGGCGGTCGCTATCACAGTAGCAATAACATCGAGCCTGCTATGCAGCTCCACATTAGTGAGCCGTTCATCGAGCCCGTTTTCAAGCATCAATACAGCTATTTCCATGATAGCACCAGCCCGAAGCGGGCGAATGTGTATTCTGTTGTTGCGCCTTATCCTGTCCCAAAAAGGGGCATCGGGTATTGTAATCCGAATACCCCTTTCAAGTAACAGGTTAGCGGCTTTTACCTGTGTATCAGCCATAGATCAACGTTATTTCTTGGTTGTTGACGTTGTTGTCGTTTCTGTAGTAGTTACAGGAGCGCTGAGAGGCATAGCCTTAGCCACTATTGTTTGTGGTGCCGGAATGACAGCTGTTACATCTGTTTCCCAAATTCCAACTATATTGCCCCCTGTAGCAGGAACTAGCGGAGTGAAATCAAAAGGAGCTTTAACCCTGCTGTTATATCCCACATTCATATCTAACAGAACATAGCCCTCAACGCGTGGATATACTACCCAGCCACCGCCTTGAAATCTGATTCTTATTGCTTTTTGTAAAATTTTGAGGACATCTTCCATCAGATAAGCTGTACCATCTGAATTACCCCCAATTAATTCTACAAGTTGCGCTATTGTCATACGAATAAATGAGCCGGCTATATTTCTTGGGTCTCCTATCGTAATTTCATTCTCCACAGGTGAATCGGCTTCATGCGAGTAGATAGGTGTCTTGTTAATTGTAGGCGGCGTTATTAGAAGTTCATCATCACGCAAGGTGTCAGGCGCAGTCTTCCATTCAGCGGCTAATGCTGTAGCTTTGTCTACTATATCGGTATTGTCTGAGAAGTCAATACCTGCAACTCGCCATTTTACTCTTATTTTTTCTTCTGCCATTTTGATTTTATTTTTTTATAAATTATGAATACTATAAATAACCCCAGCAGGATGCGCCCGCACCATATCTGAAAATTTTGCCAACCGCTAAGCGCTATAGTCTCTTTTTTACTTAGTTTGGTTACAAGTGCCTTGTTACTTTCTTTGTAGCGATACACCTCTGTTGTCAGTTCATCTATTAAGAGCGTAAGGCTGTCGCAGTTGGCTGTTATTTCAAGTGTGCCATCGTCGGCAATGGTTGCCGTAGCTGTGGCGTTTCCCTGTTTATTTTCAAACTTTGCCCCTTTCGGCAGGCTTGCCAGTACGGCGGGGTCGATGTTAAGCTTAACCGTCGCCTGCGGGGTCGTTATCGGCTTGGTCGTCTTCGTCACTCGTAGGCTCACGCTGTCGGCTTCCTGTACGCTTTCCCTTACTTCGCTTGTCGTCTCTTGTTTTGAGCTTCGACAGCTCCAGCTGAATAGGACAAGGAGCATGAGGGCAAATAGTGTATTTTTTGAACGCATCTTCAAATCGTGTTAGTGCTTTTTTTAATCCTTGTATCTCAAGCTCTGCCTTATGCAGGCGACTTGCTTGGTCGTCATGGAGCTTTTTATAGAGGTCTAGCCACGAGTTCTGATTCTTTATTTCCTGTGCCTCGTTATTAGCTTTCATGCCGTCGACCTCTGCTTTCAGCTTATTCTTTTCAGAAGTGGCTTTCCAACCGAAATAGCCTGTCGCCAGTGTTACAACTGCGAGAATAAACTGCGAGACCTCTATAAAATTTAGTTCCATAACCTTACCTTGTTATTTTGCTTTGTAGATTGAAGCCTGCAACCACATCGGATAGTATTGCCTGCTTTCCGTTTTCAACTCTTGACATAGCAGCAACAATACATATATAAGCATCGCCGTCCTTTGCTGTCAGTACCTGATGGCGCGGTATGCCGGATAACTTTACAACCTGTGCTATGTATGCTTCAGTATCGTTGTTATCTTCGGGAGGTGCCCATGCCTTTATGATCTTATCTATCGTGTTGCGTCCATACTTCGACAAATACGTACCCAGCGTTACAAATGCGGCGCGGTAACCGTATGCCATAGTGCTGAATGTGATGAAGGATTTATCAGTTCCGACAACCGCCCCCTGCCATTTATCACCATTGTGGCGAATGTTCAGGGGGTTATTGTTTCTTAGTCCTCGTGCCATTGCTTTACTCTGTTACAGGTTCAGAGAAATACCCCTCGCCAAGTGTTGCTATAATAGCATCGGCAAGCTGGGCGTTTGTCATGCCCTCTGTAATTTCTATTACAAGATTATTGTCAGCGATGAATGCCTCAAGCGCGCTTCTGCTTAGCCTTTTGATAGCTGCCTGTGTCAGATGCGTGCCTGCATCATTTACCGGAGCACTGGCAGTGCTTACCGCTTCGGTCGATGTTGCTGCTTTCAGCTCGTCGAGCTCAGCCTTGAACTCTGCCAAAAATGCCTGCTGTGCTGCGTTTGTCTCAGCCAAGTCGCTAAGCGATGTAACCAACAGTTCTAAAGTTTGTGCAGATACCGGCTGCCCTGAATTAATATCCAAGCCCTGAGTAGAGAATGTGCTTGTACCTACGAAGCCCTCTTCCGCTGTATCTTGTACCAAAGCAATAACCCCTTTACCGTCTGCACGCATGATAGTACCGCCAGCACGTAACAGGAACGAATAAATATCACCATAGTACAGCGGGTTGTCTTCCGAGCCGAATGCTTTAATCTCACCAACAGAACGGCAAACATATTTCTCATACCAAAAAAGTGCCCCTGCGTTATCTGTCGGGTCGAATGTTTGCGGGTCGTCTTCATCGTCTACCAGCCACTCAAGCGGTGTGCCGTCAGCCTTATAGATAAGAGATTTAGAGCGCAGCATGAAGTTAAACGTAGCCAGCTTACCTACTACGCCGTTTTTTACATCGGCAGCGGCATGGAACGCCGTAGCGTCTTTATCTGTCATGCTGTTTAAAAGCTGTGAATACATATGCGCATCAAGCAAAGCATAGCGCCCCTCTTGAGGTACATTCTTGTCATTAAACACAGTCATTACCCTGAATACATCGGCTACGGTCAAGGCTTTGCGGAATCCTGTAGACCCATTCAGATATGAAGCAACGGCGCTGCCCGATGTTTTCAAAATGCTGGTTGTTTTGGTAGGACTCCAAGAAAGAAGAACGTCATTTGCTACAGTTTCATGCAATACCGCCCTGTCTTCTGAAATTGCTGATTCACGTTTGTTGTACGATAGTTCGACAGTTTCGATGTTCGGTATGTAGATAGGGTCGGTAGTAAATTCATTCATTTTATATTCTACGTCCTTATCTTCGCGCTTCTTAGCAGCGGCGGGTACTGTAGTCCTGTTTTTCTCTGTTTTGGATGGTCGTCCGGCATTCGGTATATGTACAAGGCTGCCCGTTACATATTCATCGGCATTAAATGCCTTGCTCAGAAAGGAATTGTCTGCAAACAGGTTGCCTATAATGGCTTTATGCCATATTTCGACAGACAGCCCCATATTCAGAGCGCCCGTAGCTGTACCTCCGAACAGGCTCAACAGCCCGCTTGCACCAAGCACACCCGCAAAGGGCAAGCCCGATACTACCGACACGGCAGAGGCGCTCAATACGTTGAATACTATAGCACACAATAGTGCAATTACATGTTTTTGTTTCATTTTCTTAATTGTTTAGTTATGATTACTGCTTTTGATTGTTTTTTTAAATCGAATTTAAACCGGATTTAAGCAGTTGGTTTTTTGCCAAACTCCTGCTCGTATTTATCGGCGTAAACTTCGGGGTACTTATCTTTAAGCATGATAAGCTTGCCGCCTTTGTCGAGTTCGTCCCAGCTCTTCGCGCTCAGATCGGTAAGTTCTGCCTGATTCCCTTTTTTTGTTTCGTCGATTTTTTCGACTACAGGCTGACGGGCTGGCAGGCTGTCAAGTAGCTTTTTAGTACCCTCATGGTCTTTATCAAATAGCTCAAGCCATTTTTTAGACACAGACTTTTCTGCATCGTCATTGATCTTGCCCGACTTAACGGCAGCATCGACAAGAGCTGCGGCTTCCGATTGCTTGGCGGTTTTATCTGCCAGTTCCACTGCTTCAAGCTTGGTCTTTAGGGTTGTGTTCTCTTCGCCAAGCGTTTTATTACTATCCTGTAGCGTAACGATAGCCGCTAATACAGCCGCATCGTTGGCGTTGTCGGATAGGTTCAATAACTTCAATAATTCTTTGTTCATTTGATTTTCTTGTTTATATGGTTTAATAAAATCAGATAGTTTTATTTCGTCTGATATGTCGATCTCTATGTCTTCATTGTCATAGAATTTAAGGGCATTATGATTTGCTCCTATGCCAACTATCGAAGCTTCACGCAAGCGGCATTTTATGATAGTGGGTAAGGTTTGCCCCTCAAGCATAAGCTTAGGGTCTTCGCTGAAAACAAGGTCGGCAAGCCCTGCCGAAACCATTTTAATAAAGCCCCTTTTCACCTTTCCGATTATGCGCTGTACCTCTTCATCGGTATCGGCTTCATCAAATTCGACATCAATAAGTATCTGCTTGTTTTCTTTCCACACATTAACACATCGCCCGATTGGTAGTTTGTCGTCAAAGTGATAACTCAAAAAAATAGGATTACGCTTGAATTGAGACAGATCAACCCCCGTAATTAATACTCTGAAACCATAGGACACTACACTTTCATCAAGCAGTGTAAATCTATGGGTGTTATTATTTTGTGATTTTGCCATTTTTTCGCTTGTTTTTCACAAAGAAAAAGGCAAAAAAGAGGCATGGCAAGAATTATTATAACGCTTGTAATGATTGTTTTAACCCTTGTAACTTTTCTTTTTTACCATTCGTATGCGGGTTAGTTTTGCTACAAAAAAAGATGGCAAAACAAGAGTTATCAATCAGCCAAAAGAAAGAATGGGCAAAGCTGCTGTTTACAAAAGAGAACCTTACACAGGCTGAAATAGCCGAACGTGTAGGGGTACGACCTGCAACCCTGAGCAAATGGGTAAATACCGAAAACTGGCAACTGCTAAAGACCTCTATCACCATCACACGCGAAGAGCAGCTCGCGCGACTATATCAACAATTACAGCTATTACAAGAAAAAATACTTGAGCGCCCCATTGCTGAACGTTTCCCGACAACTGGCGAAGCCGATACTATCACAAAGCTGGCATCAGCTATTGAAAAGCTTGAAAGGGAAACGGGCTTATCCGAGATTATCGGCGTATCAAAGCAGTTTATTGACTGGCTGCGCCTGTCAGACCTCGACAAAGCCAAAGAACTGACAATGTATTTCGACGCTTTTATTAAAGAAAGGTTAAGATAAAATGGCAAAGCAAGTAGATAAGCAAGCGGTTTTAGACTGGGACAAATACGTACAGAACATACAGGCTGAAACTACCATAGATTCAAATATGAGCTATGCCGAGCGCGAAAAAAAGCGCAAGGAACTGGAAGACGACCCTATAGAGTGGATGTATGAACTATTCCCAAACTACGCCAAGTCTAAATTTGCCAAATGGCAGATCGTGATAATATTAATGATAATCAAACACCCCCAGTTTTATGCAGTGTTGTCATGGGCTAGGGAATTAGCCAAATCGACAATAATAATGATGATTGTCATGTATTTGGTTTTGACCGGACGCAAAAAGAATGTGCTTTTAGTATCTAACAGCTACGACAATGCCGAGCGACTACTGGCACCGTACAAAGGTAATTTTGAGGGCAACAAGCGCATAGAGTTTTATTATGGCATGCAAAAGGGCATCAAATGGGAAGACGGCGAATTTATAATTAAAAAAGGCGCTGCTTTCCGTGCGCTGGGTGCCGGGCAGTCGCCGCGCGGTACGCGTGTAGAAAACGTGCGCCCCGATGTAATACTACCCGACGACTTCGACACAGATGCCGATTGCAGGAATATTGATATTATCAATAAAAAATTTGAGTGGTTTGAAACGGCGCTCTATTTTACACGTTCATGGTCTGAGCCCTTACTGACTTTGTGGGCTGGCAATGTTATCGCTAAGGATTGCGCAATAGTAAGGGCAGGAAATAAAGCCCTTGAGCTTTCAAAAAAGGGGCGGGGCATCTGGGATATTAAAAATATCCGGATGGTGAATATAAACAAGCCCGACCCTAAAAACGACTTTCTTTATGGTAAGAGCGTTTGGATAGAGAAAAATTCAGAAGAGCAAATAGACATTGTGCAGTCTGACGTATCGGCATCGGCTGTACAAAAAGAATGCTATAATAACCCCGTATCTGAGGGTGATACATTCAAAGAGGTTACATGGGGCAAAGTACCAGCGCTAAATACGTTTCCTTTCCTTATCAACTATAGCGACCCATCACCGAGCAACAACACAAAGAGCTTAGCTAATTCTTACAAATCTTCTTTTTTGATCGGCATTCACGAGGGCAGGCTTTATGTTATTACGGGCTATTTAGACAGGGTTACCAATTCCGAGTTTGTAGATTGGTTTTATCATATTGACAAATTTGTAAAAGACCGCAATCAGGTCTACAACTATAT
Source organism: Dysgonomonas sp. PF1-14 (assembly GCF_029892965.1). Lineage (GTDB taxonomy): Bacteria > Bacteroidota > Bacteroidia > Bacteroidales > Dysgonomonadaceae > Dysgonomonas. The sequence goes on along the minus strand of NZ_JARXWN010000017.1, from coordinate 85,729 downwards.
CGAGAATAATACGTTGCAAAACCCATTCTATGAACAGGTCTTTATTCCACTTTTTGCACAGGCACGGGACAAATACAATAAGATAATAAACATTACGCCCGATGAACGCCGCAAGCCTGACAAGTTTGCACGTATTGAGGGTAACCTTGAGCCACTAAACAGACAAGGCAACCTGATACTGAACGAAAGTGAAAGAGGCAACCCGCACATGCAGCGCCTTGAGGAACAATTCAAAATGGTTACACCCCGCCTGTCAGCACCTGCCGACGGTGTAGACTGCATCGAGGGCGGGTATTTCATCGCTAATAGTAAACTAAGCCAGCTTACACCCAGCTCTTACACTGTAGGAACTAGGGAAAGAGGCTCTAATAAATTTTAATATGAGACTGAAAAAACGTATCAAAAACATCGCTGTAAAGCTTTATATCCGGTTTAAGGGTAATAGTTATTTTTTGGCTAAGGCTATAGTAAAAGCAGACAAGCTGCATGCTAAAACGGGCAAGCGCTACCGTGTCTTCTTTTTCGGCTATGAGTACAAGGCATGGAACAGACAGCAGATACAGGCACAGAAGCGTATCGGGCTGCTAAGGAACGGGCTCAAGGTAGGTGAGGACTTTGATAAGATTTGCTTTTATGACACTCTAAACCCTGACGGCTATGTTTCTTACTAATGAGGAAATGAAGACGCACCTGTACGCTGAAAATGTCGATGTCATACAACGCAACGACCCGACAATACTCACGGCAGCCATACAGGGCGCGATAATAGAAGCGAAAGGCTACCTAAAAGCATACGATCTCGAAAAAGTATTCGGGGCGATGGGCGACCAGCGCAACCCCTTGCTTTTGATATGGATAAAGGACATAGCTACATGGCACTTTTTGGTATTGTGCAATGCGGGGCATGAACTGAAATTGCGGCAAGACCGCTACGACAGGGCAATAGCTTGGCTGCGCGGCGTACAGAAAGGTGATATAGACCCCGATCTGCCTGTACAGGAAGATGAAAACGGCGAAAACGGGACAGGCATTATAAAATTTGGAAGTAACCCCAAACGGGGACAACATTACTAATTATAAACAAAATGAATAATCTATTTGACGAATACGAGGCATTTGTAGACAAGTTCAAACCTAAAAAAACGACTGACGACTGCTATACACCGCCAGCAATCTACGACTGTGTTTTAAATTGGGTGGCTGAAAATTACGATCTGGCAGGTATGGAAGTCGTGCGACCGTTCTATCCGGGCGGCGATTACAAAAAATTCATATACCCCGAAAATTGTATAGTCATTGACAACCCGCCTTTTTCGATCATTGCGGAGATATGCCGTTATTATACCGAAAATAATATCAAATATTTCTTATTCAGCCCACACCTGACACTTTTTTCCTCGCTGCTGGAAAACTGCACATATGTAGTATGTGGTGCTGATATAATCTATGAAAACGGTGCGCAGGTGAAAACTTCTTTTCGCGCAAATATCTTTCCAGACACTATCATACTTGGCGTTCCCGATCTGTACAACAAACTGAAAGAAGCGAATAAAAAAAAGGATGCTGTCACTTTGCCTAAATATCAGTATCCGGATAACGTCTTAACTGTAAGCATGGTGTCGTCCATCGTTGAAAAAGGAATACCGTTAAATATCGCAAAAAAAGATGTAGCATATTGCAAGGCTTTAGAATCGCAAAAGAATGCCAAGAAAAGCATATTCGGTAACGGTTTCCTTATTTCAAACGAAGTCGCTGCGGAAAAGCTGGCTGCGGAAAAGCTGGCTGCGGAAAAGCTGGCTGCGGAAAAAAGCAATGATATAGTATGGAAATTGTCAGACAGAGAGATCGATTTAATAAAATCGTTGGGTAAGTAAATTTAATTAATTATGGCAAGGAAAGTACAAAATAGAAGAAACAAGAGTAACACCCCAGCGGTCTTACCTCAAATTATAGTCAAAGCCCCAAGCAGACGCACTTCTGATGTGTCGGTATGGCGTAATGCCATACGCTCGGCAGATAGTGGTCGCGTCAAGACGCTGTTTGAACTCTATGAAGACCTATTGATAGATTCTGTATTATTCAGGGCGTGGAGCAACAGGGTAGAAGCTATCACCAATGCAGAGCTTGTATTCCAACTGGAGAACAACGAAAGCAGCGACGATGTAGACAACCTTATGGAATCGCTGAGTTGGGAAAAGCTCATAACAGGTATAATGAACTACAAGGCTTATTCGCGTGGCGGGGTAGAATGCCGATTCGACAACGAATTTACCGTAGACATTATACCGCCCAAGCATATCAATTTGGATAACAACACCATACTGATAAACGATACTGACGAGCGGGGCATTGATTACATCAACGACCCGCACCTGATCGTACTGGGTGATAAGCGCGACTACGGGCTGTTCTTAAAGACCGCACCTTTTGCTATATGGAAACGCGGGGGCTTTGGCGACTATGCACAGTGGCTCGAACTATTCGCTATGCCGCAGCGTATCGGTAAATATTCGAGCTACGACCCGCAAAGCCGCATATTGCTTGAAGAGGCTTTCAAAAATGCAGGCTCAGCCCCGTGGCTGGTTATTCCCAAAGAATCGGACGTAGAAACAGTAAAGGATTCGGGCGGCAATTCGTCCGGCACTTCATTCAATGAGTTCCGGCAAGCATGCAATGAGGAAATGCTTATAACAGTGCTGGGCAATACGCTGACGACTATTGCAGGAGACAAAGGGGCTCGCTCGCTGGGTGAGGTACACAAAGAAGTAGAGGAAGCCATCAACAAATCAGATATGCGCTTTGTCGAAAAGGTACTCAATACATACCTTAAACCCTTACTTGAGCTGAAAGGCTAAAATGTAAAAGGGGGTAAATTCGTTTTCCCGTCGGCAGTAGAGCCATTAAATGTATCAGAGATTATCAGTCTTAGCGATGTACTCGATATTCCGACATGGTGGCTTTATGACAAATACGGCATACCATCACCCAAAGAGGGCGAAGTCTTGGCAAAGAAGCGGCAGGAAACTGCAACAGAAGAGCCAAAAGATAAGGAAGAGGAAGAGAAAAAAGACAAAAACCCGCCTGCCGACCCTAAACAGGAAAAAGACAAAGGGAAAAAGGACGAAGAGCAGAAACTTCATGACGACCGCTTTTTCTTACTGCAACTTTGGGATAAGGCATTTTCTTTTTTCGCAGTCGCCCCGACGAAGTGGAGCGGGGCATTTCAGAGCTTCAAAGGGAACTTGACGAGGCGTATAACGGGAAAGATACAACTATCTGACGGGTATAGCATCAATATAGACCAGCTGATAAATGAAGCTATAAAAGAAGTCTACGGCAACAGGGGCGAGGAACTGATAAACAAAAAGTTCTTCGATATAACAAACGATGTTCTGCAAAATGGTATAGATACTACACTCACCCGTAACGATGTAGACGAAGACTTCGCAAGGCAGTTCAAAGAGAATGCCGCCGTTTTTGCTGCGTTCAAGAATCACCAGCAGACCAAAGAAATAGCCGCCCTGATGTATGACAACGAGGGCAAGCTTGTACCATATAGCCAATTCAAGAAAGAAGCCCTTAAGATTTCGGAAAAGTACAATGAACAATGGCTGCGCACCGAATACAACACAGCGGTAAGGCGGGCACGCGCGGCGGCAAACTTCAAGAAGTTCGAGAAAACAAAGCACCTGTACCCGAATTTAGAATATATGCCGACTGGCTCGACCGTACCGCGCGAAAGTCACGAGATATTTGTAGGCACTATTCTGCCTATCGACCACGAGGTATGGGAATGGCTGATGCCGCCCAGCGACTTTAACTGCGACCACAGCGTAAGGGCTACCGACAAAGAGGCAGCGGGCGTACCTGTGAAACCGTCCGACTGGAACAATATATTTACGGGCAACCCTGCCAAAACCGCCGAATTTATCAACACCAAAGAAACGCCGTACTACAAGCATACAGACGAAGCGCTGCGCTTTGATGTGACGGCAGAGGGCAAAAGGCTGTACAAGGAATATGAAGACAGCAAAGAAGTCTATCACGGCGCTGATGGTGGCTACCTCGAGATAGTAAGGCAACAGGGTAACGAAAGAGCTAAAAACTTGAAGACATACAAGTTCATGGCTGACAGAGGGGGCAAATACCAGCTACTCAAGCCAAGCGTGGCAGAGAATGTAAAAAACCCCGATGCTTTTAACCTGTCAACTGGTATGTTCTCGGACGCCAAGCATCCGGTAACGGAAATAGGCAAAAACGCCATGCAGCGGTCGATACGTGAAGCAAACAAGCAAGGTGTTGGCGAGGTAATTATAAGATTTGAGCGTGAATATTCAACAAGATCACTGTATGACGGAATGAAAGCCGCGCTGCAAGGCAACAGGATAGACAAGGTAGAAAAGATCATTATCATACGCCTGAATAAAGAGCCCGTCACGTTTGCTGTTAAGGACTTAGTCGCGTACTTCTATAAAAAATAACAAAGGAAAGCATCTTGCGAGACTTTCCTTTGTTCGGGTCGCGAGCCACGATTGATTACGTAGTCTCTCAACACTGCAAATATAGCACTTAATTATCAATTAATCACTATTTAAACACTCTTTTTATGGATATGCAGGAATTTAACCGCCGATTTCAGCAACAAATGCAGGAAATACAGGAATTTGTAAAAGGCGACGACATAAAAGACATTATGGGTGTTGAATCGGTCAATCATTTTCAAAGCTCATTCGACAATGAGGGCTTTACCGACGAAAAGCTTGATAAATGGGACGACGTTGCGCGGCGTGACCCTAATAGCGTTTGGTACGGGCACAACGGTTTCCCTACTGAAAAGCCAAAGAAGAAAATAAAGAAAGGCAATACCGAGCTTGTCGGCAAGTTCTCACAGGCACGGGCTACAGCTAAAATTCTCAGGGGCGAAACCAGCGAGCTGCGCAACAGCATATTTTATAAACATACCGAAAGCGGGGTGCGGGTTACCAGCCCGACCGATTACGGGCGGGTGCATCAGTTCGGCTTACAGTCTAAAATTTATGGCAAGGGTGTATTCACCCAAAAGAAGCGCCCATTTATGGGTAAGTCTAAAGTGCTCAAGGCGAGTATTGAGAATAAGATAAAACGGGAACTAATTAAAATACTGAAAAAGAAATGAAGATTATTTATAACGAGTTACTAAGACCAGCAAACGACCTGCTGAGTAGTAATATTATACGCTGGTTCGACTGGGACAAAGGACAGCTTAAGAAAAAAGACGATACCGGGCGATATATGATTGCTGAGCCCTGTTTATTAGTCCGTATCAGCCTGAAAACAAAAGAGAATATAACCACTACCGTACAGGACTGCGAAGCTATTATAACCATGACACTGGCTTTCGACCCACTAAGCATGGGGCGTACTGCCGCCAACGCTCCCGAAGAGGTACGCGCACAAGGCTTAGAGCCTTACGATGTAATCAGCGAAGTATATAAAAGTTATCAGGGCTTTACAGGCAACCATTTCGACCCGTTAACCCGAATATCGGCAGGCGAACTGACACACCCCGATCTGTTTGTATATGAGATTAAGTTCAAGACCGAATTTGAGGACAGCACAGCGGACACATAAAACAAAATAGCCCTGTGCAGCATTTTGCACAGGGCTATTAACCTAAATAAACTCTATTGATAGCTGACAGCCAAGTAGCGCCTTTCGTCTTTCTATCGCTCTCTGTTTGGCTTCCTTTTTCTCTGCAAGTCTTTTTTCTGTTTTCTCTTGTTCAAGCCTGACATTAACACTCAGATAATTATTGAACGTGGAATATGACATCGGATAAACGGGGTTAACCTCATTCTCATAAACCCACTTTTGAGTAGCACCGCGCTTTTGTCCTGCTAAAACAAGCTCTTGCACTGTTTTTACTGTAAGTAATTTATTTCTGTTGTTATATGCCATATATCCAAGATTTTGCGTACATTTGCTGTTGCTACCCAGCCTTTCGCGGAATCTTCGGATATGTGAGAGGCTTTTATTTTCCCAGTACACCACAGCTTTTAGGCGTCCAAGTGTCCTCTTTACCATCTTTGTGCTCGTCTACCCAGCGCTTCATATAAGAAACCATAGAAGTAAACCAGCCCATCTGTGTACCCGTATCAAGGTTCATGTATTCGTCGCGATTGAGCGATTCGCCTTTATATTTGGATTTACCAGCAAGCCGCATATATTCTTTTATCTCACCGCTTAGATTTACGCGTAAGAGGTAAAACCATGCGGGCTCTAAACAAATAGCCAGCTTATCGGCAACACAAAGCCTTGATGGCTTAACATTATCATTCTTGGCGTAGAATCGTGAATGATACTTTGAGAAATCAGCCCACTCTTTGCCAAACAGGAAGCCCATTATTTTAGCCCCCAGCTCTACATGAGCTTCACCCTCTTTACCGTCCATATTCGGCTTGCCTATATAGCCTAAATCATGGACAAAAAAGGCAACCCACAAACGAGGGTCAAACGGAAAGCCGTAAAGCTTGCACCAAGCTATGAATAAAAATATCGGATGAATAAAAAAACAATGTGCTCCGAATAACACGCTTTTAGTTCCTACTTTCATATTGTTATATTTATTGAATTATTTTATACTGTTTCGTCCGGCTTCCATCTTACAACCACATCGGCGATCAATAAGCCTGCGCCGTTGCATCGTTGGCAAATATCCATATCGGCAGGCTCTAAACCGAAAAAGTCGCCATGTTGCGGTACTTCGCCTGCCCCGTTACAGGTGGGGCATATAATGTCGAGAAACCGGAAATGCTCGCCGTTTAAATCCTTTTCAAACATCGGCGGGGTTATTATCAATACTTGCTCTTTTCTGCTCATTTTTTCGATTTGCTAAATTTATCCTGCATCGTGTCAAAATATTTAGTCATACGCTGGGGTGTCATATTACCGCCTTTGTCGTGGAACTGGCTGTTTTCGTTTTCTTGTGTTACTGCCTGACTACGCATATCGTCGTATTTCTCAAACCAATTCATAACCTTTGGCATATCTATAGATTCGTACAGAGTGCCATATTTACCCATTTTTGCCCACTTGAAAATGAGGTGTATGTCGGCAATAGTGAAATAATAATACGTGCTTACAACCTCAAGGGCTATTTCCTCTATCTGTTCATCTGACAAATGCCGCTTTGCATGTATCATTTTGCGCATTTCGATTAAATAAGCCATTATCAAATCCTCTACAGTCTCGCTGTCGTAGTCGCGGCGGATAGCTGCCAAGCTGGGGCATAATTCACTATCGGCAGCCAGCGCCAAAGCATCGCTGACACTCTTAACTTGCTTTAGCTCACGTGTTAGAACGGCGGGCGTTAGCACGGCGGGCAAGTTTGCTTTCGAGGCTGTCGTCTGTAATTCCTGTTTTATCTCCATTTTGTTTAATACTTGCTACTATTTCGTTGAAACTTCCATTTATCCGAGTAAGAGAGAAAGCATTTTGTTTGTACCATTCGGGCAGCTTAAGAAGCAAAAGCCGGAACGTGGCAATAATTGCCGTATCAGTCGGGAACTGAATAATGCCCTTAAGCTTCGTAATGAGTGACGACAACGCCACACCGTCTTTCGCTACAAAAGAATAATCTATGCCCGCATGCTCCTTATATGCTTCTAGGAACGTATCGCGGCACAGGGCGAAGAGTGTTTTTTCTTTCTCTTTGCTTTGCCGCTCATAGGTAACGCCCAAAGCACAGGCGAGCGCTTCGCGTAGCTGCTCTTTGCTCGCCTTTGGGCTGTTTAGGGTCTTGAGTTGCTGGTCTCTATTCATTGGTTTATTGTTATATTTTGTCCGCAACGAACAGTTGAAAAATAAAGACTATCGACATCGAACATTTTTACGCCGTTTTTATTAGCTACATATATCACCCATTTACTTTTAATTAAATAAGGCTTTGGTCTGTAAGGCACTGGGCGGGGCATAATGATTGCCATTTGTACAGGTTGTACATTTTCGTTGCTCATATGCTTTGGTCTATACTCTTTACAGACTATATAGCCATTAAAAGAAGTTTGTCCTGAACAGCTCAGAAATATTACCACGATCAAAAAAGATACTATTTTTTTCATATCTGTACTATTTATATTGTTTCTACTCTCAAGCCTACTGCCCACACAAACCAGCCTATCTCTATAGCCCAGTCTTGCCACTTTGGCTTGTTTTTGTTGGCATGTATCAGCAGCTGCGGGGTAACATTCACCGACTTAGGATATATGCCCGCCTTGAGCTCTATTTTCTTTCTTCCTATTATCATTACCATATCTTGCTTAAAAAGTGCATAACTACATATACTATAAAAATCCATAGGGTAAGACCAGCCAACGGTATCATTATCCACGATATAACCGTTTCCCAGTTTATCTTATATCGTTTCATACTTCGCTGGTCTCCTTTTTAAGCTCAATGTAGAATGTTTCTTCCTGTACCACTTCTACCCCGTAATCTTTCATTTTCTCAGCCATACCCTCTTTATCGCGGTCTGCTATTAACTTTTCTTTATCAAGCTCTACAGTTTTACGGATATAATCAGGGTTTAATTTCTCTAATAGCTTAGCTACTGCTTTTTGAGTGAAGCCTTTGAGGGTTTTTATTTTCGGAGTACCAAGACGAAAACCGATAGTACCATGAGTAAGCTCGATACTCTTTTTCTTTGAAAACAGGGGGTCTTTGTTTTCCATTGCATAGGCTTGGACTAAATCAAATGCCTCACTTTTATCCGCTTCCAGCCTTGACAGTTCGTCTGCTTTTTCGTCACGCAGCTTTGTGAATTTTACATCTAAGTCAGCATTAATTTTTGTAATACTGGCATCTGCTTTTGCATATGCAGCTAATGCTTCGTTCATTTTTTCATCTGAAATGTTTGTTAAAACTGTTTTCTTTACTCTTTTAGCCATGATTTCTTATATTTAATAATTGTTTATGTTCTGTACTGATACTTACTGAGGTTATAGGGTCGCCCGTTATATGACATCTGTCTATTTTCAGGGCGTTGTATCGGTGAATGGCTGTGTCCCATTCTTTCATCGTTGTGGCTTCCATAAGCGCCACCTCAAGGCAGTCGAGCTCTGCGTCAAGTGCTATCAGGTTCATAGGCTTAGGCTTGTTAATAGTTCGTCTAATTCGTTTTGCAGATTCTTATTTTTGAATCGGTTATATAGATTCTTGAGCACGTTTAGCGGTATGTCGTTGAACCGTTCCTCTTTAGCCGCCCTGCAAGCAATGCCTTTCACGTATGCCATATCGGCGGTAATGCGCCTGTGCTCCAAGTTTCCGAATATGGCAGCTATCAGGCGCTTGCGGGCGGGGTCGAGCTGGTCGGTATCTTTCTTCTGCTGTGCGCTGAGATCACGGCGCATTCGCTGGTATAGCTTCGGGTATTTGTTGTAGAGTTCCGACAGGCTCGATGTCTTACCGTCCGAATATTCAAATACCAGCGCCGCGCGGGCTTCGTTAATATCGTCGTACCCGTGTGCTGTCTGCAAATGTGCAAATAGCCATTTGTGGGGGTTAGAGGTTTGGGTTGTCATAGTCTTCTTGTTTTTGCCATTCCATAGAATGGGCTAATGTTTGTAAATAGTCAATATATTTTAGTAGTTTTATTTGATCTGCTTTCATGAAGCAATCAATTATAATTGAACTCGGGCGCTTATCTTCAAACCTTGTACCTCTTGGCGACTGGAATAAACCTAATGTAACTGACTGCCCGCTATCAAACATCATAGTAAACCTGCTATTATCGTTGTCCTTATTAAGCCGCTCCATTACTTTTTTGCGCTCTTCATCACTCAATGTATTCCACTTTCGGAAATCCTGTAAAATTTTATCCTTATTCATGTCTGTATATTTTTATTCCACTACCGCCCAATACTTGTCGGCTTCTTCTTTCCAAATGTTATAATATCCACGCTCACCGAAGTAGCGCCCCTGAGAGATAGCTCTGAACCTGTCGCAGAATATCTTGAGCGATGCCTCTCTGTAGGCTTGTACCGCCGCCTGCTTATCAGGCAGCCCGTTCGGTTGCACATGGCACACAAAAATTATTAGTTTACTCGGGAATAGTTCCCTGAGCTCTTCCACTTGTTTAGCGGTGATACCGCTTTTCTGTATGGTATCTACCACTATCACATCATTTCGGGTGTTGGCTATCTCTTCTTTCAGCTCCTTATAGCTGATAAGGGAATTAATCATTACGATATTTTTCGCCACCTCTTCAAGTCCTACCCTGCGTATGGTTTTTTGCATGGTAATGCTCTGTTGCTCTTCGAAGTTGTAAAACCGGATGCGAAACCCCAGTAAGGCTAGTGCTTTGATCAGTTGCACCACAAAGCTTGTCTTGCCATTCGTCGGGCGACCGCCAACATACCAGATACCGCCTTTCTCAGGACGACCGAAAGCAAGCAGCCACTCACCTATAAATTCGATTACCTCGAACGTCATGCTCAGAAAGTTGGATATAGACGTAGCCCTTTGCCTTGCTGCCTTTTTAGCCATAGTTTTTAAATATTCTTTAAATGGGGTTTATTAATCCAGTGCGAAAAGTTGCTTGAACAGTTTTTCTGTCAGGGGCAGACCTTGACGGTCGGCTTCGCGCAGGGCATACTCTACATAGTCGTTAAGCTCGCCGTAGTTATCTGCCAGTGTTGTTATCAGTGTACGCAGGTTTATGTCGTCTATCGGCTCAAGGAAAGGCGCGTAATCCTTTTCTTTGTTGATGTCTCTTACAACCCTTATGCCTGCTTTAAGCCTGCGGTAAACTTGCGGCATACCGTCTACATCGTGGTCGCGCAGGTATTCCAGTTTGGCTAACAGCTTTGGCGTACCTATCAGCGCAATACAGCAGTATGGGCTCGCTACATCGTAAAATGCTTTTATCATTCGCAGTGTCGGTATGTTGGCGTTTTCTGCCTCGTCGAATGCGATAAACGGCTGCAACCCGTTCGCTTTACGCATGTACAGCTTTGTAGCCATCTTTTGCAGCTTCGAGGCAGGGCTGCCGATCTTCTCTACACCCAGCAGATCACACAGGGTATCTATTATGTCATTCAGCTTATGCAGCGAGCTAAGTTTGATAAAATGCGATTCTACAGGGGCTTCTTTTTTGAAGTAGTTAACCGAATAGGTCTTGCCATGCCCTGTCTTGGCTATAATTACTTTAACGCGCCCTGTTACTTTACCGTCCAGTAGCTCGGTAAATATCTGTGTAAACTGAGGCGTTTCGGTATGTCGCCAGTAGGTCTTGCCGGATATATTCATACCGATGGCAGAGGCTATAGTTTCAAGGTGTGCATCTTTCAGCGGCGTTTTTCCTACAGAGAAGTCGCCATTCATCAAAGCGTTTATATAACTTACATTTAACCCTGTAGCCCTTGCCAGTTGTTCTTGAGACAATGCTTTTTCTTTAGCATATGTTGTAAGGGCTTCTGCGATCTGTTTTTTAGTTTCTTGGTTCATATCTTACTAGTTTAATGATTGTTGTAATAGTTCCATTCTTTGCTTATAAAAGTCGGTACGGTCGTCGTCCTGTTGTACCTGTGCTTGCTTCTCGGCTTTCTTAATGGCGCGGCGGGTAGCTTTCTTCTTTTCTTCCAGTGCTGCCATGTTGCTGACTTCTTTCTGTAGCTCGCCTATGTCGATCTTGCCTTTCTTTGCCTTGCTGGTATTCACACCCTTAAGAGGGGCAACGTTAAGCCCGTGCTGGTTCGGGTGCATGTTATGCGATGCAAGCAGCTCGTTGCGCTCGCGTTCGTTGTCGATGCGCATTTTCTTGTTGGCTGCATCCATTTGGCGTATAAAGCTCAGGTCTTCGCTTGTTTGGTCTTGCATTGCCCGCTGTACGTAAATAAAGCTTTGTGCTATAGTCACAAACCGCATCTTTTCGGCTGCATCTTTTTCGTATAGCGAAACCATGCTCATGTCGTCAGGGCAGTAGCGGGTATAGAACTTGCGCCCGATATTCCGGCGGTAAAAGTCCATATCGGGCATGCCGTCAGCTGTCAGCACCTCAAATGCAAACTTTTGGCTTTGTCCTTGTATCTTTACCTGAATCTCTATACCGTTCGAGCGATATGTTGCTGCGGCTTTTGTAGTAACCCCGAATATAGAAATCATATCGAGGCAATCTACTGCCTGTGTCTCTTCGTTCACGCTGGTGCGGTACATTTCACTGCGGGCGATACCTGTTTTCGGGTGAGGGGCATTATTCCACTCTTCGCGGCGCTTGGCATATTGGGCTTTTACTTCGTCCAGTGTCGGCAGATTCTTTTGGTTTGCAAGAATAAACTCTTCGTTGCCCCTGCTTTCTTTAGTCTTGGCGGTGATATTCTGCCCTGTGAAATACCAGTCTTTATGCAAATAGTGTTCTTGATACCGACCGAATGCCGATTCTATGGTTTTCGATTTTCCGTTATATGGAGCTGTACGTATTGCATGACGTGATAGATTTTTAAGCAAGTCTGAGCTCTCAAGCTTCCTGTGCCCGCCCTGTCCGTCATACTTCAACTCGTAAGGCTTATGCCCTGCTTTTTGGATAGCCATTTTATAGGCATAATATTGCGCTTCGTAATCTTCGGTTTCGCTGATATGATAACCGAGAAAGACTTCACTATATACGTCCATTACTTCGTACACGTTGCATGTTCTTACTTTGCCGTCCTCGTCTTGGTAGTAGTAGTTTAGTTTAGTACCGTCACTGTACCAAAGGGTATCGCGGCGGGTTGGTAATATTGTCCTGTGCTGGCGACCGAATTTTTCTTTAGCTGCCAACTCACCATAGCGTGCAGCATACCATTTCGGCTCTATTTCGGGTCTGTGCAAATAATCGCGCACTGCTTTAGTGCTTTTTAGCTTTTTCCAACCCGCTTTGTCGGCTTTACAGTTGTATTCTGCAAACAGCTGCTCAATGGTAACTATGTCTATCGAACGGGTAGAAAAACGTGCTACCAGCCATTCGCCTGCCTCTTCGGTTATCTTCACAGAATATGTATTCCCGTATCTTTCGCTTATCAAATATCCGTAACCGTGAGTTATATACCCCTGTAGCTTTTCTTGCAGTCGGCGCGGGTTTTTCTTTAAATCGTGTTTTATTTTATTTTCCTTGAGTGTTAGTAGCTTTTGGGTAGCTGCTGCCGCATTTTTCCAAAACTCACCTGTAAGAGGTCGTTTGCTCTTGCTACGTTGAGCCATTACGTGCTTTTCCCATCTTATTTTCAAAGCATCCAGTACAGCGGCGGTATTTACATACAGCTCCTGCACTTCATCGGGCAGGCTCTCTATACGGTCGGCATACTCTATAGTATGCTTTTTATAGAAGTCTACAGCTTCGGTCTTTATCTCTATGTCATTTAGCAAGCCGTCTTTCTCTGCCTCTACTTGCGGGTCGCCAAAACGTTCCTGTGCCATCTTTTTATATTTAGGGGGTAAACTGTCAAATGCTATAAGCGATGGGTTGCCCTCACCGCCGCCACGACGAACAATTTTAGCTTTCTTTCTATAGATCATAGAAAATAAAGTATTTTCTGCCATTAGCCCTGCCGGATTATCAGCTGACCGAATAAGTTGAGCTGTGCTAATACAAACAATGCCGTTATATGTGTCCATATCTAAAATTTTTCTTTTTTTGTGGATATGGGCGGACTCGAACCGCCATCAGCCTTTTTTATGTTTCACGCAGGGGTTTGCACGCTGCCTTTTACTTGTTTTCCCATTAAACTACATATCCTACCCTCGTATCGCGGGTCGCGTAAGCGCAGTCATTGCCTTTCTATCTAGGGTTGTGCCCGTGTAAGACTCGAACTTACATGTTTGCCAATCGGGCTAAATGATTAACTTTGAAGTCTCTAATTTTAAAATCAATCATTATGGGTTATCTTCAAGAAAATTGTCAAAGTGCTATCTATATCTTTTCTTTTCAAGTTACAGGACTTAATAAAAGGGACGGAAAAAAGGCTCTGAATGCTACTATACGTAGATGCTCTATGTTTGCTGAATCTTTGCAGATTAACTTTCACCATGATTTATACCTATACCTTTCCGATGAGAAAGTGAGTTTTGTCCGCCTAATTTTCAATATAAAGGAATCGGAGGATTTTATCCTCGTTAAGGTGCCTGTTCTTTTCACATTCGCTACAGCTATCAAGCTGACTTTCGTCAATCAGGAGTTTTTCGCCAAATAATTTATCCAATACAGGATAATAGGTGCTATGTTTGAAACCATCTACAGTACGACCTAATTGCTTATTTCTTTCAGCACAAGCCTCATATTGTTGTATTGTTGCCATATATCTTTGTTATTTATTAATATTATGTATCAGATAGCCGGATAATAGATTACTTCACTCTTAGATAATTGAGGGTGAAGTATCACTTTCACATATACTTTTACGCCTATTATCCTGATGGTCTTTTTAGTTGCTACAACATCATGGATATTTATACCTGTGCCAAAAACTGGCTCTATCAATACTTTAATCATACTTTTAGTTTTTAAAATCAATCATTATGGATAATAATATTTCAAACTCTTTCAAGACTTTAGGCGAACAGACAAATCTGCTTGCAGAGAAACGTGCATCGTGGCATCATCAGTTGCTGGTGGCAAGCTCAGCTCTCTTCGGAATTCTAATTTCCCTTCATAATGGAAACTCATTATTACTTTTCGTTCGGCTGGTATTTGCTCTGTCTGTGGTATTACTCGCACTCGGTATTTTCCTAATCGGAATAAGCCTATATAGTCATATAGATGCTGTATCTCGCGCTCGGAAAGCAGCGACAGAGGAAGCGATACTCGCAGCTCGCGAACACCGCGCAATGAAGCCTGTCGCCGTGCCCGTAAGAAAAATATTCTCATTCTGCGAAAAAGCCTCATATATTTGCTTTGGGTTATCTGTTTTACTTTTGGCTGCATATTCTGTACTTATTGCTGTTTATCAATCTTAAAATCAATCATTATGAAAAAATGGAGGATCAATTATTACATCACTTATGAAAATCCAAATGCTGTAAATCTTTATCGAGAGTTAATCCATGACGTTCTAAGAAATGTCGCGTTTCTGCAAGGAATCGAT
This sequence comes from Dysgonomonas sp. PF1-14, assembly GCF_029892965.1. GTDB lineage: Bacteria > Bacteroidota > Bacteroidia > Bacteroidales > Dysgonomonadaceae > Dysgonomonas. Next base: position 70,637 of record NZ_JARXWN010000017.1, on the reverse strand, counting down.
TGCGTGATACAGAACGAAGCCCTTTTCTATTACGATGAGCATTTGTACGATGGTAGCAATCCATCAAAAGAAATTTCTGACATTGTATATTTCCGCTCTTCACCGCAGACAACAATTCCTGTTGGAAAGTTCCGGGGTTTGATAGACCATATATTTGAGCCATATCAGATTCTAATTTTTTCGCCTCTACCTGTCGAGGTTGGCTCATTACCTCAGAAAACTTTGCCGAAATATCCGTTTCCAAACGGTTAGACTTGTTTTTCCCTGCTATCAGATTTTCAAGGTTAACTTCTAATAGCTCCAGCTGTGGCTCATTAAGCCCTGCTGATTTCATAGCTTTATATATTTTTTCAATTCTACCCTTATCGGTAATGCTTATTTCTTTCATGGTTTTTAGTTTTTATATGGTTTAATCATTCTAGTTACTTCTTTCTCACTCAGGGTACAGGGAGCACCGCAATAGTGCTTCGTGGTAGGGTCGTAGGGTATAAATACAAAGTCCTCACCCGACATGCCATCATAGACAACCGCCTGTTTTATCGCGCCGTTTTCGCAGTTATACAGCTTATTAGTATCAAATGATATTCTTTTCATAATGTCCTAGATTTTTCGTTTTCGACCTTTACCACTTCCCAACCCCCATTTTTCTTGGCGGCTTCCCTTATGCGTTTTGCTTTGTCCTCAGATACGCGCCCTTTGTATTTTCCTTTCAGCGCTAGGTTTATCGCTACATGACTCAATTTGAATATTTCTTGTAGCTTCACGTTAGTTCCATGCGGTACGATTATTTGATTCATATTGTCAGGTTTAAAAAATTATATCTACTTTTATAGGCGTTTCGTATTAAAACTACATACAAAGAAATAAGATATATTCTAAATATCCAAATTATAAATAAGAAATATTCTATTTTATTATGGGAACATTAAAGAGAATTAAGCAATACATTGAATTTAAGGGTATTAATAATAAACAATTTGAGGAAAGTGTTGGCTTTTCAAATGGCTCTTTTGCTTCTCAATTAAAGAATAATAGAACAATTGGAGTAGATAAGTTAGAAAATATCTTATTTGTTTATACCGACATAAATGCAGAGTGGCTTTTGACTGGTAAAGGTGACATGCTGAAGACTTCAAAAGTTTATCCAAGCAGTGAATTAGCCCCTACTATTATTGAGGAACAAGAGAGTGTTTATGGTGGAAATATCTCTGATATAGATATATCTAAACTTGGTGCTGCGTCAAAAGATGAACTTATAAATATTATAAAAAAACTATTGGTAATTAACGATAGAGATAGTATCAGTATCGAAAAAATGGTAGAAACAGCAGACAGAAACAGTATAACCTTATCTCGGTTAGTAGATGTGTTATATGGAGAAGCAGGAATAAAAGGGGGGAGCAGGGAAATGGAAGCAAACGCAGGCTGATATACCCGCAATTAGAGAACAATCGCAGGGCAAGTTTGTATAGTCGTTTTGTAAATAATAATCTAACATATTTAGTGTTGTTTAGTTCGCCCGATAGAGCCGAAATGCTGCCTATTTATCAAAAAAAAGACGCAAATAAAGATACAATAGCCCATAATATAATATAACTATTTGATTATAAGAAGTATATGCCAATATTTATTTATATTATTTTATGTTCTTAGGGGGGTGCTTAATTGCAATATTCTTGCTTTTTCGTGCAATTTTATGTTATTAGCATACGATAATCAACGCTAAAAGCACAGACATTTGCACAGACATTTGCACAGACAATGAGTATTTTTAGACTTTCTGCATGTACAACACAAACCATATTTAAACCCTATTTATTTGCCATTTAATTATCGTTATATCCGTTTCTGTATGCAGTTTTGCACTACCTTTAGCTATAAAACAACAAAAGAGGCTACAAAAGCCCCTCTTATCACTCAATTATTGCGCTGTTCTTACGCTATATTGCGCATTTAGTTTTTATCTTTGTACTTTGCTAATTTGCTCGCATCCTTTTATACATGGGCATTCAGCACTATTTTAAATCATTTTTGTTTTGCGCTTTTAGTTTTTACCCCCTTATATTCAAAGACCGCTTTCATTGGCATATCGGCACATTACCAGATTAGCTCATTGATATACTATAGATAAATGTAGCACAAAATAATGCGGTATTACAAAGGCAGATCTAAAGAATTTATCATTGTACTGTCTAAGGCGCACCACTGATTATCTTTGAGTACATAATCTATTGTAAAACTCATTTGTTTTGTGGGTTTCTGTTCTGTGGTAGAATCATTTACTCCTGTGTTTTCTCCTTCTTTATCGAAAGTCTGCATAAAAGCCATATAATATTCATCACTTTCATGCTTGTAATATTTGTCTATAGTATCTGCCGTTTCGCATTTTTCGGTTAATTACAGTAAGTAGATAACAATAGGAATAAGGAAAAAAGTGGAATATATTTCTTCATCTCCATGACTAAAGTTGTGTGTATTGTAAAAAAACTGATACCTTTGATGATGTAAAACTAACAAATATTTATCTATAAATGAGACAACTTTTTTTTATTTGTATATTAGTGAATCTGAGCTTGTTGTCTTATTCGCAAACCGTTGCTACATACCGGCTGACTGTGCCTTTCAGCGGTTTTGTAGATAAATATCCCATAGAGATGACATTGGAAATATATCCTTCGCAGAATGGATATGTATCGGGTATGTACAAGTATGCTAAATCCAAGAGTAAAAACTATTTGTCTCTAGAAGGAAATATAGCCCCATCGGGTAATATAAAACTGGAAGAAAGTTATTATGATCCTAAAGCAGACGGGTTTAGGGTATCGGGTTATTTTTCTGGATCGATAGATAACGGATATAATATCTCCGGTAATTGGGCTGATTCGGCTGCAACTAAATCTCTGCAACTAGCATTAACACCCAAACTGAAAGAATTTCATAACGGTTTCAGATTCGAGCTTGTTACTACCTCCGATTTTGATGATGATGACGTTGATAAAATATATTATTCGCTACTGACAGATGTTATAATCAGAAATACAGACGGAAAGGAAATACAGACGCTAACGGGGATTGACCGTTATGTGCAAAAAGATAATGAAGCGGATGATATAGAGTTGGCCGATTATAATTTCGACGGATATCCGGATATTGCTGTATATTATGCTTTTCCCGGCAGGACTAAGTATGATTGGGGGCAACTCTATTTCCTCTATAATCCACAAACAGGAAAATTTGAACGTAATCTGGAATTGGAACGGTATGAACGGGTGTCTGTAAATTATTTTGATTATACGCTTGGAGTTAGTTTTGCAGATGGAAGCGGCAACGAATCCGATTATTCCTATATTTATCAGGACGGACATTACTATCTGATAAAAGAAGATCATCAGACCGAAGAAGGTAAAAGTACGATTATCAATTATGAAGTAAAAGGAGGTAAATCGGTTGAGGTATCACGTAAGACGATGGAATTTTAACTAAATATTTAATATATGAACAAAGCAGTTATGGCATTAGTATGCGGTGCAGCATTAGTAGCTTGTAATTCGGCAGACAAAAAGCCGGAAACAGGCAAGGAAGCGCCGATTATCGGAAAGGCGACAGTAAAAGTTGAAAATGGGATAATGACCCCCGAAGTTCTTTACAGCTTTGGGCGGGTTACCGATGTGCAGGTTTCGCCTGACAAATCCAAGATATTGTACGGGGTAACTTATGTGAGCATAGAGCAAAATAAAACGAACCGTGAGCTGTTCACGATGAATATAGACGGTTCGGAGAAGAAGCAGATAACAAATACAGCCAAGAGCGAGAATAATGCTGTATGGATAAAAGGAGGTGCAAAAATTGCTTTCCTGAGTTCAGAGAGCGGGTCTTCTCAGATTTGGGAAATGAATGCCGATGGTACAGGCCGTAAGCAGGTAAGTGCCATTGAGGGAGATATCAATGGCTTCACATATTCGCCTGACGAAAAGAAAATAATGTATATCAAGAATATTAAGTTTGGCGAACGCACAGCCGATCGTTATCCCGATCTGCCTAATGCTTCGGGACGTATTATTGATGATTTGATGTATAAGCATTGGTCGGAGTGGATAGAGGAGATACCACATACCTTTATTGCCGACTATGACGGTAATAAAATGGCTGACACTGCTATCGACATACTGGGCGATGAACCTTACGAATGTCCTATGCTACCATTCGGCGGTACCGAGCAACTGGCATGGAGTCCCGATAGTAAGTCGGTAGCTTATACATGTCGTAAGAAGACAGGAGTAGAATATTCGTTGTCTACCAACTCAGACATCTATCTTTATAATCTGGAATCGAAAGAGACTAAGAATCTGACAGAAGGGATGATGGGATATGATACGAATCCTGTATTCTCGCCCGATGGTAAGTACATTGCATGGCAAAGTATGGAGCGCGACGGGTATGAGTCGGATAAGAACAGAATGTTTGTGATGAATCTGGCAACATCCGAAAAGATATATGTAACTGAGAAGTTTGATTACAATACCGATTATCTTGCATGGAACGACGATAACCAGAGCATATACTTCGTGTCGTGTGTAGAGGCTAAAACACACTTGTTTAAGGCTTTCTTCCATACGAATGAAATTACCCAGATCACCAAAGGTGACTATGACTACGAATCGTTTGGCATAGCAGGCGATAAGCTTATTGCACTTCGTCACTCTATGTCGATGCCGAATGAAATATATGCTGTAAATACGGCAAATGGTGAAGCGAAAGAGCTTAGCTTTGAAAATAAGGAAATCCTAAGCCAGCTTACAATGGGTAAGGTTGAGGAACGTTGGATTCCGACTACCGATGGCAAAAAAATGCTGACATGGGTAGTATATCCGCCAAACTTCGATCCGAATAAAAAATATCCGACATTGCTTTATTGTCAGGGAGGCCCTCAGAGCACAGTAAGTCAATTCTGGTCGTATCGCTGGAATCTGCAAATGATGGCTGCCAATGATTATATAATTGTAGCTCCTAACCGCAGAGGATTACCAGGATTCGGGCAGGAATGGCTCGAGCAGATCAGTAAAGATTATGGTGGTCAGAATATGAAAGATTACCTCTCAGCTATAGATGCTTTGGCTAAAGAGCCATATGTAAATGCAGATAAATTGGGTTGTACGGGAGCTAGCTATGGCGGATTCTCGGTATACTGGCTTGCCGGTAACCACAACAAACGATTTAAGGCTTTCTTGTCGCATGCGGGGATATTTAATCTGGAAGCACAATATCTGGAAACAGAGGAAATGTGGTTTGCCAACTGGGATTTGGGCGGTTCTTTTTGGGACAGGAGCAATTCTATCGCACAGCGCTCTTATGCTAATTCTCCACACCGATTTGTAGATAAATGGGATACTCCGATCATGGTTACACATGGAGAACTCGATTTTCGTATTCTTGCATCGCAGGGTATGATGGCTTTCAATGCTGCCAAGCTGAAAGGTATTCCGGCTCGCATGCTTGTATATCCTAACGAGAATCACTGGATATCTCAGCCACAGAATGGGGTTTTGTTCCAACGGGAGTTTTTCCGCTGGTTCGACACTTATTTGAAATAATATTTATATAGTATAGTAAAAGGGCTTCTCCAAATCAGTTTGGAGAAGCTCTTTTTTATTTATATATCTCAGGCAGTATTTTTTTACGCCCAGCAACTCTATTGTAACGCCTATGTATCATAAAGACTGTTTGATAGCGGGCTATTTAAGCCCTATAACGGGTCGTCCTATGAAGCCTGGCGCAAAAGACTTTTTGATTCCTTTTGGGGCTTAGGCCAAAAGGAATGTAAGCAATCTGTGATTGCGCGCAGTAGAAAATTTACATAAAAAGGCATATCAAAGAAATTTCATTTTATTCTATAATTATACATTTTGAATATCTCTTCAAACCCCAACTTTTTATATACACTCAATCCCATTGGAGAAGCCTGTAAATGGGCATAATCCAATCCTTCTTCTATAGCGTCCGATAAAACCACTTGCATAGCCATTTCGGCAAAACCCCTCTTGCGAAACGGTTCCGTATTGCCCATACTATGTATCCCTATCGAATTATCGAGCTTGTAAGTTACCATTGTACCAATAAACTGGTCCTCATACTTCAAATTGCAAAATGAGACTTGATCCTTTATAACGTCAATCACTCTATCCGATATCAGGTAACCGAACGATTGTTGAAAAAGGTTGCTCCATAAGGTTGCATCTGCTAAGTTTTCGACAGGTACAATGTCGATCGAGTTGCTCACAGGAATCACTTTATAGTCTTTCAAACATAGTGACATACCTATTTGAACCGATTTTAACGTCATGCGATAGACATCAGCTCTGTTCGATTCATCTATACCGACCTATTCGGAAAAAGTCATTACGGGATTGATTCTTTGTATCAGTTCCCTTAGTGGGTCTATGTTTTCCGGTATCATTTGCTGCCGGCTCCATACTCTGTTTGGTCATTCGGAAAAACCGATATTGACTGTTTCGAAACCGTACACTGATTGGTATGCGTCAAAAGCTGTGCCGGTCAATGTCCACAAGGATGTCAGATTGTCAATATTTTCTTTTTTCATATTTTCTTTTTTCATATTTTCTCTTTGTTTTTTGTTATTGTACTCATTGCGATGCCAACCAAGACAAGGAGGCCTCCATATATATAATAGTTGTATAGATTCTCGTGCAATATAATCACTCCTGCAAATAAACCGATAACAGGGCTGAGGTTATTAAACACTCCTACCAGACTTGCCGGTAAATATTTCAGACTGTAGTTTGTGAAAAAAGAAGTGACAAGCGTAGATAATATACCCAGATACAGAATGACATAAACATAATCGGCAGTGCTGAACCGTTCCAGATAAGATGCTATGTTCCCTTCTCCAATATGATTCCCTATATTAGCTACATTGACAATAAGTGCCGCATACAGCAATAGATAATAGGTTGCTGTTATAGATGGGGTTTTCTCTAATATCTTTTTCAAAAAGATGGAATAAAACACAACAGATAAGAGGGAGCATAATATAAAGAAGTATCCTAGATAATTTGTCGAAAGATGATCAAACGATTGCAGCACAATATATACTATACCTGCAACAGAAAGAACTGTACCTATTTTCTGGTGAAGTATTGTTTTCTCTTTGAGGATAACCGACGAAGCCAATAAAGTAAAAATGGGAAGTGAAGCATAAATTATTGAGGCCTCTGAAGTCGGGATAATCAGAATACCGAATATCTGAAAAGCAAAAAAGCCTATGGGGTAAAGTAACGATAGCTCTATGAGGGGTATCACCCTCATTTCCGACAAAACCTACTCTAAGGAGCAAAAGCAGTAAAAATTAGGGACTGTCCCTTCTATATCTTTAAACAGTTCATCATGTGGAGTTCCTAAACCATTTTTTGCATCTTCCACACCTTGCATTACTTCTGTTTTCAGTTCTTCAATTGTCATTTGAGCAGGCAATTTCCTTATTTCGTAGAGTTTTTGTTTATATCGGATAAGTATTTCTTCGGTTTCTGAATTTACTATATCTAGATATCTGTCCATGTCTGTGCTAAATTCTTCGGGTGTAAGTATCATATTTTACTTTGTAATTTTCATTCTTTCGTTAGTATATTTATCCGGCTCTTTATTGAGCATATCCAGCCATTGCATATACATCTCTTCGGGCATCTGGCGATACCCGGATTTATGCAATTTGATGTACAGCGATTCCATTTCTACATACATTTCTTTTATGGCCGGGTCTGAAAAAAGAGCATCAGGCTTTTTCAGTTTACGTTCTTTCATCAGGGAATGGATATAATGTTTCTGGGCTTCGGCTTTAGTAAGTATAGCATTTGCATTGGCCGGATGGAATTGCAAAACCGTATTGCAGCATTTTATAACAAATTCAGGATCGGGATTGTCTTTTCCGTATTTATGCTGATATCCCAGAGCAAGGTCAAGCAGGCAATTGGCTACAGCCTGTTTGTTACTCAGGGTATCCATATACAAGCCATTGCGTATAGCGTCAATCGTTACATACCCGGATGCAATAATCCAGGCGTCGATAGGAAATGAACCGTTTGTAAGCTCCGTATTGTACCAACCTGTCTTTTCAGAAAAGAGTTTGATGTAGATATGATTGGGCGCAAAAGCCAGATTGCAGGGTATTTTAAATTCATCAGCAAGGATTTTGTACAGGTAGGGTAATGAATGACAGTTACCCTTTCCTGTTTTCAATAATTTAGTCATAAACATTTTCGACCAATCGTTTTGTCCTAAAGGATCATCGAAATCGTATGTATAAGGTTTATGTATGAAATAGTGCGTAGAGTCGAGAGGAATCAGGATAGTATCTGTTAATACTTTAAAAATAGCGGCATGCTTTATTATAACATCTTTGTCATTTCCAGTATAAGTAATTAAATCGGATTTGGATAAATTCTCTATCAGGTTTAATAATATCTCGTATTTTTGGTTTAATGTATCGGTTTCCAATGACTCACCATAATAGGCATCTTCCGTAATGAAGACAGCGTTTTTGAAACTTAGAGGAATACTATCTGTCAGCATGCCGTTTATATAATCATATGATTGTAGGAAAACATTATGAACGGATAAATTATTTTCCTGACTTTTTATTGTAATGTTATTCAACAATAATCCCGCTGCAATAAGAAATATTTTAATTTTCATTTAATCATTCTATATTTTTATACAAAACTTAATCTTGCCCTACGCCGATGTTTAATCCGGTTGAATACATTCTGTCTATTTTATAATTTGGGTAATAATCTAAACCTTTGTACCATTTATATTTTGAATTATTTAATGGTGGTTCAAAATCAACAAATCCTTTTTTTTTATTCTCCTTAACCCATCTTTTATATATCCTAAACACTCTCTTTATTTCCTTTTGATCATTAGTGATTTCCTTTCCTGTGGATTTATTTATCAGGACAGGAAAAGGGCTATAAGTCATAGCCGATTCGCTCATTGTCAATAATGTGATTAGATATAAGGCTTCCGTTTGTATAGTATATGATTTTGTTTTTGGCTTTGGTGTATTAGCATCTGCAAATCCATACCTTATTACTTTTTTTCCACTTAAATCTGTATCATCTTCATATTGCAACAGTTCTTCTAATATTGTTATTCTATCCTCGTTACTGTATTTACTGAAAATTCTATTCCAACCATAAGAACATCCAATATAAAGAGGTTCAAATACATTAGTAGTATCGGCGACCAAATCAGGAATTTTTATTCCTATAAAATAGCCAATTGTGTCGCCAGAATAATTATAACGTTTGTTACAGGTTTCTATCGCTTTATAAGTAAAAACCTTATCTTTGATAATGGTAATTTCCTTATCGCGCATCTTTCCCACTTTTCCATTTTGAGCCAACAAAAAAGAAATTGGATTGACCAATAATAATAAAAGAAATATTAAACATTTCATTCTCATACAGCTATCGTCCTCTTTTTACAAAATATGATGTGACCTGACTTCTCCCCCTTCCGTTAAAGTTTTTTAGTTGATGATAAGGTACGCCTGTTCTTACACGGCTTATTTCATCTTTTTCTCTAAAAGTACCCATGTTTATCCCGTCTGCTCTTGCGGAATGATACCAAACACCTTCACCCATTGCTGCGGAATCATACCCTCTGACAAGACCTACATCTGCACTCAAAGGATCATTGCTCGGCCGGTAATTATCTCCTTTAAGAACAGCGTTAACACCCTCATAATTCAACCAAAACTGTCCGTCAGCAAATGCAAGACCATGACAATTAGACATTACATCTATTCCTAGTTGTGCCTGTAACTTATTGTTTCCTACGAGTTCCTGTTGATTGCCGTCAGCATCCATATATGTTGAGTTTGTGACTTGTTTTACCTCAATGGGCGTTCCATCATCTGCATATATTGTGACATATCTATATTGTGATGTTACTGAGCCTCCATTTTTCATTTGATATGTCATTGTATTCTGTTGGTCATCTATTTTGTTTGTAACATCATAAATTATATTTCCGACTGAATCTCTTGCAAGCATTCCGTCAGGATCAACAAACCGCAAAGGGTTATTCATTGCATATACATACGGCGACCAGCTATAATTTTCTTCACAGAGCGGATCGACAGATATAAACCGGCTTGTTACTTCTGCCCTGTAAACATGTCCGGTCGTATCTGGTTCAAGGAACACGACAACTTTATCGGTCTGGGTATTAATCAGGACAGTACCAACCCGCATAATTTCTTCGTTATAGAACGTTTCCTTGTATTTGCCTTTACTCAGGGTAAGTATTTCTCCTTTAACTCCATACTTCTTGAATGGATTCTCCTGTGCCTGAATGACAAGACCGGAGGTAAGCAGAATGCTTAAAAATAATATGATTCGCTTCATAGATTTATATTATTTGATTAACCGGATTATATTTCTGTATCTTATATCGTGTTCCCGCTTTTCTTTCTCCCCATTTGCCGAATTAAGCCATTTTTCGTATAGCTCCGGCGGCATCTCAACATAGCCGGACTCATCCATCACTTTGTAAAAGTTGTTTCTTTCTTCTAGCATTATATAAACATAGGGATAGTCAGTTTTCAATATTTCCAATGGTGGCCTGCCAATCTGATCGGCCACATATTCCAGACGTATGCCAAGATAATTGTTCTTCATGGCCAATGCGGATGTATTGCCGGGAGCATATGCCAGTACCGAATCCACACATTGGATAACAAAACCATCATAACCATATTTTTGAACATAGCCTGATGCCAGGTCAGCCAGACAATGAGCTATTACCTGTTTCCGGCCTTGAGGCTGCATATAGATACCATTCTTTATAGATGCTGCATTGACGAAACCAGAACCAATAATGAAAGCATCGGTAACCATTTTACCGTTTGTCAATTCAAGGTTATGCCAGTTGTTTTGCTTATCCTGGAACTTGATATAGCTATGGCGGGGAGAAAAAGCAAGACTAGCTTCAGTTCCAGTCGCTTCACAGAGAATAAGGTAAAGTAACGGCATGGAATGGCATTGTCCTGAATGTGATGACAGCAGTTTGGTAACAAACATATTAGAATAGTTTTTCTCTCCCATAAAATCCACAAAGTCATATTGCATAGGGAATGAAACCGAAGACTTTTCCTGACTGGGTAACTTGACGTTCAATGTATCTGACATGACCCGGTAAAACATAATATTACGAGCCATCGGATTATTCCAGTTATACCTGTCCTGAATGGCTTTCGACTTGGCTATAGTTACCATTTCGGAAATCCTTTCTTCGTATCTTTTCCTGTCAAGATGGCCTTCAAAAAATGAGTTCTCTACAGAAAATACAGCATCTTTAAGGTTAAGCGGGATTTTGCCACTTAGCATATTGAGAAGTTTTTCTGCCGTCTGGTAATAATGTTCTGTTCCCTGTACGCCCTCCTGAGACGGCAGGTCATATTGTATGGATGAATTCCCGGATAAATATTCATCAGCCCTTTCCCGTGCCAGTGCATTCATGCGCTGGACTTCCAGCCTGTCACGTTCGTACATATCCATCTGTTGCTGATTGCGATTGTTAAAAACGGGAAAGGTAGGAATATTAGAGGATGGGTTGTTATTTTGATTATCTGGATGACCAATAATAACTCCGCGCGACAATGTAGCGGGCTGCGGTTGTTTTATTACAGGTATTTGTCCCAGTACATTAGTAGTGGTAATGAATAGAAACAAAGATACTGCGGATATGTGTTTACATGGTATCATCTGTTTTAATTTTAAGGTAACTTCAGTAGTTGTAAAATTAGTTAATATTTACAACTAAACAAACCAGATTGTAGAAAATTTATAAGTGTATTGGAGAAAAATTACTGATGTGCTTTTAGACCCATAATAAATAGTTCCTTTTTTGTCCCTTCCTAGATATGTTACAATTTGTCATAGTTTTCATGTTTCGTTTAAATCTTCTATTCTATATAATCTTCTTTATTATGATAATTATAGTTCAGCAACTATATAAATATTATCCGGATATTGAAATCGTTGTTTTTCGCAGATTTGCAGGAAGAACCCTAGAGTAGGTTTTGTCGGAAATGAGGATGATACCCCTATGAGTTTATATTTCACATTCCTATCAATTTTATCGATCTTAATAAAACCCGAATAGCGAAATATCAAAAGCAATAGACCGGATATGGCTAATCTGTCGGACAATAAATCAAGCGGCGAACCCCATTTCAATCCGTTTTTGATAAATACATACGATAAGCCGATAATAGTTGTACTCAGTACAATGGCAAGTAAGGCTTTTATTTTGTTTACATTCGGAATCATGGAGCAAAGCTACCGGTAAAGAATCGGATAATTCTTTACATATGTTGATTGCTCCTATTTTTTATTCTTGCGGATACGGCTTAGCTGTGTAGGGGTTATACCCAAATGAGAAGCGATATGCTGAAGCGGTACATTTTTTTCAATATCAGGGTGCAATTTCAGTAGTTCTTCGTAGCGGATAAGTGAATCTTCCATCACTTGTCGGTTTGTAATCGTTGCCTTTTACTAAAACTACATTTACGGTTTCTTCGTCACTGGGAAAAACACCCATTTGTGTTCCGTCCATATCGACTTCTTCGATTGTAATGCCTAAGATTGTTTGATAGAAATGAACTGCTCTTGAGAAGTCTGTTGTTGGAATTTCTACTATTGAAATTAAATTACGCATAATTTTTATCTTTTATTATTTTAGTTAATTACATTGATTAGGAATTACAAAGATAAAATACTGTTAATCTTCAAAATTGCAAAAATGCGACAGCCTTATCCGCCTCGACAGAAGAGTTACAGGAGAAGAGCCTTGGAGAATAGACCAGGTAAACCTGGATGTTTCCAATAAAGAATTTGATGTGACAGTAATTGTCGAAAATTCTATATGTGTAGTGTACGTAAATTATCAGATAGCCTTTACAAACCCTATCTATATGATGAATCAGAATCCGTGGGGCATATTTGCCGATAACGGAGAAGTAGAATTTCAGAATCTAAAAGTATATAAATAACATAATATAACGTGAGTTCGATATAAAAATAGTATGTAATCAATTGTTTTCCAAAATATATGATGTAACCTTCGTGCCCTTTGTGGTTTTTCTTTGTGTCCTTTGTGGTAAAAGAAATAAGATTTAACCACAAAGAGCACAAGGTTTTACACAAGGCTCACAAAGAAAATATATAACTAGCTGATATTTAGATACTATTATTTCGAACTCACATTAATATAAGTTATCATGAAAACATTATTTAAGATATCTCTGGCGTTGTCACTTTTTATCCTGATAGGGTAACTGATTAAGATAATCCGTCTGAAATATGCTGTAGAACTGCTGAATGTAAAGAGTAAAACGATGTCGGAAGTAGCCTACGAGGCAGGCTTTTCTTCGCCGTCGTATTTTACGAAATGTTTCAAGGAATTCTATAAAGAAAATCCCAGCGATTATATCAAACGCATATCGGAAGGCTTCGGTTGATCTGAAGTAGTTTCGATTTGTATAAATAATTCTTGATTTTGAACTTTGCAAATCTCTCCTATCATTGATTTTGCGAACAACGTTATATCGGTTATTTAAACCTGGATACAGTATTATCTGACAAAAAAGGCCTGAAAAAAGGATACACAACAGACGGTACTCATCTGACAGAGATTACTTACAGAAAATGGTCTGCTACACTTCAAAACTAATTGGACAAACATACAATCGATTGAGATTTCTTTAGACTTATTTAAGTTTAGTAGGTTCGGATAAAAATTTATATTTTACTTTTGTTATTTTTCCTATATTTTTCGTAATTTGCGTTGGTACTATTACATCGAAACTCACACAACGTTATGACAGACATCGGAGTCGCAACATTTACGAGCGATGGCAAGGACTTTTATGATATAGATTTTAGCTGAAAGCCTTTAACATCGGATTAATACAAGAATTAACATTCCAGCATATGAAAAAATATACATTACTGATTAGCATCTTTGCACTCTTATTTTCATGCTCAACCTCAGAAAAAGGCAGCTTTGAGCTTGGCGACAAAAACTTTCTACTGAATGGAGAAACCTTTGTCATCAAAGCTGCCGAACTTCATTATCCCCGTATTCCAAAAGAATATTGGGAGCATCGCATACAAGCAGCGAAAGCACTTGGGATGAATACTATTTGCCTGTATGTATTCTGGAACTACCACGAACCCGAAGAAGGCAAGTATGACTTTTCAGGACAGAAAGACATTGTAGCTTTCTGCCGTATGGCACAAAAGCATGATATGTATGTCATTGTCCGTCCCGGCCCTTATGTATGTGCCGAGTGGGAGATGGGAGGGCTGCCTTGGTGGTTGCTCAAAAAGAAAGACATCAAACTCCGAGAACAAGATCCCTATTATATGGAACGCACCAAGTTGTTTATGAATGAGGTCGGTAAGCAGCTTGCCGATTTGCAGATAAGCAAAGGTGGAAACATTATCATGGTACAGGTGGAGAATGAATATGGAGCTTTTGGTATCGATAAACCTTATATAGCTGAAATACGTGATATTGTAAAAGGTGCAGGTTTCACAGATGTGCCTCTATTTCAATGTGACTGGAATTCTAACTTTGAGAACAATGCTCTTGAAGACCTTGTTTGGACAATTAATTTCGGTACAGGAGCAAATATAGACGACCAGTTCAAACGCTTGCAGGAACTGCGCCCTAATACACCGCTTATGTGTAGTGAATTCTGGTCGGGATGGTTCGACCATTGGGGTGCGAAACACGAGACCCGCAGTGCTGAAGATTTAGTAAATGGGATGAAAGAAATGCTGGATCGTAATATATCATTCAGCCTGTACATGACACACGGTGGAACGAGTTTCGGGCATTGGGGTGGTGCTAATTTTCCAAACTTTTCGCCGACCTGTACATCGTATGATTATGATGCGCCAATAGGTGAATCGGGAAATATAACTCCCAAGTATTATGAGGTACGCAATCTATTGAAGAATTATTTACCCGAAGGCCAGACATTAGCAGAAATACCGGATTCAATTCCTACAATTGCCATACCTGCTTTTGAATTGACCGAAATCGCTCCTCTATTCGATAATCTGCCCGAAGCCAAAGAAAGCGAAACAGTCAAGTCGATGGAATTCTTTGATCAGGGGTGGGGGAGCATCCTCTATCGGACGAAGTTAGAAGCATCTACTGAAGAACAAACACTTATAATCACAGAGGCTCATGACTGGGCACAGGTATTCATCGATGGCAAAAAAATAGCAACACTCAGCCGTCTCAAAGGAGAAGGGATTGTAAAATTACCACCTATAAAAGACGGAACGCAGCTTGATATCCTTGTGGAAGCAATGGGGCGTATGAACTTCGGAAAAGGCATCTATGACTGGAAAGGCATTACGGAGAAAGTAGAGCTTGAATCAAAGTCAGGAACTAAAGAGCTAAGAGACTGGCAGGTTTATAATATCCCTGTAGACTACGAATTTGCAAAGAACAAGGAATACCGGAAAGAGCCGAATACAGCTAGGCATCCGGCATATTACAGAGGTACATTTACGCTCGATAAAGTAGGCGATACATTCTTCAATATGATGAGCTGGAGTAAAGGTATGGTTTGGGTAAATGGTTATCCTATCGGGCGTTTTTGGGAGATAGGCCCCCAACAAACGCTGTATATGCCGGGTTGCTGGCTCAAAGAAGGAGAAAACGAGATTATCATACTCGATATGGCTTCACCATCAAAACCTGAAACCGAAGGACTAAGAAAACCGATATTAGATATACAGCGGGGAAATGGCGCTTATGCACACCGTAAACTAGGTGAAAATCTGGACTTGACGCGCGAGACACCCGTATATCAAGGAACATTCAAACCCGGTAATGGCTGGCAACATATTCAATTTGGTAAAACAACAGATACCCGCTTTTTCTGCCTTGAAGCATTAAGCTCTTATGGAGGTGATGATTATGCAGCCATTGCAGAACTTGAATTGCTGGGAGAAGACGGTAAGCCTGTATCCCGCCAGCACTGGAAAGTCGTTTATGCCGACAGCGAAGAGCTTAATGTTGCTACCAATGCCGCTACGAATGTATTTGACTTGCAGGAATCGACATTCTGGCATACTAATTATTCGACGGCAAAACCAAAATATCCGCATCAGCTTGTGATCGACTTAGGCGAGGATAAGAAAATCACAGGATTTTCGTACTTGCCGCGTGCCGAAGCCAATAAGCCCGGAATGATCAGAGACTTTAGTGTATATATAAAAATGAACCCATTTGAATTAAAGTAAATACAGGCTTTTATATTGCATTAGTATTCATGCGAATGCTCTTTTTATTTACTGAATGGGTCTCCATTCGGACTTTGACTGACTACCCATCTGAAAGCATTCAGAAATAATAGTTTCTGAGTAGCATCGGTAAATTCGTCATCGCCATGTCCCATATTCAGATAGATCATGCGATATTTTTTATTTGTCCACACGATAGGAAAATCACCGAAGTTGACTACATCTTTTATACCTAACGGATAGTTGTCGGGCGAGATGGAAAGCAATACTTCTACATCCTTATTTTCTCTCGGACTCGGATTCCATTGGTACCATTCGCTTTCGGGAGCTATAAACGAAGCCGGGAGATTCTTGGTTACAGCATGTGTCGTGTTATCCATTACCAGTTTTACAGGTTGAGGAGGCCAGTTGTTACAATAGAATACTCCTCCGCCCAGAAACTCTACAAGCCAAGGCCATTTTGTGTTCTTATCGTTATAGGCTGCTGCATGGAATCCTACCCATCCGCCGCCGTTTTCCATATATTTCTGGAATGCTTCACGTTCTTTCGCCGCCGATGGTGTTACATTCAGCATGACCACTACATCATATTCCTTTAGTCTTTCGTAAGGATAATCTGCAAAGTTGGTTGTGATGTCTAAGTTAAATCCCCTTCCATAATTAAGCCGTTTAAAGAACTCGACACCTTGCTCAGCAAATTTCACATGTGCTTCTTCGGCATGAGTTGTGTAATAAACCAATGCTTTGAATCTAGGTTCTTTTGCATAATTGGCAGGATAGCCGGTATTACCTTGTGCGTTTATGAAAGATATGGAAATAAACAGCAGAGATATCAAAATTAATCTTAATTTGTTGTTATTCATTGTTTTATGTGTTTTGTTTATCAGTTCTTAAAAATAGATTTTAACTAAAAAGTAACGAATGTAACGGATTTGCATTGTTTTCATACTTGTTACTTTTTCCAATCATATGAATTTTATAACTTATAATCGACCCTGTCGATAGCTTTGTAATTTATAATTCTTTTCGTCTTATAGATAAAGATTTCAAGAATAAGTAAAAACTATTTTCCGGTTTCTGCTGCCCATAAAATAGCATTCGAAAACATTTTTACAAAGTCTTCCGAATCGAATAAAGTATTGGCATGCCCCATCAGAAAATATACATTGCGGGCTTTCATTCTCTGGTTTGTCCATACAGTAGGGTGGTCGCCCATTTTTATATCCGAATGGGGTGTATAGGTCGATTCATCTACTGTGGCAAGGACGTGTACATTTGGTCTCGGGCTTTTATCGAAAGTGTACCATTCGTCGTCGGGTATGCTGAACGATTTGTTCACCCCTTTCATTACAGGATGCTCTGCATCTTCCACGTTAACCGTTGCCGTAGCAAGGGGTGCGATGTAATTCTTAAACTTGATACCACCCATAAAGTCGGAAAACCATTGCCATATAGGATAACCGTCAAAATCACCGAGTAAAGTAGCATGATGGAATCCTACCCATCCACCTTTGCCTTCTTCTATGTATTTTATAAAAGCAGATTCAGCCTCTTTTGTCCATGTGTATGGTGGAAAGTCCAGTTGAATAATTACTTTATATTGAGAGAGAAACTCTTCATTTATCTGCTTTGTATTGTTTATCTCAGTGTATTCAAAATTGTTTTCTTTAGAAAAAGCATCGAGCCATTTTAGTCCGGCATCAGTAAAGCCCCCATGTTGTCCGCCCCGCTCGGTTAGTACCAGAATCTTAGATGGTTTGTTTTGCTCTACGATCTGTTTATTCTGAGAGCCTTTTGTATTACAACTAATTAGTATCAAGGCAAAAAGGGTAAATAGAAAATACGTTTTTTTCATATATTTTAAATTTTAGATGTATAATCAATATTCGGCTATCAGTTTCAACCTCTTTTCGGTCGAAATGATCCCCTACTGGTGCAGATAAGATGTTAGCATCGGGAGTGACTCTGTAGTATCTTCTTTTTTTACTCGTTCCCATATTTCATCAATCTTTTCCGGTCCGAAAGTTCCGATACAATGCATCTTTCCGTCCTCAAATTGAACTTTATATAAAGCCTTTCCGCCTATGAGGCTTCTCATGTTTTCGACTCCGTATTGCACTTCTTCGCTATACGTTTCGCCATCAAAAGAGCAGGTTCCTCCCAACGAATATACAATCACATTATCGTATGTATGTGTCCAGATAAAATGCCCTTCTGTAATGATTTTAACCTTCGCCTGATTACCCGTCATCGCTATTGCCGGATATACAAGCTTCCATACTCCAACAGTCGGGTTCGTTTTCTGTGATTGTGCCTGAATACTCGAAGTTGGCAAAATAGTAATAAAAAACAAAGTAATTATACCTATAAATGCAGTAAAAATAGTGTTCTTTTTCATTGTCAAATCCCTTATTTGTGTCGGGCACAACTCTTAATATCAATATGCTAATATTCAGCTATTAATGTCAGCCATTTTCCTGCCGAAGTTATCCACACTTCTTTATAGGTAGCATTATTAGTCGGAGGCCAGTAGGGGATATCCTCATTACCTAAACTACGAATACCGACAGGCATTTCGCCAACCATTTCTCCCGAAGAGAAGGTATCCATTTGCGGATAGTTATATCCTTCGCCGTATATCATCGATTGTCCGAACGGATTTTTGCCAACTACCCAATACAATTGCTCTCGTCCGATTTGCAGTAGTTCTTCATCTTTCAAAAAATTGCCGCAGATTGCCGCAGCTTTCCCCATTGACAAAAGGACTGCATTATTTCCATTGAAAATACCAAAGCCCACAGGAAACCGTTTCAGATAATGCTCATTATCCAATCGTACACCGTTTTGTAGTTGTTTTACAAACTCTTTGGCTTCGTTACCGCTGGTAAACAAGTGCGAATGCTGGAAACTCACTTCGTCTTTTGGCTCGTCTATATGGTAAACTCCGCTTGCTATCATCCCGTAAGGAGCAGTATATTTTGTCAAATTTTTCAGATAATCGCCATAAAGCCTGATAGACTCTTCCCATTTTTTGTAATCGGAATGATTCGGCTGTGTTTCGCAAAGCAAGGTCATTGCCTGCATATAGATTTGTTCGCGTGATTGATGGTTGTAATGAACAATCACTTTCTTTGATTTATCACAATAGAAAAATCCTTTTATTTTGTCCGTATCACCGATTGGTTCTTTTCGTTGACAGTCGAGAGTATAGTTGATAAATTCAGTCGCTTTCAGTGCATAATATGAATCTTTTGTCAGTTTGTATAACATACTTGCTGCCCACGAAATAGTTGCCATATACTGGCTTTCCGATGTATTGTAGCTATGTTCATAGAAATGCAGGAAACCGCCGAATCCGTCCTTTTTATGTCTTTCCAGAGCAAACCGGAAATCTTCTTTTGCTACATTTGTCAGGTATTCCTGTAACATCGGGTCTCTGTCGATAGTCAGGGCAGCATAGGCCTCATATCCGGCATACAGGAAATTGTCGAAAGAAATATTTTGAACCCTTACACTTGAAATATCGTCCAGTGTGCCGAAAGTTCCGTCCTGCCAGATAAGTAATCCCATGCTGCTTGCCCTGTAACCATCTCCATATCGGTTTCGCAAAATAAATTCCAGTCCCCATTCGGCTTCTTCAAGCATACGGGCTGCCAGAAGTTCATTCTTATTTTTCAGATTATTGTATGATTCCAGCAAGGCAAAAGTAACGTCTCCTGTTTGTAGTGTCTGTTGCGAAAGGTCTCCGGCATCGTGCCAGCCTCCGGCATATGAGATCATTTTACCATCATGTTTCGAGCAAAGGTCTGTATGGCATGTACCATGCTTTCCCGGTACAGGGTATCCACAGCGTTGGCAGAATATAAAATTAAGTACACGCCAGAGGGAATTATCCCATATCCTGTCATCGATCTGAAATGGTGGAGTTATAATTTCGCCTACTTTCAAACGATAAGAGCCGGCTTGCTTAAAGTCTGAAAAATCCAGAATCTCAAATTCACCTGTCGTCGTCTTTTGTTTTTTTATTTTGCCGGCGAAAACAAGTTTATTGTTTTGTGTATCTATGAGTACAAAAGAGTTGTTATGCTTATCAATATTAATTATAGCAGTCTTTTTATCCCCTGACAGGTAGCCGCTTGTGGAATAGATTATTTTATCTTTTCCCGGCGTCCAACCGCTGATTATTTCCGGATTTTCAATCTGCTGTAGTTCGATCTTATCGAAATAGTATATCATCGAATCGCCTGTTGTTCGGTCTTTTCCCTTCAGCGATGCTCCGAAACTTATCTTCATGATTTTATCCCGCTGATATTCGTCTATATCGAGGTAGCATTTATTCCACTGTTTGTTTACCAGATTGATCAGATGTGAACCCGATTGGCGGTTATAACCTTCTTTGTCAGGTGTATGCCTATTTTCAATTGAGAGGTTTATGTTTACCACTCTTGCTCCCTCGCAATCGGGATAGATATAGAATGCTATTCTGTTGAATTTTTCCCAGTCAGCACCTTTCGTATCAAAACTAATACCAGCATGCCCATAAGTTGCATAATCAGGATCGGATGGAGAGCCCTTCGCCCTTTTTCCGGTATATGTCGGATAAGATAATTTTATACTGCCTTTTTCAGAAACTGTTTTTTCTGTCGAATAGCTTATATTACCGAATCCATGTTGTGTCCAACCAGTGAGGTCATTGGTTTTACTTAGCAGTTCGCTGTATAATATTTTCTTTTGCAAACCAATTGTTTCTGCTGATTTTGAATCATCCAGCTCCAACGGGCTATGAATTACCCCTGTACGGATAATATCTTTTTCGAGTTCTTTATCGGTCGTCAATCCTTGCTGTGCAAATACAGGCAAGGCCGTTAAAAAAAGAAAGATAATAATAACAATATATTTTCTCATATCTGCTTTTTTATAAAAGTCCCCCTTGGGGGAAACAGGGGGCTATTGATTCAGTCCATTATACACCGCCTTACGAAGCGTTCCTTCATCGTCGTCTCCGGCATAATCCCAATACATTGCACCTAGCATCGCATTATCTTTTATATACTGGCATTTAATGGCAATAGAACGAGGATCGTCGTATCCGCAGACGAAATCTATAGAATCATTACTAAGATATGGAGCTTTCGCTACATCGTCCCACTTTCTTTCAAAATTGCTGAGGGTGATAATGTTTTTATAGTTGCTGAAATTTCCGACTTCTTTTCGTCCCCGTCCATAAAAAGGTATTCCCATAACAAGCTTGCTCAAAGGTACACCTGCATTCACATGTGCTTTTACCGCTTCGTCTACAGAAGTTCCTGCCGTATGTTCCGAGCGGTATAACCCTGAATGGTGGTAAGGGGGATTACCCATATCATAGGACATGATGTTCACGAAATCTATATATGGATCGATACCTCTGAAATCGATGTACTTTGCACTGGCAACTGTTGCGAGAGTAAGCAATTTGTCCTTGCCTATCTCTTCACGTATATCTTTCATCATCAGTGTGAAATTGTCCTTGTCGGCAGGAGAAGCAGATATTTGAGCCATATTGGCAGTAGGATATTCCCAATCGATGTCGATGCCATCGAGACCAAATTCGTCGACTACCCGTTTACAATCTTTAGCAAACGAACGGCGATAATTTTCATCTGCTGCCATTTCACTGAAACGTCCGCTTCCCCATCCGCCAATGGAAAGAATGATTATTAATGATGGTTTTTGCTTTTTTAGTCCGACCAGTTGTCGTAATCGGTCTTCATTGTCGATACGTACCCCGTCGAATGTATTGGTAACATGTCCGAATGCATAATTGATATGAGTTATATAATTCGGATCGGGCATTATTTTACTCCATGATGTGACATAAGCCAGCACTATTTTTTCTTCTTTTTTATTATTGGTATTCTCTGCTGTTTTGGTAGAAGTGCAAGAGAAAAGCAGTAAAGAAACTATTGTTAAAGTGATTGTTTTTAGATAATTCATGATGTTATTTTATTCTGCTGATTGTTTGATTCTTGAACCTATTAATGCATAAAACAGCATATACAATTCTCCAAAGATAACTATAAACCATGTCCAACGCCAGCCGTCGATAGCATCTGCCAGCATTCCTTGCAGAAGCGGGAGTATCGCTCCTCCGACAACACCGATCATAAATACACCGGAAGCAACCGAAGTATATTTTCCCAGCTTGGCAATGGAAAGGGTGAATATAGCTCCCCACATAATGGAATGGAAAAGTCCGACAGCAACCAGTAGCCATGGATTGTTCATCACAATAGCCAGAATGGTAAGTATTGTAGCTGAAACAGTTGTTGTCACTAATTGTACGCGTGGAGGTATCTTGCTTAACGAACTGCCTACAAGCCGTCCTATAAGCATGCCGCCCCAATAAAGGGTAGCCATGAGCGCAGGAATGGCGAAATTAATACCGAAAATAGTAAGTGAACTATTGCCGAAAAAAGAAAACGCACCATGTAGGCTTTCCTGCTCTATTGCATACAGATTTATATTAGCTCCGATAGCTACTTCAACACCTACATAAAAGAATATGGCGATAACACCCAATGTAAGGTGGCTGAAAGACCAGACACTTTTTTCCAGTTTTTCTCCGGCTTCTGCTTTAGTACCTTCTATATCGGGTAAAGATAGTCTGGTGAGGATAAATGTAACTATCAGCATGATTCCGGCTAATGCCAGAAACGGAGTCATCAACTGGCTGACTTGTACTTCTTCCATTGCCAGCCCTCCGAAAACAATGCCTGTTACAAAGAACGGAGCTATTGTGGTACCTATCGAGTTTGATGAACCTCCTATAGCCAACCTTTGGATGGGTTGCGTGCCTTTTACAGTGCAGGCTACAAGATATGGATTGATAACAACCTGCAAGATGGTTGCTGAAGCTCCTACAACAAACGAGCCGAGCAGAAAAATGAAGAATCCCGAGGGAACGGATGCTGAGGCTATCTGTACTTTAGCTTCCGGAAACCGGACTGTGAACCATGAAGAAAGAAAAAATATGAGTAGTCCTATTATCATGATAAACAATCCTCTGACCAGAGTACCTTTATAACCGTATTTTGTCACCCATGAAGAACCCAAACTTCCGGTCAGAGGATATGCTAAAAACCATGAAAATGTAATAAGTGTTGCAAATGTATTTTTCAGATCGGCTGCTCCCTCAAGGAATGCAGCCTTAAGCGGCCCTTGAAATTGTCCGTTCGCCGTAGTAAGGAATCCTACGACAAAAAACAGGAAAACCAATGTAATAAAAGGCCCTATATAATTTATTTGTTTTTCGGGTATATTCATAATTATTAGATTCTTATGTTATATATTTTGCAGCTTCCCTATCCAGTAGGAATTCACAGTTCGGATGTAGTTGCAATATTGAAGCCGGAACATCAGGCGTAACAGATCCATAGAGCATTTCTTTTACAATACTGGCTTTTGCTTCACCTTTTGCGACCAGAAGTATTTTGCGCGAATGCATAATGTTTTTAAGTCCTAAGGTTATTCCTCCCAATTCTTTTTCCGGAGGGGTGTTCGTTTCTTTTCTTATACGGGCTTCCAGTTCTTCGTCCATTTTAGAAATCCATGTTTCCTGTCCGAAAGGAGTTCCCGGCTGATTAAATCCAAGATGTCCATTCGTGCCCAGACCTAATATCTGTAAATCTATACCACCTCTTTTTTCAAGTTCGGACTGAAAGATTCTGCATTCTTTTTCGAAATTATCAGATAGAGTAGGGGGGATGATAAAGTTTTTATCTTTTATTTTTAGAGCCTCTACTATTTCGTTTTTCAGCATTGTATAACAAGCGCCGGCGTACTCACGAGGCACATTTGTAACTTCATCCAGACCGAACAAGGTAATACTTGATGTGTCAAAAGGGTTCGCTTTATATATATCACCTACAATCAGATGCATATTTTTTGTTGTTCGTCCTGTTGCTAATCCGATCACAGCTTTAGGGTTCACCAGCATTTCCCTGATGATTTGCCATGCTGCCATACGGTCAAATTCGGCTTCATTTTCGGCTATTGTTATTTTTAATGCCATGAGGTTGTTATTTTATAAATACATGATTCTTTTGTGCTTTTGCAGCCATCTGATATCCTTCGATGGCAACAGTCGCGGCTCCCAGTAAGCCCGCGTAATTCGGATCAAGTTGGGTTAACAGAACACCATTAGACACAAACCGTATGGTTGTTTTATTCAGTTTGTCGAGTATCTTAGGGAAAAGAAATCCGTTGGAAACAATACCTCCTCCAAGTACAACTGTATCGGGGTCGGTTGTCCTGACCAGATTCATGATCAGATTTGCAATGCCAGAAGCTGCATTCTCTACCAATTGAACGCAAAGCGGATCATTTTGCTGACTAAGGAAGAATATTTCCTTTACATCCACTTTTATATTCTCATTTTCGGGAATGTATAATGCTGTTTTATAATTCTTGCTCAATAATCTGGCACAACGATCGAATCCCAGTCCTGCGGAAATAAGTTCGACACAATCTTCGCGTCCGCATCCACATTTTACTCCGGCTTTTACACCAACGTTTGTATGGCCTACCTCTCCCGCATTAAAATGACTGCCTCTGATAAGCTGGCCGTTAACAACAAAGCCTGCTGCAATACCTGAGCCGATATTGATGTATATAAAATTGTCGGATTGACGACCATACCCCCATCTCTTGACAGCTCTGGTAGCACTTTTTACATCATTATCGATGAAGCAAGGCATCTCGAATACTCTGGCAAGGTCTTCCGCTAAGGAAATAGCCTGTGAGCGCTTCGGATCGATTTGTAACCAGATTCCGTTTCCATTATCCACACGTCCTATCAGGCCTGCACCCATACTAACGGGGCGTGCGGATGTAGCCCAACCTACTGTGGAAATGTAATCTTCCAGTGACCTTTTCATTATTGAAAAAGCTGAAAGCTGATCGAGATATCCGGTTTCATACCTTTTTGAATTAAGGATTTCCCCTTTTGATGTGACCTCTCCGATTAATAGTTTTGTTGCACCCAGATCGAGTGCTAAATATGTTTCGTTCATGATATTCTTTTTTTAAGCCTATCTTTTACATTTCCTTTATTTCAGTTTAAACATCACCTTATCCTTTATGTCATTAGCTGAGGCAGCGATGATGGCCTCGAAATCCCCCGGTTCGGCCACCCATTCGTGCTTCTTGTCATCGAAGAAAGAGAGAGCCGACTTATCGATTGAGAACGTCACAGTTTTCTCTTCCCCAGCCTTCAGGAAAACCTTGTCGAAGCTTTTCAGTTCCTTTAGAGGTCTTGGCAGGCTCGATTTCAGGTCTGCGATGTATAGCTGTACTACCTCTGCTCCGTCTCTGCTTCCGGTATTCTTTACCTTTACGGAGAATGATATTTTATCGTTCTGATTCATTTCCTTCCTGTCAGCCTGCACCTTACCATACTGGAATGTCGTATAGCTGAGTCCGTGTCCGAAAGGGAACAGAGGTTTGATGTTTTCCTTGTCCGTCCAGCGGTAGCCAACAAAGAGCCCTTCATGGTAGGTTGCTTCCTTATCGACTCCCGGATAGTCTCCCAGCTTGTGTGCACCATTATCTTCGAGTCTGGCAGGGAAAGTAAACGGCAGCTTTCCCGATGGGTTGGCATCACCTGTCAGTATAGAAGCCAGTGCGCTGCCCGATTCCGTACCGTTGTACCACGATTGTATGATGGCAGGTACTTCATTTACCCAAGGCATGGCAACCGCATTTCCCGATATATTGACCACCACCAGATTCTTGTTTACTTTCAACAGTTCAGTAATTACTTTATCCTGATTATATGGCAGTTCCAGATGCTTGCGGTCATGCCCTTCGGCATCCTGATAGTCACTCTTATTCAGCCCTCCGATAAAGATCACGATGTCGGCATCTTTAGCCATTTTTGTAGCTTCAGCTATCAGTTCTGCGGCTGAGCGTGAATCATGCAGGTCTCTTTTGAGTTTTACGCCGTTGTATTCACTTATAGGATCCCCTACATAACCGCGTGCATAAGACACCTCAGCCAGTGAAGAAAACCTTTTGACAATGCCATCCCAAGGTGCTACCTCATACTTAGCTTTCAGTGAAGAGCTGCCACCTCCTACAGTCATCGGCTTAATGGCATTTTCTCCGACAACGAGTATCTTCTTTGTTTTATTCAGGTCGACAGGTAGGATATTATTTTTGTTTTGCAACAATACAATGCCTTCTTCAGCTATCTTACGTCCGGCAGCCGCATGTTCCGGCGTTCCGAAAGAACCCCAGGGGCGGTTCCTGTCCATAGTCGTACGGAAAGCCAGACGAAGAATATTGCGAACCTTCTTGTCTACTTCCTCCATTTTCACCTCACCAGACCGTAGCAACTTTAAGAACGGATTAGCCAGATAGTAGTTGTCATAGGCATTACTGGCTCCTTCACTCAATCCGTCCGTCCATGATCCGAATTCCATGTCCAACCCATGATAGATGGCTTCTTTCGTATTATTAACACCACCCCAGTCAGAGACGACTACGCCGTCAAAACCCCATTCGCCTCGCAGGATATCATTGAGCAGGTACTGGTTGTGGCATGCCCATTGTCCTTTATAGCGGTTGTAGGCACCCATGATAGCCCATGCCTGTCCTTCCTGTACGGCTGCCTTGAAAGCAGGCAGGTATATTTCATAGAGGGCTCTGTCGTCCAGACTTACATTTACTGTATGGCGGTCTACCTCCTGATTGTTCAGTGCATAATGTTTAACACAAGCTGCTACACCATTTGCCTGTACCCCCTGTATATAGGGTACTACCATCATGGACGCCAGATAAGGGTCTTCGCCCATATACTCGAAGTTGCGTCCGTTGAGGGGTGTGCGGTAGATGTTGACACCGGGTCCCAGCAGGATATTCTTGTTGCGGTAGCGGGCTTCCTCACCGATACTCTTCCCATAGAGCAGCGACATGTCTTTGTTCCATGTAGCCGCCAGAGCGGTCAGTGCAGGGAAGGCGATACAGGAATCGTTTGTCCATCCGGCCTGTTCCCATTCATCCCAGAGTACCTCGGGGCGTATACCATGCGGGCCGTCTGTAGCCCAGTTTTCGGGGATGCCCAGTCGTGGCACTCCTGCTGAACTGAACTTTGACTGTGCATGGCACATGGCTACTTTTTCCTCTAAGGTCATACGCGACAAGGCGTCTTCTACTCTTTCTTCTATCGGCCGAGTTTCATCCAAGTAGACAGGACTAGTGTTCTGGGCAAATAATACTGTACAGAATATACTGGTTAGCAATAAGCTTTTGATCCTTTTCATATTATCTTATGTTTTATCGCGTTTTTACTCAGGTTTCAGTCCTAATGCACTGATGTAACCTTTTTGTATCACATTATTCTTGAATTTAGAATTTTCTATAAAGCCTAGCATAGATTTCCATGCTTCTTCCTGATTAGGACGGGCTTCACGTATTTCTTTGAAACTACCACGCGGTGCTTCGGAAAATGCTTTTACCTTATCCCAGCCTTCAGGTTCTTTGATGCCTGCAAAAGAAGAATTATGTATTTTCTTGTAGGGCCAGAATGTCCATCCGATATTATTGTCTGCCATCGTTTTACAAAATGCCGCCATCCACTCGTCTGTATTGTGACCGATTTCGCCCATATACATAGGCAGGTTTACGCTATCGCGAAAATTTATAATCTCTTTTATCGCTTCTGCTGTAGGTTCGCTTCCGTAACGATGGCAGGTGTACATGATCTTGTTGTCGAATTTAGAATCTTTGAATGGTTTAAAGTTTCCGTTCCACTGTGCGCCACCAAGTAATATAATATGGTTAGTATTTACTTCACGTATGGCAGCAACTCCCATCTTATAGATAGTTTCCAGTTTACCGTTCAATTCTTCCATATTTTCGAAGTAAGGAGCGATTGGTTCGTTGAAAAGTTCAAAGCCTAATATAGTTGGTTCATTTTTATAATAATCAGCGATTTTTCTCCAGATGTCGCAATATAGCTTCTGGCTTGTTTCGCTTTCGAATAACCAAGGATAACCGTAACTGTCGTCGATATTATCGCCTGTTTGCCCTCCCGGAGCATCGTGCATATCGAGGATAAGATAAAGACCTTCCTGTTTGCACCAACTGATAAGCGTATCGATGCGTGCAAATCCGTCTTGATTGGCAGTCAGCCCCATATAATCTTCATCTGTGAATAATTTATAATGGAACGGGAGACGCACAGTATTGCTTCCTGTTTGTTTAATAAAATGCAGGTCTTCCTGTGTGATATAATTATCCTTGAATAGTTTCCAGAATTCTGCGGTACGATCAGGACCCACAAGCTGGCAGAACATATCATTGATAAATCCGGCTGAACTGGCCTTTCCAAAACTGAACATATAACCTTCCGGATTGAGCCAGTTACCCAGATTAGTTCCTTTGATGAATAATTTTTCTCCATTTGGAGTTATCAGATTCTGACCATCTATACGTATAAACGATTCCGGTGTAAGTTGTGGTTCACTCTTGGTTTGCTGGCATGCTGAAAATAGTGTCAGAGCCAGTCCGATTATACAAAATACCTTTCTCATAATGTTTTATATTATATAGTTATTTATTCAACTTATTTCGTCTTTTCATCCAGAAACCATGTGCGGACTAATTCTATTGCTTTTGCTGCATAACGCTCGTCATTACTGTAAAAATAAGCTAAGGCTAATGTATTTACTGCACCGCACATTGTACCTAACAGATTTCTGTCATATTCATTGAGTTCCGGATTTGATTGTCCATCTTTGAAAATGTAAGGCATTCTATCATTCTTGTCCGGATTAGGCCACCAATAACGGCTAAGGCTTACATAATCGTGTTTACTTCCACTCGGAGCCACTGATTTTTTATAAGTGACAGAGTATGTCCCTCCGGATAATGCCTTGTCTGCTTGTCTTATCAGCGATTTATAGGCATTGGAGTATGCTAAAGACTTGATGTCTATCTTTATCTTTTCCATTTTGTTCCTGTCCCATAGCCATTGCGCATGGGCAGATAAGGAGAAGCTAATAATAAGAGTGAGGATTATATATAATTTTCTCATTTTTATAGTTTTCTTAGTTTTATACCATTGATAAACGATTTGCCTGAACGGGCTTTGGGTTCAACAATAATATTTTTTTCATTTTGGACTTTCACTATATATTTTTTCTTTACTCCATAGAAATTGCCTACTAAACTTTTCAGGTTTATATCCGAATCGACAATTGTATTATTAATAATCACATCGAATATATTGTTAGAATTATTATTCTGTAAATCTGAACCTAATGCGTGTGCAATACTTGTACCTGTACGAAATATATCGGCAAAAAGTAATTCCACTTCATACTCTCCTTCGGGAACATCAAAGCGATATTTATCAACTGAAGCGCGTAGGGTTTGGAACAGCGGGTTGTCAGCAGTTCCCATTATTTGTGTTTGTGTCGATTGTTTTTCACCGCCGATATACCCCCAGCTTCCTGTTGTATATTCTTTGTCGGGTAACCATGTAAGGTTACTTTCGGGGGAAGTGTAAGACACATCGCTTCCGCAGTTTATGGCAAGTTCTTTATTATAGAAATTCTCGTTGGTCAATTTATCAGGAATGGCTGTAAATGTTATTTCTATTCCTGTTTCTACAGTTTTTCCATTGTATTCTCCTTTTGCCGAAAAGTAGTGTTGTCCGTCAGTGAAAGGAATGTCCCAGATTGCTTTGTAATTTTCTACTTTTTTCTTTCCAACAGATACTCCGTTCATAAATAATTCTACTTCGGGCAGATTGGAATATATCTTTATTGGTTGTACAACAGACTTTCCGTCTATTGAAATACCTATCCGTCTTTTCCAGTCGTGCGATGCTATGTGCAGTACCGGAATGTCTTTTCTGTAGCTGGCTTTGAACAGGTAATACACATCTTTCGGTGTACGGTTGGCATATACCAGTCCTTTATTATTAATACGCGGCATGGATTCATCACGTTGAGCCGAGCCGAAGTCGATAAAATTCCAGTAAGTCGCTCCACAGATATATGGCTCACGTTCTATTACAGATAGGTAGTGTTCGGCATATTCCTGCTGATATTCTATACTGAAATCAAATCTTTTCGGTTTCAGCGAATGGATACGCTTATCTGATCCAGCCCCGTATTCGCTGATGATCTTTGGCTTGTCGGGATATTGCTTTTGCTGATTCATCATAAACTGATCGAACTGGGTCATATTATCGGAATACCATCCCTGATACAGGTTCCATCCCACTACGTCCACAATGTCGGCAAATCCGGCTTTGTTGTACGAATCGCTTCCGTGAAATGCCATCACGCTGTAACGGCGGCTGTCTTCTTCTTTCAATACCTTTTCCAGTCGTTTAGCAAGCTCAATTTCCCTGCCTATCAGTTCGTCCAGTTCCTTAGCTTTATGCTTGCGCTGGGTAACGAGCAGTATCTCGTTCATATATCCCCACATGATAACAGACGGATGATTGTAATGCTGGCGGATCATTTCACGTAGATTGGTTTCGCAATTATCGCTGAAAGAGTCTCCTTCCGGTATGATGTCTATGATTGGAATTTCTTCCCAAACCAGTAATCCCAGCTTGTCGCATTGTTCTATGATTGCTTTATCCTGTGGATAGTGGGAGATACGGATGAAGTTTGCTCCCATATCTTTTATCAATTGCATATCTCTGCGGTGAGCTTCATCACTGAGTGCATTGCCTAGTGGCATCTGATCCTGATGGCGGCAAATACCATTGAGTTTATACGGCTTGCCATTGAGGAAGAATCCTTTTTTGCCGTCAAAACTAAACCATCTGAATCCGAGTGGAGAAGTGATTTCGTCTATTACTTTTCCTGATTTTTCATCGGTTACAGTAGTTTCTACTGTGTATAAATATGGTGTTTCGGGTGACCACAATAATGGATTGTCAATTGTGGATTCCTGTTGAATTTCCGTTTTTTGGTTTCCATTGAGCGATAGTTTCCGCTCTAAGGTTTTTACAATATTATTGTACGGGTCTCTTATTGTATGATTGACCTTTATTTTTGTTTTTTCCTGAGCATCATTAACTATATTACTTTTGATAGTGTACGATGCTGATTTTTCAGATACATTATCAGTATCTATGAATATTCCATCCGAACCGAAATCAGATAAATCGATATGCTGGTTTGGTGTTGAAATTAACCACACATCCCGGTATATTCCTCCGAAAATGGTAAAATCTCCCGATATAGGTGGTACGTCTGTAATTGAATTATCTACTTTTACAACGATTGTATTTTCTTTATCGAATAGACAATATGGACTTATATTGAATGTAAAAGATGTATATCCACCTTTGTGTTCTCCTGCTAATTTTCCGTTAACATAAACTGATGCTACCTGATTTGCACCTTCGAAGCGAATAAACAATTGCCTTTCTTTTTCCTTTTCCGGTAGGGTAAATATCTTATGATACGATGCGATACCCCTGTAATAATCTTTTTGTATATAAGCATCAGTATTCCATGTGTGTGGAACAGATACTTTATTCCAATCCTGCATATTTACCGGATTGCTTTGACTTAATGTTATATCTTTTTTCGTGAAATACCAGCCATCGTTAAACGATTGTATATGTCGTTGGGCATTAGCTGCCAAGCCGCAAATCTGCGCTGCCAGCATAAAGAACAATAATTTATGATGTAGTTTCACTTTCATTCTTATTATATATTTTTTGTAAGATAGGAAAGCAGGGTGTTTTTAATACCCTGCTTTTTCTATCAAGGTTTAAGTTCTTTTTACTATTCCGCTTCCCATAATGGATTTTGTACCATCACCTTACTTTTCATTATTTCATTCTGCGGTATCGGATACAGATACATGGCCTTTCTCCATGCTCGGTTTTCTAATACTGTTCGTTTGAAATATGATGTTGGGCTACCAATAGGTTTATCTTTAAATCCATCCATATTCATGCCGGATATTTTACTTTGATCTGCCCATTGACCGGGACCGCAAACCATCCATCGGTGCACATCAAAATATCGCTGTCCTTCGAGGAAAAATTCTATTTGTCTTTCTTGATAAATAGCCAACCGTTGTTTTTCCTGATCTCCTATAATGTTTTTCAAACCATTGTTTGCCATTTCCTGATATCCCGGTATTCCGGCACGTTTTCTTATTAAATCGAGATATTTAATGATATCAGGGTCAGATGGATCTATTTCATTACAAGCTTCGGCATAGTATAAGTATAGGTCGGCCAAACGGAACAGGATCATTGGGCGCCTCCATACTCTTGTATTATTTCCGGTAAACAGGATTGTTCTATTTTTTAATTTATATATCATGTAACCCGTACGACAATGGTCCATTACAGAATTGTCGGCACCTCCTCCTTTTGAGTAATCAATGGCATAATCGGCATTTCCGTTAGGTTGTATATGCCAGCTCTTTCCTTGATATGCTACAGCCGAATAAAAACGGGGTTCTCTATTGGCATACATATTGAAAATATTTTTATCATTATGTCTGTTTTCATTGCAAGGATTGATGATATTTGTAAAACCATCTTCTTTATAGCCGGATCCGGGGTCGTTTATAGAAAGACCATTGTTCATGAAGAAAGCATCCACTGTTTCTTGCGTGGCACCAATACTGCCCCAACTATTATAAATATCCCTGGGGGTAGTCATCGGTTCTGTGTTCCATTCTCCGCTGTAACTACTTCTTGTGCCTGCCCAAATAATTTCATCATTATATTCTTGGAACAACCAGTATATGGATTGATCAGGATTAGGAGTCGAACCATCATTTTGATATCTGTAATACAGTTTACGTCCCTGTGCTTCCGTGAAATCAATAGCATCTTTTATTCTTTGTTTGGCTATTACCCATTTGTTTGCATTGTACTCTGGAAATAGCTTCTTACCATCAGGATTTTGTACTTTTAATGCTTCTGGGAAGCCTCCGTTAAATAATGGTGATGCTGCATATATAGCTAGTCTGGCTCTTAAAGTTATAGCTGCACTTTTAGATGGGCGTAGCATCTCTTTTAGGTCAGAAGTAGGGGTGTCGTTTGGTAGACCGTCCGTAGTAATTACTACATTCAACAGTGAATCGATATAATTAACTGTTTCGTCTACAGAGGCACGTGGATAGTCAACTCTTTCATACGGATCTCTTTGATAATCTTTTACTAACGGTACAGGACCATACAATTCGAATAATAGGAAATACGAATATGCCATGAGGTAATTCATTTCTGCTTTCATTCTGTTTACTTCTGCTTCAGACAGATAACTTTGGTCTGAAGAGTTTCCTATCGGCTTAGCCCTGTCCAGGAATATCTGCATCTGACGGATGTACTCATATAGTTCTCCCCAACGGTGGAACCCAGCATTAGCAGCATTAAAACCTTGCGCCATAGTATTTCTGGCCTGACTTACATTGTGTGTTATCTCCCCGCTTAGTACTGCCCATGGGTTGGTAGACGCTCTAGCATCTCCTGTATCACCATAATCGGGTATACAATTAAAGGTATTTGCATACCATCGTTTAGTATACTGTGCATTTTCGAATACTTTATCTATATCAAGGTCTTCCGATAATTCGCCGGATACATCGAGATAATCGCTACAAGAGGTGAAACCTATAAAGGTTGTAGCTAGTAATATATAATATATAAGTTTTTGTATACTTTTCATATTATTTTGTATTAATCGTTTATTAAACCTAAAATGTTACTTCTAAACCGATTGTCCATGTTCCGCTGATCGGATAGCTGGCACCGGAATTTGCATTCCCTTGTTCAGGATCCCAATATTTGACATTATCCCATACGGCAATGTTACTGCCTTGTACATAAATCCTTAGATTTTCCATATAATATTTTGATATAGTTTTTTTATTGAATTGATATCCGAATTCGATGTTCTTTAATCTGACAAAGTCACCTTTACGATACCACCATGTACTTTGTTTCAGGTTATGTGAGTTATTAGTCGTACGAAGGCGGGGGAATAATACATCTTGATTATAAGGGTCTTCAGCAGTCCAGCGATCCATTGCAAAATTACGTCCGGATGAGTAGTCAACTCCATTGTAAAAAGGAACAAAATTTTTAGGACTTGCTATCAGATTTACACTGGCTTGAGCAGCTCCCTGTAAGAAAACTCCAGCATAGAATCCTTTGTAATCAAGGTTTATGCCAATACCGTATACCATATTGGGGTTATTCGGGTAGAATCCATGCTTATAAGTTTCATCATAAGAATCAATCACGCCATCTCCATTAAGGTCTGAATATTTAATATCCCCTGGTGCAACTGGAGAATTAGGATTAGCCAAGCCGTCTTTTAATGTATAATTCTTTGATCCATTAGCATTTGTTGTAATATTAAAGTCATCAGGAGTATATAATCTTTCGGCTATATATAGTCTTGGTTGATTTATACTGTTACCTGTATATTGCTGGTATGCGTATCTTTGAGGAATTTCATCGTATTCTACAATTTTATTCTTTGCATAAGTAAAATTGAAGCGTCCGGTTAGAGTAAATTCTCCTAAGTTTTGTTTGGCAATAAGGTTTCCGTCAATTCCGCTATTCTTTGTAATTCCCATATTTTCCATAGGGTTATTTCTGAATCCGCTTGCAGAAGGAACTGTCTGACGATTGATCAATATATCGGATCTTTTGTTATGGAAATAATCTACGCTACCTTCGATACGTCCTCTAAATAAGCCGAAATCCAGTCCTAGGTTGAACTTTTTCTCAACTTCCCAAGATAACGTAGGTGCGGCAAAAGTATTTTCTGTGATACCGTTTCCTATCCAGTTGGTAGCACTACCGGCAGCCCCGGGGGAAATCCCCATATTGTATCCGGAATTATCCTGATTTAGGCTTGCCCGGTAAGGGAAACGTGCAAGGTCGGTAGGCAGATTATCGTTTCCTGTAATACCATAAGATGCTCTTACTTTCAGCGTGCTTAGATAGTCTTCCACAGGCTTCATGAAATTTTCGTGACTGATAAACCAAGCACCTCCTATAGCCGGGAATATTCCCCATCTGTGTCCTTTCGAGAAATTCTCACTACCTGTCATACCGAAACTGGCTTCTAACATATAACGGTTGTCGAAATTATATGTGCCACGGGCAACGATACTTTGTTTTCTGAATGGAAGACAGTTAAGACCCGAATTATTTTGAAATTGCTCCTCTTTTTGGTTATAAAGAATCATTCCTGTCACTGCATGTTTATCAACAAATGTTCTGTCATAGTTAAGTGATCCCTCTATATAGATTTTCTTATGTCCTCCACTGGCACTGGTAGATGGATTTCCCAATGCGGATCCTTCTGCTATGGTTTTTTTGATCAGGTCGCCATTGGTATCGCGTCCTGATGCGTAATAGGTATGCGGTCTTTTAGTGCGATCGGTACGTGACTGAGTGAAAGAGTCGAAGCTGATATTAGCTCTTGCATATAGTCCCTCGGTAAGAACATCTAAACGTTGTTCTACGCTAACTTTTGATTGCGCAGTTGCTTCCCAGTTTTTAGTATAACCTCTAAGGTTTAGCAGATTATATGGATTGTATCGGTCTGTATCTGCAAAATAGTGGTCAGAGTTTGTACCATCAGAATATTTCATTGGAACGATATGAACAGGGAATAGTGTGAATGCACTCCAAAGTGTTGAAGCGGTGCTTGAAGGAGCATTTGATTGAACATAGATGCCACTT
Source organism: Dysgonomonas sp. PF1-14 (assembly GCF_029892965.1). Lineage (GTDB taxonomy): Bacteria > Bacteroidota > Bacteroidia > Bacteroidales > Dysgonomonadaceae > Dysgonomonas. The sequence continues at coordinate 34,553 of NZ_JARXWN010000017.1, read as the reverse complement.
AGGTCGACAGCCAGTTTTGTTGTCTTTGTTATATCCATGTCTATATTTGAACGTAGATTATAACGTTTGTAGCCAAGATTGGCATCATAGTTTTCAATAGTTTCACTTTTATATATTCCGTCTTCATTATAAAATCCTCCTGAAACGAAATATCTGACTCTTTCTCCACCTCCTCTGACGCTCAGAGTATAACGCCCGTTATATGAATTCTTTTTTAATAAATCGAGCCAATTCACATTCGGGTATAAATCAGAGTCTGCTCCTGATCTATATTTATCCAGAACTTCATCAGAATACTGAGGAACGAAACCGGTCATAGGATTATATTCTTCATTCCATTTTGCTTCGTTATACAAACTCAAGTAACGATAAGAATCCAGTATTTTAGGCAACCGGGTAGGAGTAACGATAGAATGTTCCGTTTTGAACGATATTTGAGTCTTTTCTCTTTTCCCTCGTTTAGATGTAATCAATACAACACCATTAGCTCCCTCTGCTCCGTAAACGGCAGTTGCAGCAGCATCTTTCAATACTGTGAAAGTTTCAATCTCATCAACACTGATATTACTCATCTGACGAGGAACTCCGTCTACCAATACTAACGGACTTGTACCTCCTGCATATGAGCTTACTCCGCGAATCCAGAACTCAGCATCATCCCAGCCCGGTTCACCGGAACGTTGAACAGCGATAACACCTGATATCTGACCGGCAATGCTATTGTTGAGGCTTCTTCCTGTAACTTGTAACTCTTTGGATGTGATAGAGTTGATCGAAGAGACTACACTCGATTTTTTCTGTTGTCCGTAGCCGATAACTACAATATCGTCGAGGTTGACATCGGATGTCAGTAGCCTGATATTTATTGTAGTATCGTTTCCAACTTCTTTTTCTTCCTGGTTAAATCCTACGTATGTATAGGTTACAATGTCTCCTTTTTGCACAGTCAGACTGTAGCGTCCGTCAACATCAGTCATGGTTCCGTTTGTCGTGCCTTTTACGGCAACTGTAGCTCCAATAATGGGGTTTCCATCACTATCGGTAACCAGTCCCGAAATTTTAATTGTTTGCGTAGGGGACTGGTTTATCCCTTGTGTTTTGGTATATACATCGGATGCCGGTTCATTAGGGTTTGCATAAGAAATACCTATCGAAGACTGCATTATCATAGCCAAAGCAGCGGCTCGGCATATGTTTTTATATTGTTTGAATTTCTTCATCTTATGTTAGTTTTATTAGATTTATTCTTATTTCTCTTCTACTGTCATAATTGCCGGACTTATGCCGCCGGAAGTATCGATTGTAAATACATATGTTTTACCAGCAGTCAGTGTAACCCCGCCTTTCAATGTGATGTTGCCATCTGATGAACCTGCCTGGAACCATGGGTTATTAGTCTGAAGTTTACCTCCTCCGAATTCTCCACCCCATCCGTCTTGGTGGAAGAATTTGAAGTTTACTGAACTTGCATTTATACTGGTTCCTGCAACAAATGATATTTGGAACTTCTTTTCACCAATAGGAGACATACAAATTCCTTTATTCGGATTCCAGCCCGGTTCATTGTTCATTACAGGTTTTCCAGCTCCGACTCCTAGTATCCATATAGCTCCGGTACCATCACTATTAAGTGTAGCTTGATCTAAAGCATCCATGTTGTCACCTTTCATTACGTTAACTTTCAGATACTTGTGTTGTAAATTTGCTATTATGCGATATTTACCGTCTATAGCAAGGAATTTAAGCGTATTTTTATCTGGACTCAATTCGAAGAAATCAGGATCAATCCAGAAATTCTGGTATTCATAGTCATCCATATCTTTTATATCAAGTAAGTCGCCTTGTTTAAGATCCATATCTACTTTTAGATTATTATTGTCGACAGTGACAAAAGGTATTCCGTTTATACTCGGGAAATAGAATGGGCCAGCTTCGAAACTGTAGGTATTAAAATGAATACGGAATTCTCCGGCATCTTTACTTAGAAATGGTATGTATCCGGTGCTGGTTGAGGATATGCTCGACCCTCCCCATCCGAATGTGACAACATTCCCTCTATCTCCCATAACCGGAGCTTGAATAATGGAATTAACCTGACGAGGAAAATCGTCTGTAACACTGTAAACATACAATTCTTCCCGTTCCATCCTGTATTCTTTCCCGTCTTCTGTAATTAATGTCAGATACGGATAGTCGGGACGGTTAATAGTCATTTCAGTCTCATGATTTGAGAAGTCGAAATCTCTATTCTTAACAGTAAACTTTACCTGAAACTTGCTGTTATCAGGGATGTTTTTCAAAACGGGAATAAATACCTTATCCTTATAGGAGTCACCTTTCGGGATTAACGTGTATTTATCAGAGATTAATTCACCTTCATAGAAGATTTCTGTTTTGAGCAGATTAAGGTCATCAGCATCAGGAATATCAACAGTGTAGGGTACACTGTCACCATATAACACTGAGCTCAGAATTTCGAATGAACTAATTTCAGGCAATTTTTCCTTATCATTATCACATGAAGTGAGTTTGAAAAGGACTGCAAAAACTAAAATTAAGAATGTGCATTTTTTCATAATAAATTCAGGTCTTTAGAGTTACTATATTTATAAAAACTTATTTAGTCCATCTGTATGAGATAACAGATTTGGCTGGTACCTCATATATGAAATGATTTTCACCGTCATCGATAGTAATTTTTTCATTTCGTTCATTCTTATTCAGTAGAACGATAGCATATGTGTTGTCGGTGTTTTCAAATGCAGAGTAAATAATGCCCTCTGGTAGGGTGTCTTTAGCTTCTATGCGTACCGCGCCGGGTTTCACTACTGCTGCCAAGTGAGATATAATATAATAGTGCGAATTGCGAGTAATGGTGGAATAATCGGTATTGTTTATATCTACTGCCCCGTAGCAGGTTTTGCATCCACCTTCACGGTTAGGTCCCCTGTCTGTATCCAGCATCAGATTCCATACTATTACACCTTTGCACCAATTGTTGACTGTGCCTAGTGCTACATTTTCCATATCTCTGAGCAAGGCTTTAGAGAGGTCTTGTCCGTTGTTCCATGTTCCGATAGAGGTTTCGGTGAACAGAAGTTCCTTCTCTGGATAGGCATTGTGAACGATGTTGAGTTCGTTACGGTTGCCCCCGTAGTCGTGATAGGCGGCTCCGGCAATGTATTGAGAAGCTTCGGCATCCTGATAGATTTTGCTAGGATAGCCCTGCTGTGTGGCTATGTTGTCGTAATTATAGTTATGGTCGAAAGCATAGATTTTTACATCGCCTAATCCGGCTGCTTTCAGTGTAGGACCAAGCTTTTTGATGAAGTCGCGCTGTTCTTCCCATCCCATATATAAAGATGCCGAATTACCTCTGTTAAGCGGTTCGTTCTGAGGTGTGATTGCGGTGATATTTATCCCTTCCTTTTCAAAAGCCTGTATCCATTTTGCAAAATAGATGGCATAGTCCTGATAATACTTCGGATTCAGTTGTCCGCTAGTCCACGAATTGTGAGGTTTGAGTTCAGTCAAGTTATTTACTTTCATCCAACGGGGACATGTCCAAGGTGATCCCAGTATTTTAATTGAAGGATTGATTTTCAGAATATCTTTTAATATTGGTATAACGTAATCTTTTTCTTCACTTTGTAAAGCAAAATTTTCAATACCTTCTATATCACAACAGGTATATTCACTAAGCGAAAAGTCTGAACAACCAATTGAAATGCGGATATAACTATATCCTAAACCATCGATAGGGTCGAAAGTTTCTTTTAAAAATTTATTCCGATCTTCCTTGCTCATTTTCAGTAAATTGAAGCATGTAGAGCCTGTTACGGCTGCTCCAAAGCCATCCATTGTCTGGTATTTAGTATTAGGATTAAGCGTTACTGTAACGGGTGACATACTACTTTTATCGCTGGAACTTATTTTTGTCCGGTAGAGATCCATCGATCGGTTTGTAGTTGTAACAATAATACTAACATCTTTATCCCTTACGGTTTCTCCAGGTTCTTCTTTTTTTATGTCTTTATCGTTAGATGTACTATTATCACTACATCCCCATCCTATGATGGAAATATTGCAGAGAAGTATTAGTAAGAAAATTTTTTTAAATTGATGAACTAGAGGTAATGATTTGTTCTTTTGTTTTATCATATACATTAAGATTTATGGTGTTTTGTGAAATGCAATACATCCGGATATTTTTCAATACAAACATATTCATATCGCAAATGCAAAAATTTGATAAAACAAAAAAAGTGAATTGTTAATATTTTTAATATATTGATATATAGGTGTATGTGTTTGTGGTGAAGGGCGAATAAAGTGGACTAGATATAAATTATTAAAGCTGTTTTTATATGATAAAAATAGCTTTTAATAAAAAATCCCGACAAAATAATATGCGGGATTGTAATAATTGAGAGTAAATATTGCTGTTTTTTTTATTTATGGAATGTACTGATTTTTTTGACGGTCCATTCAAAATCTTCTCGTGATATTTTCGCTTTGTTTTTAATCTTTGCACGATAATTATATATTGTATTGACCGAGTAGCCAAGAAAACTTGCAATTTTAGTACTATCGTCGATGCCGAGTCGCATGAGGGCGTATATGCGAAGTTCGGTATTTAAAACCTCTCCTTTTTTCAATATAATTTTTTCATCGTCTTGAAGTAAAGAGTTGAATTTCTCTACAAAATCAGGAAACAGATGAATAAACATATTGTCGAAATTTGTAAAAAACTCTTTGAGCTCTTCATCCTTTAAATGATTGTTTTTCGTGATCTTAAATAGTTCTTCTATTTCTTTATTCTGAATTTTCTTGTTTACCATTTTCCGGTATTCATCCATTTTCTCTATATACTTCGAGCATTGATCGAGAAAGTAGCCGATATATTCTTCTTTTATATAATTGGCCTCAGTCACCTCAATATTGATATTCTTGAGATTATTATTCATATTGTGCAGCTTCTGATTCAGAGAATTCAGCTCAAGATTGGTTTCTTTCTGACGTTTGGTTATTAATATGCCTTTTCTCATCTGCTTGTACACATAACACACCGATATAATGAGTAATACAGATAAAATGCTGGTGATTATGAGGAAAATACGAAGTTTTTTTCGTTGTTCGTTACTTTTTTCCTGATATGCTTTGTCTATAATAGATTGGATATTAATTATTTCAGAACTTCTGATACGTGTATTGTAATCGTTGATGTTATCTAGTGAGAAACGAACATAGGTATATGCCCTGTTTACATCTCCTTCTTGCATAAGCATATTTGATAGTATCGGAATCGACGCATTATCTTTAATTGCAGATTGGATATCAGATATTGCCGATAAGATAAGATACTTCTTTTCCATATCGATATCATTTTTTCTCCGATATAATAATGAACGCTCGAAAGCAATCAGGGCATAAGCTGGGGAGCCGTTTTTAGTCTGTTTTAAGCGTTTATCGTTTATTTCAAGTGCTTCATCAATTTTATTCTGCTCTCTGTATCGAATTTCCTCTAACCTTAAATAATCTTCGGAGTTAGGGTTGGTAACACTAAAGATAGTATCTGCATACAATGACGCTTTTTGCCAGTATTTCCATCTGTCTCTGTTGTTTTGGGTGTATAATCCTAATCCTGTAAATATATTACGATATGTGGTGTAATAATTGGTTTTTTGATATTCGTCTGTAAAATTTCTATCCGCATTTGCCATTATATCACTAGCTTCCTTATACATTCCCAGATCCGAAAACAAATTGGCTGTGTAGATAGAGATTTCATTGATTTTATGCCTGTCTTTTAGTGAATAAGCAATGTCCAGATTTTGGTTAAGATATTGTATTGCCGAATCGGAAATGTAAGACCTGTACTCTTTATATATTGCTAAATTCAAATTGTAAGTAGTAGAAATTGGTGTGTTAAGTTTAAGCTTCTCTGCTTTTAGTTCTTCTATCCTAAATTCCTTTAGTTCAATATATATGTCGCAGTTTTTGATCTTGTTGTCAAGTTCCCTGTATAAGGAATCGAGTTCATTTTTTGCAGAAAGATTGTTCGCTACAAGGCTTAATAAGATACAGAGAATGACGTAAGATCTCATCATTATTGTCGTTTAGATTTATTTAGTAAGAGAATTCAGGTTAATAAGAGACCAAGCAATCTCCATTTGTGTGTTTATGATAGTTCAAATATAATGATTTTTTGAATAAAAACATATTTATAGATTATTTAAGATTTTATCTGTGTCAAAAAAATGTTGCAAATTCGAAAGAAAATAGTAAAACTAGAGTTTATATTGGCGATTTCTAAAACAACAAACATCTTTTGCTACTTTTAAAAGGAGGCTAAACCTGCGAATAAAAAGAAAAATATATATTTGAAATAATACAGAATAAGATTGCCAATCAAATTTAAACAGTTGCTTAATCTGTTGTTATAAAGCTATTTAGTGTGTCAATATTCGTTTCTTTAAGCCGTCCGCAAGATACTGTAAAGATACCGTAATCATCTATCAGCATACTTTGTTTAGAAACCTTGTTGATAGCAAAAATACGGTCTAGTTCCTTTTGCGAGCGGCGTCTCATCACCCAGTCCTTTTCCTGATGACTGTTCAGTACATAGGCTATCATTTTGAGTTGTGGATGCCATGGCTGTCCGGTATATATAAGAGAGCTGTTTGGTTCGGCAATGGAAACGGCACCCGATATCGCTTTGCTAATTAGTTCATTATCATCGAATAATTCGAATATACCCGAAATGATTATTATATTAGGGCTGAAGTCAAGCTTTTCGTATGTATCAGGGTTGAAGCAATCGTAGTTGGTAAAGCGCATGCCTTGTATTCCTTTGTCGGCAATAACCTTTTCTCCGGCCTCGATATTCGACTTTTTGAAGTCGTTCACAACTATTTCTATTTCGGGGTACTTTTCTTTTATATCAAATAGGTAGTTTCCTGTTCCGCCGGCAATGTCCAGAATTTTAACCGGTCTGCCTTCTTCTTTTAATCTGGCTATCTGCCGTTCTATCTGACTGAGCAGATGTACTTTTCGTATGCGGATACCTCTCCAGCCGATAGCATTCAGATAAAAATAGTCCATCAGCTTGCCGATGCCCAGTTTCCCTTTCGGATTGTTCTTGTAAACATAATCGAGAGATATTCCCGAATCGAAGCCATATTTTAATCCTGTGCTCATGCCATCGCTGAGGAAGCCGAGTTTTCCCAGCGACCATTTCTGAAAAGCAAAATTGATACGTTCTGCTAATGGAATCATTCTCAACGAAAGGGTATGATACTCGTCATTCGTGAATTTGTCCGGTTTTAGCCCTGTATCAGTACTTTGCAGATTGAAGCATTCTTGCATAAAGCGCAATATATGATCATAGACCATAGGACGGTCTTGCTCGAAAAGTACACCATGATAAAAATCTTTCAGTTCGATAAACTCTTTATGTTCAGATTCGAGCCTGATAAAGAACTTCTTCTGAGAACTGTTCTTTACTACATAATCTTTCCCCGATGAAAACACCAAAGTGGGAGTAGTTATAGCAGCAGCATCTTCTACAATCCTTTTACCCGAATCGAGAAAATCGACCAACATACCTCCGTTTATAGATTTAGTGATCAGTGGGTCGCTGTCATATGCCTTTTGCTGCTCTTTATCGTGGGTTAGCACTTTTGATTTCACATAGCTTTTGACCTCCAGTTTTTTGCTTAACTTGCTGCCTAAGGCGACAAACTCTTTTGCGAATGGAACATACAGCTTTATTTCAAAGGCGGGGGCAAGTAGCGCCATCCCTGCAATCTGAGGAGCAAAATCGTGTACCCAAGCGGCGGCAATGACACTGGTTATACTGTTAGCAACAATGAAGATATCTTCTGGATCGATACTGTATTCTTTTTTCAGAAACTTTGTAAACTCGTTCAAGTCCCGCACATAGTCCATAAATATAGGAGAAACCGGTTGCGGAGTGTTGCCATGTCCTCTGAGGTCGTAACTGAACACATTGTAGTTTGCAAATCTTTCGTCAGTGGCAAATTCTTCCATACGTCCCGAATGCTCGTGACCGCGATGGAGAATGATTATTGTTTTTTGAGAAGGGGAGAAGTTCCACTCTCTGTAAAATATATCGGCATTGTCAAAGCTTGTAAATGTGTTTGTTGTCATCTTCTTATTTTTTGATCGTCAAATCTAGTAAATATTGGGGAAATATAGCATACGGATAATTTTTTCTTACCATATCTATTGCCTCCGGTGTATCGATGTTCAATAAATCGCGTATAAATATTGTTGTAATAAAAACACTCCGCGAATATCCCATCAGGCAATGAATATATATCTTTTGATCGCTATCCATATTTGTATATAGTACGGATAAGGTTTTCAGGATTGAATCTATATACTCCTTCTCTGCCACTCCTATATCTAAGATCGGGAATGAGTAATAAGTTGCTTTTTGCCTGATTGCCTTGTTTTCTTCAAGTTCTGCAGACAGGTCTATAACAATGGTTTTGTCATTGATATTAAACTTATCGGCTTGCTTTCGGTTAAGTATCGGTCCCAGAAAGACACGCGGATATATCTCAGTTACAGGATGCTTTTCATTCTTGCAAAAGAATAATCTAAAAGCTTTATATATAGCGGTATATGGCAAGTAAATGACCTTTTTGAGTATATTAATTGTTCCGTCTTCACGTTTCAGGAATCGGTGATTGGACGTGACATAAGCAACCCCAACAAGCAGGAGCGTAATGGAAAGCCATAATAGAATCAACCCATATCCACTGATATACTGATAAATAAGTAAAGCTGTCACAGCAAATAATATACTCGTTATAAGATATATTATACCGATATAATAATTGCGGTCTTTTCTCTCTGGGAAGAGAAGGAGTGTAATGCAAATAAGCAGCAAAGCAGCGATTATGTCGATCAAATGATGCTGATAGACAGTCAATGTAGATATTCCCATCAGCAATAGCCATACAGCAGCTATCGTTTTCCATTTTCCATATAATTCCTTGCGTAGTACTGACCAGAATATACAGGCATAGCTTATGTGTAGCGACGGAGCCTGATTGTAGTTCGTATCCCATGTATTCAGAAATTGAAAGAAAAAACGCAGGATAGGAGAGTCTATTTCTGGTTTTGTGAAGGTAAATTTCAGTGGAAGTATGATAAAGAACAATCCTGATACGATAGTCACAAAGTTTATCCTTTTAGTCAGCAAGAGAAGCTCCTTTTGTCCCGAACACATGAAAAATATAAGGGCGAAAAACAATCCGCTACTCATATAAGGCACGATCATCCACGCCAAAAAGGGAATATTGTTTTCGAAACGAAAAACAAAAGAGCCCACATGTTCCAGATTTGAAGCATACCATCCGCAGAAGTTATATATGATCAGAAACAATATATAACTAAGGCATAGCCCGCCCAGCTTTGCTCTTATCGTTGCCTTTCCGTCTATTTCTTTTGCGACCATTTTGCTTTTTTGTACATTACAAAGCCTATCAGACTTTTGGGTAAACAGGAGAGGAGGCGTATAAGATATTTCATCCTTGAAGGGAAAATGACAATCTCTTTGTTCTTCTCTATACCTTCGATAATCTTAGTTGCAGCATATTCACAGCCGACAACAAACGGCTTCTTCGACAAATCGTGGTCGTTTAGTTCCCTGAGTTTATCAGAGTTCACATATCCGGGCGCTATAACGGTTATGTTTATCCCGAAATCGGATAAAGCCCTGCGATAAGCGTCAGCAATCTGTATCAGTGCTCTCTTCGTTTTTCCATAAATAGTAGCTTTAGGATAATCCAGCAGACCCGATACCGATGCTATAATGGCTATATGTCCCCTTTGTTGCCTGTACATAATATCGCGTGTCACTTCCAGCGCATTTACCGCGCCTGCAATATTTACCCTCAGCATATTTGTACTGTCTTCGTAAGAAAGCTTATTTAGAGAACTGTCGGAATAATTGCCTGCCGAATAGATCATTATATCGAGTACGTCACCTGCAAAGTCTGTAATAGCCTTATTTAATGCGTCTTTATCATACACATCGAGTTGATATAGTTGAAGCAAAGGATAATCCTTATTCAGTTTTACTTTCTGTATATCACGTCCGCAAATGCCGACCCGATGTCCTGCTTCCAGATACTGTATCGCTGTAGCCAGTCCAATTCCCGATGTACCTCCTATAATAAATATTTTCATAAGCCTGTTTGCTCCATTACTTTTCTATACCCGTATTGCCATTGTATTTCCATATCTTCGGCGAACTGTTCGAGTGAATCCGGTAATGACATACTGATTCGGAATTTAGCCCAGTCGATATTTTTCTTACAATAATGTCCGTTAAGAGCCTGTGTAGCATCGCGCGTATCTATCCAATATTGCACATTGCCATTGCTGATTTCTTTCAATCGTTCATTTCCGCTATATCCCAGAACGGCTCTCACCAGAGATTCCTCCATAGTGGAGTAGGGGCTTTTCTTTTCGAAAAAGATGGTTTCTCCCATAGCTGTAGCCAGTTCCATCGGAATAAGATCGATTGCTCCGCCTGCAAAATAATGATCCCGATAATGTACAGGCTGTACATAAAACATATCCGATACGGAAATACGCATGGCCGTAATCATCGGCACATTTGTCATAATCTCTATCGACGGATCGATAGCACCTGATATGTAGTTGTCTGAACGAATTTCAATGTCCTCGCAATTAATCTTTTGTGCAGTTATTTCATCCGTAAAGAGTACTTTCTTGTATAGCTTCCTGTCGTTTCTGACCTTACCCGTTTCAGACGGATCAAATAACATCTTAGATCCGATGATTATCGATGGTATATTTGTTTTAGTTTCCGTAGAGAGGGTTGGTAACAATGTGGTCAAATCTTCCGGCGTATTTACCAGATATTTACTGAAAACATCCTCTATATATGGTGCATTCCCTTTGCTGTACATCTTTTTCAGACAGTACCAACCGATGCGGTACAACATTCTTTCATCGGTCAACTCTGTACCCCGTACAAACTCGTATAACTCTTCTGATTGCAGATAGCTTTTTCGCTCTTCATTTGTGGCGAAGGCATTAATGATGGTTGTGGCTATAGCTCCTCCGCATGCTCCGATAATCAGATCAGGTGACATGCCTGCATCCTGCATAGCTGCAAACATACCGCAATATATGGCAAATCGGGTTCCTCCTCCTGAGAAAACCGCAACTCTGTCATATTCATTGTCTAATGCCTTCATGTCAAAGGGTTAAAAGTCTGTAATCCTGTAAAAGGTAACAAAGGTAACACATTTTGCACTATTTATATTTCTGTTACTTTTCATTCTCGTAGGGGCAGACTCACATGTCTGCCCGCTTTTAGCGTCTCCGGACGAACACATGGGTTCGCCCCTACATTGCCAATTTTAACTAAAACCTTACAAACCTAACAGGTTTATTGGTCTATAGTCTACTAGCTTGCTAGTTTTAAATTTTCTTTCTTCCAGTACACTAGAACTCTATGAACTAGTACACTTTATTTCAAAGAACGCTTTCTCTATAGATAAAACTGCGAAGAGAAAATAAAGGATAGTTTCAATCTCATTTACTGCCTTTCAGCGTTTTACTGATTCTTACACTTGTACTTATAAGTAATAATAAAATGATAACGGCAAAAACCCATACCGAATATGCCGAAATACTTACTGACAAAAAACTCAGAATACCATATAATCCCAACAGGAAAGCCCTGTCGCTTTTACCCATAGGCCCTTCATATCTTCTCTCTCCCGATATCACTTTACCCATGATGCCTGCAAATTCGTTTATAATACTAAATGCGATGAATAGGACAACAAGATATATACTTTCGGGCTGGTACTTTAGCAGAGGAAAGAATACAAACAGATCGGAAACAATATCTCCGACTTCGTTCAGCATCTCTCCTTTGGTGCTGATCTGATTGTATTTGCGCGCCATCATGCCATCCAGTGCATTCAGTGCCATCCGTATCAACAATCCTATAGGCAGAGCCAGAAAGAATAAAGGATTAGTGTCAGCAAACCAGAACAAGACGCCGATGATAAGAGATAATATGCAAGCACTTATTGTTATCTGATTGGCTGTAATATTTCTGTTGTGTAAGAAAGTCAGAATAGGCGTCAGTAGCTTCTGAAACTGAGGTTTTATGTTGTAAATAGAGATCATCTGTAAAGATTTATGTGTGTGAATCGTATTGATTTTGTAACTATAAATCCTGTGTAACCATCCGGCTCACAGGATTTATGAATGCTAAAATAGCTATATTATCTGTAACTCTATCGAATTATTTATCCTGATTTTCCATCAGTTCCGAATCTTTCAATTTTACAGGAGTCGATTTTTTCCGTAGTTTCATATTCAGGAACTCTACAAGAAGAGAGAATGCGATGGCAAAGTATATATATCCCTTTGGAATTTCGCCCACAGTGCTGCCGAATATCGAAATCTGCGATAGGTGAGCCGATTCTACCAGAAGCATTACACCGATCAGTATGAGGAACGATAATCCCAGCATCTGTATAGTAGGGTGTTCGTTCACAAATTTACTTACAGGCCCTGAGAATAGCAGCATTACCAATACAGCAGCTACTACTGCCGTAACCATAATAGTCATAGCTCCTACATAGCCAAATTCGTTGAAGCTTACCAGACCGACAGCCGTAAGCACACTGTCGAACGAGAATACAATGTCTAAAGCCACTATCTGTACAATGACACCAATAAAACTGCTTTTGGATTTCCCTTGCACAGTATCGCTTTCACCTTCAAGCTTGTGGTGTATTTCGGTCACGCTCTTATATAACAAGAAAAGCCCTCCCACACCTATGATGATACTCTGCCCCGAGACAGAGCCGTCGAACCATGCCGTATCGAATGAAAATATTGGCTTGGTTAGCTTCATCAGCCATGAGATACAGAATAATAACAGGATTCTGAACAACATCGCTAATAAAAGACCTACAGTGCGGGCTTTGGGTTGTTCTTTGGCCGGAAGCTTTGAGGACATAATTGATAAAAACACAATATTATCTATCCCCAATACTATTTCGAGAAAGGCCAGAGTGAGCAGAGCTATCCATGCACTTGGCAAAAGAAAAGTTTCCAATATTTCCATATTCGTTTTTTGCGACAAATTTAATAAAGAATTTGTCTCCGATGGAAATTATTTGATCTTTTCTAGGTATTCTTTTATTACGGTATCGCGATCAGTTTTTTCCAATCTCAGTAAGAAACGGATTTTAGCAACTATTTTTCTCACTATCTTTTGCATTTAGTCTTCAGATTACAACAAATATAATTGTTTTGAATAAAACAACCGCACAAATTCAGAAGATATCGTTCGCTTTTTATTGATTTTATATATTAGTTATGGGTGCTTTAACATTAGTGGGAGATTGCATCAATTACACAAATTCTCTGTATCTTTAAGCCTTGAAATTTAACGAATCCAACATACAGCCATAAATGAGCAGCAGAAAAAAAATAATAAACGACCCTGTATTCGGGTTTATAACTGTACCTAATCAATTTCTTTACAACCTCATTCAACACCCGTTCCTGCAACGGTTAAACCGTATTAAGCAACTGGGGCTGGCATCTTTTGTATATCCGGGAGCACAGCATACACGTCTGCATCACTCTATCGGGGCTATGTATCTGATGGATGAAGCAATCAACAATCTTCGGTTTAAAGGACATGAAATCAGTCAGCAAGAGGCCAACGGAGCATTAGCTTGTATTCTGTTGCACGATGTGGGACATGGCCCTTTTTCACATGTATTGGAACATACACTGACAAACGGAATACATCACGAAGAGGTATCTCTGGCACTGATGGAAACTTTAAATAAGGAGTTGGGCGGAGAACTTGATATTTGCATTTCAATCTTTAAGAATGAGTATCCTAAGAAGTTTTTACATCAGTTAGTAAGTGGACAGTTAGATGTGGACAGACTTGACTATCTGCGCCGCGATAGTTTCTTCACCGGAGTTACAGAAGGCAATATCGGTTCGGCTCGTATCATTAAAATGCTCGACTTGCGTAACGACCGTCTTGTAGTTGAGGCAAAAGGTATATATTCGATCGAAAACTTTCTGATGTCGCGCAGGTTGATGTACTGGCAGGTATATCTGCATAAAACTGCGGTGGCAGCCGAAAAGATGCTTATAAAAACGTTGATGCGCGCTAAGGTTCTTACCGATAGGGGAGAACGGTTGTTTGCATCGCCGTCTCTCAGCTATTTTCTGGAAAACAATATAGATAAATCATCTTTTGATGAGCGTACCAATGAAGTATTGAGTCATTTTGTCGATTTGGATGATAATGATATTTGGTGTGCACTTAAAGTCTGGGCAAATAATAAAGATACTGTACTGTCAATATTAAGTTCATACCTTATAAACCGGAAATTGTTTAAAATAGAGGTTACAAATGAGCCCATGTCGGCAGAACGTCAACAAAAACATATAGACAAATGCGTACAGAAACTAGGAATAAGTGAGGAAGAGGCCTCTTACCTTTATTCATGTGATGTGATTTATACTAATATGTACAATGAAGCTGACGACAGTATTGATATATTGTATAACGATGGTTCAATAAAAGATATATCTGAAGCTTCGGATATGCTGAACATACATTTACTCTCCAAAAAAGTAGAGAAACATTATTTCTCTTATCTGAAGTTGTAACAGGTCTTTGAAATCGACAGAAAGATGAATGTAACAAAGGTAGAACAATATATAGTAGCAAACCGATTACTTTCGGGAGGAGAAAAAGTGATAGTCGGTGTAAGTGGCGGAGCCGATTCGGTGGCTTTGCTCGATATTCTGCATAGTTTTGGAATTGAGTGTGTAGTTGCACACTGTAATTTTCATCTTCGGGGTGAAGAGTCGAACAGAGACGCTTTTTTTGTTGAGGAATTGTGCCAGAAATATAATCTGAAATTTGAGCGTATCGATTTCGATACGGAAGCACATGCCGAGATTAACTCGATCTCGATAGAAATGGCTGCCCGCGAATTGCGTTACAGCTGGTTCGAGCAGTTGCGTGTAATACATTTGGCAGACAGGATAGCTGTAGCACATCATCGTGACGATTCTGTAGAGACAATATTACTGAATCTGGTACGAGGAACAGGTATTCGCGGACTTACCGGTATTTCACCGATGAACGGTTATATTATACGTCCATTGCTCTGTGTGGGGCGTGATGAGATACTGGACTACTTGAAAGAACGGAAGATGTCTTATGTAGAAGATGGTACCAATAACGAAGACTTATATACACGTAATAAGATCAGGCTAAATATTATTCCTTTGCTCGAATCTATCAATCCGTCGGCAAAAGAAGCTGTAATACGCACAGCCGGATATTTGTCACAGGTGTATAATATATATCAGTTGTATATAGAGCAGGTGAAGAAAGAAATATTCAAAGACGATAAGATCGATATAAATCTGCTGATAAGGTATGCAGAACCGGAAGCCATATTGTTTGAAATATTATCCCCTTACGGCTTCAATTCGGCCACTGTCAGGCAAATATTTGAATCATTGATAGCCCAGTCCGGTAAAATATTCTATTCGGAAACACACGAATTACTTAAAGACAGGGGATTCTATATCCTTAAAGAGAAGGAATTACTGACGCTGGATAGTTTTACTATTCGCGAAGAAACTGAAGATATACTGCATCCTGTTCATCTGAAAATAGAGAAAGTGCCGGTTGATGGAAGCTTTATAATAGAGAAAAATCCCCATATTCTGTATGTAGACTTAGCTAAGATAAGCTTTCCGCTAACCATACGTAAATGGAAGCAAGGAGACTGGTTTATTCCATTCGGCATGAAAGGAAAGAAAAAGATAAGTGATTATTTTTCCGATAATAAGTTTACCCTGTTTGAGAAAGAAGCCGCATGGCTTCTGTGTTCAGGTGACAGTATTATCTGGCTTGTCGGCGAACGTTCGGATGACAGAGTAAAAATAACAACAGATACAACCGAAGTGCTAAAGATTACTTATACGCCTACTTGATGATTTTGTAAGTAAACTCTTTCACTACTTTACCATTATAAAGCTGTTTTACTGGATATCCGTCCGCATCGTACTGGTATGTGATTTCTACAGTATCCGTTCCGAATCGGGGATCGGTCGACTCAGATTCATTCGGATTGTTTTTTCCGACAAAGTCACCGCACCATTTTACATTATTCATGTGTAGCGCCCAAAACCATGCAGGGAGATTCTCTATATTGGCAAAAACAGATTTGTCTTTGTTGTATTTATGTGTTGTTACAATATCGCTGTCTCCAAAGGCAGAGTGCAGTGTATATTTGGTAATATTGTTACTCTCATCATATTCAAACTCTTCCCAGAGTTTTCCGTCATCAAATGCCGTTTTTGTCAGGCGTTCTTTACTGTCTATGTATATTTTGTTCTGTTCGGTATTCTTACCTTGCAGTTTTCCGCTACTTTTCACATCTTCGGTAATATATCCCGCTGTTCCGTATGTATATTTAGAGTTTAATACTAATTCGCCTTTATCATTATTTATCGTACATTCCGATAGCTGATTCGTTGATTTGTTATATTTCAATGAGAATTCGCGATATGTAACTGTCCCTTTCTCGTCAAAATATATAAGCTGATTCTGTGAATTGTATTTCAATTCGACAACTTCTTTCGTCTTTAAGGAATTAATTGTAGTCAGCAACTTCTTTGTTTGGGCATCAACAGAGATAGTAAGGAATATGGAGCAAAGGGCAAATAGTAATAATCTTTTCATATGTGGACAGTGTAATATGTTAAACAACGTTTTTAAATAGCGAGAGCAGAACTCAATTTATTACATGTTATGACGAGTCACGCAAAACGACTAATGTAATTGAACTATTTCAATAACGGATTGATCATCGTCTTATTATAATTCAGGCAAATATTGTTACAAAAACAGACTTATGCGGGCAATATGATGTTATTGAGTTTCTATCTTTCTAAATTTCTCCCAAAATTACAAAAACCATCTGATAAACAGATGGTTTTTGTATCATATTATTTTCTGAAAAAAGGATTTTTTCGGATAAGCCAAATAATCAGTATAATGATAAATATAGCCCAAACGATTCCTATTTGTATGGCTATAGCTTTAATCATATTCGTTCCATGCCTTTATTTCCAGTTCATCAATGTTCATTTTACAGAAGGCCTGTATAAATGCCGATGCCAGACGCGAGTTAGTCAACAAAGGTATATTGAAGTCGATGGCTGCGCGGCGTATTTTATATCCGTTATCCAACTCACTTGTTGTAAAGTTCTTAGGTATGTTTACAACAAGGTCTATCTTCTTGTTCTGTATCATTTCCAACGCATTCGGTTGTTGGTTGTCGTTCGGCCAGAATACTCTTGTTGCAGGCACTCCATTTTCATCAAGGAATTTTTGAGAACCTCCGGTTGCGTATAGCTCATATCCTTTCTGATGAAGCAGGCGTGCAGCTTCGAGCAATTCTACTTTCGACTTGGCAGGTCCTGTAGAGAACAATACAGTCTTTTTCGGTATGCGGTATCCGACCGAAAGCATAGACTTGAGCATGGCATCGTAGAAATTATCACCGATACAACCTACCTCTCCGGTAGAAGCCATATCCACACCCAGTACTGGGTCTGCTTTTTGCAGGCGCGAGAATGAGAACTGAGATGCTTTGATACCTACATAGTCGAGGTCGAAGTCATTCTTGTTAGGTTTCTCCACATGCTTACCCAACATTACCTGAGTGGCAAGGTCGATGAAGTTTATCTTTAATACCTTAGATACGAATGGGAATGAGCGGGATGCTCGCAGGTTGCATTCGATGACTTTAATTGCATTATCTTTGGCAAGGAACTGCATATTGAACGGTCCCGATATCTGTAACTCCTGAGCAATCTGTTTTGCTACCTTCTTGATGCGTCTTACAGTCTCGATGTATAAGCGTTGTGCCGGAAACTGTATTGTGGCATCACCAGAGTGCACTCCTGCAAACTCTACGTGCTCCGATATGGCGTACATTATTATCTCGCCCTTGTCGGCTACAGCATCTATTTCTATTTCTTTTGCATTCTCTACAAACTCGCTAACTACCACAGGGTGTTTCTTCGAAACTTCGGCAGCCAGTCCTAGAAAGTTTTCCAATTCCTGATCGTTGGAACATACATTCATGGCTGCTCCGGATAGTACATAAGAAGGACGGATAAGCACCGGATAGCCTACTTCGTTGACAAAGCCTTTGATATCGTCCAGCGATGTCAGCTCCTTCCAGCGTGGCTGGTCTACCCCGATGCGGTCGAGCATACTCGAGAACTTGTGACGGTCTTCGGCATTGTCTATATTCTTGGCTGTTGTTCCCAGTATGTTTACATTCGCCTGATCGAGGCGGATAGCAAGGTTATTAGGTATCTGCCCACCTACCGACAGTATTACACCATGCGGATTTTCGAGTTCGATGATATCCATTACACGTTCGTATGTCAATTCATCGAAGTATAGGCGGTCACACATATCGTAGTCGGTAGAAACCGTCTCCGGATTGTAGTTGATCATTACCGAGCGATACCCTTCTTTGCGGATAGATTGCAGCGCATTCACCGAACACCAGTCGAATTCTACTGAAGAGCCGATGCGGTATGCACCCGATCCCAAAACTATAACCGATTTGTGGTCTCCCAGATATTTTACATCATTTTCTTTTCCGTTATATGTGATGTACAGATAGTTGGTTTGCGCAGGATATTCCGCAGCAAGCGTATCTATCTGTTTCACACAAGGTACTATTCCGTTTTCTTTACGAATGCGGCGTACATCGTGCTGTACCGTTTCTATCAGTGATGGTTCTTTACATACTATTTTAGCTATCTGGAAGTCAGAGAATCCCATTTGCTTGGCTGATAACAGCAGGCTTAACGGCAGGGACTGTATGTCGTCGAATTTTTCCAGTTCTTTCGAGCAATCGAATATGTATTGCAGTTTTTGAAGGAACCAGTTGTCTATTTTGGTCAGGTCGTGTATCTGATCTACTGTGTAACCTCTTTTAAAGGCTTCTTCTATGCAGAATATACGTTTGTCGGTCGGGTTTTTCAGTGCTTCATCCAGATTGTCGACTTCTAACGGTTTATTAGCTGCAAATCCGTGCATACCTATATTTATCATACGAAGCCCTTTCTGTATAGCTTCTTCGAAAGTACGTCCGATAGCCATGATCTCACCTACCGATTTCATGCTCGAACCGATCTCTTTAGAAACTCCATGGAATTTACCCAAATCCCAACGAGGTATTTTTACTACGATGTAGTCGAGTGCAGGTTCGAAGAATGCGCAGGTCGATTTGGTTACAGAGTTTTTCAGTTCGAACAATCCGTAGCCCAGACCTAGTTTTGCTGCAACGAAAGCTAGCGGATATCCGGTTGCTTTAGAAGCCAGAGCCGAAGAACGGCTCAAACGGGCGTTGACCTCGATCACGCGATAATCTTCCGATTCGGGGTCGAAGGCAAATTGTACGTTACATTCACCGACTATTCCTATGTGTTTTACAATACGGATCGAGAGTTCGCGAAGTTTATGAAATTCGTTGTTAGTAAGCGTCTGAGATGGTGCTACTACTATACTTTCCCCTGTATGAATACCTAGTGGGTCGAAGTTTTCCATGTTACATACGGTCATACAGTTACCATATTTGTCACGTACTACTTCGTATTCTATTTCCTTCCATCCTTTCAGCGATTTCTCTACCAATAGCTGAGAAGAGTAGGAGAGAGCCTTTTCGGCAAGTATGCGGAGTTCCTGTTCGTTGTCACAGAATCCCGAACCCAGACCGCCGAGTGCATAGGCTGCACGTATAATAATAGGGTAGCCCAGTTCGGCAGCAGCAGCTACTGCGTCCTCTATCGAACCAACTGCATGGCTTTTTATAGTTTTTACGTCTATCTGATCCAGTTTTTTGACGAAAAGTTCGCGGTCTTCGGTATCCATGATCGCCTGTACCGGAGTTCCTAATACACGCAGGTTATATTTTTCGAGGATTCCACTTTCGAAGAGTTGTACACCACAATTTAATGCAGTCTGTCCGCCGAATGCCAGTAGTATTCCGTCCGGTTTCTCTTTTTGGATAACTTTTTCTACAAAGTAAGGTGTGATAGGCAGGAAGTATATTTTATCGGCACTACCTTCCGATGTTTGTACTGTTGCAATATTCGGGTTGATAAGTACGGTTTCGATTCCTTCCTCTTTCAACGCTTTCAGAGCCTGAGAACCGGAGTAGTCAAATTCGCCGGCCTCTCCGATCTTGAGGGCTCCCGAACCAAGAACTAATACTTTTTTTACGTCTATATTTATATCCATTTTTTTTTAGTTACAAGTTACGAGTTACAAGTTAGGTGTCTCTGGTTGTTCACTGATGACTGCTAACTGTTCACTGCTTTAAAGTTGTTCTACAAATAAATCAAACAGAAAACCTGTATCAGTAGGCCCGCTTGATGCTTCCGGATGAAATTGTGCCGAGAAGAAAGGTTTTGTTTTGTGTTTAATACCTTCATTCGTGCCATCATTCAGATTTATGAACAGTGGTTCCCATTCAGCACCCAAAGATGCATTCGCTACGGCAAATCCATGATTCTGTGAAGTGATGAAGCATTTAGGCGAATCTACCATCTTTACAGGCTGATTGTGGCTTCGATGCCCGTATTTCAGCTTATAGATGGTTGCACCACCTGCTTTCGATAATAGCTGATTTCCCATACAGATACCGCAGATAGGTTTATCGCCTTCCATTGCTTTACGTATATTCTTTACAGTCTCTTCACAAAAGTCCGGATTTCCGGGACCATTAGAGATGAATAGTCCATCCCATTCCAGTTGGTTGAAATCATAATCCCACGGTACGCGAATGATTGTAACATTACGTTTCAGCAGGCTTCTTATTATATTGTGCTTCACACCACAGTCTACCAGCAGCACTTTCTTGTCACCGTTGCCGTATGTCAATACTTCTTTGCAACTGGCTTTTGCTACCTGATTTTCAAGATTCGGGTCGTAAAAATCTATTTCGTTAGTATCCTTAAATATTATTTTACCCTTCATCGATCCTTTTTCACGTAGTATTTTAGTCAGTTGGCGTGTATCGATGCCATATATGCCCGGTACATCATGCTCTTTAAGCCAGTCTCCAAGACTTTTCTTCGCATTCCAGTGCGAATATTCATGGGAGTAGTCTGATACGATTAATCCGCTGACCTGTACTTTTTCCGATTCATAAAATTCAGAAATACCGTCGATAAATGTATCATCAGGTACTCCATAGTTGCCTACAAGAGGAAATGTTACGACCAGAATTTGTCCCAAATAAGAAGGATCGGTAAGGCTTTCTGTATAACCAACCATTGCGGTACTGAACACTACTTCACCGGCACTGGCTTTTTCAGAGCCGAAAGATTTTCCTTCAAAAACGGTTCCGTCGTCAAGAATTAGTTGAACTGGTTTGTCTGAATGCATCGTTTGTTTAGAATATTAATGTGATTAATTACAATAAGCAAAGTTAAAAAAAAAGGAACGGGATATTTGATCATATCTGTTCCTTTTAGATTATAATAATAAAAATTGTATCTTTTTCTTTCTCATTTTTCAAATACTCAAAAATATCTCTTGTGAATATCTGAGGTGCAAAGTTAAGAATAAAAAATGATGAAAAAGGCTTTTATGGAGATTTTTTATTATAAATAATAACGTAAATATTTTTTATTCAATACAGATGTCTTGCTGTTCGCTCAATTTACTCTTATTTCGTCAATCATCAGATATGCTTTTTCTCCTTTCTTTTCGTGCCAGTCGGGTAATGTTTTAATCGATTCGGCTACTACTCTTATATACCGGGCCATGACAGGTTCGTTCAGCGTAGCCGATAAGTTCAGTACGATCGGGCTGGTATGTTCCTTTCGCAGAGTGAAAGGTTCCCTATACACTTCGTCAAAAGTTTTACCATCGGAAGATACATAGATAGTCAACGATTTAGGGTCGAACAGGTTACCTCTGGTATTTACAAAAGAGTTAAGATTAACAGACGAAACGTTAATATCCGCCTTCATATCTATGGTAGCGTCAAAATCTGTACCCAGAAATCCGAGCCACAGCCCTGTCCGGTAGCCGGCATTAGTGCCCAACTGTCCGTTAACCACTGTTGTGGCTCCATTGAATGTATAGCGTTTGTCAGGCTCATACTTGAGCGTGACAGGCTTGGCATACGCATCATGATATACAAAGTTTTTAGTGTAGACCCTGCTCTTCACATTATCTCTATACAGAGCCGCTTTAAACAATGTATTCTCTTTAATTATAATAGGTTCGTTTGGCGTATATAATGTAGATTCGGTAGTCGGATCTTTTTCACCTATTGTATAGTAGATAGGACTATTGTCGAATGAGGAAAGGTAAAGGGCAATCTCATTTCTAACAGTGTCTACAACTATCGAATCTTGTACTCCGTATGCCTGTTTGCAGTTTTCGTAACCCAGTTTGTCAAAGTGTTTTGAAAGCCTGTACAAGCGTGATACAAATCCGTCGTAATCCTTTGTCTCCGGATTCGTCCATACTGTTTCGGCAACAGCACACATGCGTGGAAGCAACATGTATTCCACATTTTGCTCCGAAGGCATGTATTCAGCCCATACATTTGCCTGTGCGCCCAGTATATGCTTTTGTTTATCTTCGTCCAGTCCGGCTGGCATAGGGTTGAATGAATACACTTTCTTCAGCTCGGTCAGCCATCCGTATGTAAACGGTTCGTTGTCTATATCGGGAGACTGGTAATAATCGAGATATACAAATTGCTCGGGAGTCATTATCACATCATGTCCTTTGTTTGCTGCATAAACGCCGCCTTCGGTACCTCGCCACGACATAATGGTTGCATTAGGTGCTATGCCACCTTCGAGTATCTCGTCCCAGCCGATGATGCTTTTTCCTTTTGTATTTACTATTTGTTCTACACGCTTGATAAAATAACTTTGTAGCTGTTCACCAACAGAATGTTCCGCTGTTTCTTTTATTCCTAATTGCTTTGCTTTTGTCTGGCACTTAGGGCATGCTATCCATCTGTTTTTAAGGCACTCGTCTCCGCCTATATGGATATATTTGGATGGAAAGAGGTCAGCCACTTCTGTAAATACATTCTCAAGGAATGTAAATACGTCATCGTTTCCCACACAAAGTACGTCTTCGTATATTCCCCATTCGCAACCCACTTTGTAAGGGCCTCCTGTACATCCGAGTTCTGGGTATGATGCCAGAGCGGCTAAGGTATGTCCCGGAACGTCTATTTCGGGAATAATGGTGATAAACCGTTCTTCGGCATATTTGATTATGTCTTTGATCTCGGCTTGAGTATAGAAGCCACCATGAGGTTTGTTGTCAAACTCGTTTGTGTGCCTGCCTATAACAGTCTTTTCACGCTGCGAACCGATTTTTGTCAGTTCAGGATAACTTTTTATATCAATTCTCCACCCCTGATCGTCGGTCAGGTGCCAGTGAAATACATTCATATTGCACATAGCTAATACGTCGATGTATTTTTTTACAAATTCGGCAGGGAAGAAATGACGACAAACATCAAGTGAAACACCTCTGTGAGTGTAGGCAGGATAATCGGTTATTTCTACACCCGGAAAAAGAATATTTTCACCGGAGGTAACAGGGAGAGCTTTACGTAATGTCTGTATTCCATAAAATGTTCCGGCTTCCGTATCACCGTTGACAACAATCAGAGAGTCGCTGATTTTTATATTGTATGCCTCATGATTATCACTAGTGAAGTTTGTTGTCAGAATAATTGCATTCTCCTGTAACTCTTCGTTCACTGTTTCCAGTCTGTATCCTGTTGTCTGCTCTATATATCCGGCTAACAGTTCAGCTATTTTATTCAGTTTCTCGTTGTCTGCCGGTGATGTGATCTTGGTCGTATTGTTCAGTATAAAACCATTTCCCTGTGTAAGTCTGATTTCCTGAACCAGAGGTACAATATTGTAGTTGGCTGTGTCTTCAATAAGGAGATTCTGGTTGCACGAGGCAAATAAAAGTAATAATAGGGCGTAACAAAGTCTTTTCACTATCATGGTAAATGATTTAAAATAACAGAGTAAATAATTATACCCTGCTTGTTTTTTATAAGTTGCTTCTAATGTATTACTTAGTGTAAGATAAGCTTGATTCCTTGTTTTAAAATAATCATCTAAATTCAAATATATATTTTATTCTGAAATTAATGCTCATTTTTTTTTTAATTTTGCACCATTAACAGGTAATTATAAAAATAATAGTATAAAGGCTATGAAGATTCTAAAGTTTGGAAGTGCTTCTATTGCTACAGCAGATAAAATAAAGAATGTAGCAACCATAGTAGAGGTAGAACACGGCAATATTGTTGTGTTGTCGTCTATGCGCGGAACTGCGGAAGCTTTGACCGAAGTATCTGATTATTTGTATAAGAAAAATCAGGAAGGTGCGACCGAAGTTATAAACAGGCTCGAAAAACAATATCGTGACCTTATTTCAATTTTATATTCAGAAGATAGTTTCAGATTGCAGGCCGGAGAAATGATTTCAGCCAGATTTGATTATATTCGCACTTTTACCAAAGATTTGTTTACGTTGTTCGAAGAACGTGTGGTTATGGCTCAGGGTGAGCTTGTCAGTTCCGAGTTGTTCCATCTGTATTTGCTCGAAAAGAAAGTTAATGCAGTATTGGTTCCGGCTCTTGACTTTATGCGTACTGATAAGAATGCAGCGCCTGACCCTGTTTACATTAAGGATAAATTAATGGCATTTCTGAATACTTCGCCCGATGCAGACCTGTATATCACACAAGGATATATCTGCCGTAATGCGTATGGCGAAATAGATGATTTGCGAAAAGGTGGCAGCGACTTCACAGCTTCTTTGGTCGGTGTGGCTGTCGGTGCCGATGAAGTGCAGATATGGGCGGATGTTGATGCTATGCAGAATAACGATCCGCGTTATGTTAAGGATACGAAAGTAATTCCTTATCTTAACTTTGACGAAGCTGCCGAACTTGCCTATTTCGGCACCAAGATATTGCATCCTTCCAGTATTCTTCCGGCTAAACTTGCCAACATACCGGTTCGCCTGAAAAATATTGAATATCCGGATGCTCAGGGCACTCTGATCTCTAACGAGACCGAAGCCAAAGCTATAAAAGCTGTGGCGGCAAGGGATAATATTACAGCTATCAAGATAAAATCGGGGAGAATGTTGTTAGCTCATGGTTTTCTGCGCCGAATGACCGAAGTGTTCGAAAATTATCAGACATCGATAGATATGTTGGCGACTTCCGAAATAGGAGTCTCGCTGACTATAGATGATGATAAAAACCTGCAACTGATCGTTGACGATCTGAAAAAATACGGTACGGTATCCGTTGATGCGGATATGGTGATTGTTTCCGTAATAGGGGATTTAGAGTCCGATGATGAGGGTTTTGCTTCCAACATACTAAGTGCAGTAAAAGGTGTTCCTATCAGGATGATCTCTTACGGTGGCAGCAAATATAACTTTTCATTCCTGATAGAGAAGAAAGATAAAGAGAAGACATTACAAATATTGAATGACAAATTGTTTAATTAATTATTTTAATTCAAATGACAAAAGGAAATTTTCCTGTTGACAAACTAAAGGGTATTGATACGCCTTTCTATTATTACGATATAGATTTGTTGAAGAGAACATTGAAGATCGTTAAGGAAGAAACAAAAAAATATGGATTTATTCAACACTATGCGGTAAAAGCAAATGCAAACAGGCGGATATTAGAATTAATAGCTTCTGAAGGATTTGGTGCCGATTGTGTAAGTGGCAACGAGGTTAAAGCTGCTGTAAATGCAGGTTTTCCTGCTTCCAAAATAGTCTTTGCCGGAGTAGGTAAGACTGATAAAGAAATAAATATGGCATTAGACCTGAATATATTCTGCTTCAATGTAGAGTCGCTGCCCGAACTGGAAGTGATAAACGAACTGGCAAATAAAAAGGGTAAATTGGCACAGGTTGCTCTTCGCGTCAATCCTGATGTCGACGCCCATACACACGAATATATAACTACAGGACTGAATGAGAATAAATTCGGGTTCAGCATGGCGCATTTGGAGAATGTGGTTGAAAAACTACAAGCTTTGAAAAGCATAAAACTGATAGGCCTACATTTTCATATCGGGTCTCAGATTGAGGATGTACATATATTCGAGCCGTTATGTGAGCGTGTGAATGAATTGCAGAATACTTTCGAGAAGATGGATGTAAAACTTGAGCATATAAATCTGGGTGGAGGTCTCGGAATAGATTATGAAAATCCGGATGCTAACCCAGTCCCTGATTTTGCTGCATATTTCGAGTTATTTGCCAAACATCTGAAATTGCGAGATAATCAGCAGGTACACTTTGAGCTTGGACGTGCTATTGTTGGGCAATGCGGAGCTTTGTTTACCCGTACAGTTTACGTTAAACATGGAGAAAGTAAGACATTCGTTATTGTAGATGCTGGTATGACCGATCTGATACGTCCGGCATTGTATCAGGCCTATCATAAGGTGGAGAATATATCGTCCGATCAGCCTGCTGAAAAATATGATGTAGTTGGCCCTATCTGCGAATCGTCAGATGTATTCGTTAAGGACTATGAGCTTAATGGCACAAGCAGAGGTGATCTTTTGGTTTTGCGTTCGGCAGGTGCGTATGGCGAGATTATGGCATCGCAGTATAATTGCCGCGAATTGCCGAAAGCATACTATTCGGATAAAATATAAATCGTACACAATTAATATACAAAGAGTCGTATGAAGCATATGGCTCTTCGTTTTTTATACAGCTTTTCTTAACTAAATAATAATGACTGAACAGATTCTTTCCTACTTTATGTTTAATGAGCTAGAAATCATAGCTTTATCTGTTTTACTTGTCTTTCTGCTGATACAGATATTTTATTATACCGTTTATTACAAAAAACCTTACTCTTATGTAAAGCAAAAAATGAAGGATAATTATAATCCTGTATCATCAAAGCCAAAAGTATCAGTTATTATTTCATCCGAAAATGAGGTTACAGGCCTGTCAGAAAATTTACCTTCAATACTTGCGCAGGATTATCCCGACTATGAGGTTATTGTTGTAAATAATGGCTCAACCGATGAAAGCGATGAACTGTTGCAGTCTCTGAAACTAAATAACCCGCACCTGTATCATACATATCTGCCATATTCGAACGATAAGACATTCGGCCGTAGAAAACTTGCATTCACTATTGGTATAAAAGCAGCTAAAGGCGATGTCCTGCTTTTTACAGAGCCGTATTCAAAGCCGGTTTCTGACCAGTGGATTACTTCAATGATAAACGAATTGCCGGAAGATAAAGATATCGTTCTGGGTTATTCATATTATCGGAAAGAGCAAAAATTCTTTAATCGCATAGCCCGTTTCGACAATTTGCTGTTTAGTATGCAATACCTGTCGATGGCAATAAAGAGGAAGCCGTTTATCGGAACATATCGTAATATTGCTTTTCGCAAGCACCTTTTTTTCGACAATAAAGGTTTTGCATCATATCTGGGCTTAGAGAACGGCGAAGATG
The DNA here is from genome assembly GCF_029892965.1 of Dysgonomonas sp. PF1-14. Taxonomy (GTDB): domain Bacteria; phylum Bacteroidota; class Bacteroidia; order Bacteroidales; family Dysgonomonadaceae; genus Dysgonomonas. Next base: position 6,855 of record NZ_JARXWN010000017.1, on the reverse strand, counting down.
TCTTCATCAATCAGATAATAACTCCTGATAATACAGCTGTAGCCCTGATGCAGGACTGTTTTGTAGAAACAAGTATAGAGCGCTACTCTCTCTGGAAGCAGATAAAAAAATCGTATTCGGTCGCAAAAGCTTATTTCCGTAGCCATGCTTCCGTTTTATTCGGGTTTGAGGTATTCTCCAGATATCTATTTTATCTGCTGCTGGCGGCATTGGTTACATACAGCATTATAACTCAGAACTGGGCTATGCTGGGTATATCGGTATTGGTGTTCCTTATCAGGCTTATCGTACAACTCGTATTGATAAATAAATTGTCTAAATATTTCAATTCGGGTAAATTTCACTTCTCCTTGATACTGATGGATATATTACAGCCAATCTATAATGCCAGATTCAGGGCAAGGCACAAAAGCCGGATATAATAAGAGTCTGTTTAAATTTTATTCATTCAGATTTTTAGAGCCATTTTGGGAATAATTTATTCTTTTTTGAGGTGATAATAGCGGGCTATTTAAGCCGATAAAAGGGATAAATTAAACTAAAAGAGCCTAAAAACGAATGAAAAAGAATCTGTAATAAAATATTTTGGTAAAATTTAAACAGGCTCTAAATATTTGGAGGCAAAAGGGTAGGGGCTCTAAGCGTTTTCTATACTTTTAGTTACCAGCCTTGTGAAGGGTTTTCTTATCTTTTCTTCCCATATCAGCCAAAGGATAAAGATGACACCGTCATAGTATATCCAAGTGAAAATATCGCGATGGAATACATTGAACCAGTCTTTGTAGAAGGTCACGTAACATTCCTTTGTATTCTCCCATGTACGGTTGTTGTACCATTCGTTTACCGATATAAACCATTCGGGAAACGGATCTTTTATGATAATGAATATTATTGCCAGCCGCAGTATATTGATCAGTATCAGTATCAGTATCGAGAGAGGTATATACCATAGTTTTTGCTTTACCGGGCCGAAATAGAACAGAAGAATAAATGTGAACAGAAACAGCTGTTTAAGACCGGTACAACCCCATATAATATCTATCGGTATCGAACCCTCAAAATACAGGCTGACTCTGTTATATATATGGAAAGTCTTGTATCCGAGCAAATCATGCAACACCCAGTACACCGACTCGGCTGTCCATTGATTTATGCCAGTTGTATATGCGGTAAGGTCTTTTCCCAGAACAAGTAAAATGCGTTCATCCTCGCCCTGATGGACACATATTTTCCAGATAAGTTCAAATATGATGAACAAACATAAAAACCACATAATGTTCTTAAATGGTTTCAATTTCAGGAGAATAATATTTATGTAGTTTACCGTTTTCGTTATCATTTTTTTCAGAGCAGACACAAAGGTACTAAAATAAGGAGAATTAACCTTTTTAAGGGAAAAAAAATGTGACATTTTATATAAAAAGTCGGTTAACTGAGTTTTTTTAATTTACTTTGCACAAATTTCATCTGTTATTTAACGAATATGATGATTAGGGTGAATTTGATCTTTAGTATTGATTATAAATAATTACTCAGGCTTTTATAGATATATATGGTACAAGAATGAAATGAAGAGAAGTTTTTACTTTAGTTAAATAATAATTCTTCATTTTTTTTGTTTATAGATCAGTAAAAGGAGAAAGATGCACAGATTGTATCACCCTAAATAGTGCCGAATATTAAAATTTAGAGTTGAAAGGTTTAAAACCCGTATATTGAAATATAATGTTAATGAGTAAAAGACTTCTGTTAGTAGCCGTTCTGGCATGTGTAATAAGTTCCCTTTGGGCACAAACCGATTCACCTTACAGTAGATATGGTTATGGTATATTGAAAGATCCGGCTGTAGGCCTTTCACGGTCTATGGGAGGAATCGGCTATGGTCTAAGGAGTGGACAAAGTGCCAATCCATCAAACCCGGCTTCATATTCACGGGTCGATTCTCTTACATTTCTTTTCGATATGGGGGTTAACCTCAATTTCGGAAAGCTGAGCGATGGCTCGGGCTCACAAAATAAGACAAGTGGCGGACTTGAATATATAACTGTCCTCGTTCCTTTGAAAAAGTATTTAGGCTTTAGTTTCGGAGTTATACCATATTCATCTATAGGGTATAAATTCGGATCAACAGATACAGAAGGTTCATTAATGTCAGCCAAAACCTTCTCAGGTTCGGGCGGACTTAGCCAGGTGTATGCCGGACTCGGTTACGCTACACCTCTCAAAGGACTTTCGGTAGGAGTGAATGGCTCTTTTATTTTCGGGACACTGGATCATTATCGTGCTCTGACTCTTGTCAGTCCGGCTAATTCATCAGTAGAATATACAGAACTGTCTGTAAAATCAGCTAAAGTAGATATAGGAGTTCAGTATGAAATGGAACTGTCTAAGACAAAGAAGCTGACATTAGGTGCAGTATATTCTCCAAGAATGAATATGCGTGCCGATTACGAGAACAGGCATTATGAAATGACTTCTACGGAAACTTTAGGAGACACTACTATACACAAGAAAGTAGATGCCGGTATTCCTCATACGTTTGGGGCTGGTTTCACTCTCAGCCAGACTGACAAATATATTTTGGGAGCAGATATAACCTTTCAGAAATGGTCAGGTGTGAAATACTCATCGGTTATGGGCGACGGATTGTCGCAATCAGATCGTTTCAATGACAGATGGAAGTTTGCAGTCGGAGGAGAATATATGATCAATCCGTATGACAGAAGCTATTTCAAAAAAATAAAATTCAGAGGAGGGCTTAACTATAGTAATTCATATCTCAATGCAATGGATGTCAATGGCAATATTGACGGATATAATGAATATGGAGCTACACTCGGATTCGGATTCCCTATACGGACAACGTTAGGTCGCAGAATATCATATGTAAACCTTAACTTTGAATACAAAAAGATGAGCCCTAAGGTGAAAAGTATGATTAGTGAAGAATACTTTGGGGTATCTTTAAATGTCAATATCAATGAACTTTGGTTCTTCCGCAGAAAAGTTGAATAAATATAATAATAAGTTATATATGCAGCCTCAATTCATAATTGGGGCTACTTGTTTTTCTATAAAATAATGAAGTTGATTCAAAGAAATATATTCGTATTTGTCATAGTAATCTTGTTTTTTGCTATGCCTTTCTTTTTTGCATCGTGCAAGCAGGAATCTAAAGCCGTTGTCGATTTCCGATACAATAAGGATAGCGTACCCTCTATGAGTACAGATAGCGTTGATATGCTTATTTCAGATTCAGGTCTTATCCGTTATCGGATGCTTGCCAAAATCTGGAATGTTTTCGATCAGGCAAAAGACCCTTACTGGCATTTTCCTAAGGGATTATATCTCGAGCAATTCGATACTACATTTAATATTGTGGTCACTGTAAAGGCCGATACAGCATGGAATTATGAACGCAGAAAGCTTTGGCGGCTCAAGGGGCATGTTTTTGTCAGGAATACGCTAGGTGAAACTTTTTCCGGAGACGAGTTATTCTGGAATCAGCAACAACAGAAAATATATTCGGAAAAACCGGTGGAAATAGACAGGCCGGCTAAGGCGCTGATCATTGCGGAGGGCTTTACTTCCAATCAGGAAATGACAGAATATGAATTTAGCAGAGTACATAAATCGAAAGTGTACGTAGAAGAAAACAAAGAGTCTCAAGAGGCAGATAAACAAGAAAAAGCAGAATAGTCTTTCAAAGATGAAGGAAATTTAATCTCAATTTATTATCTTCGTGCGCTGAAAGTTATAATTTAGAAAATTAAAAACAAACATATAAAGTAATAATAATTTATTAAATGGCTGCATTACAGAAAATTAGAGCCAAATCTGGCTTGTTGGTCGGTATAATTGCTGTAGGTTTATTAGCATTTGTATTCCCATGGGGTGAAGTAACGACATTTGTTAATAAGATGAGAGATAAAGCGTTTGTTGTAGACGGAGATGTAGTTACAACAGGACAATACGCTAACAGAATAGCAGAGTGGGAGAATTTCCAGAAAATAATGTCGGGACAGAGTTCTTTAGATGAGCTTGCCACTGCACAAATCAGAGAAATGGTTTACCAGCAAATGGTAAAAGAAGCCATGCTCGATAATGAAGCAAAAAAACTGGGCTTAGAGGTAACAAAAGAAGAGCTGAGCGATATGGTGTATGGAACACCTGCGTCAATCTTTTATCAGATACCGTTCTTTACAAACCCACAGACAGGTCAGTTCGACAAAGCATATCTGATGCAATTCTTGTCAGATATAAACCAAGACCCTTCTACTTTGGCTCCTGAGCAAGCTGCTGAAGTTACAGCTAGAAGAGAATTGTGGGCTTTTATCCAGAATATGATGAAATATCAGCGTCTGGAAGAAAAATATGCTTCTCTCGTTGCAGGTACAGTATTGGTTAACGATACAGAAGCCAAAGCTATGCACAACGATTCGAAGAATGTAGCAAACATTGCCTATGTAGTTCAGAGATATTCGTCATTGCCTGATTCTATCGTTGATGTTTCAGAAAAAGATATTAAAGCTCTGTACGATCAGCGTAAGGGTAACTTTAAACTGGATACAGAACTGCGTAAGATATCATACTTCATAAAAGATGTAATACCTAGCGATGAAGACTATGCAGTAGTAGAGAAGGAAATGAGCGCTGTACACGAAAAACTGATGACCGCAGAAAATCCGGCTCTTTTGGTTAGCGAATATTCTTCAAATCCGTATATTGATGCTTTTATGGCTGTTTCTACACTGCCTACAGAGGCTAAGACATTTGTGCAATCTGCTTCAGTCGGAGAAATCTATGGCCCGGTACGTGACGGTCAGTCATATATTATGTATAAATTAGTGGGTAGGACAAATGCTGCAGACTCAGTGAAATTGCAGATAATACCTATGCCGCAAGGTATAGATGCAGCTACATCGGCTCACCTTTCCGATAGTATTTTGACTGTAATCAAAGGTGGAAAAGATTTTACTACAGTTGCAAATGAAGTGATGCCGGGATCTAACGGCGGCGAATTAGGCTGGGTAAATGAAGTGATGATAGCCGGTGCAGGTATAGCAAAAGAATGTTTTGCCGCAGCTAAAGGTGAAATTCTAAAATTGACTATTAACGGACAAACACAGCTTGTTCGTGTTCAGGATAAAACAAACCCTGTAGCTAAAGTAAAACTGGCTATAATTCAAATGCCTGTGATTATAAGCGATAGAACTCAAAATGCTATTGATAACGAATTGAATCAGTTCGTATCAGAAAGTGGTAATCTTGAAAACTTTGATAAAGCGGCACAAGCTAAAGGTTATGCCCTTGTATCAAATACACTGATCGCTCCATCAGAGATGGGATTGGGGCAAACTTCAGGTACTCGTCAGGTTATTCATTGGGCATTCAATAATAAAGTGGGAACAGTAAATAAGTTCGATACATCGGATAAGAGAGTTATCGCTATTGTCAAGTCCGAAGTTAAAGGTGACTATCTGCCAGTATCAGAAGTGTCAGCAGCATTGAAAACTGAGCTTATCAATGAAAAGAAAGCAGTTAAGATGATCGATGACCTTAAGGCCAAAAGTCTTACATCACTTGGAGCTTATGCCGAAGCCGTATCAGGAAGGGTAGACTCTGTAAACTTTGTTACTTTCCAAACTAACAACATTTCGGGAATAGGTTTAGAACCAGTAATGAATGTCTATGCAAAAGCAGGACAGATTGGAAAACTGACGTCTCCATTGAAAGGAAAAGCAGGAGTATATGTTCTGGATGTTGCAAGCAGAAATGAAGATACAAAAGAACTTAATATAGAGCAGACAAAACAATCCCTTAAGCAAAATAACTTCTATCAGTTGATGTCTCAGGCAGTTGCAGTGCTTAAAGATAAAGTCAAAGTAGAAGATAACAGGGTTAAATTCTGGTAAATAAAATTTTATTACTATATTTAGAGTCCCTTACAGAAAAAACTGTAGGGGATTTCTGTTTTGATAAATTGGGTAAAACTATGACAAAGAAAGAACGTTATACAGGAGTGATCAGTTGGTTCGAAAAACAAATGCCGGTAGCCGAGACGGAGTTGGATTACAATAGTCCCTTTCACCTGCTCATTGCCGTTATATTGTCGGCACAATGTACCGATAAAAGAGTAAATATGGTAACACCTGCATTATTCGAGGCATATCCTACTCCGGAAGTAATGGCTGCTTCTACAACGGATGCCATATATCATTATATTAAAAGTATATCTTACCCTAACAATAAAGCTAAGAACCTGCTTGGTATGGCCAAGAAGCTTGTAGGCGACTTTGGTGGGCAGGTTCCCGATACATTAGAGGAATTGGAGTCTATACCCGGTGTTGGGCGGAAAACGGCTAATGTGATGCTTATAGTAGCCTTTAATAAGCCAGCTATGCCTGTCGATACACACGTCTTTAGAGTGTCTAACCGTATCGGGCTTACAGATAACTCGAAAAATCCGCTTCAAACAGAGAAAGAATTAATTAAAAATATACCGGCAAAATATCTGTCGTTAGCACATCACTGGTTAATTCTGCATGGAAGGTATGTTTGTTTGGCGCGCAAACCTAAATGTGAGATGTGTGGTTTGATCCCTTATTGCAAATTTTTCTCACGAAAAGGTCAAAAATAATTCATTTTGCAATATGTTGTGAATTAGATGGTTGAGAAATAGTTTTAAAATAAGGTAAAAATACTTCTTTTTTTATTTTGTATTTAGTTATTTTATTCTTTATCTTTGCACCCGCTTTGAGACAGAACGGGCTCTGTAATGACAGGCCTTCCTTGAAGCATAAGAAGCGATCTTTGAAATCAATGATAACAAGAATAAAGAGTAGTACAAGAATA
>NZ_JARXWN010000016.1 GCF_029892965.1 Dysgonomonas sp. PF1-14 | reverse complement strand
AGGGCAAGGTATTTTCGGGAGTAATTCAAAAGGATGCGCAGCGAGTTTTGGGTTACCCTAAAGATTACCTTGCTCCTTTGACGACGAGAAAAAAATAAAGAGGCGGCAGCTTCTTTGTTTTTTGATACGGCGGCAACGTTTACACACCGGGGTGTGCATAATACCGGAAAATGGGAATCAAGCAATACCATCCGTGTATTACCCTTTGTCCTTCATGGGTAGGCAGAGCAGTTTGTTATAGCAATACCTGAAAAGTTTCCCACTCTGATAATTTCGGATAATATTTTCATCTTACATGGTGTTTATGTGTATCCGACAGTGGATACAGCTGCAAATATAGGCAGCATTTTCACTATATCGTTGATAAACAAAGTCATGCGGGTATCTTTGCTGTGGCTTGCTTCCGATTGCTATCTATATAGGCAAATAAAACCGTATTTGTTACTTGCGCTTGTAATATGACTAATATTACTGTGGAATAATTATCTTTATGCTATGAATGAATTATTAAAAGGGAGATTATTCAGTCTATTATCTGATGCTTCACAAGTTGCAGACGAAGAACTACAGACTGCTTATGGGTGCTTTATGGAACAAGTAAAAACAACAGTCAGTCAATCCGAACAAAACTATACTAATCTCTTTCGGATACTGAATATTACTCGTGTTGAGTTAGTATTCATTGAATCGCTTTATCAGTACGAGCAGGGGAAAAAATGTCCTAAAATCCGCCTATCTTAAGAAAGCTATTCTACGAAGTCGTCTTGACTTTTCGTAAATGGAGTAAAAAAGGAGAATGGAAAAGTTCCTGGTTGCGGATATTGGAAAACTATAAATGGGCATTGGACTTATCAACATCATCAGTAGATGGTAGTCATACGAAAGCTCTGCGCGGAGGAGAACAGGTTGAGTTTCAAACCCGCAAAATGAGTAAAACAACCAATGCTCTATATCTGACAGATAATCAAGGCTTACCAATAGCTATGTCTTCTCCCATAGCAGGCAATCATCATGATTTATATCAAATCGATATTCATTTAGATGAATTGTTCCAAACGTTAGAAAAAGCAGGCATTTCGACCGATGGTTTATTTATCAATGCTGATGCCGGATTTGATTCTAAGGAATTTAGAAATAAGTGTTTTGAATATGGGATAATCACCAATACAGCTATAAATCCCCGAAATGGGAATAGTGATAATATTGTAATATTTAATGAAATACTATACGAGCAACGATATACTATTGAAAGGACTAATGCATGGATAGATAGCTATAGAACTCTTCTGAATAGATTTGATACTACAATATCCAGTTGGATATCATTCAATTATATCGATTTTATGGTAATTCTTTTAAAGAAAATTTGTAAAACGAAAAAGTCAAGATGACTTCATGAAAAGAATCCATTCGAAACCCGGCATTGAATTGATTTAAAGAACAAAAGTATAATTGAAAAAAAGAAAATATAGCCGTAATAAATCCACCGATGGTGTAAATAAATTATCTTTGTAACAAGAATAAATCAAAATGGGAACAAAACCGATTTTCAATGACATACAATTAAAAAAATCAGCATTTATCTTAAAAAATAAATATGCTAAATTATCCGCTTTGTCTTCCGGAGAAATCAAAAATCTGGCAGTAGTATGGTGTTATTATTCGGGAAAAATAGAAGGTAACACCTATACCTATGTTGAAACCGAAGCCCTGCTCAAAGATGATGTAACCTCCCCTAAGCGCTACGAGGATGCCAAAATGCTAAAGAACCTGTACAACAGTTTTATTACAATATTGGAACAAATAAGCAAAGAGGGTGCTATTGATATTGACGAACGCACAGTGCTTTCAATTCATTCCATGTTGATAGACGAGTTAGTGCAAACAAGAGATAAGGGGATTCTCAGGAGCAAAGCTGTCGGTATTACCGGAACAGCATACACCCCTCCCAAAGAAGCCGATGAGATTAAAGAGCGGTTTGGACAAATTTTATCGGATCAGTACCATTATGCCGACCCGATGCAACGAGCGGTTTACCTGCATTGCAATATAGCCCGGTTACAACCATTTATTGATGGCAATAAACGCACTTCCCGTTTGCTGGAAAGTATTGTGCTGATAAATAACGATGTTATACCTGTCTATTCGGCAAAAGACGAAGATCTACTAAATTACCGTAAGGGGCTGATACATTTTTACGAAACAGAGGATTACAGCCTCTATGCCGATTATTTTCTGAATCGACAGATCCAGCGCATCAATGAGATTTCATTAAAAACGGATATAAAATTTGATCTGATGACAAATCGGCAAATAAAGCCTCCGGTACAATCCAAAGGACGGAAAATGTGACTTTTCTATCAAAGAATATTACTTAGCTATCTCAGCTATCCAACGGCAGACTTCACCCAAGCGGAAGTCTGCCGTTGTTTTATTATCTTTCTTCATCTGAACACAAAAATAACGGAAGGGAATAAAACGCCAAGACTAAACCCCTAAAGAGTATTTTTTCAAAATAGCCTTGTCTTATTTATTCTCCTTCCATTAAGAGGATGTTTATCAGTTGAAAAAAGGAAAAATATTCAGTTGTAGCTCGCCAACCAATCAACTACCTGAACTTATCCTGGTAACCCTCTTCCAGCAACTTCTCTATATCCGAAGAGCGATACAGGATTTTCCCTCCCAGCTTGATATAGGGAATACGCCCCTCATTTCTATAATCCTGTAAGCTTCGTCTGCTGATTTTCAGTTTCTTCGACAGTTCCTCGTCTGTATAGAAACAGTCTCCGTTCAGGGTCGGTTTACGGGCTATAAATAAACTCTCCATCAAAGCTGAAAGCCGATCCAATGAAAGAAAAATTCCCTTGACCCTTTCGTTGTTCTCTCGTGTGATTAACCGGTTATTCATAAGCATTCTTTTTGTATTTGGTTTGCTTTTGTTTTTCTTTTACTATGGGAAGAATCTTTTCCACGTCTTCCGGTTTGTAGTGTATCTTGTGGCTGATTTGGCTGTATGCCAGCGTTCCGTTATCCCGGAGTGTTTGAAGTGTACGCTTCGAAATGTTCAGGAGTTGGCACACATCCTGATTATCCAGCCACTCTTTCATATCTCTGTCGCCATGCAAGCAGCATAGCTGCTCCATCCGGATTGCAAAATTTTCAAATTTTGAGAGCATAGCTTCAAATGTTTGGGCTTCAATGTTTACTATTTCCATTGTCATTATTTTTTGGTTACATTTCTTTAGGTTCGACAGATTCTTTATCCAATGAACAATCGACTGCCGGAGAAGCCGATCCTTTTTCCTTTGCAAAGTTATGTTCATCTTCTCCTATTTCCGCCTTTTTCGGGAGGGAGGTGGTAAAGGTTGGCACAGGTCAAGTTTATACTTACAGGTTTGTATAGTTCTTTTTTGGGCTTTTTTCACAGCTACTTCCCTCCCATCATCGACAGATAGATTTGTAGATAGATATATTTGTCTATCTGTCCACGGCTATATAGTTTTATCTTTTTATCGTTCTATCATTTGTTCGATGTATCGACATGTCTAACAATCTAAAAATCAATTGTTAGATTTACAGATCGATAGATTTTATAGATAGTTAAATTCATCTAAGAAACTATCTAAGAATCGAATCATTGTACAAACAAAAGGAAAAAGGGCTCAGGTTTTGTTTTCAAATTACCAAGTTTGCAAGTTTGATAATTTTCAAGTTTTCAAAACTGAAAAGCAACTCTCAAAATATCAAATTAGAAAAACGGCAGATTTTAAGGTTAGCAAATCGGAGTATTTCGCACCGATTATTTTCCGGTCGAAAAGGCAATATACAGCAGACTTCGGCATACAAGTCCGACAGCTGTATTTTACTGTGTGTTAAGCAAAAAATGTATTTTACTCGTGGTCTGAATCATTAAAATAACAGACCAGTGAACAAAGAAAAACATTTCAAGGCGACCTCTTATTTAAGTCGCATTTTTGAATCCTGGCTTTTAGTTTTAGACTCCGGATGGAGTATTGAAGTTGCCGCCGGATCAAAAAACAAAGAGACTCGTGCCTCTTTATTTTTTCTCGTCGTCAAAAAAGCAAGGTAATCTTTCGGGTAACCCAAAAGTCGCTACGCATCCTTTTGATTTACTTCCGAAAACCTTGCTCTTGCAGAGAGCTCGGCTCTCCCCCTTCCGCTCCCGATGGTCGCAGAAGAGGAGAAAGCCGTTTGACAAGCCTTCGCCGTCATCTCCCAGTGGTCGCTTCCTCCTACGGCTTGTCAGAATGTGTGAACACATCTGATAATCATCTATAAACCAAAATATAAATAGCATAAATACTCTAAACAGCATCGAAAACAAGAGAGAGAATAGCGTCAAACGGGGCAGACCTGCAAAGGAAAATGCTAAGTTAAACCGGTCGATTAACCTGAAATTGACCGCAAAAGACTATGCTCTTTTGAAAGGAAAAGCTGAAAAGTTAGGGATGAAAGTAACACAATATGCACGGGAAATGACATTGAAGGGAAGCATCAAATCCCGTTTTACATTAGAAGAATTAGACCTGATGCGCAAGCTATCGGGTATGGGCAACAACCTGAATCAGATCGCTAAAAAGGCCAATCAGGCTGGGTTGCCCAATACAGCAATGGAGGTTATTGTTATCATGAACCAATTCAAAAAACTATTGGATGATCGTTAAGAATATCAAGGGGAAGTCGTTTAAGGGCTGTGTGTCGTATGTGATGAACGATATCGCCAAGTTGCTTGAAGCCGAAGGAGTGCTGGAAGGAACCAAGCAGGATATTATCCGCAGTTTTGCCATGCAACGCTCCGGCAGGAAAGAGATCAAGCAGCCTGTCGGGCATATTCCGATTGCCTTTTCGCCTGAAGATAAGCATAGAATGACCGATGATTTTATGCTGCAATTAGCCAAAGAATATATGCGGGAAATGAGTATAAAAAATACGCAATACATCATCGTCCGGCATGATAATACCTACAATCCCCACCTGCATATTGTCTACAACCGCATTGATAATGACTTGAAACTGATTTCCGTCAACAACGATTACAAGCGGAATATCAAAGTCTGCAAGAAGCTGAAAGACAAATACGGTCTGACTTATGGAAAAGGAAAAGAGAAGGTCAAGCGGGAAAGGTTGAACGACCCCGACAAGGTAAAATACTATATATACGATGCGATAAAATCAGTTTTGCCGAGCTGCAAGAACCCGGCTGACCTGCGGTTTGCTCTGAAAAAGTTCGGAATAGAGCTTGAATATAAACACAAACGAACGACCAATGAGATTGAAGGTGTATCGTTCCGCTACAACAACATTGCGTTCAAAGGCTCTCAGGTGGATAGGAGATTCAGCTTCGGAAACCTCAAAAAGGCACTTGAAAACAACATAGAGGAAGTGAAACGGCAAGCACGGAAAGAGTATTCGCGGGAACAAGCTGAGCAGAAAGCCAAACAAGAAGCCTAAAAGAAAGAGAGAAAAGAGGCGGAAGCCAAAGCCCAAGCCGCCAAGCGAAATCTTGTTCTCAAAGGCATTGAATTGACATCGGAACAGGAAGAAACTCTGATGAACGGCGGCTCTGTATTTCTTAAAGGCATGAATAAAAGTGACGGTAGCGGCCAGTTCTCTGCTTATGCCCTCTTCAATGAAGAAAAAACGAAGGTCTTTTTCAGCAGTCAGAATCCCGAAGATTTTGTAAAATTCGGCAAATACAAAATGCGTATTCAGGATAAAATCCTCATCGAAAAGGGCTGCGTCACCAGAGCCAAAGTCAAGTGGTACGGCATTGGGAATTTCGCGTATCCTCACCTGTGGAAAGCCGATACATCCGACTCCGACTATCAGGAATCGTGGGATGACCCATGCTTGCCGAAAACTCAGAAGGAAGATCAAAAACCAAGGCAGCCTATTGTTCAGAAGAAAAGCAGGGGGAGGGGGATGTAGAAAAAATGTTTAGGCATGATAGGCGCAATTTGCATTTGTTGAAGCTTACAAAACATTGTAAAAGGTTAGCGATGGAAATCTGTAATTCTTCTTGTTCGTTTTTTATTGTAATTAAGAAACGCCTGAGTCAAATCACAATATATTGTAAAATTACATAATAAATCATATCACGATGATAATTAATTTTATTTTTGTATAAATCGAAAGGTGCATTCCTGTTTACTTATAGCGAAAGACAGAGAAGCTGTAATTATTTTCCTGCACAATCAATACTATTTTTTGTAATATTCGAAGGTAATCAGCCAATCAATTTTAGGAATATAACAATAGTATCTAATACTCTTTATTTATTAACCGATTTTTAATAATCACTATTAAACAATACCCATTTATGAGAACAATCATAAGTATTTTCTTAATGTTTTACGGGGTTGTTGTATCTGCTCAGATCAACATCCGCTACAACAGTCCCCGCCCGGGAGACGAGATTATCAAACAACAAGTAGAATACAAAGACCCGGGAAGGAGTGGGAAAGATGTAATCTGGGATTTCAGCAGGCTTCGAACCATTAATGACGAGTATATCCTCAGTTACAGTGAGCCTCCTATGGAAGGTGACAGCATCTATATACTGGGAGACAACCGCTACAAGAAAAATAAGGTAGCAGACAACGAACTGGTAATAGGTACCGAACACAACACCATGTACTACTACCGCCTTACAAACGACTCCCTGTTACAGATGGGGCACGAGAATCCAACTGTAAGGCTGGCATATACCACCCCGATGATGCCGTTGCACTTCCCGCTGAACTACGGGCAGCAGGTGGGTTCATCGTATAAGGCCAAAGGGATGTATTCGGGCACAGTGCCCATGCAATCGGAAGGTACCATTATCACCACAGCCGATGCTTACGGCAAGCTGATATTGCCATCGGGTGATACCTTGAGCCCCGTATTACGTGTAAAGACCGAACAGACCATATTCGACATTCCCGATAAATATTCTTACAACACCGATCCCGACAACAACAAAGGTAAGTTATTGGAGACCTGCCGCTGGTACAGCAAGGGCTATCGCTATCCTGTATTCGAGACGGTGAGAAATATCAATATAGCAGATAGCACGGCAATCTTTTCTACGGCCTTCTTCTTTCCGCCGCAGGACCACCTATATCTGGACACCGATCCCGAGAATATTGCCTTACTGGACGAACTGTGGAAAGAAACAGAGAACAACCAGAATCAGACCGATACCCCAGATGCAAAAATAGTGACGCTGGAAGACTACATGACCTGCAAGATGTATCCGAATCCGGTAACCACATTGCTGAATCTGGATTATGAACTGAAACAGGATGCGAAGGTATCTTTCGAGTTGTACTCGATAGACGGCATGCCGGTCAAGAAGATCAGCCCCAAGAACCAGAAAGCGGGTTTCTACAATGAGCGGATTGACTGCTCGGGATTGTACCAGAGGAATTATGTGCTGAGAATAACGGCAAATAAGGTGTTTGTAAATGAAGTGATAATTAAAAAATGAAAATACTATGAAGAAATATATAATAGCCTTACTTTTTAACCTCCTGTTTATTCTAAATTGTTTTTCTCAAGAAGAAGGGGAAAGATATGTAGAAAAAACTGAATTTCTTTCACCCCAAGTAGCAAGTTTTATCCGTTATGATCAGATGCCGGTGGCATTGAATACCGGTAGGTTGGATTTAACTATTCCGGTTATGCACATTAATGATCCTGATTTTGATTTTCCCATAACTCTGAATTATAACTCCGGAGGATATAAGCCGACAGAGCCGGAAGGTATGGTAGGTCTCAATTGGTCTTTGGGTTTCGGTGGAACTATATACAGAGAGGTAAGAACTATCGCTGATAATATCAGTCAAGACCCTTTTTATTTTATCACTTATCCAAGCAAGCCTTACACATATAGCGGTTTTTTAAAGGTTAAAGAATTTGGATTGGATAAAACATTCAAAGAGAATGCCTATAATAATACTGATGATTATTTAAAATATTATCTACTGGCAGGATATTTTCCGGGAGGCTATAGGCAAATTTTAGACAGCGATGTCGAACCATCATCGGATTTATATACATTTAATTTTTGTGGATATTCCGGACAATTTATGATCGACTTTGATGGGAATGCGATAGCTGTCTCTCATTCAGGAAAAGGCAAGGTGCATGTGGATCTTTCCCATTACGGACTCTCTCATGACGGGCTTTCTGGAATAACTTTTGTAATAACGACTGATAACGGCTATAAATATACCTTCGGCGGGGATCTGAATGCAGTGGAGTATACAGCTTTGTCGTGGACAGATTATTCTAATAACGCCCAAAACCCTCCACACAAAACGATAAGTGCTTTTCATCTGACTCAGATTGAAGCTCCGAATGGGCGCATTCTATCTATAAACTATGCTGATTATCTTACTGCATGGGATCATCGAGACCCGAGACGCGTCATTAATAATCTGTCAAATGTATCACAGAATATACACAAAAACTATCTATTGCGAGGCTCAGCTTACAGCACTTATCGTAGGTTGCCGGAAGATACCAATCAATCAAAAGACGATTATAGTTTTTCTCTAAATAAAATTGCACTGATATCAAGTATTGAAACAGATAAAGAAAAAATATTTTTTTATCATTCATCTCCCAAAAAGACAATGTTTTTTGCCGAAGATGAGTCGCAATGCTCGATATTTGGAAAACTATGTGGAGTTCAGATCGATTCTATCCTTCGTTATGAGACCACTACAATGAGTAATCCCCCTCTCGAACGATCGACTTTCAGTTATGAGTTCGACACCCGATTATTTTTAAAAAAAGTAACAAATAGCACAGTCGGAAGTTATGATTTCTTTTATAACAGGATAGTTGCTGATGGTCCTTTTACCAGAGCCATAGATCATTGGGGATTTTGGAATGGACGTTACGAAAATCTTATGCCAAAGATTCTGGCTGGTGGAGAAATGTCAGCAGACAGGGATCCGGGTGAAGAATGTGATATTGCTTTATTGAATAAAATAATATATCCTACCGGAGGAATGGCTAAGTTCGAGTATGAACCGCATATTATCAACGACTCAGAACAAGAGAAGTTGGGCGGAGGAGCACGTATCGCATCAATATCGCATTATGAGTATGAAACAATGGAGAAACCGTCTCTATGCAAATATTATTCATACAATTCTAAACAAACAGGAAAAACCAGTGGTTGGCTTAACCAACCAAAGCCAGTATATTATCTATATGGATATGTCAAAAATGGCTATGAGAAAGATGATAAGGGTAATCTCGTTTTACAATTTTCTCAAATTCCAGGCATAAAATATCCTTTGGCTAATTCAAACGGATTTAATATAAGTAACAATTATCCTTATCATCTTCGATACGATGAAGTAACAGAATACAATAATCCGACGGTATGGCAAGAGGAGGCAACAGATAACGAGCTATTGATTAATAAGGCTATCGCTCCTCTGGAAACGGCACAATCCTTAGTCATACCTTCCATCAGAATAGAAAATGACAGTATAGAATGGACTATATCCGGAAGGCAAGACCCATCTAACAGTGGGCGTATACTGATATATAAAGACAATATTTACAGTGAGATTGCCGTATTCGATATGGGACCGAATTCGGTCAATTATGTAATTAATCCCTATACAGAATGGGGGGAAGGCACTTACTTTGTCGTATTGATTGGAGGAGGTGGGGCTTCTGTCGCTTTCGAAGCCAAGAAAGCTAATATCCCCTCATGGAGAAAAGTGAAAAGCTATAGCGGCTCTTATATTACAACGTTTTTTACATCTGCCCGCGAAATCGGTGGTACCGGATATACGAAAGTTATAGAGTTCCCCATCGAACTGGGAGAGGAGGATATTACGTCAAATATGCCATTTTTAAATTGGGCTGTTAAACAGCGTCACTTTGTATACCCTAACGAAGGAGGAAAAATATCTAATAAAAGGTTTTACTCAGGTGAGGGGAATCTGATAAAAGAAGAAATTTATGATTATTCTGCGCCTGCTAATAAAGACGAGCACTACGCTTTAGATGTGCATATCCCCCCAACTACAGATTATCGGGCTGGTCCATTTTACACATGGAGTAGTTTTACTCAACTAACCAAATTCCCATTATATCCTCACAATTTGGTGAATAAGACCATACATCATTATACCTCGAAAGGAGTTATTACAGAAGAAGAAACCTATAATTACGATCATGAAGGCTACTATGTTAAGACTGTTACAGCTCAAAATAGCGATGGTGTAAAACGTACCGAATATTTGCATGGCTATGAGATGACTGAAGAACCATATATCCATCTTAAAAATCAACATGTTTTATCCCCGATTGTACAAATAACCAATTATCAAGACAATCAGAAACTATCAACAATAAAGAAAAATTATAGCATACTGAATAACACGTTCTTAAACTCAATTTATCCCGCTAGGCTTCCCGTTGTTTCCTCCGTAGAAGCCTCCAATGATAATTATCCTTTAGAAGTAAGGGGAGAAAATTTACGGTTCGATCAATATGGAAATGTTTTATATCAAATAGAAGATGAAAGTAAGCATACGGTATACATCTGGAGTTACCAAGGATTATGTCCCATAGCTAAAATAGAAAATGCTACGTATGACCAAGTGGAAAATGCCTTGAACAGAAAGATAGATTCAATATCTTTACTTCGTATCCCCCTCGAGGTTATAGAGAGTATAAACGCTTTACGGACAACCTTAACCGATGCTTCTGTAACGACATATACCTATTATCCTTTTGTGGGATTGGCTAGTGTCACCGATCCCGCAGGATTGTCCGTTTACTACGAATACGACAAAGCGAATAGATTGATACAAGTCTACCAGAATAGAAATGGGAAGAAAGAAATACTGGAGTCGCATCAATACAATCTTGTTAATCCATAACGTAATAAAAAAGAAAATACATATGAAATACAATATATTATTATCATTAATTGTTCTATTTACAATTACGACAGGAAGACCCGTATATTCACAGAACAATGCAAATGTAAAAATTCCATCTCACGCTCAAATAGTAGATTTAGGTACATTTAATTCTGTTTTTTCTAAATCACAAATTAGCCAAACAACAGGAGATAAACTGTATTATAGATTTGAATTGACCCAACCATCTGAAGTCACCATAGACAATTGGCACAGACAGTTATCTGATCAAGGCTATGCACTTGGAACAATTTTGACACTGGCAACGGAATCATACGAGCCGGACCTATCTGTAATCAAGAGTAATAAAGGTTCGTTTAATATAAAAAACACCCCTAACTCTGATCTAGCATACATTAATGTTATTCTGTCTCCGGGTGTATATTATATAATAAATGAATTGGATGAATGTAGAAATATAACGGGGTCTGTAGAAATGACCATACGTGGCATCTCTCCGGTTTTCAATGCGGTTCAGGTAAATTATAATTCTCAAGAAGGACGATTTGTACCTATTCCAGTAGGGATATTTAACGATGCATTTGAATATTCCGATGCGCGTAATACCGAGCGGTATACGCCACAATCCGTAATGCAAGGGGAAGAAAGAATCAGTTATTCAAACTGCGTTTATTACGAATTTGAGCTGCAAAAGCCGATGCGCATCTCGATTGATCACCTCAACTCAACTATTAATAATGCAACCAGATTGTTTTTATATAAAGTAGAGGATGAAGGGTCTTATCGTTATGTAGATGGATATGGATTGATTCAAGACTCTCATTTAGCCCTATTGTATTCGGATAAAAGGGAATGGAATTTTTATGGTTCTGATAGTCCGGGCGATAAAGCTTTTTTAGATATCTATTATCTTCCCGAAGGCAGGTATCTCATCTATTCAGCAGGAGCAGATATTTATTCCAGCTATCAAGGTAAATATATGACAACGAATGGAATCATAGTAACCAACATAAATGGAACATCAATTCAGAGAGATGCTGAAGACAAGGCGGTTAATATTGGTGCTTTTAAGGAAAGTTTCACAAACACGACACATGGAGTATTTGTCGGTAGTGGAACAAAATATAACGATGTCAGAGAAAAACAATATCAAATTCAGTTAAACACCCTTATGGACATCTCCTTTTCCATTACAGCCAGCTGCGGCTCTCTAGGTACAACTCTCATTGACAGTAATGGAAGAATGGCAAATCCGGATAGTAATGGGGCTTATAATAAGTTGAGCCCTGGCTTATATACATTGGTCGTTCTCTATGGTGGCGTGAATGATTTGCCATTTACGATAGAACTGAGCGGAACTCCCGTTCCCTTGGAAGGAGACAAAAAAGAATCTGCAATCACCGTTCCGGTTGTAGAAGGATACTTCGCATTTGATGACATACGCAATACGGTTTTCTATTTTGATGAATACAAAAAGAATAGTACCAATGATGTGTTTTACAAAATAGTGCTGCCGTATGCTATGGATATAACAGTATCACACTGTGGATCGGAGGTTGATAATACATATCTGACTTTGACAAACGAAAATTTAAGCATTATAAAAGAAAGCGACAATTCCGGACTGGATAACTTTTGTACGCAAAAGGGTCAAGCATGTCTTCTCTTCAAAAAATTGGCTGCCGGCACGTACTATATTATTTCGGAAGGGAAAAATACTGATGGAATAATCAATACCTTCATAGAAGGTTATCCTGTTACAGCCAACCAGATATCCGACACTAAAGAAGTAGCTTTGAGCACAAGCAAAAACTATATATATACAATTGTTCCATCGGAAAGTGCTGAAAAGATAGAAGATGTGAAGACCACAGACAGGGGCCGGCACTCTATTGCTTATTTTGATGCACTGGGAAGACCCGAACAATCGATATTGTGGAGAAATAGCCCACAGAAACAAGATATAATATCGATGCAAGAATATGATAGCTTGGGAAGGGAAGACAAATCGTGGCTACCCATTGCTTACAATGGAGGTGGAAAGATTATAGATGCAAACAGATTTAAAATAAGGTCGAGGTCTATTTATAAAGGCGACCAATTATCGTACAGTAAGCCTGTATATGAAGATTCACCCCTAAATAGAGCGACAGAGCAGTATGCCCCAGGAGAAGATTGGCATAACAACCACAAGTCTGTAAAGATGCGGATATTGACAAATGTGGAAGGAACCGACTCTCTCAACTGTATTAGATATGTCGCCGAAAAGGACGGACAGAATGCAACTTTAATAAAAAATAGAAATTATGCCTCCGGAGAATTATTTGTTACATCAACAATGGACGAAGATGGCAACATCTCCTTCGAGTTTAAAGATAAATCGGGAAGAGTAATCCTTATCCGCCAATTTAACGATACGCAGACTTTCGATACATATTTTGTTTATGACGTATTTAATAATTTATCATTTGTCCTTCCCCCACGTATTGACGATGAAGGCATAAGTAAGGTAAAATTAGATGAATTAGCATATCAATATAAATATGACCACAGGAATCGTTGTATATGGAAGAAACTTCCCGGATGCGAACCAATATACTATGTCTACGACAAGGCTGACCGGCTGATTCTGACCCAAGATGGCGAACAACGCGCCAAAGGCGAATGGCTCTTTTCTATACCCGATGCCTTCGGACGCATTGTGCTGACAGGCACCTGTAAAAACATCGTGAACTTTGCGGCAGTCAATCCGATAAACACAGTGGTAAAAGCAAGCCAGAATCTGAGTAATACTACAAACAAGTATTACGACATTGCAGGCATTACCCTTTCCACCCCGAGTGTACTTACAGCAAGTTATTATGATAACTATAACCACCGGACAAAAGAAGACTTTGCCAAGCTGCCTTACGATGCCACCCAGTACAACACCCGCTACGGAGACGACACCGATGCTAACAAGTACAAGCACAAAGGCATGCTCACAGGCACACTGACCGCCCTGCTGGACGGATCGGGTAAATACCTGTACACAGCCATGTATTATGACAATCGCGGCAGGCTGATACAGTCACACTCTACCAGCCATCTGGCAGGAGGCATAGAAAAAGAGTACGTAGCCTACAACTTCACCGGTCAACCCACTAAGAAGAAGCATATACACACGGCCACAGGCAAGACTACCCAAACCGAAGACTATGCCTACAACTACGACCATGCAGGCAGGTTGACAAAGACCACCCATAAGCTCAATGGCGGAACGGAGATGGTGCTTGCTGAGAATACCTATGATGAGTTGGGTAGGCTGAAAGAGAAAAAAATCAATAACAGTAATTCTCTCAGGAGCATCTATACCTACAATGTGCGCTCGTGGCTGAAATCGATAGCTGCCGGAACTTTCTACGAAAACCTGTATTATAATGAAGATTACAAAGACAATAACAACAGTGTAAACAACAAGAAAAGCTATACGGGTAATATATCGGCTATGTCATGGTCTACCTACGATAATAAGAACCGGAACTACTTTTATCGGTATGACGGGCTATCCCGCCTTACGGCAGCAGACTATACGGAGGCTAGATATGATAATTCCGAGCCATCAGCCGGTAGATATTCGGCTAACTACCAGTATGATAAACATGGCAACATGACCGGACTGCAACGCAGAGGCTTACAGTCGAATAATTTTTGGTCAGAAGTAGATATCCTATCTTACGAGTATAGCGGTAATCAGCTAAAAAGAATAACTGATTCCAGTGGCTCTGTCCTGATTGCCGGCTCAGAAGACTTTAAAGATCATTCCAATGCTGCCACAGAATATTTCTTCAACAAGAATGGGGCAAT
The DNA here is from genome assembly GCF_029892965.1 of Dysgonomonas sp. PF1-14. Taxonomy (GTDB): domain Bacteria; phylum Bacteroidota; class Bacteroidia; order Bacteroidales; family Dysgonomonadaceae; genus Dysgonomonas. Next base: position 84,630 of record NZ_JARXWN010000016.1, on the reverse strand, counting down.
GACCAGAGATTTGAACAAAGGCATATCCGATATTAAATATAATTCGTTAAATTTGCCCTCACAGATGGATATAAAGAGTCCGACAGGCGAAGGACGCAATCTTTATACCTATTCAGCCTCAGGCGTGAAGCTGAAAGTAAAGCATACCTACAACCCTAATTTCTCTACGGCACCCGTTATCGGTTCCGATGTTACGCTCAGCCTGCTCACTCAGGTGAAAGAAACCGACTATGTAGGCAACAAGATCTACGAAAATGGTAAACTCAAGCGTATACTGGTAGATGGCGGCTACTGGGAAGACGGTAAATACTACTTCTTCCGGCAAGACCATCTGGGTAACACCCGTGTTGTACAGGATCAGGATGGTACCCTTATCCAGCGCAAGTATTACTACCCGTTCGGAGCAGGATTTCCTGAGAACACAAAAGATAATGGCAAGCAGCCGTACAAGTACAACGGTAAGGAACTCGACCAGATGCACCGCCTGGATTGGTACGACTACTCGGCCAGGCATTACGATCCGGCATTGGGTAGGTTTACGACAGTGGATCCGTTGGCGGAGAAGTATTATAGTATTAGTCCGTATGTGTATTGTGCTAATAATCCGATTAAGTTTATTGATAAAGACGGCAGATCTTATGATTTTCCTCCAATTGGGGGTAATCCTGCTGATTATCAACGGATGGCTCGAAGCCAAAACATCGCAAATACAATAAAAGATAATTCATCTACCATTCAGAAAAACGCAGCAGTAGGATTAGTTACCATGTCTGATGTGAATGATGCAACTGTTTTAGCAACTGCTATTACACGAGGAGGAAATGCGATAAACATCGATGGGACTCCCGCATCAGGTGTAGATATAGGATTTGCAGTAGCAGGGGCATTTCTTCCTGTAGTTAGTGGGTCTAGTGTTAAAGCCGCGGGAAAGGCCATAGGTGAAGCACTAGGCATAGGTGGGGATGTAGCGAAGACAATAGAACGGTTAAAGCCTGAAGCTAAATATTTAGGATCAAAAAAACATGGAATAAATTGGAAAGAAGGTAAAGCTATGGCTAAAGAGTCTAATATACCTCAAGGTCAATGGGGTAATAAATCTGATTTGGAATTTGCAGGAGAAAAAGCTGCAACTTTAAAATCTGGAGAAGGTGCCTATTTCGATTTACCAGATGGAAGTAAATCTATTGTACATATGCCGGATGGTACAGAAAAGGTAGCTACTAAAGTGTGGGTTAGAAATAATGGAACAGGAACTTTTCATGGTTACCCTTTAGAATGATATATTATGATTAAAATACAAATAAGTAATCCTGAATTATCTTTTGTCAAAAATAAAGATGATGCTAGTATAGAGGAGGCTTTAGAATCTATTTTTTTAAGAAATACTGAATATGCAGTATTGATTTGGGAGAATCTATTCATACCATTATCGTATAAATATGATATTTCCATAATGGCGAAAGATTTTATTAAAATTTTGGAGTTTATTGAGGGAACAGATAGTAAAATAGAGATACATTGGGCTTCAAATACATTTTCAAGTATTTGGTATTTAACTAAACTTCAGAATGGTGAGTTGGAGATTAAGTCGCTATGGGTGTGTGTGTTGGGTGAGTTAAGAGAGCTATTAACTAAAAAATCCAATATATGTGTAACCCAGATTGCTTTTAGTAAAGAATTAAGGAAGATGTTGTTTTTTTTAAAAGATTGCTTAGATAAGTGTGGATACACGGCTAATGAATTATATGACTATAATCTATTAATAAAGTATATATAGTTCTTTCGCCTCACGTTCGGTATAGGTTTTGCCTGCGTCGAGCTAAATACAAGGCTCTGCCTTGAATAAGAATAAAAAGAAATAATCCTGTCATTGTCATCATTGGCAGGATTGTTTATCTATACCTAAAGCGACCTTTGAAGAATAAGAAAAATGATGAAAAAGGGTACAAAAAGTGTTAGGAATGTCAGGTTTTAGTTAAAATAAATCCTTAGATTTACCTATTCAGCCTCAGGCGTGAAGCTGAAAGTAAAGCATACCTACAACCCTGATTACTCAACGGCACCGGTTATCGGTTCCGATGTAACGCTTAGTTTGCTCACTCAGGTCAAAGAAACCGACTATGCAGGCAATAAGATCTACGAGAATGGTAAACTCAAGCGCATATTAGTCGATGGCGGCTACTGGGAGGACGGTAAATACCACTTCTTCCGGCAAGACCATCTGGGTAATACCCGTACAGTACAAGATCAGGATGGGACCTTTATCCAGCGCAAGTATTATTATCCGTTCGGGGCAGGATTCCCCGAGAACTGTAAAGAAAACGCCAGGCAGCCGTATAAGTATAACGGCAAGGAACTCGACCAGATGCACCGTCTCGACTGGTACGACTACTCGGCAAGGCATTACGATCCGGCATTGGGCAGGTTTACTACGGTGGATCCGCTGGCGGAAAAGTATTATAGCTGGAGTCCGTATGCGTATGTAATGAATAACCCATTGAAGTATATTGATCCTACAGGTATGGCACCTGATTCAATTCAAACTGATTACAGAAATAATAAAGGGGAGATGCTTTTTAAGACGAATGATGGACTAACTGATGTTATAATAGTAGGTGATCTTAAAATTGTTGAACTAGAGAAAAAATTAAAAGAACTTGCAGATAAGGGTAAAATAGATGATCCTAATTCAAATAAAAAAGAGTTACACACATTAGGAGAAACTCCAAAAGAATATGAGGATCATTTAGATTATGGTGATACTGGTATCACATTAGGAGTTAAGAAAGGATACGAAAAGGGATATAACGGAGAAAAAAGATCATTTATCGATGATGTGATAGGGCTTATTTTATCTTCTCCATCTCCAGAAAGTGCTGCGTTTGAATCCGCTGAACGGAAAGGGCAGAATATGGGTTATACAGATAGGAAGAACAATAGAATTAGTAGAATTAATGTCTATAGTGGATTTAAAGCTAATACCCCTTTAATAGAACTGCCAAAGTCAACAAAATAAATATAAATAAGATGAAGAATTTTTATGCAGGAATAGTAATTGTAATCGCGATACATGTAGTTTTAACTCTCTTGAACGGATTGTTTGCAATGAGTAGTGCTTTATTAAACATACCATTTTATGTTATAATAATAGGGACAGTATTGACTTATACTTTTATATTTATTTACCTCTTTAGATTAAAAAATGTACCTCAATTAAAGATATATCATATAGTAATAGTCGTAATATTCTATTTTATTCCAAAAGATTTTCTAATTGAATTAAACAAAGAGGAATTAAGTTCTTTTTTAAATACTAGTAGATATATTGAAACTTTAGAGTCCTTGTTTTTGCTAACACTATTGATAACTTTCTACTTTAAAGGGAATAAACTAATATGAGTTCAATATAAATAACATAAGTGGTTAGCATCTCCTATTTCGCGATTTATAATCCCGAGAGGTAAGGACTATCAGGATTTACAACCCTCTATAAACCCACTCCTGCCAATCCCATCATTGGCAGGAGTGTTTTATCTTACAGGCAAGACAGAGTTTTCATGTAACTTTTGTTAGTCTTGTTAGGTTTTAGTTAAAATTACTCCTATGCTTATAATGTCCGCTCGTGGACAAAATCCATAACAAGCCCGTTGTTTAGTCAGACACTGTTTTACAACGAATCGTACGGAGGCAGTGCCATGCAAACGGATCGGGACAATATACCTACAACCGTAATGGTGCAATGAACAAAGATAGCCACAAGGGAATTTTGGGGATTAATTATAATTCCTTAAATTTACCAAGTGAGCTTGCCGTAAAGAATATAGAAACCAGCGGTAAAAGCTATTACACCTATACGGCTTCAGGCGTGAAGCTGCGCACCGTTCACCTGAATTCCACTGATGTGGGCTATACCCCCGTCCTGGGATCGACAAGCGGGGATGCCAATTTCGATAAGCGAATCACTACCGACTATGTTGGCAATATAATATACGAGCAAGATGCCTTGAAACGTATTCTGATCGATGGTGGCTATATCGAAAGCGGTCTATATTATTTCTATGTGAATGATCATTTGGGTAACAACAGGGTTGTTGTCGGATCAGACGGACAGCGTAAACAACAGAACCATTACTATCCGTTTGGTATGACTTTCGCTGATAATCCTAATCTGACTGCTCAACCATACAAGTACAATGGCAAGGAACTGGATAGAAAGCATGGCCTGAATATGTATGATTACTCGGCAAGGCATTACGATCCGGCATTGGGCAGGTTTAGTACGGTGGATCCTCTGGCGGAGAAGTATTATAGCTGGAGTCCGTATAATTATGTTGGTAATAATCCGATAAGACGTGTCGATCCTGATGGGAAAGATTGGATAGATAAGCTTATGGGGGTCACTATTGGAGTTGTTACCAACAATTTACCGGGTTCAACAGGTTTGAGGAATGTATATACTCCAACCGATGCCTCCGAATATAATAGAACCTTGCGGGCAGTAGACAATGTAGCCGTAATTGTAGGGGCAGCTACGATAGTTGCAGGAACATTTAATATGTCCGCTGGAAGTGGTACAGCTGGAGCAGGAGGAATTATTGCTGCCTCAGGTGTAGGTTCTCCAGTTGGAGGTCTAGTTGCCGGAGCAGGAGGTGTAGTTGTAGCGGGTGGAGCTGCAGAAGTTATCGGAGGGGCAGTTTTATTAGGAAATGCTTATCTTAATAAACAAGCCGGATATGATTATGGTAGAGTATCGGAGGCTAGCTCTAGTAAAAGTGGAGGAAAAGGGTCAAATCATTTGAAGCCAAGTGAAGAAGCTACAGGCCCACATTCTACATTTAGAAGAGATAAAGATGGAAATATATCCAACACAACCACTTATAAAGAAAATTCACGAAATCCAACTGGTTTTGATGAGGTAAAAAGGGTGGATAGGACAGGAATTCCACATAGAAATAAATCGGGTGATAATGTGCCAACTCCTCATGTTCATGAAAAAGGAGATGTTAGGCCTGCAAACCCCAATGAAATACCTAAACCTAAAAGATGATAGTAAAAATGGAAACAAATACTTTAATACAAGATTTTGAAAATATTAATTTTCATGACTGCAAAGTATATGCTATTGGGTTCAATGATGAAACAAATGAATTTTTAATGGATATTGATTATATTGCAGAGTGGATTAATAGAGAAAAAAAAACTTTCACTTTCAATATTTGTCCGGCAACCTTAGTGTTTGAGAACATATGGAACCTAAACATTGATATATCTATGAACGTAAACTTAACAATAGACAATATTGAGAGATGTAATCCTCATACCCCGCGTAATATTAAATATCTACCACCATCTTCAATAGAATATGATTGGAATATAGAATTATTACAAGGACAAATATCTTTTAAATCAATAGGTCTAAGTCTGTTTCAAAGAAAAACGACATTGTTGTCTGATAAACAATTCTTTACGGTTGGAGAACGAGGGGGCGTTTCTTTAGAACGAGAAGGTATATGTATATCGTATTTTTAAAGAAAATAAGGGAATGATATATTCCGTCCTTGTAATCCCGAAGTCATAATTATTAGGATTTACAATCCACTATAAACTCACTCCTGCCAATCATATATTGGCAGGAGTGTTTTATCTTATGGGTAAGGTATAGTTTACATATAACTTTTGTCATCTTTGTCAGGTTTTAGTTAAAATTACTCCTATGCTTATAATGTCCGCTCGTGGACAAAATCCATAACAAGCCCGTTGTTTAGTCAGACACTGTTTTACAACGAATCGTACGGAGGCAGTGCCATGCAAACGGATCGGGACAATATACCTACAACCGTAACGGTGCAATGAACAAAGATAGCCACAAGGGAATTTTGGGGATTAATTATAATTCCTTAAATTTACCAAGTGAGCTTGCCGTAAAGAATATAGAAACCAGCGGTAAAAGCTATTACACCTATACGGCTTCAGGCGTGAAGCTGCGCACCGTTCACCTGAATTCCACTGATGTGGGCTATACCCCCGTCCTGGGATCGACAAGCGGGGATGCCAATTTCGATAAGCGAATCACTACCGACTATGTTGGCAATATAATATACGAGCAAGATGCCTTGAAACGTATTCTGATTGATGGTGGCTATATCGAAGGCGGTCTATATTATTTCTATGTGAATGATCATTTGGGTAACAACAGGGTTGTTGTCGGATCAGACGGACAGCGTAAACAACAGAACCATTACTATCCGTTCGGAATGACCTTTGCCGATAGTTTCAATCCGGATATCCAACCCTACAAGTACAACGGTAAGGAGTTTGAGAAAACTCACGAGCTGAATATGTATGATTACTCAGCAAGGTATTATGATCCGGCATTGGGCAGGTTTAGTACGGTAGATCCGCTGGCGGAGAAGTATTATTCGATTAGCCCGTATGTGTATTGTCTAAATAACCCATTGAAATATATTGATCCAAATGGGGATTCAGTAAGAGTTCATGTTGAAACAATAGGAACTGGTCACGCTTGGATTACAGTTGGGGAGGGTGATGATATGGTAGTGTACTCTTACGAGCCTCTTGAAAGAGACAACATAAAGACAAGTGGTAACTTGCGAGTAATGAGGGGGAAGCATGCTCAAGACTATATGAATAGTAAGAAAAAGGGAACTAACATGAATTCTTATGTTGTCACAGATATTTCAGATGAAACAATGACAGAAACCATGGATAATATCACGACATCAGCGAAGTCAACATATCGTAGTCCTGGGGATAATAGTAAAGGAACTACGGATAACTATATAATAGATGAATATAATCTTTTTTCTAATAATTGTACAACATTTGCATCCGATGCTTTAAATAAAAGTGGTTCTGAAGCAATGGAAACGACAAGACACTACCCAAGTCCAACACCAATGATAAAAAATAAAGGATATACAATAAAAGAAAGAATTGTTACACCTCATTATTTAAAAGGATTTTTAAATTCAAAATCTCCATCATCAAACATATACAGAAGTTATCGTCGCCAAGGTAGTACATCCAAAAGATAAATAGATGAAATCAATTAAGAAATACATATGTATATATATACTCCTCTCAATATTGATAGGAATGTTCTCTGTTTATAAATATATAACTAAACATATTAGATTGAAATATGGTGTAGATGAATTAAGTCTTTTAGGAGAGAATCCTTATGAAATATTAGAATCTCAAGTAAATGATATGATTGATTATATTTGTCTCATAGGTATTTATATAATTGTGGGGGTTGTTGGAGGTCTGTTAGTATTGCGAAGTATTAGAAAAAGTGATATATAGCCCTGCTCGCGCAGACTTCCAGTCTGTGTGTTGCAAAAGCAATAATAAAAACCATCCTGCCAATTTGCATTTTTTGCAGGATGGTTTATAACATAGCAAAATTGTGTTATGAAAATTCCACATCTTTATCTATGCCTTTTTTGAATAGGTAGTAGACAGCCAATTGAGAGTTCTTTGATTTTTTGTAGAGGTTTATTACTTTTTAGTTAAAATTCCACCTGTGGTAAAAACGGTGCGATGACCAAAGATTTGAACAAAGGTATTTCTTCCATTCAATATAATTCGTTAAATTTACCAAGACAGATGGATATAAAGAGTCCTGTTGCAGAGGCAAGGAACGAATATGTCTATTCGGCAGGAGGTCAGAAGCTGAAAGTAGTCCAGAAATGGAACAGTAGTTATTCAACAAGTCCGGTTGTTGGCTCAACAATAAATGTAGCAGCATTGGATATGACCAAGACCACCGATTACGTTGGCAACAATATCTATGAAAATGGAACGCTTAAACGCATCCTGACTGACGAAGGTTATTACGACATCGGAAAGAGTACATACTATTTTTATTTCCGTGACCATCTGGGCAACGTCAGGGCAGTAACCGATGCAAACAGGGTACTGGAACAGCGTAATAACTATTACCCGTTCGGTATGAGTTTTGCGGACAACTACGACAAAGGAAGCAAGCAGCCGTACAAGTACAACGGTAAGGAACTCGACCAGATGCACCGCCTGGATTGGTACGACTACTCGGCAAGGTATTATGAACCAAGTATAGGCAGGTTTACTACGGTCGACCCGTTGGCGGAGAAGTATTATAGCTGGAGTCCGTATAATTATGTTGGAAATAATCCGATAAGATTTGTTGATTTTAAGGGTGATAGCATAAGCGTCCCACAACAAAATCAAGCTCAATTTACATCAGACTTAAACACTGTATTTGGAAACCATACCCAAAATTTCAGTTATACAAGCACAGGTATGCTTGTATATAGTGGTTCTACTAGAGGAATGACCCGAGATCAGAAGACCGCGTTAAAAGGTCTGACAAAAGTTATGAATGAGAGTACTATAACTAATATTATTTATGGAACAAGCACCCAAGTTACAGATAATAATGGAAATACAGAAACTGTTAATGCTTCGGATGGAGGAGGAGCTCTGACATTGTTAGCAAGTGAGAACCCTAATCTAAATCTAAATGGTCAAAATACTATTCTCATAGACCCCTCAATGGGAACTAGTATGACCGTGCAAGCTGTACCCCTGCTTATTATTTAACACCAATAGACCCTGCTAATGGAGCTCGGTTTATACCAACAACAGTCACAACAAATGTAGCAGATGTAATATTCCACGAAATAGGTCATATTATATATCGAGGAAAATCACAAAACAAAGTGATTGATTATAATAATAGTGTTAGAAGAACTCTCGGTTTACCTCCTAGACCATATGATGAAACACATAATAAAAACGTAAGACAAGGCAATTATTAATGAAAAACAATACCCTCATATTAGCAATTATTCTATTTATTTTCTCTTTTCAAGTAAAAGCGCAAGTGAATATTTCAAATATAAATCTATCACAACATTCGGATAGTTTAATCTCTATTCTTGTTAATACAAATAAGGATGTATTTGAGTTTGAATTAATTAATAATACATCGGATAGTTTATATTTATTTGATAGCTATTTAAATGAAAATGCATTTTCTGATATAGAACAGTTATATAATGCAAGGTATCTGCATCGATTCGATAGAAAAGAGAACCAGTGTAAGTTGTCATTCTTACCTTTAATACCTTATTTATCAGTAGAACGCAATGATTTATATATTATTGGGGAAAATCGTCTCATCCGAAAAGGGCAAATTTTATATAGTTTTAAATCCATACTACCACATAGTAAGTTATGTATAAAAATACCAAAGGAGTCTTTTTATCAAGAAAAATATATAAAAGAAGTAGACACAAAGAAAATGTCGAAGTTTGACAAGAAAATGAAGATTAAAAATATTGATGGTGTAAAGTGCGACAATATTGTTGTCGAATTTGCAGTTTATAAAAATATTAATATTATAAATAATTTTGAAGCCTATTATTACAACGAATTTGAATTTAACGAACAAGTTTTGTCATACAGCATTATATCTGTTCTTATTAATTTATAACTTGAAAAAGCTATTGATTCATTTTCTAAAGAGTTATAATGAATAGGATTAACCTCGTCCTTCGGGATTACAAATACAGAAGTAATAACTATTAGGATTTACTATCCACTATAAACTGAGGCTGTCCCATAATTGGATCAGCCTCTTTTACCTTATAGATAAGATCGAGTTTTATATGTAATTTTAGTTTTGTCAGGTTTTAGTTAAAATAAATCACTAGCTTTACATACTCAGCCTCAGGCGTGAAGCTGCGCACCGTTCACCTGAACTCCACCGATGTGGGCTATACCCCCGTCCTGGGATCGACAAGCGGGGATGCCAATTTCGATAAGCGAATCACTACCGACTATGTTGGCAATATAATATACGAGCAAGATGCCTTGAAACGTATTCTGATCGATGGTGGCTATATCGAAGGCGGTCTATATTATTTCTATGTGAATGATCATTTGGGTAACAACAGGGTTGTTGTCGGATCAGACGGACAGCGTAAACAACAGAACCATTACTATCCGTTCGGAATGACCTTTGCTGATAGTTTCAATCCGGATATCCAGCCCTACAAGTACAACGGTAAGGAGCTTGAGAAAACTCACGAGCTGAATATGTATGATTACTCAGCAAGGTATTATGATCCGGCATTGGGCAGGTTTACTACGGTGGATCCGCTGGCGGAGGAGTATTATAGTATTAGTCCGTATGTGTATGTGATGAATAATCCGTTGAAATACATTGATCCTGATGGCAGAAAAATAATAGGAACAAATGGAAAGCCTGTAGGATTGGTAAATGGTAAATTAACCTCCAATGCTCCAAAAGATTTACAAAGAGTTGGTACTGCAATGCTTAGGTCCAGAACCGCAACTCGAAGTCTAATGTACTTATTAAATCACAAAAAGGATATTACTTTGTCAATAAGCTCAAAAATAAAGACTGAAAAAGAAGGGGGAAAAACAGCTACGGTTTTGGGAGAAACATCTCAACGAATGACAGTGAAAAATGGAGAATTAGAAGTTAAAGGATTTGATATCGTACTATATGAGGGATCTATTAAGAAAACAATAGAACAAGCTAAAAAAGATAATCAGCCAAAAGATGTCAAAGATTTAGATGGGTTATCCGTTGATGAGGTTTTAGCAGTTACGGCAGGTCATGAACAGGGACATACTACCCCTGAGAATGTTCAGTTGTCCACTGAAGGTAAGGTTGGTAAAGTTGAAATACAACCTAAAAGTATAGAAAAGCAGATTATAAAAGAATTACAAGAAATAAAAAAAAGATCTCAATAGAAAAATCAATATTTTATGAAAAAAATAGCAGTATTATCATTATTTATTTTAATTACAAGTAATATTTTTTCTACAGAAATTCCATTAAAAGAAATAAAGGAAAGCGTATTGTCATTCTTACAAAAGAATGGGGATTGTCCAGAATTTTATACACTTGATAATTTCCCTAATGAAATGATAACAAACCCTTTGAATAAAAATACTATAAAAGAAAAAGAGCATGGAATTTATTTAATAAAGAATTTTCTTGTACACGGATACTTACATTATCTTTTAGTTGATAATAATGGTTTTTCTATTATTGACATGAGAGAATCCCCCCAAGTTAATATAGTGATCTTATTGCACTTTTTAGAGGAAAATGAGAATTATACAAAAAATGATGTATTATTTTATATTAGAAATTTTGTTGACACTTCTGAAAGAAATGAAAAAAACATCAATAGAAATTCTGTTATAATTAATGACTAAAAAAAACTCTGTTCCTTCAGATTTACAATACTCTATAAACCCACTCCTGCCAATATATCATTGGCAGGAGTGTTTTATCTTATAGATAAGATCGAGTTTTATATGTAATTTTCGTCATCTTTGTCAGGTTTTAGTTAAAATAAATCACTAGCTTTACATACTCAGCCTCAGGCGTGAAGCTGAAAGTAAAGCATACCTACAATCCTAACTTCTCTACGGCACCCGTTATCGGTTCCGATGTAACGCTCAGTCTGCTCACTCAGGTAAAAGAAACCGACTATGTAGGCAACAAGATCTACGAAAATGGTAAACTCAAGCGTATACTGGTAGATGGCGGCTACTGGGAAGACGGTAAATACTACTTCTTCCGGCAAGACCATCTGGGTAACACCCGTGTTGTACAGGATCAGGATGGTACCCTTATCCAGCGCAAGTATTACTACCCGTTCGGAGCAGGATTTCCTGAGAACACAAAGGATAATGGTAAGCAGCCCTACAAGTACAACGGCAAGGAACTCGACCAGATGCACCGCCTGGATTGGTACGACTACTCGGCTAGGCATTACGATTCGGCATTGGGTAGGTTTACGACAGTGGATCCGTTGGCGGAGAAATTCTATAATTGGAGCCCGTATGTATATTGCTACAATAATCCGATAAAACATATTGATCCGGATGGAAAACAAGGTATTGTTGTTCCAACTCCGGTTGGCCCTGCACCTGTACCTGTCTTTGTTGCGACTGGTACAACAACATCAGCTACAGGATCAATGACCTTAGACCAGAGGGAAGCATTAGGAAGGGAATACAAAAATGCAGGAAAGGCTATTGTCGAAACCACGATTGCTTTATTGGGTCTATCTATCGCAGATCAGGCAGTTAGGGCAGATGGGTTAATGACAGCAACGGAAAGTGCACTTGAACTAAATAGAAATGCACCAGATCCCAAATGGGAAAGAAGAAAAGAAAAAGAGGCCACAGAATGGGCCGCTGAGCAGCTTGCTGCGCATAAGGCTTTGGAAACAGGAGGTCATAACCCTGAAAATAGAGGGCGAAATTTTAACCCTGATCCCAATAAAAATCATTCTACAACTGTCAAAATTGTTGCAGGAATAACTGCATTAGTTAAGCTTTCATCAGATATTTATAATAAATCAACAGAGGATGGGAATACTAAAAAAGAAATGGAAAAAATAGAAAACAAGGTAGAAATGAAAATAAATAAAAGATAAAGTAATATATTATGAAGAATGTAATAAATATACTTATATTATTAGGAAATATATTTTTTTATCCCTCTTTATTACTGGTTGTTATTGCACTCATATTTAGACAAGAGTTGGACCATTTTCAATACGGACAAATTATTAGAATTATTTTGTTTATTATTCTATTTGTTTCAGTTTTAGGAAATATTTTTAAATTAACTAGGAGTAATAAAGATTAATTACTAAATAACTCCCGCTTCCACTAGGCTTATTGTTTCCTTGTCCTTCGGGATTATAAATCCCGAAGTAATAACTATTAGGATTTGTAATCCTCTATAAACTCACTCCTGCCAACATATCATTGGCAGGAGTGTTTTATCTTATAGATAAGATCGAGTTTTATATACAATTTTCGTCATCTTTGTCAGGTTTTAGTTAAAATAAATCCTTAGATTTACATGCTCAGCTTCAGGCGTGAAGCTGAAAGTAAAGCATACCTGCAATCCTAATTTTTCTACGGCACCCGTTATCGCTTCCGATGTTACACTCAGCTTACTTACTCAGGTCAAAGAAACCGACTATGTAGGCAATAAGATCTACGAGAATGGTAAACTCAAGCGTATATTGGTCGATGGCGGCTACTGGGAGGACGGTAAATACCACTTCTTCCGGCAAGACCATCTGGGTAATACCCGTACCGTACAAGATCAGGATGGGACCTTTATCCAGCGGAAGTATTATTATCCGTTCGGGGCAGGATTCCCCGAGAACTGTAAAGAAAACGCCAAGCAGCCGTATAAGTATAACGGCAAGGAACTCGACCAGATGCACCGCCTCGATTGGTATGACTACTCGGCAAGGCATTATGAACCAAGTATAGGCAGGTTTACTACGGTCGACCCGTTGGCGGAGAAGTATTATAGCTGGAGTCCGTATAATTATGTTGGAAATAATCCGATAAAGAGAGTTGATCCAAATGGTAAGGATTGGGTTGTTCGAATAGTTGATGGAATAACTGAATATTATTACGATAGAGATATTCGCTCCCAAGAAGATGCTAATAGTAAATATGGGAGTAATAATTTTGTTATGCACTTATCAAGTGGTTCCAGCATGACAAGGTATAATGCTAATGGCGAAATGACAGCTCAATTTACATTCTTTAATGATGGCAGTAATAGTAATGAATATGGAGCAGTTATAGATGTTCACGGCAACTTGATGCCAGATGATAAAATTATATATGGTAATGATTTTACTATTTTTGGGACAAGTGATAATAGTGTGAATGCTGAAACATTACATAAGAATTTATTTCCATCAGCTTTATCCCTGATTTTTGGGCCACCAACAAGTTATACAGGATCTAATAACCCATTGGCATATAATGGGGAGCTTTCTTATCAGTATAAATCAAGAAATAGAAGCGAACTTGGATCAATGGTACACGATATAATTTATACTCTGAATGGTGCTGGTGGAGAAAATGATGCTTTCTTTAATACTTCGGTTCGAGATGCAGATTTATTTTTGGTTAATTATAATATAATTAATGCTTTGAGGCCAAGTACATCGAGGGTAGACAGGAATAGATCTTTAGGAACTGCTATACTTTTCAATTATCTTATTTCGAACTCACGTTAAATTATTATGAATTTACTGAAGGATATATTATTCCTACAACTCAGGATCAAGACGAAACAATAAGGAATACATTTACGAATATTGCTAACAATGAAGAATATCGTTTAGACCCGAGTAATCCAAACCATTGCGGAACAGCTGTTCAAAGAAGTTTGACTGCTGCTGGAATTGAAGTAAGAAGTTTAGAAATTATTCCCGGAAGAACTGTAACTAATCGATCTACAGGAGGAGATTCATATACATATCCGACAAGAACTCTTAGAGGAAATTCATATTTACCAAGTACAATATTTAAAGATATTAGACAAAATAACCCACAAGGTTCATACATAAGAAAAAATAAATAATTTATGAAAAATTGGAAAGTTACTCCTTTTTTTATAGCGTATCCTTTAAGTATAATATTTTTTATACTCTATATCTATTCACGAGTATGGACACCTTTTAGTCTTATATTTATTATAGGCTTTATTATAGTTGTATCTTTTATTTTTTTTATGGAAAGACTTATTATAAATAAAATGAATCTAAAAGGTGTTTGGATAGTAGAATTTATTATAATACTTTTACTTTCTTTATTTTGTTTAAGTAACTATATATTAGAGTAATAAGCGTATATTTAATGGCTACTTTTATGGATTTACAAGGCTTCAATAAAGTTGTATCATCAAAAACAACAGTTGAGGAGGATATATCGCGTACCCTGCCAGAGTCCAATAAAAGGTTAGGAAAAGCATCAACATTTAAAGACACATTCACTCTTTCTGAAAAAACAGAATACACCTATGTAAATAAGGGTCTTTCTGAGTTAAATTCAAGTTATTCCTATAGGACTATCGAGCCCACACGAGTTATAGGTGCTGGAATGACGACATCTGTAGGGGAACATAAAACGACTTATACTTATACCGTTCCTCAAAAAAGAAGTTGGCTTGGTAATCTGTGGCATAAAATGACTAATTTTTCATTATGTATTTATAATGAAATCAATAACATATTTATTTATTTGAAGTCGTCTTGACTTTTCGTAATTAGTAAAAAAAGCAGGAAGCGTTAATTTTGTAATTGCTAAAAAAACAAATCAACAACGCTTCCTTATGTACAAAGTACTTGGCAAAGATATAATAGAAAATGAGATATTACCTCATTTGTCTACCGCAAAACGAGGATTTAAGACAAAGAGTTGTCTTACGGAGATAATAAACTGTATTCTCTATAAACTCAAGACTGGTATCCAATGGCATATGTTGCCTGTGAGTAGTCTGTTTTCAGATATAGTATTGAGTTATAAGACAGTTTATGGTCATTTTCGTAAATGGAGTAAAAAAGGAGAATGGAAAAGTTCCTGATTGCGGATATTGGAAAACTATAAATGGGCATTGGACTTATCAACATCATCAGTAGATGGTAGTCATACGAAAGCTCTGCGCGGAGGAGAACAGGTTGAGTTTCAAACCCGCAAAATGAGTAAAACAACCAATACTCTATATCTGACAGATAATCAAGGCTTACCAATAGCTATGTCTTCTCCCATAGCAGGCAATCATCATGATTTATATCAAATTGATATTCATTTAGATGAATTGTTCCAAACGTTAGAAAAAGCAGGCATTTCGACCGATGGTTTATTTATCAATGCTGATGCCGGATTTGATTCTAAGGAATTTAGAAATAAGTGTTTTGAATATGGGATAATCACCAATACAGCTATAAATCCCCGAAATGGGAATAGTGATAATATTGTAATATTTGATGAAATACTATACGAGCAACGATATACTATTGAAAGGACTAATGCATGGATAGATAGCTATAGAACTCTTCTGAATAGATTTGATACTACAATATCCAGTTGGATATCATTCAATTATATCGATTTTATGGTAATTCTTTTAAAGAAAATTTGTAAAACGAAAAAGTCAAGATGACTTCTACTTCTCGAATCGGAAATTGATTTACTGAAACTTATATTTCATCAAACAAATCAACACATAAATAATAATATTAAATCTCACTCATCTAAAGTCTATTTTATCCCTAAGCCAAAGGAAGGCTTAGGGATTGATGGTATGGGAGAATTTGCCACAACATTTGAATTATCCAACCAGTTTGTCGATGAAGAAGGAAAGCCAGCTCCTTTTATCCACATAGCCCATTCCTTAGAAAATGCTTTTAATTTTAGCTTTGGAGATGCCTACAAATCCAAAAATAGAGTATTTTCACGCAAACCTTACAATCTAACCAAAGCACTTGACTATCTAAAAAATCTTATCATAAAAGCAAGCAGAAACAACAAGATGAAAAAAGATGATTTTGTATCACTTTAATTTTCAGTGTCTTGTGAGCGTCTTTTGTGGGAGTCCATATGGATAGCACTATTTTAATTGCTTTGTTCTGCTGTACTTTGCCTTACCAATCGATTGGAATTAATTGGATTATTAATTTCAAAATAAGTATTATTATGTATTTAGATAATCAGGACTTTTTAAATTAGATGGAGATATTATCCAAAAAAAATAGGCGAAATTGGCAAAGACCTAAAATCATTAATCAATACCAACGATGTGTTTTCCGATGAAGAAAAGCTATTGGATAACCAAGATTTGGCTTTTCTCTTAAAAGTGTCATATCGAACATTACAAAGATATCGGACAAATGGGATATTACCCTTCTTTAACGTGAGTTCGATATAAAAATAGTATGTAATCAATTGTTTTCCAAAATATATGGTGCAAATTTCGTGCCCTTTGTGGTTTTTCTTTGTGTCCTTTGTGGTAAAAGAAATAAGATTTAACTACAAAGAGCACAAGGTTTTACACAAGGCTCACAAAGAAAACATATAACTAGCTGATATTTAGATACTATTATTTCGAACTCACGTTTCTTTAAGATTGGTCATAAAACCTATTACCGTACATCGGATGTCCGAAACTTTGTCCGTGAGTATATGGATTCCCAAATCTGCAAAGAGTTCGAGAAAAAGCATCCCAAGCAAAATGATAAAAATTGACGAAGGCTGTTTTCTATTTAAGCCTTCAAATAACGGCTCCGCATTTAGCAGAAACAACTTTGCCTATCGGCTCTGTTCGTTTCGCTAAATTAAGCAAGAGGGAACTGGACTCCGTCCTGTTCTTCCTCTTGCCCTTCGGGGCAAAGCCTTCTGCTTTAGCGTGTTATTAAAACACGCTGTAATTACACTCTCAATTAGCTATTTAAGGTTATTGCTTATTATCAAACGTTTATGTATTCATATTTCTATAAAAAAGTAATTACTCATGCAAAATAATAGTAGAAAAACCATATTTACTACTATTTCCATAGACAAGGAAACGGCTCTATTAGTAGATAAAATATGTAAACGCTATTCACTGAAAAAGAGTGAAGTTGTGAAACTTGCTTTTAGGTATTTGTACAAAGCACATATCAATCCTGCGGATGCTCCCGAATCGGTAAAATCGGAACTGTCCAAAATTAACAAACGACAGGATGATATTATTCGGTTCATTCGCCACTACGAAGAAGAAAAGTTAAATTCGATGATACGAACAAGTCATGCTATTACAGTTCGGTTTGAAAAAGTAGTAATAGAGTTATATAATTTAGTGTCTTCTGAAATTAGTTCTTCTCGGGATTTGCAGAGCAATGTTCTGAAAAAAGTAAGTGAGAAATTCAACGAACACGCAGATGTTATAAATAACCACGCCAAGCAAATTAATTCTCTTTCACAAACACAGCAAAGGAATACTAAAAAACTGCTGAAATTGATTTCTCTATACTCTGAACTTGCAACTGTGGAGTAATGGACGGCAAACGGAAAGAAAGTTTAAAGGCTGAAATTATCAACCTTATAAATGAGAAGTAAGTCATGAACATAGGCTTCCCGCCACCATCCAAAGGCACATATAACAATGCAGGCAGTAGCAGAAGATTAGCTAATTACCTTGAACATGAAGATATGGAACGCATGGAACAGGGAATCTATACCGAAGGGTTCTTCAATCTGACGGATAATGATATTTACAAATCACAGGTCATTAAAGATATAGACGGCAATATAGGTCAGCTATTAAAAACGGATGCTAAATTTTACGCTATCCATGTCAGCCCATCAGAGAAAGAACTGGGTACAATGGGTAAGACCGAACAGGAACAAGCCGAAGCTATGAAACGGTATATCCGTAAAGTAATTATTCCCGAATATGCCAAGAACTTCAATAAAGGACTATCTGCAGAAGATATAAAATTTTACGGGAAGATACATTTCAGCAGGGACAGGTCAAACAACGAACTGAATATGCATTGTCATTTGATTGTCAGCCGAAAAGACCAATCTAACAAAAAGAAGCTATCCCCGCTAATCAATCACAAGAACACCAAGAAAGGAGCTATCAAGGGAGGATTCAACAGGAAAAACTTATTCCAACAGGCAGAACAGGGATTTGATAAGCTATTCAATTACGACAGGCAACTGACAGAAAACTTTGAATATTATAATACTATGAAGAACGGCTCTATTTCAGAGCAGATAAGCTTACAAGAAAGAATATTTATAAGTGAAAAAGAAAATACGCAGATAGACATCAGTGCAGATAAACAGAACTGCATCACTGAAAATAGACATGAACAGGACATTGCACAAAATTAGTCGGGCAGTTCTCCCGATTTAGGATTAAGCTCTGCTTTAGGTATTCTTTCTCCTAATACAAGCAATCCTAGTGAAGAACAGCTTGTTCCACCTAAGAAAAAGAAGAAACGGATAATTAAACGTAAACTACGTTAAATCTACTTCAAAAGCATTATTTTTATTTTTTTACTTTATCTTTGACTTGAAAGAATATTAATATGATTTCAGAAAAAACACAGAAGTTCATAACAAGATGCTGGGAAATATTATATCCGTATGTGTTCTCGTCATTAGGAATTATTTTTGTTTTAATATTTAGGAAAAACGAATTACTTATATCGTTAATAAAAAAAATTCTTTCTTCTAATATATTAGAAATTATTATAACAATAGAGAGTATCTTGTTTGGTTTTTTACTGACGATTTTATCCTTAATTATACAAATGGATAATAGAGCTATCAATGCAATAAAAGAATGTGGGCGTTACAATCAACTGATTGGATTTAGCAAGAGTGCTGTCTTTGGATCTTTAATTACAGTTATATTATCTTTGGTTCTTATCTTAATAAATGATTATCTTACTCAAGATTTATTTAGTTATATTGTACTACTTATTTGGGGGTTCTTTTTCCAATTTAGTCTACTAAGTTTATATAGGTTCGTCCATATTTTTTACATATTAGCTAAATCAGCCTAATAATACATCTAAATCATTAGATAATTTTTTATATACATTTTCGATACCATCTTTTCTTTCCTTAATTTGGAGGTTGGAAGCTACAGTTAATTCAGTTAATGGAAAATATTCACTCATCCTATCAACTATATAATTAATAGTTTCTTCAAAAAGAGTTCCGCCCTCATCTTTTAATCCTTTAACAATAACTCGGTTTTTTATCCTTCCAGGCTGTAGTGGAGCTTCGTCAATAAAGCCAAGTATGCTTAAAACACTTCTTTTATTTACAGTTTGTAATTCATTTGCTTTTACTGTTATACTAATAGCTTTAGAGGCAGAAAAATCATTCGCTACTTTGGCAATATTAGATAAAGTGCCATTTTTGCTTTCTTTTCTCAAAAAGGCTGTTGGGCTTGCTATCTGAAACTCTATTTCTTGAATTTGAACAAGATTCTTTATTCTTTTATATGCATTCGGAAACATTAATGGATTCAAAGAAATAAAGAAATCAGGGTATCCTTTTTGATGCATCACTTCTTCAAAAAAATATTGCATGCTAGATTCTAAAACCCCTAATCTATTAACTTCCCATAGAAGTATTTTTTTCTTTTTATCATATAAGAAAACATTTGGATATGCTAAACCTTGTCCTTTTTTAAGAGGAACAGCACTGTAATCATCTTCATCTCCAGGAGTATGTATTGGTGCTAGATCTTTCTTTTGCGTAGAAACAAACATTCCCATTATAAAATCGCCTTTTGTAGTGATGTGAGACATTTCTATATCTCTATTTTTGTAATAAATTGTTGTTTTGAATATACCATCTAGAAGTAATTTATCAAAATCATAATCTTCCGACACATCAACTAAAGAACAAAGTACTTTTTTATTTTTCATGAGAATATGTTATTAATTTCAAATACAATGATATAAATATTTTTTTAATATAACTATTATGGTTAAAGAAATAGAAAAGATTATTTGTGTTATTCTGATTACAAGCAATATTTTTCTTAATAACTCAAAACCTATATTTATAGAAAGATATGGATCGTTTACTAATAAGTATAGAATTTCTTAATATCTACAATTTTCTCTGGCTCACTCTCTCTAATATTCATTTGATAAATTTTCGCCATAAAAAGCTTGCCTTTATCGGCAAAAACACCTATATTTGATGCTTATTTTAAATAAAATTTGCCGATAACAGCAATGTATTAGATTTATGCAATATTTATCAGTCAGTCAGTTTGCACAGAAATGGGGTGTTCCAGAAAGAACCATTCGTAACTATTGTGCGACAGGAAGAATAAAAGGAGCTTTCCTAACAGGTAAAACATGGAATATACCCGAAGATGCCCTTTTACCTCAAAAAAGTAGTAGCAGATTCAGTGATAATCCCTTGCTCAATATCCTTAAAGAGCAAAAAGATATGAAGCTGAAAGGGGGTATCTATCATCGTACACAGATTGACTTAACCTACAATTCCAATCGTATCGAAGGAAGTAAACTAACCGAGGAACAGACTCGTTATATCTTTGAAACAAATACAATAGGAGTAACCAATGAAACTATTAACGTGGATGATATAATCGAAACATCCAATCACTTCCGTTGTATCGACCTGATTATCGAAAAAGCAAAGTCAAAACTCACCGAATCGTTTATAAAAGAGTTACACTATATACTTAAGTCCAGTACATCGGATAGCCGAAAAGATTGGTTCAGGGTAGGAGATTATAAGAAACTGCCTAACGAAGTAGGAGGAATGGAAACGTGCCCACCTGATGAAGTCCAAAATACAATGAAAGAATTACTCAATAGCTATCATTCCCAAAAGGGTAAAACGATTGAAGATATAATTGAGTTTCATTATAAGTTTGAATGTATACACCCGTTTCAGGACGGAAATGGGCGTGTAGGACGCCTCATTATGTTTAAAGAATGTTTGGCTAATAACCTGATACCTTTTATTATTGATGAAGATTTGAAATGGTTTTATTATCGAGGATTGCAGGAATGGGAAAAAGCACATGGTTATCTGATTGATACCTGCCTGACAGCCCAAGATAAGTATAAAGATATACTTGACTATTTCAAAATAGATTATTAAATATAAAAACAAAAATACTATCTTTACACTATCGCTTAAGGAGGAAAAGTCCTCTGAAATTCACTTATAAAACAAAGTGAAAATCGAGTGAAAAGAGAAAAATACTACATAGCTAATATGCTGACAGCATACGGGTTAGTTGATTAGAAATAAATCCGTCAACGCCCACGATTCATTATCAAGCAGTTAAGAGGGGATTCTTAGCTGCTTTTTCGTTGAAGTGTCAACTTCTGTTTACGATCGGTAAGGAAATCAATCAACCTTCTTTATAACATTCCTCGCCACCTCAATTTTATATTTCTTTCCCTTCATCTTCTCATCCCTGATATTCATCAGCAGGGTTTTTACAACAGATGAACGGACAGCGACAAAAGATATAAAATCTTTCACTTCAATCAATCCCAAATCGGATTTATCAAGTTTCCCTTTTTGGAGAAAGAAGCCGACAATATCACTCTTATTCAGTTTATTCTTCTTGCCGCCACTCACATAGATGGTCTGATATTCGGGACGGTTTGGTAATGGTTTGCCAGCTTTCAGTTGTAGTATGTCCAAATCTTCGGAGATATAGTCCGGAGTCTTCTCATCTTTGAACTGTATAATGTAAGCTGTTCCCGAAGCATGCATACGGGCAGTACGTCCATTGCGATGGATAAATTCACTTTCCTTAGCCGGAAGATGGTAGTGTATAACATGTTTCATCTCTGGAATATCCAATCCTCTTGCTGCCAGATCTGTCGTAACTAGATAATTCAGACTGCCATTCCGAAATTGGACTAATACCCTTTCCCTGTCGTCCTGATCCATTCCTCCGTGATAATATCCTGTCAGTATTTTTTTCTTATTCAGTAAGTCGCTGATGCGTTCCGATACTTCTCTGTGATTACAGAAAATAAGCGCAGGTTCAGAATTGAGTGAACACAGTAGTTGGAACAAGGATTCTATTTTGTCTTTTTCGGGAGATAAAACAATCTTGACGGAAAGAGCTTCACTTTTCTCTTCCTGTACATAATCGAGAATAGTAGGTGATTTAATATTTACAAATTGGGGAATCTCTACATCCGATGTCGCCGAGAGCAGGATTCTTTTTTGCAGGTTGGGTAATTGGCTGATAATTGTATTCATTTCATCCTGAAAACCCAGTTGCAGTGATTTGTCAAACTCATCCAGTACCAATATTCCGATAGAATCTGTATCGAAAGATTTTCGTTCCAGATGGTCGGTCAGTCGTCCCGGTGTTCCGATAAGCAGAGCCGGAGGATTGCTTAAATTTTTTAGTTCGGTATCGATAGAGTGTCCGCCATAGCATACATTTACTTTAAATTTTGTACCCATCTTCTTCCACACCTGCTCTATCTGGAGAGCCAGTTCGCGTGATGGAACGACGACCAGACATTGTACGGTCCTTACATCCTCTTTCAACAATTGGAGGATTGGTAACAGGAAGGCAAGTGTCTTTCCCGAACCTGTTGGAGACAATAACAATGTGTTTGGTTTACTGATTATTGTCTTCTGAGCAGCCACTTGCATCTTATTCAGGTGGTCGATTCCCAGATTGGATAATATGGCTGATGTTTGTTCTTCTGTTTTCATCTGACAAAGGTAAGATATTCCGAGCTATTATATATCTTTGTTGTGTAATTCAAATTATAGTCCGATTCATGAAGTGGCAACTCTGCATATAGCTACCCGGCTTTGGGTTTGTCGGGGAATCTCTCTCCGGCATAAAATAATCATACCCATATCCTTCGCAGAGTTTAATCAATAAAAATTATCAATGAATGTTTGTTGCATATCGGTGCTGCACAAGCATGCCATTTTATACAATCAAATGAATTATACATATAAACAAATAGGGCTCATCAATCTACCTATTATGGTGAGCCTGCTTATGGAGCAGTTGATTAATTTAACAGATTCCATTTTTCTGGGACATGTCAGTCAAATAGATTTGGGAGCATCAGCTTTGGGTGCAATGTATTATACAGCTATTTACATGCTCGGATTTGGGTTTAGTCTCGGAGTACAGGTTGTTATTGCCAGACGAAACGGAGAGCAGCGGTATAAAGATACCGGTAAAGTATTTTATCAAGGGTTGATCTTTCTATCCGTATTTGCTGTTGTGGTTTTTTCTTTATCCAAATTGTTTTCGCCATTCCTGCTTCGTGCAGTAATCTCATCGGACAATATTTATCAGGCCACTATGCACTATATGAAATGGCGGGATTACAGCTTCCTGTTTGCCTTTCCTTTACTGGCTATCCGGGCTTTTTTTATTGGGACAACGAATACTAAGATTCTCACAGCCAATTCTGTTATAATGGTAGTCTGTAATGTTCTGTTCAACTACTTATTGATATTCGGGAAAGCAGGATTTCCCCGATTAGGAATTAGTGGGGCGGCTATGGGTTCATCACTTGCAGGACTTGTCGGCTTATTGTTTTTAGCTCTATATATGTGGAAATATACAGATAAGAGACAGTATGGATTGTATATAGCTTTCGATTTAAAGATGTCACTCCATTTGTTAAGCATATCTGTCTGGACAATGGTGCGGTCGTTCTTCTGCATTGCGCCTTGGTTTCTTTTCTTTGTAGCGATTGAACATCTGGGGGAGTGTGAACTCGCTGCTGCGAATGTAGTAAGAAGTATCTCAATGATTTTCTTTGTAATTATCAATTCATTTGCAACTACGACTATTTCGTTAGTAAGTAATCTTATCGGGGCAAAACAGGCGGGACAGGTAATGCCGGTTTGTCGTCGTGTAATTGTATTAAATTATGTAATAGGGATTCCTCTTATATTCCTGGCTTTTGTTTTCTCAGATAACCTCTTAGGATTGTTCACAAACGATGGATCAGTTATCAGGACTGCATTTTATCCGTTCTGCGTAATGTTATCCACATTTATTATTTCCGTACCGGCTTATATCTATTGCAATACAGTAATCGGTACAGGTAATACCAGAATAGCATTCATATTTCAGATGGTAAATATCGCTATCTATCTATTTTATCTATTTATACTGCATCAGACTCCTGATATACCACTTGCAGTGTACTGGACTGCCGAACAATTGTATGTCTTAGTGTTACTTGTGCTGTCCTTTGTATATCTGAAAAGGAACAGATGGCAGAATAAAAACTTATAGTTTTAACAAACAACTTTTCCCTTTAGACGAATAACCCCTTTCCTTAGATATAGAGGAAGGACTTTGATCTGAAGGGAGAGGTTCTTTTTATGCTTTCTTTTTAGGTCTCCATGGCTTCTGAACGGAAACAACAATAAAGGTAATGACAAGTATAGCGACTTGTACGGTACCCCATATCTGTGACATTTTCACATTATGTAGTAGGGTAGCATCATCCATTGCCGCATCACGTAATGCCGATGCAATTTCTACGTTCTCATTTACCCAAGGGCCTAATACAAATGTTCCGAATAATATCTGTAGGATAGTCATTATCCACTTTACTATTAACCATTTGTGTTTAAAGAATCCCCAGTTTGTCCATATTCCGTAAATGATACCGATCAACAGGCTGGCCATAGCTCCCGGTATAATCAGAAAATCATCGATTATCTGTATAATACGTGATTTCATATAGAGTTCATCCCCATTAGCCGGATTAACGGAAAAGAATAAGATGACTAATGCCAGTCCTCCGCCAATCCATAGAATAGCAAAAAATAAATGAAACATCTTTAGGATTTTTACTCCCTGTGGGCTTAGCTTTTTCATGACGTAGATTCAGTTAGATTTTTACAAAGATAATTAATTCTTTTATCCCGTATCTTAAAAACACTTTACTTCCTATACCTATATTTACCTCATCTATGGTATAAAAATACCACAATAATGGTATTTGGTATAACGATGCCAATCCATAATTTTGTCTCTGTAAAAAAAACAAAAAAGGATTAAATATCTTAAAAATGAAAAGGTTTATCAGACAACAAAAGAGCGAAGATCATAGTCCCTCCGGGATATATGATTCTCAGGTTATTAATTTCACTTCCCAGTTATTATTATCTTCTCCTCTTTGCGGCATGCGAATGTCGATGTGTTGTTGTTAATTCCACATTATAGCCATCCGGCTTATCTTCCCAAACCTATTTTATCTTTTCTGTCAGATTATTCTATATCGTAGCATCATATAGATGAATCTCTGTACATATCAATATTAATAAAATATCAAATAAATAAAAGAAAGATTATGAAAACGAGAAGTCTTATACTGGCACTATTCGTGTTTGCTATCACTGCATCTGTATCTGCGCAGGATGAAGCAAAAGAAACCATATATATAAAAAGTACGCGCTTCGCATCTCCGCTTATCGAAAAATGGATAACCGAATACTCAAAGGCAAATCCTGATGTAAGCATCAAGCTGGCAGACAACACTGTGAAAGCAGATGACATTTCGCTTAAAGTGGTTATAGCTAATAAGAATAAGCAGCAAGTCAGCGAACAGGTACTGTTCTTCGGTCGTTATGCTATCCTGCCTGTTGCAGGAAAAGAAAACCCCTTACTAGGCGAACTCTCTAAAAAGAAGCTGAATGATAAGCGCATTAAAGACCTGTTTTTCGAGAAGGATATACCCGACGAAGATGAGGATTCTTCAACTCCTGCTACGGAAGTAACCATCTATTCGGGAAACAATGAAGAATCTGTGGCACATAGCTTTGCATCGTATTTCGGTTACACCTCTTCAAGTCTGAAAGGCAAGAAAATCTCAGGAGATGATGTATTTCTTATTAATGCCATACAGAAGGATAAAACGGGTATAACTTTCAATGCTTTAGGTAATATATTCGACATTAGTAGTCGTAAGCTGAAAGCCAATATTTCCATTCTCCCATTAGATGTTAAAAAGGAATATCGGAGTTATTTTGGCGAATCGGTTGATATCGATAATCTGATGGGTTTGCTGGAATCCGAACCTGTCAACCTCATTCCCGTAGAGAATATCGGCTTTGCATATACTGCCGAAAACAAATCGGTGAAAGAATTTCTTGTATGGGTTCTGACAGAAGGTAAAGCGTTCAACCACAGCTACGGTATCTTGAATCCGGACGATAAATTACTATCGCATCAGATAAAGAAGCTAGATGAGGTATTATATACAATGAACCTGAGATAGGCTTGATTGTGTCCTTCGTGAAAAAACTTCGTGCCCTTCGTGGTAAAAAGAAAAGAGTTATCTAAAAAAGCATTAGAACATGACAATTATACAATTATTTAAGGGTAAAATATTATCCTTACAGGAGAAAAAACAGCCTTATCTGTTCCTCATTTTCCTTATCTTTTCCTCGCTTGTCACACAGGCGCAAGTCACAATAAAAGGGAAAGTATTGGACGATCGTAGCGGTATCCCTGTATCGGGGGCATTGGTAAAAGTAAAATCGACAACCAATGCAGCTCAGGCAGATTTTGACGGTAAATTTGAACTGACTGTAAATAAGCCGCTTCCTATTACGCTTCTTATTTCCTTCTTAGGCTATAAAACACAGGAGATAGATGTTTACGAATCGGGTGAAGACATTACGATCTCACTATCCGAAAGTCAGAATATTCTTGACGAAATCGTTGTAACAGGTGTAGCTCAGGGAACTACCAGAAAGGGGCTGTCCTTTGCTCTTACAAAAGTTGATAATAACCTGATAAATACTGTGCCTGCCACAGATGCCTCCACTACATTAAGGGGTAAAGTAGCAGGGCTTCGTATCGATCAGTCGGAAGGCAATCAGGGAGCGACGGTCTATCTCAGAGGCGCTAAATCCGTATCGGGAAATATAAAGCCCCTGATCGTAGTAGACGGCTTTGTGACTGCCTTGTCTTTGTCGGACATCAATCCGGGCGATATTGAGACTATCGAGGTAGTGAAAGGTGCAGCAGCATCAGCTTTGTACGGTACACGCGGAGAAGGTGGTGTTATTCAGGTTATCACCAAGAAAGGGAAAGGTGAGAAGTTCTCAGTGGTATTGGATAATGAACTTGGCTTCAACAGTGTACTGCGCACCCCAGCCACTTCGAAATATCACCACTTCAAAGTAAATGGAGATAACTCATTTGCATTGACTGCCGGAAAGCGCACTATCGACTATCAGGATAATGGTTACTCGGTAAATCTGCATCCATACAAGGATTATTATAACAATGTCGACAATGTGCTGGGTACAAGAGTTTTTTATTCCAACGCAGTTTCATTATCAGCAAGCGGGGATAAGTATAATTTTTATGTCTCTTTCCAAAACCAGTCGAAAGGCGGTATATCCGATGCGATAGATTCAGATACAAGACGAAGCTTTTTATCGAATCTGGGATACAAGCTTACCGATAAATTAGAGGTAGAACTGACCACACAATATAATGTAGATGATACCCCTTCGTATGCTACTTCTGACGGAAGTAACGGGCTTCTGTACGCTACTCAGCTGGTAGAGCCCTTTGTCAACCTGAAACAAAAAGATGCTGCTGGTTATTATATGCTTGCTCCCGATGGAGCCGACCTGTTGTCGACAATACTGGTTAATCCGTTGTATGAGTTGACCGTAAGAGAATATAAATATAAAACCCAGAATCTGTTGATCGGCGGTAAGGCGAAATACAAACTCACTGAGCAACTGAGTGCCGAAGCCTCATATTCCATTCAGAAGCAGTTCTACAATACTGAAGATTATTACCCGATAGGATACGAAACGCCATCGAAGGATGTAACGAAGAATAATGGGTATTATGGAAAATCGACGCGAAATATAAGTGCTAAGAACGGGCAGGTGCAGGTCAACTATAATAAGACTTTCGGTAATCTCGATTTCGGTGCAGCCGTTAAGTCTGTGTATGAGTCTACCGAACTGGACGGGTTCAGCGCCAACGGTTATAACCTGACAGCTCCGGTCAAATCCCTTGATGTTACAGAAGCTTCAACCAGAACGATAGATTCCGAGTGGGAAAAGACAGTAAACTATGGTCATTTTCTCAATGTAAAAGCAGGATGGAAAGACAAGCTATTTATAGACCTGCTTGGGCGATTAGATAAAAGCTCCCGTTTCGGTAGTGATGTCGGTTGGGCATTCTTTCCACGTGCGGCAGTAGCCTATCGCCTTACTGAAGATCTAAAACTGGATCCTGTAACAGAACTTAAATTGCGTGTAGCTTACGGTCAGGCAGGAAGCTTACCTCCTTTCGGGGCAAAAGACAGTAAGGTGACACTTACCAGTTCGGGCGGTGTGAGCTATACTCAGAATGACAATACTGATCTGAAACGGGCAATCACCGAAGAAACTGAGATAGGCTTCGACGCTATTATTGCCAATATACTGAATGTACAATTCAATTATGCCTTTTCGAAAAGCAAACACGATTTTATTGAAGTACCTTCATTTGCTCCGCTTTCGGGTTCTGCTACCATCTATGACAATCTGGGAAAGGTGAAGTCGAACTCGGTAGAACTGGAAATATCGGGTAGGGTTATTGACCGTAAGAATTTCTCATGGGACACA
Source organism: Dysgonomonas sp. PF1-14 (assembly GCF_029892965.1). Taxonomy (GTDB): domain Bacteria; phylum Bacteroidota; class Bacteroidia; order Bacteroidales; family Dysgonomonadaceae; genus Dysgonomonas. The sequence goes on along the minus strand of NZ_JARXWN010000016.1, from coordinate 55,599 downwards.
GGGGTTACATTCAGCCGCGTACGCAGTAAGATTACATCACTGGGCGATGTGCCTGAGTTTACCGATGGTGATTACCGACGTGCAGCAGGGCTGAGTACATCTGCTATCTGGGGATACAGCATCTTTACAGACTTGTCTCAACTGGAAACCAATAACGAAGGCTATGTAACAAATGCGGGAGACGGTACAAAACGCGTAAATGACTATGTGGTAAACAATGTAGGTATCGTTGTGGAGAAAAGCAAATTGGGAACTAAAGACGAAGCTCCGGTCTTTTATGTGAACTCTGCCACAGGAAATACGAAGAAAATCGGAGATGCACAACCTGATTTTCTTGTAGGCTTTAGCAATACTTTCACATACGGGCCTTTTTCGCTCTATGCAGTGATAGACTGGAAGCAGGGCGGAGATAAATATAATGAAACAGTGCAGTATCTTACTTATCTCTATCGGTCAGAATTCTCGGATCAGACAGCACGGATGGGTTATCCTCTCAACTTTACTACACAAGTATTCAATGCTCAACTACCTACCGACTATTGGGTAGAAAGCAGCGGATATGTAGCCCTGAGAGAACTGGCCTTGTCTTATCAGATTCCGGTAAAGAAACTAGGTGTAAATAAATTGGTACGAAATGCACGCTTTTCACTCATTGGCCGCAACCTAGTCCAATTGACAAACTTTAAAGGAGTAAATGTAGACGGTGAGGGATACAGCAGCGCACGTTCGGGCGACTTCTTCAATTACCCTACTTACCGTACTATTTCAGCTAAACTAACAATTCAGTTTTAAACGATTATGAGAACAATTTTATATCCATATATATTTCTGCTTGCAATAGCTTTCGCATCGTGCGAATCTATGGATTTCGACGATCCGTCTACACTGACCAACGAAGAAGCGGCAACAAAAATAAAAACTTTTAGTTATTCATTGACTACGAGTAGTGTGCAAACAACATTCAATACCACAACGAGTGCAGCCGGAGTACATTTCAGCCTGCTTGCCGACCAGACAACGAATACAAACGGAAATGGTTCGTGGTGGGATTATGCAAAAGAGCCCAGAGTGAGGATTGTCAACAACTCTGCTGCCAGAGGGTATGCAGCCACATTGACTCCGTTCTATAACAATTTCTATCAGGCCAATCTGGATGCCACCAAAGTGATAGACCTTATCGAGAATCAGAACATAAAAGCCTATGACGATGCGGGGAACGACCGTACTACCGACTGCCTTATCGGGGCATATTATGCCAAAGGAGTATCACAGGGTTATCTGGGTGTTATCTACGATCGCGGTATAATTGTAGATAATACCTCTGTCAAAGAGGCTGCATTCCCTGATTCGTATAAAGACCTGATTGCAAACGGAATTGCATTGATAGATAAATCGATAGCACTGGCCGAAGCTTCATCTGATTTCAATTTTGACTTTCTGATAGAAACACCTATCGATAAAGAGCAATTCGTCAGACTGGCAAATTCGATAGCTGCACGTATATTGTCATCACAGGCAAGAGATAAAGCCGAAGCGCAGGCTCTCGGCGAAAATCATTGGAAGCGTGTTCTGGCTTACGCCGAAAAAGGATTGACATCAGATTTTCTTATCTCGACAGTGCCCGGAGGTTATTATAATGCGTTGGTAGACCGTTTGGTGTATCTGTATAGCGGCGGAGCTTATCTGCCTGTCGATATCAAAGTAGCTTATCTGGCCGATAATACAGGGAACTATCCGAATTACTACCCTGCCGCACCTACCATACTTGGCCCTGTAGAGACGGATGACAAACGCTTTCACGAGTATTTTGAATATACGACTAACTTCGGTATTCTGCTGGAAGCGCGTGGGCGGGGATTATTCAGCAACTATAAAAGAAAACGATGGGCAAACAACAGCAACAATCTGAATGTGCCCGGTGCTATCAATCCTTATTTCCTGACAGAAGAATTGCGCCTGTTGAGAGCTGAATCAAAATTCTGCCTTAAAGATTATACAGGAGCAGCAGCAGAGTTGAATGCACCTGATGCCTCCCGAAAAGCGAAAGGTCTGTTGCCTGATGTAGCTGCTACGGAAGATGCTTTGAGAAAAGCATTGCATTATGAATATGCTGTTGAGATAGACGGTGCGGGTGGTGCTTTTGTTCCGTTCACATTTATGAGGCGCAACGATCTTCTCATAGGGGGTACACCTACCGAATATCCGATTCCTCAGAAACAACTGGAACTTATCAGGGCTGATCTGTATAGTTTCGGAGGTATCGAGCATGCAGGGGAAACAGGTATATACGGAGAGCTTGCAACAGCAAGGGATAACGGATGGAAACCTTCAGAGTGAATTATAAATTATGAGTTATAAGTTATGAATTAAAAATCCTTGTGTCCTTCGTGGTAAAAAAATAATATAATAATAAAATAAAAGATATGAGAAAGATATTGTTTTCAATGATTGTACTTGTCAGCGTTATATCCTGTACAAAGAAAGAACAGGGAAATCTGTCGCTGTCCGGTACAGTAGAAGGTATTCCGAGTGGTAAGGTGTATTTACAGAAGTTTGAAAATAAGATGTATTATGTAATAGATTCGACCGAAATAGCGAACGGACAATTCAGCTTCTCGAGGAATGTTCAGCTACCCGAAATATACGGTTTGAGTGTGGATACGACACAGGGTTCCTTGCTGTTGTTTCTGGACAATAATCCTGTAACTGTGAAGCTCGATTCATCTTCTTATTACAGAAATAGTGTAGTTACGGGATCTGCATTGCAAGACCTTTATGTGGCGTATAAGAAAGATAAAGATGTGAAAATAGACGAGTTTATCAAAGCTAATCCTAAGGCTTTGGTTTCGGCCTATGCGCTGTATCGCGATTTTTCATACAGGCTATCTCCGGAAGAAATAAAGGCGAATGTACAACTGCTCGATTCATCGTTATGGGAAACGCCATACGTACAGGTTCTGAATGATCTGACAAAAACGCTGGAAGTAGTTTCGGTAGGTAAGCAAGCTCCTGATTTTACGGCTAACGATCCGAACGGGAATCCTGTAAAATTATCCGACCATCTGGGTAAAGGGTATTTGCTGATCGACTTCTGGGCATCGTGGTGTGGTCCTTGCCGCAAGGAGAATCCTAATATCGTAAAAGTATATAACGAGTATAAAGGGAAGGGATTTAATGTATTTGCCGTATCGCTCGATAAGAACAAAGAGGCATGGACTGCTGCTATAGCGAAAGATAACCTCACATGGACTCATGTTTCCGATCTATTATTCTGGGATAGTGAGCCTGCCAAACTGTATGGAGTGAGAGCTATACCATCCAATGTGTTGGTAGATAAGGATGGGGTGATTGTAGCTAAGAACCTCAAAGGAGAAGAATTAGGTAAAACATTGGCTGGCTTATTAAAATAAATAGGATATAAATAAGATTTGCTATAAAATTTAAACAAGCTCTTTGTTTGCCAGAACGATTGACTAAAATCTTGTGTTCTTTGCGGCTTATCTTCGTGTCCTTTGTGGTAAGAAATAAGACTCAACCACAAAGAACACAAGGTTTACACAAAGTTCACAATAAAAATACGTAACAGGTTGATATTTAGATGTTATTATATCAAACTCACGTAAATTTATCTAACTACTACTTCGCATTAATATAATAACCAATATGAAAAAAATACTTCTGATAATCTCCCTTATAGTATCAGCCTCTGCATTATTTGCACAGGCAGACAAAGAAAGCAGCCCTTTAGATAATGTGTCTATAAGTTATCTGGACAAATCCTTCTCTGTATATGATAAGCTACAGAAAACAATTTGGAGCGATCCCGAACTAGGGTTTCTGGAAACGAAGAGTTCAGCTTTGTTGCAGAATCACCTTAAAAGTAATGGATTTACAGTTGAGGCAGGAGTAGCCGGTATGCCTACGGCATTTGTTGCCAGCTACGGATCGGGGCATCCTGTGATAGCTGTGCTTGCTGAGTTCGATGCGCTACCTGGTCTGTCGCAGGATACAGTACCATATCGTAAACCTTTAGTCGAAGGTGGAGCCGGACATGGTTGCGGACATAATGCCTTCGGTGTGGGAGCCGCCGCCGGTGCTGTTGCTATCGCACAGTGGCTCAATGCAGAAAAGCATACAGGGACGATAAAAGTTTTCGGTACTCCGGCCGAAGAAGGCGGTGGCGGAAAGGTCTATATGGTACGTGACGGCTTGTTCAAAGATGTCGATATTGTTCTCGACTGGCATCCCGCTACAGGTAATGGAGTTACTACAGGTACAGGCACAGCCATACAGATGGTAGATTATAGTTTTTATGGTATTGCTACCCATGCAGCGGGAAGTCCAGATAAAGGTCGTTCAGCTCTCGATGGAGTAGAGGCTCTCAATTATATGGTCAATCTGCTTCGCGAACATGTGCCTACTTCGTCACGCATACATTATGTGATTTCTAATGGCGGGGAAGCACCGAATGTAGTACCTGACTATGCCAGAGTATCATACTATATCCGCAGTCCGAAAAGGGAGATACTGAAAGAACTCGTAGCTTGGATTGGTCAGGCTGCCGAAGGCGCAGCTTTGGGAACTCAGACAAAGGTAAAATCGGAAATTATCTCCGGCTTTTACGAGCGTCTGAATAATCGGAAATTGTCGGAACTCGTACAACGTAATCTGGAAATTGTGGGAGGTGTGCATTACGATGCACGCGAAAGAGCTTTTGCGGAAGAAATAGCGAAAGGATTAAATAAGGATATCAGTGCATTGGAAGAAGTGAAATCGGTGAAGCCATTGGCGGACGAGAAACCTTCAACAGGAGGTGGTTCATCCGATGTGGGCGATATAAGCTGGGTTGTTCCTACCGTAAGCTTCAATACAGCTACATTCGTACCCGGCAGTGCAGGACATAGTTGGCAGAACGTCGCAGTGGGAGGAACCACCATCGGCACAAAATCTTTGATCAATACAGCAAAGGTATTCAGCCTTTCGGCTATCGCATTATATACAAATCCTGAATTAGTAAAAGAAATCAAAGAAGAATTTGAGAAGCGCAGGGGAGCCGATTTTAAGTATGAGCCTTTGTTGGGAGACCGTAAGCCAGCACTCGATTACAGGGTGAAGAGGTGAGTTATAGGATAAGCGTATAAAGAAGGAAAAGATTTATCTATAAGACGAAGTCAATTATAAATTATGAGTGCAGCGGCGAAGCGTATGTAATTTAAAAGTTGAAATTTCTGTCGGGTTTGTAAGGTTTTAGTTAAAAACTAGTGTACTAGATTATAGAGTTCTAGTGTACAAGAAATAGGAAAAATCAAACTAGCAAGCTAATAGACTATAAACTAATAAACTTGTAACTATTGTCAGGTTTTAGTTAAAATTCACCTCACCCCGACCCTCTCCAAAGTGAGAGGGGGTTGCAAAGCCCAAAAAGGGAACGAGCTTGTAGGGGCGAACCCATGTGTTCGCCCGAAGATCAGATAAACGGGCAGACCCGCGTGTCAGCCCATACGAAAAACAGAAAATAATGCTAGCTAGCAAGCTAGTAGACTATAAACTAATAAACTTGTAAGAAATGTGAGGTTTTAGTTAAAATTATTTTCGTGCAATTATTATGGTTATAGAAAGAATATTCTTAAGCAGATGAAGAAATCATTATCAAATACAACCATCAGGCTCTTTCTCGGAGTTATAGGTGGCATATTAGTCGGACTTTTTGCCACAAAGGCAGTTATTAGTGTTATACTTCCGATAAAGCATATACTGGGGCAGATCATATTCTTTCTTATTCCCCTTATTATCTTCGGATTTATAACTCCGTCGATAACACGTTTGAAAAAGAACGCTTCAAAATTGTTGGGCGGATCATTGTTGCTTGCCTATGCTTCATGTATAGGCAGTGCTTCACTGGCAGCCTTTGTGGGATATAAAGTAATCCCTTTACTCGATATTGTCCCTGTTAAAGGGCAGGCAGCAGATTTACCCGAAATGTTATTCCGTCTCGATATTCCGCCTTTGATGTCAGTTTTGAGTGCTTTGGTCTTTGCTTTTCTGGTGGGTTTGTCTGTTATATGGACTAAAGCAGTAAAAATAGAGGAAGCTTTATACGAATTTCAGGGACTCATTTTTGCAATGGTGAAAAAGGTATTAATACCCATATTGCCTTTCTTTATTGCTGCTAATTTCAGCATACTGGCGTATGAAGGAGAGTTGGCCTCAAGGCTCCCTGTTTTCCTTGCTATTCTGATAGTGACGGTTTTGTGCCATCTGACATGGATGAGTGTCCTCTATGTGTCTTCAGGGTTATATGCGGGTGTAAACCCATGGAAAGTACTCAAATATTACGGGCCGGTAGCACTTACAGCTTTGGGAACACAATCGTCGGCAGCCAGCTTGGGAGTAGCCATAGAGCAGACGAAAAAATGTCCTGTATTGAAAAATGATATAAGAGATTTTGCCATACCCTTGTTCGGCAATATTCATTTTCCGGGTTCCATCCTTGATGTAGTGTTCCTGTCACTTGCCGTATCTCAACTGCTATACGGGACTATGCCTGATGTAACGCAGATGCTGATATTTATACCTCTCTTAGGTATTTTTGCAATAGCTGCTCCCGGACTACCGGGTGGTACACTTATTACTTCTCTGGGCTTGATTCATGCAGTCTTGGGTATAGATGATGCCGGAGCTGCACTGATGATTACGATCTTTGCCCTTCTCGATAGTTTTGGAACAACTCATAATATAAGTAGCGATGGTGCCCTTACTTTGGTTTTATCTGCTTATTCGGACAAGAAGAGCCTTGACTCAGTTGCTTGATAATTAAGTAGAAATGTATTGTGCAAAATGGACAGAAGCCCGTATAGTCATTTTTTTGTTAATGTTTCTAAAAATCTGAGTATAAAAGCATAGTTTAAACGTATAGATATAGAGGCACTTATTTTTAGTTTGATAAAGGTCATACATTAGGAGCGGAATTGCTATCTTTGCTTTGCCCTGATATAGACCGAAGAACATTGTTATTACCTCGAACTGAAAGTTAATGTCTAATACTAAATATACTAAAAATCTATGATTTCATTACCAGTAAACATTGAGAAACACTTTGCCATCGAAGGAACCGTTAAGAAAATACGTCCGTTAGGAGAAGGTCTTATCAACGACACGTTTTTTATTGAGACAGAAGGCGATAGCCCGAACTACATCCTTCAACGCAAAAATAAGAACATCTTTAAGTACATACCTGCTATGATGGAAAATATCCATAAGGTGACTACACACTTAAAGAAGAAGATAATAGAAAAAGGGGGGGATCCGTTACGTGAAGCTCTTACCGTAACCCTTACCGTAGACGGTAAGTTATATTATGAGGATGAACATGGTGATTATTGGGCTGCCTGCCTGTTCATCGATGATACCATCACATACGAATATGCCGATTCGCCGCAGCTTGCATCACAGGGCGGAAAAGGTATCGGGAAATTCCAGGCGATGCTTGCCGATATGAAAGAACCTTTAGCAGACATCCTGCCGGGATTCCACAATATGAGGTTCAGATTTCAGCAATGGGACGATGTCTTGGAAAAAGACCCTGTAGGCAGAAAAGTGAAGGTGCAGAAAGAGATAGAATGGATAGAGAGCCGTCGCGATGAAATGATCGCCTTATGGGCTAAAGCCGAATCGGGCGAAATACCAACAAGGGTTACGCACAACGATACTAAGATCAGCAATATCCTGTTTGACAAACAAGGTAATGTACTGTGTGTGATAGACCTCGATACTGTTCTTAGTAGTATCGTGCTCAATGACTATGGCGATGCTATCCGTTCATACACGAATGCGGGAAAAGAAGATGATGAGAATCTGGATAATGTATATATCAAGATGGATATCTTTGAAGGATATACAACCGGTTATTTGTCCGAAACAGTATCGTTCCTTACGCAGTCTGAGATAGATAATCTGGCATTTTCGGCTAAATATATAACATTCGAGCAGGTACTCCGCTTCCTGATGGATTATATCGATGGAGACAATTATTATAAAGTAAAGAACGAAGAACACAATCTGGTGCGTACCCATGCACAGTATAAACTACTCCAGTCGATGGAGGAGAATTACGATCAGATGTGTGCTATAGTCAGCCGTGTAGTTAAGGACATGAAATAATACCTAAACCTATGAAGATCATTGTAAAACATTTTTCTCTATTGCTGATTGCCGGAATCTTTCTGGTAGGTTGCAATCAAAAGCCTCAGGAGCAATCCCGCGTTATTAAAACAGATATACCCGCACGTCCTGCCGGACAAACGGATGTGCTGGAGTTGAAAACAGACCCACTGCCGGTAGTCCGTATTGCGTTTATCGGATTGGGAATGCGTGGCCCTGATGCTGTAGAGCGTATGACGCATATACCCGGAGTGGAAGTTATAGCCCTGTGTGATGTAGAGCAAAAGAATACCGAAAAGGTCAATAAAATGCTTGAAGGAAAAGGCTTGGCTAAAGCTCAGGAATTTTATGGAGATACTGCTATATGGCGTAAAGTCACAGCCCTTCCGAATGTAGACCTTGTGTATATTGCAACAGACTGGCTCCATCATGCAGTAATAGGAGTACAGGCAATGAAAGATGGTAAGCACGTAGCCATAGAAGTACCTGCTGCAATGACGATGAATGAAATATGGGACTTGATCAATACATCAGAGCAGACCCGTAAACATTGTATGCAGCTTGAAAACTGTGTGTATGATATGTTTGAACTGACGACCCTGAATATGGTACAGGAAGGCTTGCTCGGAGATGTTATGCACGGAGAAGGAGCATACATTCATGGCTTGCAACCTTATTGGAACTATTACTGGAACAACTGGCGTATGGACTATAACAGGACTCACAGGGGTGATGTATATCCAACTCACGGACTGGGACCGGTATGTCAGGCTATGAACATCCATCGTGGCGATAAGCTTAACTTCCTTGTTTCCGTAGATACAAAAGCAGTGGGGAATCCGGCTTATATAAAAGAAAAGACAGGTGAAGAAGTGAAAGACTTCCGTAACGGAGACCATACCTGTACACTTATACGTACCGAAAATGGTAAGTCGATCCTTATAGAGCATAACATAACATCGCCACGTCCATACGACCGTATGTATCAGTTGACCGGAACAAAAGGCTTTGCCAACAAATACCCTGTAGAAGGATATGCTTTGGACAAAGGCGAGATAGATCCGGAAGTAGCAACCAATCATGAAAACCTTACTGCTCACTCCTTTATGCCGGAGAACATGAAGATAGCTATGATGAAGAAGTATCAGCATCCTATATCAAAGGCTATGTTTGATGACAAAAAGACATTGTTGGAGAAAGCTGAAGAGGTAGGCGGACACGGAGGTATGGACTTCATTATGGATTACCGTTTGATCTACTGTCTGCAAAAGGGTCTTCCATTAGATATGGATGTGTACGACCTTGCAGAATGGTGTTCTTTGATTCCGTTGACGGAAATCTCTCTGGATAATAATTCTGCTCCTGTAGAAATCCCTGATTTCACGCGTGGAGGATGGAATAAGCTGAAAGAACTTAAGTTTGCTCAATAAAAGAACAATATACCAGACGGGGAGCACCATCGTTCTCTGTCTGTTTTCCTCTGACATAGAATAAAACCTCATATAAAAACAATCAATATCATGCGTACAATTACAAAAGAAAGACTGCTCTTTCTTATTATCCTGTTATCTGCAATACTGGTTTCTCCAGTGAAATCGCAGTTGCCTTATTGGCAGGATATTAGTGTCGTTGGAGTCAATAAAGAAGCTCCCCGCACCACCTTCATGAGTTATGAAAATATTGCCGATGCACTAAGGTCTATACAAGGTGCCTATGGCGAATATAGTGTCAGCAGATACTATTATCCGTTGAACGGAACATGGAAGTTCTACTTCGTGGATGGCTACAAAAAGCTTCCCGACAATATAACAGACCCTTCGCTGAGTACAAGTAGTTGGACTGATATTACAGTCCCGGGCAACTGGGAATTGCAAGGTTATGGCGAAGCCTTTTATGTAAACCAGCCATACGAATTTGCTACCTACAATCCGACCCCTCCACTATTGCCGGAAGAAAATCCGGTGGGAGTGTATCGCCGCGATATAGATATACCGGCTGATTGGATGCAAAGAGATATCTACCTGCATATAGCAGGAGCCAAATCAGGTGTCTATGTATATGTGAACGGTAAAGAAGTAGGTTATAGTGAAGACTCTAAAGACCCTGCCGAATTTCTGATCAATCCGTATCTGAATGCAGGAAAGAATGTGCTTACGCTTAAGATATTCCGTTGGAGTACAGGTTCATGGCTCGAGTGCCAGGACTTTCTGCGCATGAGTGGGATAGAACGGGATATCTTCATCTGGTCTCAGCCTAAAGCGGCTATCAAAGATTTCAGGGTGGTTTCTACATTGAATGATGCCTATAAAGATGGCCTGTTCAAACTGGGGATAGACCTCAAGAATACAAACAGTACTGATAAAAACATAACAGTAAAATATGAGCTTATCGACCAGAAGGGTAAGGCAGTCGCATCAGGCTCTAAATCAGTTGGAGTAAAGGCGAATAGTTTGGCTACAGCTGATTTTGATGCCACTATAAACAGTGTCTCTACATGGACTTCCGAGTCCCCGAACCTTTATCGATTGACTATGTCGGTAGAAGACGGAGGAAAGACAGTTGAAGTTGTTCCGTTTAAGGTTGGATTCCGTAAGATAGAGATGAAGAATACAGACATAATCGTAAATAAGAAGCCACTCAGGCTGTTCTTTGTAAATGGTCAGCCTATCAAGTTGAAAGGGACTAATATACATGAGACCGTAGAGACCGGACATTACCTTACTCCGGAAAATATGCGTCGCAACTTCGAACTGATGAGACTTAATAACATCAACTCGGTACGTCTGAGCCACTATCCGCAAGATCGTAAGTTTTACGAAATGTGTGACGAATATGGTATCTATGTATATGATGAAGCCAATATAGAGTCGCATGGTATGTACTATACCATCTATCAGGACGATATGCGTAAAGGCTCTGTAGGACATCTGGATGGAAAGAAGAGGGGTACTTTGGGACACAATCCCGACTATCTGGAAAGCCATCTGTCCCGTATCCGCAATATGTTTGAACGCAACAAGAACTATGCGTCCCTGACCATCTGGTCGATGGGAAATGAGGCCGGAAACGGATTTAACTTCTATAACGCTTACGCACTATTGAAAGAACTGGATAAAGATCTGATGGCACGTCCGGTAAATTATGAAAGGGCGCTGGAAGACTGGAATACCGACATGATCGTACCTCAGTATCCGTCAGCTAAATCATTCGAGTATTATGGTAAGAACGGACGCTATCACGATAATTCAGATAACCGCCCGTATGTTCCTTCCGAATATTCCCATGCTATGGGCAACTCTTCCGGAAACCTGTACGACCAATGGGTACAAGTCTACAGATACCCGAACCTACAGGGAGGATATATCTGGGAATGGATAGACCATGCCGTTAAGATCAAAAATAAGGATGGTAAAGATTATTGGGCTTATGGAGGCGACTTCGGCAAAGACCAGCCGTCAGACGGTAACTTTGTGGCCGATGGTATTGTCAATCCCGATCAAAGCCCTCACCCGGCAATGGCAGAAGTGAAATATGTACATCAGAATGTAGGCTTTGAGGCCGGAGACCTGAACAAAGGACAGGTGAAGATCAAGAACCGTTTCTACTTCTCTGATTTGTCAGCATATAATGTGAAGTACAAGATACTGGAGAACGGGAAGGTGATGAAAGAGGTAGCTCTGCCGTTAACTCTTAGCCCACAGGACTCAACGATAGTAACCTTGCAAACTTCGGGCTTAAAGGTTAAACCAGGTATGGAATATTTTGTTGACTTCGAAGTCTCAACGAAAACAACTGAGCCATTGACTCCGATAGGACATATTATAGCGTATGACCAATTTGAGCTGCCTCTGGCAGTAGGAAAGCAGGAATATAAGAATACAAGCGGGGCGAAACTTGAAGTGTCAGAGTCGGGTAATACTATAAGCATAGCGTCCTCAAAGGTTAGTTTTGTATTTGATAAGAAACAGGGTCTTGTTACATCTTATAAGGTAGACGGACAGGAGTATTTCACAGAAGGTTTCGGTATTCAGCCTAACTTCTGGAGAGGGCCTACTGATAACGATTATGGTAACGGAGCACCTAAGCGCTTGCAGATATGGAAACAGTCTAGTAAGAACTTCAAGGTGTCGAAGGCAACCGCTCGTATGGATGGCAATCTGGCATTATTATCAGTCAATTATGAATTGCCGGCGGGCAACGATTACATTGTCAACTATAAAGTGTATCCGTCCGGAATTGTAAATGCAGAGATAACGTTCACTGCAGCTACTGCCGATGAAGCGAAAGCTGAGTTGACAGCTGAAGCTAAAGAAGCCACACAGTCTGAAAGCGCTGAAAGAGATCGCCAAAGAAGAGAGAGCTCCAAGCTGGAGGTGCCGCGTATAGGAGTGCGTTTCCGCCTCCCTGCAACAATGAGTCAGGTGCAATATCTTGGGCGCGGGCCTGAAGAGAACTATCTCGATCGCCATAAAGGAACGATTGTAGGGCTTTATACCACTACGGCTGAAGATATGTATTATCCGTATGTACGCCCTCAGGAAAACGGTCACCATACCGATACACGTTGGGTAGCTCTGAATCAGGCCGGAGGAAAAGGTCTTCTTATCGAAGCAGATAAAACAATAGGATTCAATGCTCTGCGCAATTCGGTTGAAGACTTTGATGCACAGGAATCCGATGCCGACTATCAATGGCGCAATATGTCTCCGCAAGAGATAGCCAATAAAAATCCGGAAGAGGCGAAGGATGTACTGAGAAAGCAGACACATGAGACAGACATCACGCCACGCAACTTTGTGGAAGTCTGTGTTGACATGAGACAATACGGTGTAGCCGGTTACAATAGCTGGGGAGCCAGACCAGAACCCGAATATAGCATAGCAGCCAATAAGGAATACAAATGGGGCTTTACCCTTATTCCGATTGGTAGTCAGGCCGAAGCTGCTAAAAGGATAGGATATAAATACTAATTGATATAATAACCTGAGAATGAAAAGAAACCATTTGATCTGGTCTTTGCTCAGCATTCTGATATGCTGCTCAATGACTATCACTGCCCAGAAACAATTTAGCCTGAAATCTCCAGATGGGAAACTCGAGGCTAGTATAGTAGTGGATAAAACTGTGGAGTATTCAGTATCACATCAAGGTGACCTGATGCTGGCAAAATCACCTCTGTCAATGACATTGGCTGATGGTACATCGTACGGTGTGGCTCCTAAATTATCAGGCTCTGCAACAGCAAAGGTAGATAAGCAGATAGAGTCGCCTGTATATAAGAGAAAGCAGGTTGCAGACAACTACAACGAGCTCACATTGAAGTTCAAAGGCGATTACAATATCGTATTCAGAGCCTACAATGATGGAGTAGCTTACCGTTTCGTATCCACATCGAAGAAACCTTTTGTAGTAGAGAATGAACAGGCTGTATTTAACTTCCCGTCCGATAGTAAGGCTTTTGTCAACTATGCCAATAGGCCGGAAGGTACGCTTGAAAGCCAGTATATGAACTCTTTCGAGCAGCCGTATCATCACATCTCTCTCTCTGAATGGAATAAGAAGAGACTTGGTATATCCCCTTTGGTAGTAGAAGGTGTGAACGGCAAGAAGGTTTGCATAGCAGAAGCCGACCTGATAAACTATCCGGGTATGTTCCTCTATCCGGCAGACGGTACCGCTTCGTTGAAAGGCATCTTTGCACCTTATCCGAAAGACATACAGCAAGGTGGGCACAATATGCTGCAAGGGCTTGTCAAATCTCGCGAATCATACATTGCTAAGTTCGATGGAGCTACAAGTTTCCCATGGCGTATAGTCGTTGTATCGGCTAACGATGCCGAACTTGCTGATAGCGACATGGTCTACAAGCTGGCTACTCCTGCACAAGGCGACTACTCGTGGGTAAAGCCCGGTAAGGTAGCTTGGGAATGGTGGAATACATGGAACCTCTATGGAGTAGACTTCGAGACAGGAGTGAACAATGCCACATACAAGTATTATATAGACTTCGCTTCCAAATATGGCATAGAGTATGTTATCCTTGACGAAGGCTGGGCGGTGAACCTACAAGCCGACTTGCTTCAGGTAGTACCTGAGATAGACCTTAAAGAACTGGTCGCTTATGCCAACAAGAAGAACGTTGGCCTTATCCTCTGGGCAGGCTACTATGCTTTCAACAAAGACATTGAAGGTATCTGCAAGCACTACCACGAAATGGGTATCAAAGGCTTCAAAGTAGACTTTATGGATAGGGACGATCAGCCGATGGTCGACTTCCATCGCCGTGCTGCCGAGATAGGAGCCAAGTATAAGATGCTGATGGACTTTCACGGATCATACAAGCCTACAGGTCTGCAACGTACATATCCTAATGTTATCAACTTTGAAGGTGTGAATGGCTTGGAGCAAATGAAGTGGTCGGGTTCCGAGCTCGATCAGGTTACTTATGATGTCACAATGCCTTTCATCCGTATGCTTGCCGGCCCGATAGACTATACACAGGGTGCAATGCGCAATGCCACCAAAGGAAACTATCGCAGTGTGTACTCCGAAGCCATGAGCCAGGGAACACGTTGTCGTCAGTTGGCTGAGTATGTTATATTCGAGTCTCCGTTGAATATGCTGTGCGACAGTCCTTCCAACTATGAGCGTGAAGAAGAATGTACCGGCTTTATAGCTACCGTTCCTACTGTATGGGACAATACAATAGCCCTGAACGGAGAGATCGGTAAATATGTAACTATTGCCCGCCAAAAAGGAGATACATGGTACGTCGGCTCAATGACTAACTGGGATTCTCGCAAGATGGAGTTGGACTTGTCTTTCTTGGGTGAGGGCAGCTTCAAGGGCGAAGTCTTCAAAGATGGAGTCAATGCCAATAAGGTAGCTCGTGATTATAAGAGGGAGGTTATTACCATCCCATCCGATAAGAAGCTCCCTATATCTATGGCTTCCGGTGGTGGCTATGTGATAAAGATAACACGCCAATAATTTACTGATAATCAGATAATAAACGGCCTCATATCAGGAGATGTGAGGCCGTTTTATATATAGTTGTTAATCAGCGTGTTATATGGATATTATGCCTACATCGTACCCTATGAAGAGTCCACTCTCGATAACTCCCGTAACATTTTTTATTTGACTTTCCAGACTGGGATTAATAGCATCAAACCACGCATCCAGTATAAAATTGCCGTTCTCCGTTATGATGGGGCCATCTTTCCCCTTAGCCATCCTTAATATTACATCACGCGCTCCCAGCTCCTTTATCCTTTGATCCGCATAAACCAATGCGGCAGGAAATACTTCTATCGGTACGGGGAACTTCTCTCCCAGTCGGGCTACAAACTTAGACTCATCTACGATTATATATGTTTTTGTACTGTTGCATATCAGTAATTTTTCTTTAAACATAGCTCCACCCCGTCCTTTGATCAGATTACGGTCAGGGTCTACCTCATCGGCTCCGTCGAATGTCCAGTCCGGTTTCTTTTCCGAAAGTGTTGTTTGTGGTATTCCCAGTTGAATGCAAGTCATGGATATTTCCATCGAAGAAGGAATAACCTGTATGTTCAGATTTTCTTTTTTCAACCTTTTGGCTATTGCAAGCAACGCTACATATACTGTCGAGCCCGAACCTACACCTATAATGTCTCCGTCTTTCATCATTGCAGCAATTTCCGCTGCTACCTTTTCCTTGCCTTCCCTGTTGATTATCTCGGCAGACCACTTCAGGCTGTTTATGATGTTATTATTCCATTCCATATTTGTACAACTTCTTTGATCTTTCAAAGTTAAGCCAAATTATTAGAGAAAAGTTGACACTTTTGACATTATTATTTATATCTGTTACTCTATCTTGTTTCTGCCATGCTGAGGGACGAAACATTCCCTATATTCAATACCATTTTAACTAAAACCTGACAAACCCGACAGAAATTTCAATCTTTAAACTCTTAAACTTTAAATTCTTTAAATATATATTTTGTCAAAGATCACTTCTATTGTTAACTGTTGACTGATCACTGCTAACTGACATATAGATAAACCTCTTTTTCAATAATTCATGTAGTTAAAAATACCTTCGGATAAATGCCGGAAATATTTCCCCAAAAAGAAACTTTAACTTTTAATATTTAAAGTAAATAAGTTTTTCCTACCTTAGTAGTTTGAAAAAGTCGTATGAAAAGAATCTTTATAATACTATTCCTTTTTATCCTTAATATTGCAAATTCTGTTGCTGCGCCACAGGAGAATGTCGATGAAGCGCTGAAAGAACTGGATAAGTATGTAAAGCAGATAGACGATTATGTGCGACAGCGCGAAGACAGGATAAACATTCTGAGGAAGAAGGTTGCTAATGTCAATGGTGACTCTGAAAGATTTACACTGTACACCGAATTATTTGGCGAATACAAATCATACAAATACGATTCGGCTTATGTGTATGCCCGCAAATCATTAGATATTGCCGATAGACTTGCCGATACATATAAGATTATGGAAGCAAAGCAGCAGATTGCTTTTTGCTATTTATCTTCCGGATTGTTCAAGGAGGCTTCCGATATCACGGGTACAATGGATATGAAGAATGCCCCCAAAGATATCAAGATGGACTATTACTCTCTGTTGGCAAGGTTGTACTACGATATGGCAGATTACGGTGCAGGAGAGTTTTTCAGTAACGATTATATCCAGAAAGGTGTCCAGTATTGCGATTCGGCGATTACTTACCTGCCTGCCGAATCGGCAGAGATATGGAATATTGTAGGACTGAAACGGATGCAGCAGCGCAATTTTCCCGCAGCTATCGACGCATTCCAGACATTATTGCATCTGCCCGGTATAGACGATCACACATATGCTATCGGCACATCGTGCATCGGATACATGTATTCCGAACTTGGAGATACGGATAAAGCTATATATTATCTTGCACAGGCAGCTATTGGCGACATCAAGTCGGCAACTAAAGAAGCAGTAGCTTTGCAGAATCTGGCAAGTATTCTGTACGAAAACGGTGATATGAGCCGGGCCAACACCTATGTGCGTATAGCAATGGAAGATGCCAATTTCTACAATGCCCGCCAGCGCAAGATGCAGATCAGCCAGATTCTGCCCATTATAGAGAAGGAACGGTTGAGTATGGTGGAGAAGGAGCGTAACAATCTGATGATATTTGCCGGAATAGTATCATTTCTCTTCCTGCTGCTTTTGGGCGCAACAGTTATTATATACAAGCAGGTGAAACGTCTGAAAAGAGCCAGACGTACTATATATGAACAGAATAAGGATCTGAAAGCCGCTAATGTAAAAATGATGGAGGCAAATGAGATCAAGGACGAATATATCGTGCAGACGCTGTATGGCAAATCGGAATATATAGAACGTCTCGAGACCTTGTACCGCACTATCGACCGTAAAATAGTGGCACGCCAGTACGATGATATACGTTCGTTACTCAAAGAATCTGACCTGAAAAAAGAGCGTGAGAATATGTATTCCTCTTTCGATCAGACATTCCTGCGGCTTTTTCCCGACTTTATAGAAGAATATAACAGCCTGTTCAAACCCGAAGACGTTATTGTTTTCGATATAAATAAAGGACTTACACCCGAACTGCGCATATTTGCACTTATCCGTCTTGGAATATACGAAAGCGAGCGTATCGCTAAATTTCTAGACTATTCGGTGAACACCATCAATACATATAAGACAAAGGTGAAGAACAAATCCATTATTCCGAATGAACAATTTGAACAAAGAATAATGGAAATAAAAACTGTTCGTACTTCGCCACATTAATTATCTTTTCCATCGACTTGAGGTCATTTTTTTAACCTTTCTTTCGTTATATTACCGTTATATTTTTCTGTTTTTGGCAAATATGCAATCTGTTTATTGTCAGCTGTTTGTGTGAAATCCTTGTGCAAAAATCATTATATATTCCGTTAGAAATTTCATCTTGCGGTTTACCCCGCCTACATTTGCATCAGTACATATGAGAATCAAATCTTGATTGATGTGTATAACTGGTACGAGATTGAAATTACTTCATATAATTATTAACCAAAACTTATACCTATGGAAGTCTTACCGAAGCATTTTATTGCCTTTCCCTTATCGACTGTCATGTTATCGTTTGCAGCACGCAGCGATATCGGCAATGTGGGTTATGTATCCGTCCAATTGACAGATGCACTAATCAGTTAACCTATTATCAATAGTATTTAATTATTAACAAAAGATGGAAACTATGAAATTAGATAACATATCATATAAACATATTATACGCACCTGTTGCCTCGCCCTCTTCTTTTTAGGGATGAGTGTGCAGATGCATGCGCAAAACATATCTGTTACGGGAACAGTAACAGATGAAAGAAACGAGCCTCTGACAGGAGTTACTGTAAAAGTGGAAGGTAACGCCACTCAGGGAACAATGACTGACATAGACGGTAGATTTGAGTTGAACTGCCCGGCGGGTAGTGTCCTCGAATTCTCATACATAGGATTTAACTCCTTAAAAGCCACGGCCGAAAGAGACATGAAAATTGTCCTTTCCGAGAATGCAATTGCACTTAAAGAAACGGTTATTGTGGGAATCGGATACGGTACAATGCGTAAATCCGACCTCACAGGCTCCATCGCTTCGGTGGGACAGGAAGACCTGAAAAAAGGCGTTGTTACATCAGCCGAGCAGGTGTTGCAGGGTAAAATCTCGGGATTGTCCGTAGTGCAAAGTTCGGGAGATCCTTCCGCCGGAGCATCTATACGTCTCAGAGGAGGTACATCACTGGCTGCCAGCAACTCGCCGCTCATCGTTGTCGACGGTATACCGGGAGTGGACATCAATACAGTACAGCCTTCGGAAATACTTTCCATAGACGTCCTTAAAGACGCTTCGTCTGCAGCTATCTATGGTTCGCGTGGAGCCAATGGTGTTATCATTATCACTACAAGCCGTTCCAGCGACAGGGAAGCACGCAGCATTCAGTATAACGGTTACGCTGCTGCAGGTTATGTGCCTAAACATCTCGATTTCCTTACAGCAGGCGAATGGAGATCATATGTAAAAGACAATAACATTGCCAATTATGTTGACAACGGTGGTGATACCGATTGGCAAAAAGAATTGGAGCGTACAGCATTTACACATTCTCACAATCTTTATTTCAGCAATGTAGGTAAGGATAGTGGTTACAGTGCTTCTATTACCTATCTGAACAGTCAGGGAGTAATGAAAGAAAGCAGCATGAACCGCATTGCGGGTAGCGTATCGGCTCATCAGTACGGACTGAACAGACGCCTGAAACTGGAAGCCGGAGTTACCGGTAGCCGCGATAACTGGAATCCTTTCGATAACCGTGTATTTGAGCGTATCGCCAATCAGAACCCGACTACACCTGTATATGACGAAAACGGAAACTTCACTCAGATAGCAGGAACAAATACAGAAAATCCACTAGAGATCGCAGTAAACAGAAACGCTTCTAATTCGCGTACACGCTTGTTAGGATATGGTAAGATTGAACTGACTATCATCGACGGACTGAAAGCATCTGCTAACGGATCATACGAATACAACTCTTTGCAAACACGCTTTTATGTTCCTACCTATGCAAAACTGGATGGGGAAACAGAAAAAGGACGTGGACAGAGAAACATGGATGAGACACGCAATATGCAGTTGGAGACATTCCTGACCTATGATAAGGACATCAATAAAGACAACAGGCTAAATGTAATGGGTGGTTACTCATATCTGGAATATGTGACCGAAGGATTCGGTGCGGTACGTCGCGGATTCGATACAGACGAGTTTTCTTATAACAATCTGGCTGCAGGATCGGATATCCGTCAGGGAGACGTGTCTTCTTACAGGGCAAAAGCCAACTTAGTATCGTTCTTCGGACGTGTAAACTATAGCCTGATGAACAAGTATATGTTGACTGCTACAGTTCGTAACGATGGTTCATCACGCTTCGGTGACAATAACAAATGGGGTTGGTTCCCATCCGTATCGGCGGCATGGAGAGTATCGGAAGAATCATTCATGGAAGGTACTTCATCGTGGCTCGATAATCTGAAACTGCGTTTAGGATACGGTGTTACAGGTAATCAGGGAGACATAGGCGAGTACAAATCATTGCCGTTGCTTACCACTACTTCTTATATGGATCCGTCTACCGGTCTGTGGGTAAACTCTTACATCCCTGCACAGAACTCAAACCCTGACCTGAAATGGGAATCTACCCAACAATTCAATCTGGGTATCGACTTCTCTTTGTTCAACAGAGTTACAGGGTCTATCGAACTGTATAGCAAAAAGACAAAAGACCTTTTGTGGACATACCTTGTGGCACAACCGTCTAACCTGAGAAATACAATGTTGGCAAACGTAGGAACACTCTCTAACAAGGGAGTAGAGCTGACATTGGGTAGCAATATCATCAAAACTAAGGATTTCTCGTGGGATGCTAACATGACATTCTCTTACAACGATCAGGAGATAACTAAACTGTCAAACAGCAGCTTCAGTTCCAGCGGTTTTGCAATCGGTTCACTGCACGGTTTGCAAGGTTTCTCGGGAATATATAGCCAGCGCATTATGGAAGGCTATCCGTTGGGAGCGTTCTACGGCCCTAAATGCAGCGGTATAGATGCAGAAGGTAAATATATATTTGAGAATAAGGATGCAAACGGTAATCCGGTTGACGAATATCTGGGAAGCGCACAGCCGAAAGTGAATCTGGGTATCGCTATGAACTTTGCATACCGTCATTTCGACATGAATATTTCCGGTTACGGAATGTTTGGTCAGAAAGTGCTGAACGGAACAGCAATGGCGCTGTCGAATATAAGCCGTGTACAATCGCAGAATATACTTAAAGACCTTTCTACATCGGGTATATCCAGTAAGCAAGACCCTAAATTCTCGAGCTACTGGATCGAGAACGGATCGTTCTTCCGCCTGCAATCGATAACACTGGGTTATACATTGCCTTTCGAAATGAAGAAGGTAGGATTTGAAAAGATCAGATTCTATGTAACAGGCGAAAACCTGTTTGTGATCTCCGGATATTCAGGCATCGATCCTGAAGTAAGAACAGACCTGCGCATGGACTCCAATGGAGATGTAACTGCTTCTCCGGGTATCGACCGTTTCGACTCGTATCCGCGTCCTACAACATTCTCGTTCGGTGTAAATCTTTCATTCTAACCATTGAAAAACAATAAAAATATGAAGACCAAAATATTATCATTACTGGCACTAGCAGCCTTATTAACAGTCTCTTCCTGTACCGATCTGGATGAAACGGTATACGATAAGAAACCGATGGACGGTACCGGTAAATCGGAAAAAGAGATGCAACCTGTAATCTCAGGAGCTTATACTACATTAAGAGGATTCAGCGATGCCGACAAAGGCGGCACAAACTGCTATCCGACAGGTGAGTTCGTATTCTTTGTCAACGAGTGTGTTTCCGACGAAGCCACTATTCCTACCCGTGTAGGCGGCGACTGGGGCGACGGTGGCAGATACCGCGAATTGCAGCACCATACATGGACGCCGAACAACGTATTGTTCTCTGCTAACTGGAAGTATTGCTATCAGGGTATAGCAACGATCAACTCCGTTATAGCTCAGGTAAACGAATCGGCTATGGGAGAAGCTGCCCGCAAAAAGGCGGATGCCGAACTCAGAGGGTTACGTGCATATTACTATTCGTTGTTGTTAGATCAGTTCGGGAATGTACCTCTTGTAACCGAGTTTAAAAAAGATGCTGAATATCCGACAAATGCATCACGTGCTGAGGTATTCAAGTTTGTAGAGGATGAGCTTAAAGCTATTGCAGATGTTCTGCCTGCTGAGAAAACTTACAGCAAATTTACACGTGGTGTGGCTTATAGCTTGCTTGCACGCTTGTACCTGAATGCAGAAGTATATACAGGAACAGCCCGTTGGCAGGATTGTATAGATGCCTGCGATAAAGTATCGGGCTATATCATAGAAGACAATTACTTCCAGAGCTTCAAGACCAACAATGAGATATCTAATGAAATTATCTTCTCTGTGCCTTACGATCACAAGTCGGGTACTGTAGGTAATTACCTTGCTTCGATGACATACCACTATGAGCAGAAATATGCTTTCTCTCTTTCTGGTTCTTATCCTTGGTGTGGAAACGGTATCTGTGCACAGCCGGGACTATATTCATCGTTCGATGCGAATGATGTTCGCCGCAACTCGTTACTTATCGGCCCTCAGATCAGCCTGTCGACAGGTGAAGTTATTAAAATGGCAAACGGAATGCCGCTCGACTATACAGAAGAGATCACGACATTCCTTGAGTCACCGCAAAATGAAGGCGCCCGCTTACACAAATATGAAGTAAGAGCAGACGACCAGTGGGAGCGCGACAACGACCTTGTACTGATCCGCTACGCCGAAGTAGTAATGTCAAAAGCTGAAGCTCTTTTCCGTGCAGGAAAGGCATCCGAAGCACTTCCATTGGTGAACGAGCTGAGAGGTAGAGCAGGTCTGAGTGACTTAGGTACACTTACGCTTGAGGCACTGGATACCGAGTGGAGACACGAATTTGTATTCGAAGGGCTGCGTCGTACGGTAAACATACGCTTCGGTACATTCTTCGAGGCTTGGTGGCAAAAAGAAGCTTCTGATAAGACAAGAGGCTTATATCCGATTCCTGCATCGCAAATGCAGCTGAATCCTAACTTGAAACAAAATCCGGGTTACTAGACTTTAAGGTTGAGTACGGATCATGGGACGATCCTGTGACCGTACTCTTTTTTGAAAACTTAAACGGCAAGAAAATAATGAAACAAGTATCAAAACTATTACTTCTCGTTCTCATCTGTCTTACGGCATGCAGTACACCGCCCCAACAGCCGGTTGTGTCATCGCCCGACGGCAGCATTCGTGTAGAAGTGGGAGCAGAGGACGGCAGATTGTTCTATACGGTTAATAAGAATGATAAGGTCATTTTGGACAAGTCTTTTCTGGGCTTTGTGCTGAAAGACTCGGACTTCGATAAGAACCTTGACATCACCAATATAAAAACAACCTCCTTCGAAGAGACTTGGGATCAGGTATGGGGTGAGGAGACTTCTGTTGTTAACAAGTACAATCAACTGGCAGTAGATGTTGCCGAGAAAGACGGGCTCAAACGTAAATTTACTGTCGTATTCAGAGTATTTGACGATGGTGTGGGGTTCCGCTATGAATTTCCGGAGCAGGAGAACCTGAAAGACTTTGTCATTATGGATGAGTTGACCGAGTTTGCATTGGCAGACAGTCATAAATCATGGTCTATACCGGCATATCATACCGAATACTACGAAGGGTTGTACAGAACAATTCCAGTGAATGAACTGGATACTGTATGCACTCCGTTGACAATGGAAACCAAAGACGGCATGTATCTGACTATACACGAAGCCAATCTTACCGACTATGCAGCAATGAATCTGCTGCCGAAGAATAAGACTTCTGTGTTGAAAGCCGATCTTACCCCTTGGTCTACAGGTGAGAAGGTATATATGAACGCTCCGGGAGTTACTCCTTGGCGTACTATTATCATAGCAGCTACTCCGGGTGATCTGATGCTTTCGCGTCTGATGCTGAACCTGAACGAGCCATGTAAGATAACCGATACGTCGTGGATCAAACCCGGTCGCTATATTGGTATCTGGTGGGGAATGCACATGGAAAAATATACATGGTATCAGGGACCGAAGCATGGTGCAACTACTGAGAATACAAAACGCTATATCGACTTTGCCGCAGAGCATGGTTTCTCCGGTGTGCTGGTGGAAGGCTGGAACGATGGCTGGCAGAATGACTGGACGAAGGAAGGAGACAAATTCAGCTTCACCAAGCCGTATTCCGATTTCGATATAGAAGAGATAACCAAGTATGCTGCCATGAAGAATGTGAAACTTGTAGGTCATCACGAGACGGGAGGCTCTACGCTGAACTATGAGAGACAACTCGACAGTGCTTTTGCTTTCTATCAGAAATATGGTGTAGATGCTGTGAAGACAGGATATGTAAGCCCGTTGCTTGATGGAAAAGAAAGACATAGCAGTCAGTATGGAGTACGGCATTACCGCAAGGTGATAGAGACAGCAGCGAAATACCATGTAATGATAGACAACCATGAACCGGTGATGCCTACGGGCTTACAGCGTACATGGCCAAATCTGATGACACAGGAAGGTGTCAGAGGGCAGGAGTATGACGCGTGGTCGAGAGACGGAGGAAATCCGCCGGAACATACTACCATCATTCCATTTACAAGAGGACTGGCCGGCCCTATAGATTTCACGCCGGGAACATTCAACTTTACAAATCCTGTATATCCGAATACGCGTGTACAGACTACTTTGGCTAAGCAACTTGCATTGTCTGTAGTGATCTACAGCCCGTTGCAGATGGCTTCGGATATGATAGAGAACTATGAGAACAATCCGGCTTTTGAGTTCATCACTTCATGCCCTGCTAATTGGTCTAAAACAGTAGTACCTGATGCGAAGATAGGCGAATATGTGACTATCGCCCGTAAGGATAGAAATAGCGAAAATTGGTATGTAGGCAGCATTACCAATGCTGACAGCCGTAAGCTGACATTACCGCTCTCATTCCTTGATAAGGGTGCAAAATATAAAGCCAGAATATTCAAAGACGGGGAAGGAGTCGAATACAAGTCGAATCCGTATCCTGTAGCTATTGAAGAAATGAATGTGACTTCCGATACGGTTATCGATCTGAACCTTGCTACAAGCGGGGGAACAGCGATAATCCTGACGAAGCAATAATTGAGTTATAAAGTGCTGAAACGGGCTGTGCAAATATCTGCACAGCCCGTTTTCTATATGTTTGGCGTATTGACAACTTATTTTGTAGTCGATATGCTTATCTTTCCTGCTTTCAGCCCTTTAGCTTTAGCCTCAAAGGTGATGACACCATTATCATCTCCGGCTTGTACAATAGAAGTGAGCTGTCCGTTGAATACCGGTATCTGAGGCAGATGAAACTGATCGAGGCTTGTCGGGTCTCCATTGGCCGATGCCCTGTACTTACCGTTTCCGGTTACACTGAATGTAACCATACGCTGATCGTCAGGGCACAGATTACCGTCCTTGTCTACGATGCGTACATTGATGTAGGCAAGGTCTTTACCATCGGCAGACAGTTGTGTCCTGTCGGCAATCAGTTCTATGCGGTCTGGTTTTCCGGCAGTGCGTACCGTCTTTTCGGCTATGGCTTTGCCTTGTGCATCATAAGCCACAACCTTCACCTCACCCGGTTCGTATATCGCATCCATCCACATCAGGCGGTAGCGGTTTTGTACGGTAGCATTGTTTTTGCTTTGTTTGCCATAGCTTTTACCATTGATAAACAGTTCGGCTGACGGATAATTTGTATAAACGAATACAGGTGTCACCTGTCCTTCGCGGCCTTTCCAGTTCCAGTGAGGAAGGATATGGAGCGTATTTTCATCCTTATTCCATATACTGCGGTACAGGTAGTAGCGGTCTTTAGGAATGCTCGCCAGATCGATGATGCCGAACAGCGAACTGTGGTTAGGCCACGCATCCGTATCATAAGGCGAGGGTTCGCCCAGATAATCGAAACCTGTCCATACAAATTGTCCCATTGTCCACTCGTGATCATCGGCGAGAGCAAAATCATCATCAGGCAGATTCGACCAGTTACAATGTTCAAAATCGTAAGAAGACGACTGATGATCGTTGTATATAGCGTCGGCTCTCTTTTCCACAGGGAATTTATATACTCCGCGAGAACTCACAGTAGATGAGGTTTCCGATCCGAGTACAAGATTCTGAGGCAGTTTGGTGTAAGCTTCTTCGTAGCGGTGTGCCCTGTAGTTGAAGCCCGGTACATCGAGCATAGCAGCAAAGCCGTTGTTCAGTACGCAGGTCACCTGATCCATACCGCAGGTTACAGGGCGGGTAGGGTCTTCGCGGTGGCAAATATCTTGCAGGAATGAAGCTACTTTATATCCTTCAGCACTGCATTGTGTAGGTACTTCGTTTCCGATACTCCACATTACTACACTGGCATTGTTGCGGTAGTTATGTAGCATGTTTACCATATCTTTCTCAGCCCATTCGTTGAAGAAGCGGTGATACCCATTTTCGCATTTGGCAATATCCCACTCATCAAAGGGTTCTATCATCATCATAAAGCCCATTTCGTCGCAAAGCTTTACCAGCTCAGGGGCAGGCATATTGTGGGCGGTGCGTATAGCATCGCAACCCATATCTTTCAGCATTGTAAGCTGACGGCGCAGGGCTGCCACATTGATAGCTGCTCCTAATGGACCTAAGTCGTGATGATTACATACTCCCTGAAATTTACGTTTCTTTCCGTTCAGGAAGAAGCCCTTGTCTGCGATCAGTTTTATATCCCTGATCCCGAAACGGGTAGTGTATTCGTCTACCAGTTTATCTTTTATATATACTTTAGAAACGGCATTGTAAAGATATGGTGTTTCGGGTGACCATAGTTTAGGGTTGTTTACAATGAAATTCTGTTCGAACGGCTTTCCATGATTGATCTTCAATGTATTGTCCTTTGTGGCAACAGTTTTACCATCCTTATCTTTTATTTCGGTAACGATTCTTACATCCTCATTCTTGCTGTTCTCTATTTCTGTTTTCAGCTTTACTGAAGCGTATTCTTCCGAGACAAAAGGTGTCGTAATATAAGTACCCCATACCGGAATATGTACAGCATCGGTAACCACTACATGTACATTGCGGTAGAGTCCGGCTCCCGGATACCAGCGTGACGATTGCGGTTTGTTTTCGAGACGTACGGCAACAGTATTTGCTTTGCCATCGGCATTGAGCAGATCGGTCACATCGTAGTGAAAAGAGTTGTACCCGAAAGGCCAGAATATAGCTTCCTTACCATTCACATATACGCGGGCTTCGCTCATTGCTCCGTCAAACTTCAAGGTAACACGTTTTTTCGTGGCATCGAAATTATCGACATTAAATGTGTTTCTGTACCAACCGATTCCGATATATGGAAGCCCTCCGGTACGTCCTGTCTTTACAGTGGCTACTTTTTCCGAGTTCTGGGTTACAGCTACTGTTTGCAGATCGTATTTGCGATCGAACGGGCCGTATATCGCCCAGTCGTGAGGTACAGTAACCGATTCCCATCCGGCATCATTGAAGTCTTTCTTTACAGCATCGGGGTAATCTCCTTTGGTAAATTTCCATCCTTTTTCCAACAATAATTCCGATCGTTGGGCATGAAGATAACAAAAAGGAAGAAGAAACAGCGTAAATATCAGTTTTAGTTTCATATATTATTAGTGATTGAATATAGGTAAGTCACAAAAGTACATCATTGTGATGATTAATTCATAATAGGACACCCACACACGTTATATAATTATTTAAAAGCATCCATTATTACAGTGGGATAACCATCTTCGGTAAATGCTCCCAGCCGGTATTGACTTGGTTTGCACTCCGGTTCCCAATAAAAGACACCCTTACAGCGACCGTTTGTGTTTTCACTGCATTCCTTTATGATACGGCTTAGCATAGTTTTTCCTTCGGCCAGTACAGCGGCATCAGCCAATTTCCCGTCGTCATCGGCACATTCCATTCCGGTTTCTACAATCATTACATCACAATCATATTTCGCACTTACTTTTTTGATGTTATCGATACAGCCTGTGATGACCTTTTCAGCGGATGTCTCTTGTCCGTTTGTCTTTGCCCAATAAGGATAAAGTGACATACCTATCATGTCCCACTTGGCTCCATTGTTTTTCAGAATATCCAGATTCCAGTTGTAAAGGTCATTGTCAAATCCGTTATCCAGATGCACTATTACAATGGTTTCCGGAAAGACAGATTTTGCAGCTTCATAGCCGGCAGCAAATAGTCCGGCATATTGTACAGGATTCTTATCGGCTTGCCCCATTTCCCACAAAAACCCATTGCTGGTTTCGTTACCGACTTGTACCCATTCAGGAGTAATGTCTTTTTCCTTCAGTGCATTCAGCACCTCTTTGGTATGGTTGGTAACAGCCGTTTTCAGTTCATCAAAGGTGAATCCTTCCCATGCTGCAGGTATATACTGCTTGCCCGGATCAGCCCATGTATCGCTGTAGTGGAAATCGATCATCACTCTCATACCCAGATTGTGAGCGCGCCATGCCTTTGCCAGTACATCATTCTTGTTGCACCAACCATCAGTAGGATTTACCCATACACGTAAGCGGATAGAGTTCATTCCCAGATCACGCAATAATGTCATACATTCAGTTTCGCGCCCCAAAGAGTTATAGAATTTATTTCCGGCTTTCTCCATTTCTGTAAGCCAGCTTACATCGGCTCCTTTGGCGAATCCGGTCATGTCATAGACCGGATCTTCAGTGTCAAAAGAAGGAGTATTGTCGTTGTCGTTACAGGCACAGAATGTTAATAGTGCCATAGCCATAGCTATTATTATATATCTGAATTTCATGTTTTTTCTGTTATTGAGTGATACTATATGTTCCGTTAATAAGGTCTACTGTCATCTGATATGTACCTGGTGCAAGCAAAGCATCATCGGTTATATTGCTGCCTTTATAGTACAGTTTACCATCCGAGCCTCCAAAATAGTGATTCCATGACGAATCAATATGGATCTGGAATCCCCATGGGGAAGCACTGTTGATAGTAATAGCCCCTGTGTATATTCCGGCTGTAGCAGTTGCAGCAAGTGCAGTGTTGAAGTCCCACTGATCATGCAGGCCTACTACATAAATATCGCTTCCGATATTTGTAAGATTGTATGTCAGTCCTTTTAGCGACACATCCAGCAGATAAAGTCCGGCGGCAGGTGCAGGGAGATTAGTTTCACTGTTTGGCAGCAACGTGCCTGTGTAGGCGTCTCCCGATCCCAGTTTGTAGAAACTGCTCCAGTTATCTATCTCGGTGTATATACCATAGCCCCATTCTGAGTTAACGTTAGCCACGCCGGCATAAGACAGCTCATCTTCATTATAGAGTGATAATGTTGTATTGAAATTCCATCCTCCGCTGGTGAGATCGTCTATTCCCGGTAGATATACATGCGGGTTGATTTCAATAGGGCCGGTAGAACCACTAACTACTTCGCATGTCCATGCCTGCGGATTGCTGAGGTCTACTACCAGTGTATATTCTCCGGCTTCGGGAACAGTAACAGATATTTCGCCTGCTGTGCCGGATAAATTTATATTCTGTCCGTCCTGTGCAAATGCAATGGTTGTACTGATTGCGCTATTGTCGTCGGTACCTGTCGAGTAATCATATTGTTTACCCGTTCCCTGTAGTTTTATTTTTAATGTTTCCGCTGCTGTTGCATTGAAAACAGTAGTCCATTTCACATTAGGGCGATCGAATGTCATTTCAGCCTGAATGTCGCCGCTTACAGTCAGAGTAGGTATCAGGAGAGCCGACCATACTTTTTTGATAGTATTGACTTCAACATGATAACATCCTGTTAGTCCCGGAAACCAGAAATTCCATCGTTTATCCGCATCTTCTTCCGATGAGAGTAGAAATGCCGAGCCATCAACACCATCGTTGCCCCATGTAGTGCCGTTACCCTCCTGTAAGAAATAATTGTACCAGCCTGTTGCTCCCATAAATCCGGTATAGACCCCGTCCGATTTGGCAGAATAGAGCGTACGCCCTGTGTCCGCCATTTTATTGTCGAGTATGAAACCTATACTCATATCAATTGTATAAGGGGTGACAGATACCATTACCGTATTGGAATATACAGGTTTCATATTATTTCCTGTTTTTGCTGCAAGACGGAAGTAGATGTTGTTTACCTCATCGGGGATAGCACCTATATCTTTGGCCATCGCATTGAGGGCAGCACCCGTATAAGCTTTTGATAGAGAAGTCTCAACACTTTCACTTATTACACCCGAGAAGTCTGGAGTAGTGGAAGCCTGTAATGTCTGGATAATCACATCGATAGGTGATAAATCGGGGTCACTTATCTGTAACGCGTCCTTAGTCCACGCTAATGACAACACAATATCTTTGCCGTTTTCCTTCAGCAAGACGATCTCACTCTCGGTTGCAATTAATTTGCCAGGCTCAATACTGCTCAAATATATTTTATCTTCGTCCTTTTCGCAAGAAATAAAGCTTAATATGGCTGCAAGAAGGAGAATGAAATTTTTCATTGTATTCATATATTGTAGAATATGTTAGGTTAATAGTTTTCGTTATAAAGATTAGGATTAGCAGTGAGTTCGGTAGATGGGATAGGGTAAATATTGTACTTGCTATCCACAGCCCTGCCGTCTTTTGTTCCACCTTTCCATTGCCACCGATAAGAAGATGTGGTAAACTTACCATAACGTATGAGGTCTGTGCGGCGCACACACTCCCAATATAGTTCGCGGCCACGTTCATCAAGGATAAAGTCGGCAGTCATCTGCCCGTCAGCTATGTTGCCCGAATTATCTCCAAAGGCTCGTGTGCGCAATTGGTTGACATACCCTAAAGCAACCGAACGGCTACTGCCTGTCCCTCCTCTCACTACGGCCTCTGCCAACATGAGGTAAACATCTGCCAGACGGAAAACAGGGAAGTCGGTATTCACACTAAAATCGCTAAAATTGGAGGGCATTTCTCCCGCATCGGTTAGGTTAGTCCATTTCTCGGAAAGGTATCCGTAGCTTTGGTTCTCTACTACATCTACATCTTTGGTCTGACCCTCGGTGTAGAACATGGCACGATCATCACCATCATTGAAGAGGTCGGGGAATTCGCCACGCAAACGGAAACTGCCCCAGCCTGACGACACGCCATAGCTGGCAGGTAGCTGACTGTCGGAGGTATTGCTCAGTGCACCGCAAATAATATAAGTTGTAGCTCCCCACGATGCGGTAGATGTTGCATCTACCGGAAAAGCATAAATAATTTCGTTTGTACGCTTATCGTTATCGGCATTGAACAGTTTCTTGTATTCAGGTTCGAGCGTGTACCCTTCTCCTATAACTTTATTACAGTATTCTATACATTCGGTATATTTAGCTTGATTGATATAAACTTCAGCATTCAGATATAAGCGTGCCAGCAATGCATATGCCGCAGTTTTTGGTGCCCTGCCGTATTCGCATTCGCTTTTGCTTAACAAGTCTTCGTCTATATTTTTCAACTCTGCCTCAATATATTCAAATATCTGATTAGAGGTATAGCGTGGCGGCAAGTAACTGCCCACCGGGTCATTCTCGGTAACAAAAGGAATGTTACGATAAAGGTCAAGCGCATGATAGTAGGCTAAAGCACGGAGAAAACGTGCCTCCGCACGATAATGACGGATCTCTCCCTGGTCACTCTCACTGAATCCTCCTATTTTCTCGTCGGTGGCGTTACGTAAAAACTCATTGCAGAGCGCTATCGTATAATAAATGCGGTAATAGGTATCAGACACCCATACATCATTCGCATCCCAGCTCAGATAAGTGAGTCCGTTCATCTTATCGCCTTCCTGCCAAGTATAGATAACTTCGTCAGTGCCGCTTTCCTGCATGTTGAAATAGCAGCGCATATAGTCATAGCCAGAGTTACTGCTGAGATCGCTATTTCCACCTCCTTTCTCTTGTCCGGTAATGACAAAAGAAACATAGAGCTTACCAAGAACGGATTTATAGCCGGTAACAGATGTATAAACATCAGCCGAAGTAGTTTCAGTATGTGGATACTGGTCAAGGTCGCCTACGCATGATGCCGTAAAAAATATACCGGCAAGAAGCAGTATGGTATAAAATATCTTTTTCATATGATATATGTCTTGTTTTTTTAATGATAAAGATTAGAATTCAAATCCCAGGTTGAGTGAGTAAGTACGTGGACGGGGATAGAAAGAAGCGTCCATTCCACTCGGTATTTCAGGGTCGACACCCGAATACTTGGTAATACAGAATACGTTTTGCATCAGGACACTGGCATTCAGGCTAAACCAACGACAGACACGACCAAAGTTGTAGGACAGCGACAGGTTGTCCATCTTGAGGAAAGAACCATTCTCTATATAATAATCGGACAGGTGCTGTCGGCTCTGGAAACCTGTCTCTAGATAGCTTCTATGCAGGTTGTTCAATTGGTATGAATTGTAGCTCATTGTTCCTCTTGCTCCGGTGTTCATAGCCATACCGTTATACACATAATTGCCTACATTGGCGCGCAGACTTGTGCTTAGTGTCCATTTCTTATAGTTCAACGAAGTACTGAATCCAAAGATAAAGTCGGGCGCGGGTGACTTGTAACGGTAGAGGTCACCGGAGTTTATTTCGCCGTCATTGTTCAGGTCGGCATATGCTCCTTCGATAGGTTTACCGGTTTCGGTATCGTAAAGCTGCTTGTAAACGTAAAACATATAGGGTTCGTAACCTTCGCTCAATACCTGTACATTTTGTCCGTCGATCCAAGCACCAGCAGATATATTGGTGGTAGCACCGCCTTCTATCAGAGAGAGATTTTTGACTTTCATCTTCTGCCAGGTCATATTAAAACTGATATCCCAGTTCCAGTCTTTGCCTTGAATGGGAATGGCATTCAGGGTAAATTCGATACCTTTGCTGTCTACATTACCCACATTGGTCAGGATATTCTTGTCGAAGTTGGTACCGGCAGGTGATGCAACGGTGGCCAGTAGATCTTTGGTTTTTCGTGTATATAAATCGAAGCTACCTGTAAGGCGTTCTTTTAGGAACCCAAAATCAAAACCGAAGTTCCATGAAGAAGTTGTTTCCCATTTCAGGTCTGCTACATAAGCTTCGGGGCGGTATGTGTAGTACCATTGGTCGCCGAATTGGGCCTGCGCTCCATCCTGACTGTATGTATATACCGGAAGATAGTTGTAATTGCCTATTCCTTCTTGTTGTCCTGTAACACCATAACTTGCTCTTAATTTGAGATTGCTCAATACCTTATTATCCTTGAGGAAAGCCTCTTCAGACAATCTCCATGCCAGTGCTACGGATGGAAATGTTCCCCAACGATTGTCTTTGCCAAAACGCGAAGTGCCATCGCGACGAATGGTAGCCGTCAACATGTAGCGTGAATCAAAAGCATAATTCAGACGGGCATAATAAGAAAGCAGGACATGGCGCTGATCGGAAGCGGCAGTAGTACTCTGTGCCTCACCCAAAGTGTTAAGTTCGCTATATTGGGGCGAAGTACTCTTCCAATGCTGATAGTCATATCCTACAGTGGCATCGAGACTACTTTTCCAAGAATCGACATATTTATTGTAATTGAAGTAAGTAGTCAACAGGCGGTTCGAGCTTTTCTGCGGGCCATATCCGTAGTCTCGTCCCTGAGATGTTTCATACTGGGCAGCTTCGGCAGGGACATATATCTCTCCCTGCCCTTTGGCGTAATCGTAACCCAACGTAGCATGGAACTTAAGTTCGGGCAGAAAGTGCATTTTATAGTCCACATCAAAGTTACCTACTAAGCGTGATACGCGGCTGGTGGATTTATATTGTTTGAGTGCTCCCAGCGGATTTATTGTACCTCCGGTTACTAACTGTCCTGCATTGTCAAGAGCTTCTGTGTAGCCTCCAAATGTATCGTTGTCCGAATAGATGGGGAGAGTAGGGTTCCATGTAGCGGCATTCCATATGGCACTTGAATTGGCAAAACGGTTGTTGTTGCGGGAGGCTTTTACATTGAAGTTCAGTTTCAGGTGATCGTTGAAGAAATTGGGAGACAAAGAAATGCTCCCTGTGATACGTTCTGCATTATCGGTCATTAATAGACCGTCTTGGTTATAATAACCTAAAGACACACGAACAGGGAAGTTCTTTGCCAGATGTCCGGATACACTGAGGTTATTGTCAGTACCGAAAGCACTCTGGAAAACCTCATCATTCCAATTCGTAGCGCTGTTACCAAGCAACGCTTTTTGCGCATCTGAGCCTTGACTGTTGACTACATTGATAAACTCGTCACGCGAAAGCATATCTGTCAGCTTGGTACGGGTTTGTACTGAATTGGTGGTAGTAAAAGTTACTTTCATTCGGTCGCTACTTCCTTTCTTGGTAGTAATGATAAGGACTCCGTTTGATGCACGCGAACCGTAGATAGCGGTAGAGGAAGCATCTTTCAGTATGGTCATGCTCTCGATGTCGCTCGGATTGATAAGAGCAAGGAAGTTGCCTGAGTTGCCGCTGATGCCACCCATTTCCAGAGGTACGCCATCGAGGACGATAAGCGGGTCGTTACTGGCGTTGAGCGAAGCTCCTCCACGAATACGTATTGTGCTTCCGGAGGTTGGTGATCCGCTGTTCGACATGATCTGTACTCCCGATACTTTACCATTGATCAACTGTTCGGGAGAACTGATAAGTCCGGTATTGAAGTCCTTACTGCTGACACTGCTTACCGAACCTGTCAGATCACTTTTGCGCTGTGTACCGTAACCGATCACCACAACGTCTTTCAGCGACAGGGCATCGGGTTTCATTTGTACGTTCAATACATTTTCTGTAGGAATGGAGATTCTCTGCATTTCATAGCCTACATACGAAAATTGCAGTTCTGTTGTTCCCATAGGGATTGTCAGGCTGTAGTTCCCGTCCATATCTGTGGTTGTACCTGTAGAAGTTCCGCTGACCATGATGGTGACACCGATAAGCGGTTCTTTCATTTCATCTATAACTGTTCCTGTAATTTCTCTTCCTTCCTTTTGTTGGGCGAAAGCAGAAAATGATGTTCCCAGTAGTAGCATGCATAGCAGCAGAAATACTGCCAAATAGTGGGGTTTTGAGTTTTTATAATTCATACTGTATCAACTGTATTAGATTAGTGAAGTGTTATTTTTATAGTGTTATTCTATCCAGATATTGCCGATTTCTATCTCTGCTTTCTTCCCTTTCTCTCCATCGAAGGATATTTCGAGACTTTCTATATCCGCTTTGCTGAAAGGGATCTGTGTATCAGGTTCGAAGTATTTATCTAGAAATACGGGATAAGGGTGTGGAAGTAGTGCTGTATGTGTTTGCCGCAGAGCCGATAGTGGAATTCTCTGAATTCCCTGTTTACTGTTTACGATAGCAGTATATGTAAACCCTTTACCGGTAATGAAGCCTATCGATAGTTTTTCGGGTGCATTCTTGATGTGCAGACATATTTCTTTGCCTTGTGCCAGCCGGGACATACGCCCCGCAATAACATCTTTGACATACTTCCGCAGGAAAAAACGCGGAGAAGGAGCATCAGACTCGAATGTGATTCGTAATGTCGGGCTTTCGGCAGGGTTGTTGTTTATGACTTTTCTGTCTGTACGACTCCATTCGGGCATGATGTACGTTTCCAGATCGCTGTATGCATCTGTTACGGTAAACAGACTTACAGGGCTTGCAGCATTGGTAGCATGGCTTTCCCAATAAACGGCTTGTGTATAATCCCAATCGAGCGGATTGCCTGCCATACCTGACGGAAATGTATAATTCTTATCATTACTGCAAACAATGATATTGTATTTCAGCTTACCTTCTTTTATATCTTCGGCAGGGATTGTTACACGATAAGTATAACTATGCGTCCTGTTCATTTTATAGTATGTATTCTTGTCATTCCAGAAAGATACTTTATCGGTATAGATGATAACCGAGTCGGGCATTTCTGCCCCTACTATTTGTGCTTCTATCTGCAATGGCTTACCTTCTTCGATAGCTACTGCCGGACTGTGAACCACCGAAAATGTTTTGGCATGGGCTTCGGGGGCTACAAACTCACCGAGTGTGATGTTGCCCCATGCGGTTTTGGCTTGCCAGTCTTTAGTAGGCGTATAATCACTCTTTGTGAGGAGATAGACACCCGGCCTTACGGAAATGCTTTTTCCCGAAGATGTTTCATTATGAACATTCCCCTTATTGATAGCTGTGACAGTGAAATTCTCACCCAGACCGGGTATGCTGATCTCCATATTCCATGTATTCCAAGCGATGGTAACGACTTCTTTTTTTAGCGATGGTTTGGCAAAAGGATCGTTTATCTGTATTGCGTCCGGCATTACTTCCAGTCTCCAGACTCCGCTCTCGAGCTGGTCGAGAAAATAAGCGCCTGTACCTTCATATTTTACAATAGGTGAACTGCCATGCCCTATGATTTTTTCCAGACTGTTTATATCGCTTGGGTCTGATGTAGTATTGTTCGAATAGAAAAACTTATCGGGGCTGTTAAGTTCACTCAGGTCAGTATTGTAGCTGACATGGAAATTGTCGAAGATAGTATCGTTCGGGTACTTTTCGTATTTCCTGTTGAGCGGAACTGTATAGGCTACCTCTGCTGCAATAGCCATACTAACCGCTTTTGCAGGAGTATAAGCCAGATTGAGAAAGTGTGTTTGATATTCGGTATTTGCCCAAGCCATATCTATAGGATCATAGGCAAACTGGGTGATCCACTGGAAGCCCTGAGAACGGAAAGTGCGTGTCATAGCCGGATACATATATGAATATGTAATGTCGGCAGGATCGTATTCGTAAATTGCCTTAGCTTTATTTTCAAATCCTTTTGCATTGGCAAACGGAATATTGTAACTGTCTACAAACGGCAGGAAGTTACCTTTGCGGGTATGCCCAGCTACAAGCCCTATCGGGTACCATTGGTAAGTAGTGCCCTGTATGGCTGTGTTGAAGTATGCCTGCACATGATCCATATTGTGGCTCACATTGTAAAACACAGGTTTCTTGTTTCCCGCTTTTTTTATGGCATCCAGCATAGTGTTAATATAGCTCTCCGTTTGTGTAGGAGTATCGGAATGGCAAGGCTCATTGTTGATCTCGAATCCTATCACAAACGGATCATCTTTATATGATAATTTCGTGTAAGGATTGACATGTGTGACTAACTGGCTTACATAATTCTTTTGTGCAGCAATAGCATTTGCATCGCTGTGTATCTTGCATTTATCGTATAGATATGAGAAAGCACCGTTGTTCTGATTCCTTTCAGGATAGCCGTTTCCAAAGTTGGTCATAGTAGTTATCAGTACACGTATGTTGCGTTCTCGTAGTTTGGCGATCAGATAATCCAGCAGATCAAGGTGATCATTTTTTATCATTTGTCCTTTCCCGTCCGAAATCTCCACATCCCAGATGTGTATGCGGTATGCATTGAAGCCCAGACGCGAAAAATGATATACGTCTTTGTCTATCGCTTCTTTGCGGTCTTTATTCAGATAACCCAAGGCGCGATAGGCATGTGCAAACGGTACAGTATAATTTACTCCGTAGAAAGAGGCTTCGCGGTTGTTGTCGTCCCAGCGCATAACACCTTTCTTGTCTATGTATATTTCGGAAGTTTTTTGTTTGTCCTGAGTAAAAGCTGATAGGCTGAACAATAAACAGGCTATTGCAATAATGATCTTCATGGTACATTTGGTTATTCGGGTTAATGCAAATGTACAATGGGCTTTATCCGATAGGGTTTACAGATTGGACATATATGGATACAAAATGGACAAGGAGAAAGTTTAACAAGTGAATGTTGTGTTTGTTAAGTGTTTATTACCAGTGTTTTATTCCTTGGTTTCGATGAATTGGCGCGGCGTTTTACCAAATTCGTTCTGGAAGCATTTCGAGAAATAGGACGGATTGGAAAATCCGACCATATACATAATTTCCGAGACGGTAAATTTATTTTGAGTGAGTAGCATCGCTGCCTTTTTCATTCTTACCGAACGGATATATTCTACAGGAGACATTCCTGTAAGTTGCTTGATCTTTCTGTAAATCTGCTTCGATCCGATACCCGAAATAGTACTGAGAGAATTTACATTAAGGTCGGGATCGGCGACTTTATCTTCTATAATATCATTGATCTGTGACAGGAATTTCTCATCTGGCGAAGTAGCTTCTATCGGTTTTGGTGCCGACAGTGTTTCCAATCTTATCTTATTCTCTATTTGTTGTTTTTTTGTCAAAAGCTGCTCCACACGCGACAGGAGTATTCCCGGATCGAACGGTTTCGAGATGAATACGTCCACATTCAGGTCTATGCTCTTTAGCTCTGTTTCTTTATCGTCCTTTGCTGTAAGCAGGATAACCGGAATGGTAGATGTAGGTACATTGCTGCGTATCTTTCGTGTCATTTCCAGTCCGTCCATTACAGGCATCATAATATCCGAGATCACCAGATCGGGAATTGTCTGTAAGCACATATCCAAACCCTGTTTTCCATTATGGCATATTTCACATTGGTATCTATTGGCAAGTATATGATAGATGAAGTCTGCTATTTCTGAGTTGTCTTCTACAATCAGAATTCTTGGCAGATTTTCGTTTTGTATTGCAGAGATGGCTGTATCACTTATGTCTATATTTTCTATAATGGGTAAGGTTATTGTAATAGTTGTACCCTTGTTTTCCTCCGATCTTATTTCTATTTCTCCTTGGTGCTGCTCTGTATAGGTTTTCACTAGGTATAGTCCAATTCCTGTTCCATCTTTGTCCTTAGCTGTCTTCGACGATTTGTAGAACCGTTCGAATACGTATGGTATTTCATTTTCGGGAATGCCCATACCGGTGTCGGCTACCTGTATTGTTAGATTCTTTCCGTCTTCGTTATAGTCGAGTTCCAGGCTTATATTGCCCTGCTCGGTATATTTGCAGGCATTAGCAATGAGATTGTTCAGTACGGCTTCTATTTTCAGTACATCTATATCAGTATATATTTTATCTTTATTTGAGGTAAAAGAAAATGTAAGCCTCTTATCCTTATATCCTTCTTCGTAGATGGAGAACAGGCTGCGTGCAAATTCTACAAACTCAACTCTTGATAAGATCAGTCCCGAGTTTACATTATCCGACCTGTTGAAGTCTATAATCTGCCGTATCAGTGAATTTAGTTTCAGCGCGTTTTGCTGTACCAGTTCCAACTGCTTCTTTTTATAGTTGTCTTTTGTTTCCAGCAGCAGTTTACTTACAGGGGCTATAATGAGGCTTAGCGGGGTTTTAAACTCGTGCGATACGTTTGTGAAGAAATCCATCTTCAGGTTGGAGAGTTCCACTGTTTTTTCCTTTTCGATGCGTTCTATTCGCAGATTATTCCTGACTCTGAAAAAATTGACTACCCATAAGATTATACCTAGAAACAAAAATGCGTATATGATCTTAGCCCAGACGGTAAGGTACCAAGGAGGTGTAATATTTATCGCGAAAACAAGTACAATGTCAGATGGTTTTCCTGATGAGTCTAGTTTGCTGATTTGTAGCTGATACTTGCCATATTCGAGATTGGAATATGAGATACGGTTTGTGTTTTGCTTCAGTACATTCCACTCTTTATCCCAGTTGTTGAGTTTATACACAAATTTATTGTTATCCTCCTGTGAATAAGTAAGATCAGAGAATTCAAAAATAAGATTGTTTTGTCTGTAATTCAGTTCTATATTGTCTGCATAGCGGATGCTTATATTGCCTGTATTAGAGCCCGGTCTGTAAAGTTCTTCATTTATAAACAGAGAGGTAAGTATAATAGGCTGCTCCATATTTGCTTCTTTGAGTGATGAAGAGGAGAGTACGCCCAGTTCGTCACTCGCTCCCAGATAAATATTCCCGGATGATTTGTCAAAAAAGCCTGCTGTAAAAGCCTTATTGGTAATGTTGAGCCTTTGAGCATGATGGTTTTGCTTGTCTACAGCCCATACGCCATCTGTGGTAGACAACCAGATGTGCTGTATCTCTTCTACCATAGCAAGGATTTCTCCATTGTCGAATTCGTTGAATTTGATTCGTTTTGATTCGTCATTTTTCGGATCGATGCGAACCAGTCCGCCTCTGAGCCCTACCCAGATGAAGCCATCGCTGTCGCAAAGAATATAATTAGGGTTTTCATCCTTTGTGCCATGATTTGCAGGGATTTTGAAAATCTTATTTTGCTTTGTATCTATCTTGTTAATGCCGTTCTGATAGAGGAGAACCCACACATTACCTTCTTTGTCGGGTATTATCTGGTTTATAAACATACCGCTGAGCCCGTCTTTCATTGTGTAATTCCGTTCGGCGATATAGCTGCCTTGCGATTGCATCAGTTTTTGTTTGTCTACTGCAAATATTCCTCCCAGACAGGTTGCGATCCATAAACGGCCGCTTTTATCTTCAAAGATATGGTATGCCCAGTTTGAATTATATGTATGAGTACTGTCTACGATAGCATAATGTACAAATTGTTTACGATTATAGTCATAACGGCTTATACTGCCATCTGTGGCAATCCACAGATTCCGATCTTTATCTTCATAGATATGTCTGATTCGGTTATGTGGAATTGGATACCGCGAATCTCCCATCCTGTACCATATAGACGATTCGGGGTTGGAGAGTGATGTCGAGAATATCAGCCCGTTTGTTCCTCCCAGCCAGAAGTTATTGCGCGAATCCTTAAATATGGAATGAAAACGGTTCCCGTCCCCTATCCCTGTTATTTGCGATATGGGAATAAACTGGAATGCTTTATTAAATCGCAATAGTGAAATATTGTAGTCAGTTCCCAGCCAGATATTCTGCTCTTTGTCGGTGAATATACTCCAGATAATGTTATTTGCCAGCGATTTGTCATTGCGTGAGTCATGTACTACATGTTGTATGCTGTTTGTTGTTTCGTTGAATATATAAAGTCCGTTATCTGTTCCTACTAGCAGATTCTCTTCATGGTCTATTGACAGTGATTTTACTGAATTGTTGAAGAATAGGTTCAACGTCTCCACCTTGTTTGTAGCAGGCGCATATTTGAATAGGTTACCTTCGGTCCCTATCCAGATGCATTTGTGGCTCTTATCTTCCAACAGGTAATTTACAAACTGGTTGCTTCGTTTAGAATCGTATGGCAGGGCTACTTTTTCAAACTTTCCGGAGGTGGGGGTATATCTGCAAAGTCCGTTGTAAGTCCCTATATAAATATTGTCTTCTGATCTGATTATCGAATATATTGTTTCGTGAGGTAGTCCGGGATTATCTTTCAAACTGACGTTTTCCAATTTTCTGCTGTTCAGGTGATATCTGTACAGCCCATTGAGTGAACCTATCCACAGGATATTGTCCATAATCACCATTGTTCTTACATCAGTGGGGAATACAATGTCTTGCACCTCATATTGGTCTGTTTTGTAATTGTAGAAGAAGACCCCCTTATCGCTGCCGAAGCAGAGGTGCTCATCGTCTATCATTACAATACAGTATATCTGTGTAATAGTGGCTTCGGTAGTATGTTGTTGTGACGAAAAACCATCATAACTGAACAAGCCTTTGTTAGATCCTATCCATATCAATCCCTGCTTATCCTGTGCAAAACAGTTGATGTTTGAAGCTTCAGCATCCAGAGTTATATTGCTAAAACTTTGGTAACTAAATTTTTGCCCGAATGCAGATAAGGACAAATATAAACAGGTGAGAATGCAAAAAACTCTCTGAAACATGCCGGCGATTTAATGGATTAGTACAAATGTATGTTTTTTACAGCAGAATATAAAAAATATTTCATTGCCTGAAACTGGAATCTTTGTATAAGCATTACTCTTATGTTAGTGATGCAGACGGGTTGTTTTTGGCTGTTCTTTGCGAATATTTTTCTATTTTTATAACCAATTATATGTTTTACAAATCTGATTGCTGAAAGAAAATCACTCTAAATCAATATTATGCAGTTTATAAAATCTACAACTCTACTATTAGCCATCCTTAGTGCTGTCTTATTCTCATGTCGACCTCAGGAAAAGCCTGTTTTCGATCAGCGTGAATTTGTCTCCCTTGCCGGAAGCTGGCAATGTGATCTGGGTGAAATCAATCTGCCCGGAACGGTGGACGAGAGTCGTCTGGCTCCCCGCACACAGGATACGCTGAATACAGGTCAACTTACCCGTCTGAATCCTTATGTAGGTGTAATGACTTATACACGCGAGATAGAAATTCCCGCATCGTCGGAGCAAAAAAAGTGGCGTCTGATTATGGAACGAAGTAAACCATCTGTAGTATGGATAGACGGGGATAGTGTAGGTGCAAGCTCGCTTATTCTCTCTTCTCAGATATATAATCTGGGGAAACTTTCAGCAGGAAAGCATACTATAAAAATAAAGATAGATAATAGTCCGGCTTCTGTACCGCAGGGAATACATGGATCACATGCATGGACAGATGCTACTCAGACAAACTGGAACGGAGTGATCGGCAAATTTGGGCTGGAAGCTAATGACGGTATTCTAATAGAGAATTTGCAGGTTTATCCGAAAATTTCTTCTTCTACAATGCCAGTAGTGGCACAAATAGAATCATCAGTGTCGGGAAAAGCAACAATAGTAGTTAAGGGATATACATGGAATACAAAAGAAGAGATCTCTATACCGGAACAAGAGATAGAACTGGATTTGAAGACAGGAAAAGAAATATACAAATTCGATATAAATATAGGGGAGAGACAAGCACTTTGGAGTGAATTCGATCCGGCGCTCTATAAGGTAAACTTTCAGTTAGAACAAGAAAGTATGAAAGATACTTATACAGCAGATTTCGGAATCAGGGATTTTTCGACTAAAGGAACACAGTTTTCGATTAATTCGCTGAAAATATTTCTACGGGGTAAACATGATGCCTGTGTATTCCCGTTGACAGGCTATCCGCCAATGGAAAAAGATGAGTGGGTAAGGCAGATGCGTATCGCGAAACAATATGGTTTCAATCATTATCGTTTCCATTCGTGGACACCTCCTCAGGCAGCTTTCGATGCAGCAAACGAAGAGGGAATATATATGCAGGCCGAACTTCCTTTCTGGGGAGGGATGGATAAAGAAAATATGGAACTCAGCAGTTTTCTGATTAATGAAGGAGAACATATATTGTCAGCATATGGCAATAATCCCTCATTTGTAATGATGGCTCTGGGAAACGAACTGGGTGGAGACATAGAATTGATGCGTAGTATTGTTACAGATTTCAGAACGACTGACAATCGCCGTCTTTATGCCTTTGGTGCAAACAATATGCTGGGAACAGCCGGACAACAGCA
This sequence comes from Dysgonomonas sp. PF1-14, assembly GCF_029892965.1. Taxonomy (GTDB): domain Bacteria; phylum Bacteroidota; class Bacteroidia; order Bacteroidales; family Dysgonomonadaceae; genus Dysgonomonas. The sequence continues at coordinate 12,354 of NZ_JARXWN010000016.1, read as the reverse complement.
AGGTGAAGACTTCTTCGTTACCTGTCGTGTAGGCGGACAGGTTGGTTCTGAGGATTATTCGCAGCACGCACGTGCCACGTTCTCATTTGCCGATGCGAAGGACGGCGGTTATATGAATGGTGTTTATCCGTCTACCGAACTTACTTTTGCCAAAGCGGTTGCCGACTGTACTGTGCCTATTATTAGTCACGAGAATGGGCAGTTTCAGGTATATCCTGATTATAATGAGATAAAGAAATATAAAGGAGTGTTGTATCCTTACAATATGGAGATATTCCAACGCCGATTGCAGGAAAACGGACTCTCCGGTCAGGCAGAGGATTTCCATAAAGCAACTGCACGTTTTGCAGCTCTATGCTACAAAGCAGATATAGAGATGTGCTTCCGTACACAGGGATTCGGTGGATTTCAACTGCTCGATTTGCAGGATTATCCGGGACAGGGCAGTGCTTATGTAGGGCTTTTAGATGCCTTTATGGATAGCAAATATGGTGTAAGCGCCGAAGAATTCAGCAGCTTCTGTGGAGAAGTAGTTCCAATGGCTATTATGTCGAAATATTGCTGGAACAATAATGAGCAATTTGCAGCATCCGTAAAAGTGAGTAACTACTCGAAAGAAGCAGTGTCCGGTGCAAAACTGGAATGGAGCCTAAGTAAAACAGACGATAAAGTGATCTTAGCGAATGGAGAGCTGGATGTGAACATACCACAAGGTGAATTAATGGAACTTGGGAATATAGACGCATCACTTCAAAGTCTGGAAAAGGCTACACAACTGCAACTTGTATTGAAACTAGGTTCGCATATCAACAAATATGATGTCTGGGTATATCCAGAGAAAGTACAAACAGAATATGTTGATGTGGAGGAAACATCGTCTTTAAAACAGGCACTCAATTTATTGAAAGATGGCAAGAAGGTGCTATACACACCTGATCATAACGAAATAGGCAAACTCTCCGTTGGTGGTTTATTTACTCCCGACTATTGGAATTATGCCATGTTCAAGAATATATCTGAATATCTGAAACGCGATGTATCTCCGGGTACATTGTCCATATTGACCAATCCGACTCATTCGTTGTTCAAAGAGTTTCCGTCCGATATGCACAGCAACTGGCAATGGTGGAGTATCTCAAAAAACTCAAGGCCGTTTATACTGAATATAATGCCGCACGACTATAAGCCGTTGGTACAAGTAATAGATAACATAGAACGTAATCATAAGTTGGGATTACTTTTCGAAATGCAGGTAGGGGAGGGCAAATTGCTGGTTTGTATGTGTGATCTGAAAGCGGTAAGTGACAAGCCGGAAGGTCGTCAGTTCAGGCATGCGATACTGAATTATATGTCGTCAACCGGTTTTTTCCCTGAGAACCGCTTTACAGAGGATGATATACGTAAGCTGTTTAGTACATCTGTTGCCGAAAAGAATATTGTAGGGGTGAAGAATATTACGACCTATAAATAAAGAATAGCCATTATAAAAAAGGTGTGTCATCTGCAATATGATACATCTCTTTTTGAATTGTATCTTTCTATACTTAGATAATTCTTATTATACCCTTATTTCCTTAATTGGACAAGAGGCTAGTAGATTGTATTGGTTCAAAATTATTTTTAACAAAATTAATGGACGAATTTTAATATCTTTATTTCCTGTATTGTAAATAATCTAATGTCCATGAAAGAATCCTTCTTGTCAACTATAAAACTTGTAATCATCCTTTTTGTAGGTCTGTTGGTAAGTATGCCGGTAGTATCGGCAAACAGCAGGCTCGATTCATTGCTGAACGTTCTCGATAACGTGATAAAGAATGAAAGCCAGTACACATTGGCGAAAGAGAAAAAGTTAGAGAATCTGAAACTCGCATTACCTAATGCCATTAAGCCCGAAGATAAATTCCACTTATATAAAGAAATATTTACTGAATATGAAGCTTTCATTTGTGATTCGGCATACCAGTATTCGATATTGTGCCTGTCGTTAGCCGAAAAGGAAAAGAATATATTCTGGATAAACGAAAGCAAACTGCAAATAGCTACTACCTTGACTATATCAGGTATGTATCCTGAATCTGTGGGACTGCTCGGATCGATAGAAAAATCGACACTGAATGAAGAACAGCTCATTGTGTATTATACAAATTATTACCATGCCTACAACGAGTGGGGAGAATATGCCGAATATAGCTATGCTGCCAAATACAAGCAGTTGGGGAGAGCATATCAGGATTCGGTATTATTCTATGTAAAACCTGATAGTTTCGAATACACGATGGAATATGCGTGGAGATATATGGAGCAGGAGGAATACGACAAAGCAAAGAAATTATTACTCGCATACCTGCCGAAAATAGAATCCGATACGCGCAATTATGCTATGATCACTTCTATAACAGGTATTCTTTACTGGTATTTCGACGATATGGAAAAGCACAAAGAGTATCTGGCCATATCTGCCATTGCCGATATAAAAGCTGCTGTAAAGGAAAATACATCGTTGAGAAGTCTGGCTAATGTACTCTTTAAGGAAGGTGGCGAACTGGAAAGGGCAAACAGCTACATAAAAAAGAGTATGAGCGATGCCAATTTCTACAATGCACGGCTAAGGAGTATCCAAATATCTAAATTGTACCCTCTTATCGAAAATGCCTATCAACTGGAAAGAGAGCAACAGGAGAAAAGGCTTCATATGCTGTTGATAGTAGTCAGTGTTTTATCCGTATTGCTCATTATTACCATTATTTATATCATCAGCCAATTCAGAAAACTGGCCGAAGCCCGAAAGCAAACCCTGATAGCCAATGAGAAACTAAAAGGTAATAATACCGCATTAGCTGAAGCCAATCATATAAAAGAAGAGTATATCGGACGATTCCTGAATCTTTGTTCCATGTATATAGAGAAGATGGAGAAACACCATCGTACCCTGAACAAGAAAGCGAAAGAAGGCAATCTCGACGAATTGTATAAATTGTTGAAGTCGAATCAGTTTATTGATGATGAACTGAAAGATTTCTATAATAACTTCGATAGTGGATTTCTCAATATCTTCCCTAACTTCGTCAGCCAGTTCAATGCCCTCCTGGTAGATGAAGAGAAAGTAATACCAAAGCAGGACGAAAAACTGACTACCGAACTGCGCATATTTGCCCTTATCAGGCTGGGTATTACCGATAGTCAGAAGATAGCCGAATTTTTGCGCTATTCGATCACTACTATTTATAATTACCGCTCAAAATACAGGAACAAATCTATAGTTGCCCGCGATGAGTTCGAAAATGAAGTAATGAAGATAAGTTCATTCTGATTATTTTCTCAAATCTCGATTTTAACAATTTTCCCTCTCTGAAAAGATATAAAAATGGATACTAATGCTTTAGTATCCATTTACTTTTTCATGGTTTTACGGTTTGTTTAAATGATTGAATGTTAAATATTTAAATCTTTTTGCTGTTTACTATCTTCTTCATTCAAAAAAAATGCAGATCAGTTCCTCTATACATTTGTAATACGCTCCGGAACACACACATTTATTATCATACGAAAGAACTGGGATTAATATATAGTTAAACTAAAAAGAAAGATTAAACCTAAAATCTATGTTATTATGAATCTGAAAAATTACAAACAACATTTTCGGGCTTTTCTCTTCATCTTATTGATGATAGGAATCAGCCAGATGTCCTATGCTCAGGCAAAGAGCATAAGCGGTACGGTAAAGGATGTAAACAACGAACCTCTGACCGGCGTTAGTGTCGTAGTAAAAGGTACGACAACAGGTACAGCTACCGACGCCGAAGGGAATTATTCCCTTACGGGCGGATCTAATTCTACACTCGTATTTTCTTTCATTGGGTTTATTCCGCAGGAAGTTGTAGTTGGAGACAAAACTTCAATTAACATCACACTTGAGGAAGACAACCAAATGCTTAAAGAAATTGTAGTAATCGGTTACGGTAGTATGGAAAAGAACAAGATCACCAGCGCCATTACCAACATTAAGCCGGAGGATTTCAACAAGGGAAATATCAATAACCCTGCCCAGCTTCTGCAAGGTAAGGTTGCCGGATTGAGTATTGTATCTCCACAGGGAAATCCGAACGGATCTTATAACATCCGTCTGCGCGGTTTATCTACTATCGGAGCCAATACCCAACCGTTGATCATTATAGACGGGGTTATCGGTGCCGACCTTAGCAGTGTAGACCCGAACGACATTGCCAGTATGGATATACTGAAAGACGGGGGTGCGGCAGCTATCTATGGTACACGCGGTTCAAGCGGGGTTATCATTATCACCACTAAAACAGGAGCGAAAGATCAGGCAAGCGTGAGCTATAATGGCTATGTGGCTATGGAGAATATGGACAGATCATTGCCAATAATGAGCCGCAGCGAATATCTCGAATATGGCGGTACCGATTATGGCGGTGATACCGACTGGATGGATGAAATCACACGTACAGCCCTTTCGCACGTACATAACATATCCTTATCGGGTGGAACAAAGAAATTCTCGTACATGGCGTCACTCAACTACCGCGATGTGCAGGGTATCGTCCACAATACAGGCTACGACCAGTTGAGCGGACGCTTAAATCTCTCTCAGAAAATATTGAACGACAGGCTGACACTTAGCCTTAATTTGGCATTGGCAAATAAGAAAGCCAAGATGGGATTCGATGATGTATTCCGGTCGGCTATCATTATGCCGCCTACAGCACCAGTATATGGTACGGGCGAGGAGTACGACCAATATGGAGGCTATTTTCAGAATCGTGCGCACGAATTGTATAACCCGATGGCTATTATCAATCAGAATATAAATGACCAGAAGACTACCCGCGTGACATACAATGCACAGGCCGATCTGAAAATAATAGACGGACTATCGGCAACAATGCGTTTTGCCCAGAATAACGAGGATATTATGAACGGTCAATATATCAGTAAATACAGCCTTTACGGCAGTGGTATAGACCGTCAGGGACTGGCTTCACGCAGTACATACAACAACAAGAGCGACTTGTTTGAGTTTACAGGAAACTATTTGAGATCGTTCGACAAATTAAATCTGAACGCTTTAGCCGGATATTCATATCAGAAATTCACATCTGAGCATTATTACTTGCAGGCAGGTAATTTCCTCACCGATGGATTTTCTTACAACAACCTCGCAGCAGCCAGAGACCTTGCCGACGGAAAAGCAAAGGCTGAGAGCTATAAAGAATCGAGTAAACTGATCGCATTCTTCGGTCGTGTAAACCTGAGCTATGATGATACTTATTTCCTGATGGCATCACTCAGACGCGAGGGATCTTCACGCTTCGGTGATGGTAACAAATGGGGTAACTTTACAGGAGTCAGTGCAGGGGTAGACATATCAAAGATCGTAGATATTCCGCATGTAGATCAGTTGAAACTAAGAGGTAGTTATGGCGTTACAGGCGCATTGCCTGCACAGAGCTATCTGTCGAAACAGATTTATGGTCCCGGCTCTTCTTTAGATTATTATCTGTACAATGATAAGTTTACTCCGGTATATTCTCCGCAGAGTAATCCGAATCCCGATCTGAAGTGGGAGACAAAAACGGAAATAGACTTCGGTATCGACTTCAGTATGTTCAATTCACGATTGACCGGTACACTCGATTATTACAACAGGAAAACATCTGATGCACTCATTACACTTAATGTGCCAGTTCCGCCGAATTTGTATCCTACATCGGTGCTGAATGCCGGTAAACTGAGAAATAGGGGATTTGAAGTAGGATTGAACTTTGAAGCCATCAAGACAAAAGACTTCTCATGGACTACCCGTCTGACTTATTCGACAAACAGCTCAAAAATAATTTCCCTGTCGATGGGTGATCTGCAATATGGTGTAAGAGAAGTAGGAGGATTGCCTGCGCCGCTGACAGGAAATGTAGTCAGAGTACAGGAAGGAAAACCTCTCGGCCAAATGATAGGATGGATATATGAAGGAGTAGATGCAGATGGAAACTACATACTTAAAGACCTTGATGGTAATGGAGAAATCAACGAAAAAGATGTAGACATCATCGGGCGTGGTATGCCTAAGGGTGAATTCGGTTTCGGTAATACATTTACCTATCGGAACTTTGATTTCAGCTTCTTCTTCAGAGGCGTATATGGTCACGATCTGGTGAATCTGCACCGCACGATGTTCGAACAGGTGTCCCGCATCAGTACATATAATCTGATAAAGACAAAGCATTTCCAACCGGAATACAAAGGGCCTGTAGCCTACAACAGTCACTATGTAGAAAATGCTTCTTTTGTCAAATTAGATAATATTACGTTGGGCTACAACTTCAAGCTGCCTCAGAATTCGGTAATCGAAGCAGCAAGAGTATATGTTACAGGGCAAAATCTGTTCTATATCACAGGCTATTCGGGTGTCGATCCTGAGCCTCGCTATTCGTACGACAATAATGTACTGGCTCCGGGTATAGAACCTCTGAACAGCTGGGTAACTACCCGTACATTCACTTTAGGCGTTAATCTTACTTTCTAAAAACAGACAATCATGAAAAAAGCATATATATTAAAAACAATCGGCTCATACATGAGAAAGTCGCTTGCGGCAGCCGGACTGATTTGCCTCTCTCTCAACTACTCATGTACAGACTTGGATGAAACTCTGTACAGCCAGTTAGACAACGATAACTTCCTGCAAACCGAAGAAGAAATATCTTCTGCTCTAGGCGCTGCATACAGTGGACTGCGAACTTTCCAGAAAAATGATCACATGTGGACAATCTATTGTACCACCGATGAGGTAGCTGTACCAGGCAGAACCGGTGGCGACTGGGCGGGTGACGGACAAGACCAGCAAATGACGGATCACAAATGGATTGCTAACAACCGTTTCTATCGCGGAACATGGGAGGCTTTCTTCGCACAGGTGAATACGTGCAACCGCCTTATATATCAGTTGGAACAAATAGACCCAGCAAAATACGCAGCTTACATATCGGAAGTGAAAACAATCAGGGCACTTTGGTATCTGTGGCTTATAGACATGTGGGGTAATGTGCCTATCGTCGAAAAGTTTGATGTACCTAGTGGATACCTGCCTTCTACAAATACGCGCAAGGAAGTTTATGACTTTATAGAAAAAGAGATAAACGACAATGTCGCGAATCTGACAAAAGACAAATCGAACCTTACTTATGCACGTGCCGATTACTGGACGGCAAAAGCGATACTGGCAAAACTGTATCTGAATGCAGAAGTATATACAGGAACAGCGCAATGGCAAAAAGCGTTGGATGCCTGCAATGAAATTATCAATTCGGGAAAATTCTCATTGACCAATACATACAGGGAGAACTTCATATCTAAGAATGAAGGTTCGTCCGAAGCCATCTTTGCCATACCGTTTGATGATATCTATACCGAATGGGGTTGGATTCTGCCGCTTGTTTCGCTGCATTACTCCAGTCAGCAGACATTCAATATGACAAACGGTCCTTGGAATGGATTATCGGTACAAACAGAATTCTTCTATCTGTACGAAGACGATGATATCCGCAAGAGTGATAACTTCCTTTGGGGGCCACAATATAGTTCTACGGGCGAACCGATAACTGATAGCGGTTACGAAAAAGACCTCGATCCTGATGGTCCGCAGGTAAACTTTACGCCTGAATTTGTATCCCTGTATAACACTATCCGTCAATCGGGTGTGCGTGTCAAAAAATGGGAGATAGAAATGGGCAGTAACGGATTCCTCAACAGTGATTTCTTCCCTTTCCGTTATTCGGATATCATGCTGATGAAAGCTGAAATACTGTGGCGGATGAATCCGGCTAGCACCGAAGCTCTGACACTTGTCAATCTGTTCAGAGCGCGTGCAGGAGTAGCTCCATTTACAACCTTGGCAGAGAAAGATCTGCTCGAAGAGCGTGGACGGGAATTGTTTATGGAAAGCTGGCGCCGATCGGATATGATCCGTTTCGGTAAGTACAATGACCCTACGATCTTCAGACCATACAAGAGTGAAGAATTCAGACGCTTGTATCCGGTTCCGAAAGATCAGCTGGATGCAAACCCTAATCTGAAACAAAATCCGGGGTATTAGTATATCGTAAGTTACTTAAAGTTTTAGGTTTAATGAGAATAACACAGCCTTTTGTTGCTCTGTTCTCCGGATAAGGCTGTGTTATTTTCAAAACGAAATGTAATAAATAAATTGTTATGAATATTCAGAGTAAAATAGTCACATGTATCTTGTTGATCATCTTATTGTCGTCTAATGTTTTATCGTCTGTTGCACGTGATAGCCCTTTTACGCGAAAAGGTACAGGTCCTAAATACTGGATTGCCTACGAGCATTGCTGGGTGACCGATGTGGCTATACCCGAAGCCCGATGGAAGGCTAATATAGATTGGATGGACAAAAACTTCAAGTCGTTCGGTTACGACATGATCTGTAACGATGGCTGGATAGAAGCTGCTCAGACAGTCGATGAACATGGATACATTGTAAAGTACAACGATGACTGGGAACACAGTTTCAAATATTGGGCAGAATATCTTGCTCAGCGCGATATGAAACTGGGTGTTTACTACAATCCGATGTGGATGACAAAAGCCGCCTACGATCGCAATGTAACCGTAAAAGGGACGAATTATAAAGCGCAGGATATAGTAGGCCCTATCTCTTTCAATGAACCTTTGTACTGGGTAGATGCCGACAAGACAGGAGCGAAAGAGTGGATACAGGGATATGTTAACTACTTTATCGAAATAGGGGCTACATACCTTCGTGTCGACTTCCTTGAAAACTATGAGAAAAATTACGGAACGGCTAAATATATACGGGTACTGGATTGGATAAAAGAGGCTGCCGGAGACAAAATATTCCTTAGTCTGGTGATGCCTAACTGCTTCGATCATGGACGCAACGAAATCACTTATGGCGATATGATCCGCATCGATGACGATTGCTTCGATGGAGGATGGGAGTTTATCAGCAACCGCAGGCGCGGACAGCAAAAAGCCATTTGGCCTCAGTATGGTAATGCCTTTGACGGCTTCATCGGATTTGCCGATATCGGCGGACGCGGACAGTTGATTCTCGACGGTGACTTTATCCGGCTGAATACAATGGCGAACGACAGAGAAAGAATGTTTCTGTTTTCACTCATGGTAATGGGCGGCTCGGCATTGGCTATAGCAGACCAGTACGATACCATTGGCGAAAGTGCATGGATATATCAGAATACCGAACTGTTGGCGCTCAACGATCAGGGTTTTGTTGGTAAACCATTGAGTTACGACCACAAAGATATTGTCGGCAGTTCTACTTGGGCAGGGCAGTTACCTAACGGCGATTGGGTAGTAGGGCTTTTCAACAGGGAAGAGACAAAGCAGATCAGAAGCATCGATTTCGATCGTGATCTGGGAATCTCGGGTACAGTAGAGAATGTAAGAGACCTGTGGGCTCACGCCGATCTGGGTGCTATGTCGGGCGGTTACTCTGTAGAGTTAGCTCCGCACGAATGTAAGATTATTAAGATTAAAAACAACTCTTTGAAATATGAGGCCGAGTTTGCTTCGATGATGGGTGGTGCAAAGAAAAGCATTAAAGACTTCCGATACAGTGCTTCCGGTTATGTTGGTGATTTCACCAATACAGGTGCAAGCGTATTGCTGGCTGTCGAAGTTCCTGCTAAAGGAGAATACACGTTGCAGATAAGATATGCGAACGCTGAAAAAACATCCGGTACAGGTAGTCTTTACATCAATGACAATAAAGCGTCTAAGCAAATGGTATTCCCTGTCTTGAACAAGAATGAATGGAGCACTGTCAGCACGAAAGTTTCCTTGACGCAAGGAGTGAATTTCATCTCCATACAGAAAGAGAAGGGAGATAACGGGCTGTTCAGTATCGATTATTTGCAGATAGATAAATAAAGAGAGTGGAGATGTTTAGAATACAATCAATTATGAATATGAAACAGAACTCTTTAAAAGCATTTATGCTGACTATTGTCCTATTGGCAACAGCTATACTGACTGCACAAGAATTACGCTCTCCCGACGGAAATCTGATAATGAAATTCTCATTGCAGGATAAAGGAGTTCCGACTTATGAGTTGACTTATAAAGGGAAAACAGTCATAAAATCAAGTAAGTTGGGGCTGGAGCTTAAAGGTGAGTCTGTCGAACTCAATTTTGGCGCGGAAGCGGATATAAAGAACCGGATAGAATCGGGTATGTCACTGTATGATAATTTCAGAATAGCAGATGTACAAACCTCGACTTTCGATGAAACATGGAAGCCTGTATGGGGTGAGGTAAACAATATCCGCAATCACTATAACGAACTGGCTGTAACGCTCAATCAGACAAATACAGACAGAAGTATTGTTATCCGGTTCCGATTGTTCGATGACGGGCTTGGGTTCCGTTACGAGTTTCCGCAGCAGAAAGGACTTAACTATTTTGTCATCAAAGAAGAGCGGACACAGTTTGCTATGTCGGGTGATATAACAGCATACTGGATGCCGGGCGATTACGATACGCAGGAGTATGACTATGTTATCTCCAATTTGTCGGAGATAAAAGGCTTATTTAAAGATGCCGTTACTCCGAACTCGTCACAGACACAATTCTCTGAAACCGGAGTGCAGACACCATTGATGCTGAAATCGAATGATGGGTTATACATTAATATCCACGAAGCGGCTTTGGTCGACTATTCCTGCCTGTCTCTCAATCTGGATGATAAGAACTTCGTATTCGAATCGTGGCTGACACCCGATGCCGTAGGCGATAAAGGCTATATGCAAACGCCTTGTCAGTCCCCTTGGCGGACAGTTGTTGTCAGTGACGATGCGAGGGATATATTGGCGTCCAAACTGATATTGAACCTGAATGAACCGTGTAAGATAGAAGATACTTCGTGGATCACCCCTGTTAAGTATATGGGAGTCTGGTGGGAAATGATTACAGGTAAAAGTACATGGTCATATAGCGATCTGCCGAATGTACAGCTGGGACTGACCGATTATTCCAACGTGAAACCGAACGGAAAGCATGGGGCAACCGATGAGAATGTAAAGCGTTACATCGACTTTGCTTCCAAGCACGGGTTCGACCAGTTGCTTGTCGAAGGCTGGAATATAGGTTGGGAAGACTGGTTTGGCAAGACTAAAGATTATGTGTTCGATTTTATGACGCCATACCCTGACTTCGATCTGCCTATGCTGCGCGACTATGCCAAAAGTAAAAATATACGCTTGCAGATGCACCACGAAACCTCTTCTTCGGTTCGCAATTACGAACGCCATATGGACAGAGCCTATCAGTTTATGGTAGACAATGGCTACAACTCGGTGAAGAGCGGATATGTAGGTAATATGATTCCACGAGGCGAGCATCATTACGGACAATGGCTTGTAAATCACTATCTGTATGCTCTGAAAAAGGCTGCCGATTATAAGATAATGGTCAATGCGCACGAAGCTGTACACCCTACCGGATTGCACCGCACTTATCCGAATCTGCTGGGGCAGGAGTCGGCACGCGGAACCGAGTATCAGGCGTTCGGAGGCAGTAAGCCTTATCATACAACTATCTTGCCATTTACCCGTCTGATGGGTGGCCCTATGGATTATACACCGGGCATCTTCGAAATGGATATCAGTAAAGCTAATCCCGAGAATAATTCGTGGGTGAATACAACTCTGTGCAATCAACTGGCGCTTTATGTTACGATGTACAGCCCGTTGCAGATGGCTGCCGATTTTCCCGAGAACTATGAGCGTTTTATGGATGCATTCCAGTTTATAAAAGATGTAGCCGTCGATTGGGACGATAGCAAGTATCTCGAAGCGGAGCCGGGTGAATATATAACAGTCGCCCGTAAGGCAAAGGGAACGGATGACTGGTTTGTCGGCAATGTATGCGGCGGAGAGGGCTTCACCTCTAATATAAGTTTCGACTTCTTAGATTCCGATAAGGTGTATGTAGCCACTATTTATGCCGATGCTAAAGATGCTCATTACAGGTCGAATCCTCAGGCATATACCATCCGCAAAGTTGTAGTAACGAACAAATCAAAATTGACTCAATGGTCAGCTCCGGCAGGTGGTTACGCCATCAGTATAATTGCAGCAGATAAGGAGATGACAAAGGGATTGAAAAAGCTGTAAGCAAGACTGCGTACAATTATTAAAGTGAAAGAGACTGTCTCAGACAGTCTCTTTTGGTATTTAATTGAAATAGTTTCGATCTGATCTGACAGTTAAAGGGCAAACAATTAAGTTTGTATTGCTTAATAAACAAAAAGTTTAACCCTTTAACTTATCAGAA
>NZ_JARXWN010000015.1 GCF_029892965.1 Dysgonomonas sp. PF1-14 | reverse complement strand
GTGCTCGAATCGGCCGTAGACATGATAAAGATGATACGCAACTACCCCTCACTGGCGATGTGGTGCGGAGGAAATGAGATAAAACCACCCCACGATATACTGGTTCCCCTGAGAGACTCTATATTACCCAAACTGGATGGTACCCGTTGGTTTATAGACTATTCCAACTCAGACGAGCGGTCGTACAACTTCTTGGGCGGTAACGGCGACGGCCCGTACACCATACAGCCGGTAGAAGTCTTCTGGCAGCAGCGCACATGGCCATTCAACTCGGAAGTAGGCTCAGTAGGCGTAGGCGATTACGAGTCGCTGGAGCGTTTTATCCCCAAAGAGAACATGATAGCTCCCCGCTACAATCCGAACGTACAGTTTGAAGAAGAAGCCGACCCCGTATGGACATACCACACCTATTCGGGAGTAGGCTACAAAGGGCATATCGTCCCTTACGGCGAACCAAAAGATGTAAAAGACTTTGCCATGAAAGCCCAGTTGGTGAACTACGACCAGTACAGAGCGCTGATAGAAGGCTTCAGCTCACACATGTGGGACTGGTACACCGGAACGATAATCTGGAAGACCCAGAACCCTTGGACTTCGATGCGCGGGCAGATGTACGACTACTACCTCGACCCCAATGCCTGCCTGTTCGGCTTGCGTAAGGGTAGCGAGATGCTGCATGTAATGTGCAATCCGGTCACCAAGCGTTCCATGATCGTAAACAACGGCTTTGAAGAAGTGAACGATATGATGTTCGTTGCCCGGTATTACGACATGGCAGGCAACGAAACCCTGTTGATACAGGAAATAGCCTATATAGACGCCTCCGATGCCAAGATGCTTCTGCCGTTGGAAGGTATGCTCAAAGACAAGCTCAAAGACGACGGCGGCTTCCTTTACCTGCAATTACTGGACAGAAGCGGGAAGTTGTTGAGCGATAACTTCTACTGGTACCCCAATGCTGAAGGTAAATACAGCGGGCTGAACAAGATGAAGCAAGCCGATATAAGTATATCCAGCAAGCAACTATCTGCCGGAAAGATGGAAGTAAGCCTCACCAATGCGAAAGGCGGCCCTGTTGCCTTCTTCAATAGAATCTCACTTGTAGACTCAAAGACCGGCAAACGTATTCTTCCTGCTTTTTATAGTGATAATTACATATCGGTAGTTCCGGGCGAAACCAAGACGATAACTGTCGAATACACCCCTGAGCCGGGTGTGACACCGAAGATCGAGGTTCTGGGCTGGAATACGGAGAAGAAGTAAAAAATTAGAAATACACACATCCTATTAATACACACGTTATAGGGATTTTTTTATTAAGGTTGGAAAACTGCCGGATGCGATATCCGGCAGTTTTCGTTTTGTTTGTACCAACCTGTATAATTTCTTTATGGAATTATCTATAGCGAAAGGAGCTGTTATTATCTTGGAAAAATAATTATATTTATGGACTTAATGTGATAAACAGAGAATTGTAACTATATGAAACGATTATTCTTATCATCTTCTTTTGCCGATGTAGCAGACTTGTTTAAAGAGTTCGCAAAAGAAGATATTAAAGGAAAGGCTGTCACCTTTATCCCCACAGCGAGTAATGTAGAGGAAGTAAAATTCTATGTCGATCTGGCAAGAGAGGCTTTTAGAGAAATGGGGCTGATTGTTGATGAGCTCGATGTCTCTAAGATGTCAGGTGATAAGATGACGGCGAAGCTGAAAGAAAACGACTATATCTACATCTCGGGAGGAAATACATTCTATCTGCTTCAGGAGTTAAAAAGATCAGGAGCAGACAAGATGATTGCAGACGAGATCAACTCGGGGAAATTGTATATCGGAGAATCTGCCGGTTCTATGATTGTATCGCCGGATATCGAATATGCAAAAGAGATGGACGACTTTAAGAAAGCACCAGATCTGGATACATTTTCGGCGTTGAATATCATCGACTTTTATCCGCTGCCGCATTATAAGAGCTTTCCTTTCGAGGAGGCTGTTGAAAAGATAATTGCTAAGTACGGGGCGAAATTGAATTTATATCCGATCAGCAACTCTCAGGTAATATTGGTGGAGAGGAGTAATGTGAGGGTTAAGTGATAAAAGAACAAAATATGGATAGTTTATTTATGGGTTGCATAAAAATATGCATAAAATGCAGCTTTTTATTTATAGTTGGTTTATTTATGAGTTGTAAATTGAATCTTTCTGTGAAATATACAGAGCACGATATTCTGAGTGAATTGGATGGCGCTTTCCATAAAAAAGTAAGCAAGTATTATCCGGTTGGTAATTCGGATGATATAAAGTATATTTTCTTTTTAGACCTAGAACATGGATATTGTGAGACTGCAGGAAGCAGAATTCATTTATATGCAGATTCTGTAAATTGGGCGATTGTTTTTGAAAAGAGCGGTTATCAGAATCGGGGCGATTATAGTGGTATAGAATTGGCTTATATAGGAAACTGTATTAAGTATATGACTGAACATTACAATGGCTATAACTATATAGCAAACTCCAAAAGCATCAGCCTTGTTTCACATACAGAGTATGAACGCATAAGAAATAAAGAGGGTGGAGAGGGTGAGCAATTTGAATTGATAAGTGATTCGGTAAGATTTGTCAGAGTAAGAGATAAGCTGATTAATATAGAATACGATCCCCAATTATTTATCAAAATGGGAATTGTCAGGGAATATAATAACCCAAGAAACTTAATGAGTTACGGCGGGCTGGTAAGATATTTGAATGACACACAACCTTCGGTTGTTCAAAGTACAGAATCGGAGATAAAAGAGCAGTTTTTAAAAGATATTCCTAAAATAATGACATTAGATGAATTTCATTACTTCAGTATTTATAATGAAGATAATATTCCTAGTAAGCAGGAATTATTTCAACTAATAGCTAAAATATTGGTGACGAGAGATTCTACCCTATGGAAACCAACAAAAGAGCCTAATAATCATTGGTCTAACTGGGAATCTGGTAATTTGTAAAAGCGAGAGTGTGTAACGGAGATTATAGAATATGAACAACTTTGAAATAAAACAGATACAGCATTCTGAGATTGATGAAGTGGCAGTAGTACTGACAGATGCCTTTTATACCAATCCGGCATATTCTGCTGTTTTCAAAGATAAAAGTCAGCTAAGAGAAGGCTTGTTGTGGTTGTTCCGGACAAGCCTGCTGATGAATAACCGGAAACAACCGTTGACAATGGTTGTAAAAGAAAAGAGCTCAAGTGCGATAGTCGGAACATATTCATTAATTCCTCCACAAGGTGTATCAAATAGTATCTCCATATATTTTCAAATCGGTATACCCCGCTTCATTTCAAAGTTTGGACTCAGTACTTTGATCAGAATGCTTAGTCTGGATGCAAAGAATAAGAAACTATTGACGGAATCGCTGGAAAATCAGGAACATCATTATCTGTCTATGGTCGTTGTAAAAGAGGAGTACAGGGGTTGTGGCATCGGCTCTTTAATGGTCAGGCACGCAATAGACCGTCTTGTGGCTTCCGGCTCTGCTTGCCATCTGTTAGGGCTAACTACACAGTTACCCGAAAATGTGGTATTTTATTCCCGCTTGGGATTTGACAAACTCGATGAAGGATATGTCACTTTTAAAGAGAACAGGTATTATAATTGTAACATGAAGTTAGATTTGATGAAAGAGGGGATCGGATGAAACAAGTATTGAGAAAAATAAAACCAAAAACCCTTAAGTATATTGGCTTTGCATTTTATGTCTTGTCGTTTATTTATTTCATTCGTTGTACCATCTATGAATATCCTTATTTCCCGATTACTGTTCCATTGCTGGCTGCCACTTTCTGCTGTTTGATAGCAGAGAATAATACAGAGCATATTACCGATTCAATTATGCTAATTGTATTTTTCCTTGCGTTTACATTCTTTTCATATTTAGATTTAAAAACTAAAACAGATAACTTACTTGAAGGTTATGCAACAACAAAAGGCAGAGTAGTAAATATAAAATTTCATACAGCGACGCCAAATTCGCATTCAACGGTTTTTTGCAGATTCCTTCTATCTGATGATAAAATACATACTATTTGTAAGGATTATTCTACGATTCCCCCGTTTAAATATAATGATTCTGTATTTGTTGTATATCAGAGTGATAATTTTGATAATGTCTGGTTTTTTAAATCCAAAAAAGAGGTTGACAAATGGATAAAGAAATCATCTTTCTCAAAATTCTGGGAAGAGGCGTATTGGCTAAGGCGTATCGTAATAATATTTATATTATTTGGCATTATTCCCTATGTTTTATTGAAAGTAAAACGACACTAATATATTAAAAAAAGCGACAAAAAGAAGAAAATCTTCAATTTGTCGCTCTCAGTGCGGATGAAGGGACTCGAACCCCCACGCCTCACGGCACCAGATCCTAAGTCTGGCGCGGCTACCAATTACGCCACATCCGCGTAGCTAATTGCGTTAGCGGGTACAAAGGTATAATTATTTTTCTTAAAACAATGCTTTCTGTCGAAAAAATGAATTAATAATGAAATATGGAGGAGTATTCTGTGGATATATAGGTTCTACATGTCTATTTTGGTATATGAAGGTAATCACATTTTTTACCTTTTTAGTTTCCGTTTTTTTTCATAGCTTTGTATTGCTAAAAGAGGAAAGATAAGAATGGATAACTATATAGTTTCGGCTCGGAAATATCGCCCGATGAACTTCAATTCGGTTGTAGGGCAACGGGCATTAACCACCACACTGAAAAATGCGATCGCATCGGGTAAATTGGCGCATGCCTACCTGTTTTGCGGACCACGTGGAGTGGGGAAGACCACCTGCGCCCGTATTTTTGCCAAGACTATAAACTGTCTTTCTCCGGCTGCCGATGGCGAAGCATGCAATCAGTGCGAATCGTGCGTGGCTTTCAATGAGCAGCGTTCGTTTAATATACACGAACTCGATGCCGCATCGAACAACTCGGTAGACGATATCCGTTCGCTGATAGAGCAGGTAAGAATACCGCCACAGATAGGAAAATATAAGGTATATATTATTGACGAGGTACATATGTTGTCTCAGGCGGCTTTCAATGCCTTCCTGAAGACATTGGAAGAACCACCTCACCACGCTATATTTATTCTGGCTACTACCGAGAAACATAAGATACTGCCTACTATTCTTTCGCGTTGCCAAATATACGATTTCAGTCGTATCACGATTAAAGATACTGTCGAGCATCTTGAATATGTCGCTTCACAGGAAAATGTACAGGCAGAACCCGAAGCACTGAACGTACTCGCTCAGAAAGCTGACGGAGGGATGCGCGATGCCCTTTCTATATTCGATCAGGTAGTAAGCTTTACAGGTGGAAATGTGACCTATAAGGCAGTTATCGAGAACCTGAATGTATTGGACTATGAATACTATTTCAAACTGACGGATTGTATTCTTACAAATAATGTCGTAGAAGGATTGCTGATACTGAACGAGATACTTAGTAAAGGCTTCGACGGCAATAATGTGATAACGGGGATCGCATCTCATTTCAGAGACTTGCTTTTGTGTAAAGACCCTAAAACAGCCGAACTGTTCGAAGTGGGAGCTTCTATTCGTGACCGTTATATAGAAACGGCAAAGAAATGCAGCAATGAGTTTCTCTATAAAGCGATAGATATAGTCAACGAAAGTGATCTCAATTACAGGCTCAGCCGGAATAAACGGTTACTCTCCGATCTGACGATTATAAGGCTCTGCCAACTATCTTCCCCTAATGGTTTGGAAGATCAAAAAAAAAAGCAGGTAATTGAACCTGTATTTTCAAATCAGGCTCCGGCTCAGACATCGCCGTCCAGACCTGTACAATCTCAGACGCAACCACAACCGACTGCAAATGTAGCTGCAACTACACCACAAACTAGTCCCGTTTCCAGAATTACACCTCCGAAAGTGGGTGAGCCTTCAGTGTCTGCTGCTCCAAAAGCCAGTACGGGAGGATTAGGTATTTCCATATCAGCATTAGGACAGAAAAAAGAGCAGGAGGCAGACAAGCCGGCAATGACTATTGAGGTGCTCAATGAGCGCTTTACTCCATTGCAGCTTATCAATGAGTGGAAAGCCTATGCCGAAGAGCTGACCGAAGAGCATCATCTGAAAAATACAATGTTGAACTGTTTGCCAAGCCTGTTAGAGAATTCAGTCTTCGAAGTGGTTGTAAACAATCCTGTTCAGGAGCAGCGATTGCTTGAAAATAAGATGGATATTCTGTACAAACTGAAATCTCAGCTTCGTAATACACAGTTACAGATGCAGGTGCGTATCAGCGAGGATAATGAAAAGAAACTGGCTTTTACCCCTGCCGAAAAGTTCAACCTGATGATGGAAGAAAATGAGAGCCTTCGCAAGTTGAAAGACGAATTCGGATTGGAACTTAGCTGAATAATAGGCCGACTATTTATGATTTCTACATCTCGATTTTTCTAGGTTTGCGTTGAAAATCATATTATCTTTGTAGCCTCAAATAAACATTCTCAAGAAGGAGATTATCTATGACAGAGCCTTTAAAGCACGAATGCGGTATTGTAATGATACGCTTGCTAAAGCCGCTTAACTACTATCAGGAAAAGTATGGAACATGGCAGTATGGACTGAACAAGCTGTACTTACTAATGGAAAAACAGCACAATCGTGGACAGGAAGGTGCAGGGTTGGCTGTGGTGAAGCTTGATTCGCCTCCCGGCAGCGAGTTCATTTTCAGAGAGCGTGCGACAGGCTCGGGTGCCATATCTGAGATTTTCTCCAATGTCTACAAAAATTATGAAAAGGTAGATTCCGAAAAGCTGCACGACCCGGTATATGCAAGCCAATACTTGCCATTCGCCGGAGAACTGTTTTTGGGGCATCTGCGCTACAGCACTACAGGAAAGACCGGCATATCATACGTGCATCCTTTTATGAGGCGTAACAACTGGCGGACGCGCAATCTGGCACTGGCGGGTAACTTCAACATGACAAATGTAGACGAACTGTTTGCTGAACTGCTTGCAGAAGGGCAGCATCCGCGTGACTTTGCCGATACATTTGTTTTGCTCGAATCGTTGGGTCACCATCTTGACAGGGAGGTACAATACCAGTACGATAAATATGGAAAAGACCGTAAGGTGAAAGGTGAGGAACTTAACAAGATCATTGCGGACAATCTGGACATACATTTTCTGCTCAACAAAGCGAGTGAGAAATGGGACGGAGGTTTTACCATTGGCGGACTTATCGGTTGCGGTGACGGCTTTGTCTATCGCGATCCGTGGGGCATACGACCTGCATTCTATTATCACGATGACGAAATTGTCGTGGTAGCATCGGAGCGTCCTGTGATACAGACAGCTTTGGGGCTGGATGTGCCGGATATTAAAGAGCTGAATCCGGGACAGGCCATCATAGTGAAGAAGGACGGACGTGTGATGTTCTCCCAAATACAGGAACCTAAGAGGGTGACACCTTGTTCATTCGAACGTATATACTTTTCGCGTGGTTCGGATGCCGATATTTACAACGAACGCAAGGAGTTGGGTAAACTGTTGCTAAATCCTATACTTAAATCTATTGACTCGGATATTCAACATACGGTCTTCTCTTTTATACCGAATACAGCCGAAGTGGCTTTCTTCGGTATGACGGAAGCACTGAACAAGCACATGAACGATGTGAAGCTGCGTAAGATCACTGAAAAAGGTCCTTCTATAAAAGAAGAAGAATTACAGCGAATACTGTCGATGCGTGTGCGAACAGAGAAGGTTGTTATCAAAGATATCAAGCTTCGTACATTTATCGCACAGGATGGTAACCGTGAAGACTTGGCGGCACACGTTTATGATGTCACATACGATTCTATCCGTCCTTACGAAGACAATCTTGTAGTGATCGATGACAGTATTGTGCGTGGAACAACGTTGAAACAAAGTATAATCAAGATGCTTGACCGCACTCATCCGAAGAAGATTGTGATCGTTTCATCCTCTCCTCAGATACGTTACCCCGATTGCTACGGGATAGACATGTCGCGCATGAGCGAATTTGCAGCTTTCAGAGCAGCCATAGAGCTTTTGAAGGAAAGAGGCATGCAATCGCTGATAGATGAAGTATATCGCAAATCGCTGGCTCAGAAAGATAAGCCGAAAGAAGAGATTGTAAATTATGTGAAGGAGATATATGCACCGTTTACAGATGAAGAGATTTCTGCCAAGATGGCCGAAATGCTGACACCGAAAGGTACGCAGGCTAAGATAGAAATCGTTTTCCAGAGTATAGAGAATCTGCACAAAGCTACACCTGATCATAAGGGCGACTGGTATTTCTCTGGCGATTATCCTACACCGGGCGGAAACAGAATGGTGAATACGGCATTCCTAAATTATATAGAGGGTATTGAATTGAGAGCTTACAAATAATCTGTAACTAAGATTTATATAATACAATGAGGGCTATCGTATGATAGCCCTTATTTTTATCTCAGTTCTTGGTGTTTATTAGATCTACTACTCCCACTCTATCGTTGCCGGCGGTTTCGACGAAATGTCATATACCACACGGTTTACACCTTTTACCTTGTTGATGATCTCGTTCGATACCTTCGCAAGGAATTCATAAGGCAGATGTGCCCAGTCGGCAGTCATTCCATCAGTAGACGTAACAGCACGCAAAGCAACCGTATTTTCGTATGTGCGTTCATCGCCCATTACACCGACAGATTTAATAGGGAGAAGAATTGCTCCTGCCTGCCATACCTTGTCGTAAAGATTATTCTGGCGAAGCATACGGATATAAATATCATCGGCATTCTGTATGATCTCTACTTTCTCGGGAGTGATATCTCCAAGTATGCGAATACCTAGTCCGGGACCCGGAAACGGATGTCTTCTGATTAGTGATTCCTTCATGCCAAGTTCAAGTCCTACGCGGCGTACCTCATCTTTGAACAATAGGCGTAGAGGTTCTACCAGTTTGAGGTTCATCTTCTCAGGTAAACCGCCTACGTTATGATGCGATTTTATAACTGTTCCGGTAATAGATAGCGATTCTATTACGTCAGGGTAGATAGTTCCCTGTCCCAGCCATTTTATATCTTTCAGCTTGTGTGCTTCTTCATCGAATACATCAATAAATCCTTTACCAATGATCTTACGCTTGCGCTCAGGATCGGTTACTCCTGCAAGCTCTTTGTAAAAGCGTTCTCTTGCATCTACACCGATTACATTCAGTCCCAGATGTTCGTAGTCTTTCAATACAGTTTCGAACTCATTTTTGCGTAACAATCCATGATTTACAAATACACAAGTCAGATTCTTGCCTATTGCCCTGTTCAGCAAAACAGCCGTAACGGAAGAGTCCACCCCACCCGAAAGCGCCAGAATGACTTTATCGTCACCCAGTTGGGCTTTCAGTTCGGCAACAGTAGTATCTATGAACGAAGCCGGACTCCAGCCCCTTTTAGAATGGCATATATTGAGGAAGTTGCTCAACAGGCGTGTACCGTCTGTCGTATGATATACTTCAGGGTGAAACTGTACAGCCCAAGTCTCTTCTCCTTTTACCTTGTAGGCAGCTGTTTCCAGATCTTCTGTTCCAGCCACAGCCTCAAAATTGTCGGGGATAACAGTAATAGAATCTCCGTGCGACATCCATACCTGCGAACCCTCCGATATTCCGTCGAATAAAGCTACTCCCGGTTTTATCTGTGTGAGATGTGCCCTGCCATATTCGCGGGAATCGCTTTTTTCTATTTTTCCTCCCGATGTATATGCCAGATACTGTGCTCCGTAACAGATACCCAATACAGGATATTTGCCCCTGATCTGGCTGAGGTCAGGTTTGAAAGCATTGGCATCGTTTACCGAGAACGGACTGCCCGATAGGATTACTCCTTTTACAGAGTCGTCTCCGAAAGGAAATTTGTTGTAAGGTACTATTTCGCAGTATGTATTTAACTCTCTGATCCTGCGCCCGATCAGTAGGGTGGTCTGCGACCCGAAATCGAGGATGATAATTTTCTCTTGCATAAGAAATAATGATAAGAGGGAGTTGTTATTTAATGAGTGCAAAGATACATCATTTTTTGGTATATTAGTCATAAGCTTACCCTGTTTAGTCCTTAAATTTGGTGTAAAATACTGTCTATTTGCAACCTGTTTCTATTTCCCTTATCTTTGTGGCTTTAACACTAAAAAACTAGCTAAAATGGAAGGAACTCCGAATTGTCCGGTGTGCAGCATGGAAAATACGTATTTCGATGGAACATCATTTGTATGTCCCGATTGCTTTCACGAATGGACAGGCGAAGCCGGCACAGAAACAGAAGACATGATACCCAGAGACAGTAACGGTGCTGAACTGATGGATGGCGATGCCGTAACCGTAATTAAAGACCTGAAAGTAAAGGGATCGTCGATGGTGATCAAACGAGGAACAAAAGTAAAAAGTATCCGCCTGACGGAAGAACCGGAAGAGGTGGATTGCAAAATAGACGGATCGAGCATTGTGCTCAGAACCGAGTTTTTGAAGAAAGGCTAATCATGCTTTGTAAAGGATAATTTATACTAAGTGTTCATAACTTTAACGTTACGGACACTTTTTTTATTGGCGATACTCCATACCTTTGTAAGGTTATGCAATACGATTTATTTACACAACACAAATATAAGTTCTTCAGCATGGGTAGTGGCAGCAGCGGTAACTGTTACTATCTGGGCTCCAGCGAATGCGGTATTCTTATCGATGCGGGCATAGGTATACGCTCTGTTCAGAAAGCATTGCGCGAATACGGTGTGCCGTTCCATAAAATAGTCGCCGTATTGGTAACTCACGATCATGCCGATCATATAAAGACAGTAGGTTGCTTCGGCGATAAATACAATATTCCTGTCTATACCACCGAAACCGTTCACGAAGGTATTCTCCGTAACAGGGTAGTGCAGGCAGACCTTACCCGCTCACGACGGATTATAAAGAAGGGAGAACCTTTTACCATAAACGATTTCCGTATAACAGCATTCGATGTGCCTCACGACAGTATAGAGAACGTAGGCTATCATATCGAGTTCGATGAGCAGACCTTTGTGCTTGCGACCGATGTGGGCAGCATTACCGATACTATAAAAGAATATGCCTGCCGTGCCAATCATCTGGTAATAGAAGCCAATTATGACGAATATATGTTGCAGGCAGGTAAGTACCCTTATTATCTGAAACAACGTATAGGCAATGGCATGGGACATCTCAGCAACCGTTTGTCTGCCGAATTTATAGGGAGTATATACAACGAGAAGATAAAGAACATCTGGCTGTGCCATCTCAGTCAGGACAACAACCATCCCGAAATAGCTTATAAAGCTGTAGAAGAAGCCTTATTGCAAAATGGCGGGATAGTAGGAAAAAATGTGAGGCTTGAAGCTCTGAGCAGGTATAAAGTCTCCGGACTGAGAGAGTTTTAAGTCTCCGGTTTTGCAATAGCCTCAAGAGTTTTGGCAGAGTGGACGATGTGCCGACATGCCATTTCGGGCTTATAAAATAATCTTAATTAGCTGCTGTTCCCCGTCTGTTTTCGGATAATGTTAGTATCTTTACCTATAACTAAACTTTATTGGATAATGGCACAAAACGATACGACAAAAAAAGTACTGGCAGTGACTTTGGTAGCTGCTGTAGCCGGAGTGGCAATATATGCCTATGTGTGGAAGAAGAAGAAAGAAAGGCGCAGGAATCTGCCTCTGAACTTTATCTAATTAAGTTCCGTAACATCGCTGATACCATTACGGTTAAACATTACGCGGTACTTCTTGTAATATTCATCTTCATCCGATTTGCAGTGTAAGATGAAATATAATGAGTACATCTTATTCCCCTCGATGCTTATATAACCCCTTTCTTCATTGGATATATAAAGCGGAATATGGGGATTATCCATTTTTTGCGTAAAGTTCAACAGATTGATACGTGTAATGTCATTGACACCCGACAGCCTGTATTCTTTATACTTCTCTATCTCTTCCTTCGACAGGTTCACCCATTTTCGGTATAGCATGATTTTTTCATCATACACCTGATTCTCGGCTTCTACAAGCGGGCTGCGTGCGCGTATATTGCGTACTTCCTCCGATAGTTTATTCTCTTCTATGTAGTCGAATGCTTCCTTGATCCATCCTATTTCCTGTTTACGTATGCTCAGTTTCAGCTTGGTGTCGAAATACTTTTTCCCCAACTTGGACGAAAAGTAGTAGCGCATCATATCCTTTATACGGTCTTTGAACATATAGCTGAATACAAGGATGATGAAAAGGTCGGTGGTGAAATTACCGAAACGCTGTGTGGCAAAGAATGAGATCACTGTGGCAAAGATCATAGCAACCCCTGCTGCAATGCTGTAGTAGAACTGCTCGGCAAAGAAGCCGTCCTTTTTCTTAATGATTTGCAGGAAAAGGTCACTCTCTACAAACTTCTTGAGAATGTTGCGTTGCGTGATTACCAGACTGTTGTGCTTCTCATTGTCTTTGTCGAGTAGCATAAAGCCCCTTTTCTTGCGGTGGGCGATTTCGTCTTCTATCAGCTTATGCAGTTTTGGTCTTACCGCCTCGAACAGAGTGCTTGTTCGTAGCAGTCGTATTACCTGAAAGGTATATTGCTCGGTAATATTTCCCAGAAAATCGTCTCCGAACAGGAAGTATTCACGTTGTTGCTTTGTAATATCAGGTTTGCTCAACTCGTCCCACAATTCTCTGTATCGCAAGTTTATCTCCCTGATATCGCGTATGTAAGCCTCTACATGCTCAAGCGTTTTCTCGTCAGTAGTGGTTGCCTTTATTATCTGCACATGGCGGCGAAGCGCACTTTTTACGATACACACCAGCATCTTTACCTGATAGACAAAGCTTTCTGTCTTTACTTCATCGGCAGGGTCTATTACTAAGGCATCCAGTGCTTTTTGCAGGCGTGGTAGGGGGCCACGCCCGGCTTTCAGTATTTCTTCGAGCGAATACACAGGGGTAATCAGGCGCATATTGGTTTTTACATCCCTGTAGAAGTCATTTTTCTTATATGTAGAGCGATTGATATCGAGGCTGTTGGGTACGAATACCCACGTGTTGATCCTGAACTCGTTGATGTCTTTACCATTCTTGTTGGTGATAAAGCCGATCTTGAATTCAAGTGAAAAATTATCGTGTACTTTTACTTCGGTATCAATCATATCTCAATCCCATTTACTATAAGGGTATTTGACCAATGAGGCATTATAGTAACGTTTATCCCCCGTTACTTCCCTTCCCAGCCATTCAGGCTTCTCAAAGTTATCATTTTCGTCGGCAATTTCGATCTCGGCAACTGTTAAACCTTCATTTTCACCGCGAAATTCATCTACCTCAAACGTATATTTGCCACTCGCTATATAATAACGGACTTTGTCTATCACTCCCGGTTCACACAGCAGGAGAAGTTCGCGGGCTTCGGCTACCGGAATCTCCTTTTCCCATTCGTAGCGCGACATTCCCGACTCATTTCCCATCCCTTTGATGGTAAGGTATGCTTTTTCTCCTTTGATGCGTACCCGCACCGTACGTTCGGGTACAGAAGAGAGATAACCCTGTACTATCTCTTCGTGGGTGAAAGCAGCAGCTTTATAGTCTCTTGTTACTAAGAATTTTCGTTCTATTTCTAATGGCATATATTTTTTATTTTAACTAAAACCTTACAAACATTACTAGTTTACTAGTTTTTAAGTCTACTAGCTTGCTAGCATTATTTTCTGTTTTTCGGGCGAACACATGGGTTCACCCCTACAAGCTCATTCCCTTTTTGGGCTTTGCAACCCCCTCTCACTTTGGAGAGGGTCGGGGTGAGGTGAATTTAACTAAAACCTTACAACCAACGGTCACAGGAGCGAAGCGTATGTAATCATTATAAGTTTTACGCAAGTTTTCGTTTTTATTTTCCCATTTTTATTTCTCCTCTGTGTATTGATAAAATTCCTGCCGGTTGATAATGCTGGTAGCAGAAAGTCTTTGTATAATCAAAATTATCCTTTATTTTTGAAAAAAGATAAATACCATGAAAAAAACATTCTTCATATTATTTTGTATCTTATCAATACAATGTTATTCGCAAATAGAACTAGCTGAGATAACGGTTTATGAAGATACCACCATATTCTCAAAAGTTCAGATAGTTGACTTCGGAAAATATAAAGGATTCATATTTCCAAAAGAGTATGGCTCAATCATATTTTCACACCCAAAAGATAAGAGAAGCTGCTTTGATATTGATAAGCCCCTTATTCTTAAGGTTGATAAAGAGTTAATTAGCCAATATTATTCTGCCAATAAGTATTTTATGGAACGACGATTCCAGGAAATTTATGAAAACGAGAAAATGCATCCCGGCTCCTATGATGTCAAGGCTCTCAATAAGGATCGTAAAGATTATTGGAAAATATTTAAGAAAAATAAAAATAAGATGGAAGAATATCTGGAAAGTTCTGATCGACAGTATATAGGCTATGTGTCGAATAAAGGCGAAAAAATTATTCGAATACAGATTGTTCCCCATCATTATAATTATGATGATAACTTTATGAGAAAACGTTTTGCTCCAATTTATACATCACAAGATGGGTCTGATGTTATGACCATGCATTATCATCTTTCGGCCAATAGGATAACTGTAAATGAAGATTTTTAATTATTATGATAGTCTGCAGATTCTATTGTTTGCATATAGTAAATCTATTTTACATCAATATCCTTTTCAAGGCAGAAGGCAACAAATTTATCACGAATATTGCCCCATTGTATTGATCATAAATGGGCATTGGTTGCAGTAGCTATTTTGTTATCATTATTTGTATTATTCCTTACTTATGAAAAATCTAAAACCGCTACTGTAATTGGAGGAATTATAATAGTTTTTCCTATTGTTATACTAAATTTTCCAATGTTTGTGGAAATAATATTTATTACTCCAGCTGTAACATTTATTCCTTTTTTCTTTTCTTTACATTCATATATGAGTCGTAATTACAGAGAAACCGCGCGATTGCATCGCGTGGTTATGAAGCCAATTTTATAAGTTAACAAAAACTTTATCTATAAGAATAGCTCACTTAACAGAATAGAAAGGGATATTGAATTGAGAAACCGGCCGAACCAATGGATAGGTGAATAAGGAAAGAAAAAGTAATGGAAAGTAAAATGATTCAAAAACGTTACCTTCGTTACATTTTAGTTAAAAAAGGTGTTTTATTTATTTGCTATAATAGAAAAGGTAAAAGCATAAAAGATTGCATACTCATAAAAAAATACACTATTTTTGGCTTTATTTTGCTTCAACAGGTTTAGATATGAAAAAGAAGATATTATATATTGTAATTATAGTAATCGCTCTACTTGCCGCACTGGGTATATACGGCTATAGTATTCTATCCACAGGATTTAATATAGACAAGACAGTTTATATCTATGTAGACCAATCGAAAAATTACGATAGGTTGTTAAAGGAAGTAGAAGATAGTGCGAGAGTCGAAAGTTTATCAAGCTTCAAACTATTGGCTTCCGCTCTTGGTTACGAAGATAATTTAAAGACAGGACGATATGCCGTAACACCTGATATGAAAGCTATCGATCTGATCAGAAATCTCCGAAGCGGACATCAGGCACCTCTTAAGTTGAGGTTTAATAATATCCGGACAAAAGAAGACCTTGCCGAGCGTATTAGCGAACAATTGCTGATTAGTAAAGAAAGCCTGTTATCTGCTCTGGATGATAAAGATAAATGCGAGGGGCTCGGATTTACACCTGAGACTGTGGTGGCGATGTTTATACCCAATACATACGAGTCCTATTGGGATGTAAGTCTGGACAGCTTCCTCAAACGTATGCAAAAGGAGTACAAGACATTCTGGACAGACCAGCGAAAGAACAAAGCTAAAGAAATCGGGCTGACAGAGATTGAAGTATCCACTCTGGCATCTATAGTGGAAGAAGAATGTACCTACACAGACGAATATCCGATGGTTGCAGGTCTGTATATAAACCGTCTTCGTCTGGGACAGGCTTTGCAGGCTGATCCGACAGTGAAATTTGCAGTAGGTGATTTCAGCCTGCGCAGAATACTCAATAAGCACCTCGAGGTAGATTCTCCTTACAATACCTATAAGCATACAGGATTGCCTCCGGGACCTATTCGCATTCCATCAATAAAGGGGATTGATTCTGTACTGAACTTCTCAGAGCACGAGTATTTGTATATGTGTGCCAAAGAGGATTTCTCAGGTTACCACAATTTTGCAAAAACGTTTGCCGAACATCAGTTGAATGCAACTAAATACAGAAAGGCTCTGACTGAAAGGGGGATTTTCTAACAAAGTGAATTAATAAGCGTTCTCTTCGCCTTTGACAGCGTTGCGTATCGTACGATAGATAATCTTCAGATCGAGAAAGAAAGTCCAGTTTTCAAGATACCACACATCGTGTTTTACCCTGTCTTCCATCTCTTCGACTGTTTTGGTCTCACCCCTGCATCCCGAGACCTGTGCCCATCCGGTAATACCGGGTTTAACAAGGTGACGCACCATAAATTTGTCAATAATGGATGAATATAGTGCTGTATGTTGCAGCATATGAGGGCGAGGGCCAACGACAGACATATCGTTTTTGAATACATTGATAAACTGCGGTATTTCGTCTATACTGGTACGGCGCATAAAAGCCCCGATTTTAGTAACACGCGGATCTCCCTGAACCGCTTGCAATGTATTTGCATCGTCATTTATTTGCATCGATCTGAATTTGTAGCAATAGAACTCCTTCCCTTTGAATCCGGTTCTCTTCTGCTTGAAGAATACAGGACCCGGCGATTCAGTCTTTATGATAATGCCGAATATGATATACAGGATAGGGAAAATGGTGATGAGCACCAGTATTGAGAAAATAAGGTCGAAAGTCCGTTTAACAAATCTGTTGGCAAAATGCTGCAATGGCTCATACCGGAGACTTAATACGGGGGTAGACTCTATGAAGTGTAAGGAAAACCGACGCCTGAAGAACTTATAAAACTCCGGAATAAGGTGGAAACGGATCATGTTCTTTTCGGAGAAGTGGATCAGATCGTATATTACATCTTCCTGGCTACCCGGTAAGGAGCAGAATATTTCATCAACTTTTGTAGTCTGGGTATAATCCTTGATATCGGACAATCCTCCCAGATAATTAGGCATGTTATCCTTTTTATCCGGATCATCTTCGAAGAAACCAAGTATCTTATAGCCGTATTCGCTGAATATCAGGGATTCGTATGTCTTGATACTATTGGAACCTCCCCCTACGATGATCACTTGTCGGTAATTATAGCCCTTTCGCCTGTACGACTTTAGTAATATACGGAATAAGACATGCCATGCTACAAACAATGTACCCAATACAAAGACGCCCATTAGCCATGGAGTGAATGGAATGCTTATAATGTGCAAAACAGAAAAGCCTGCGGTAATGAGAATGGTATATACAGTGATGAACAGAGTTGAACGTTGTACTATTTTTTCAATATATACAATATTGGAAGATATATGAAAGCGTATGAAAGAGGCCGTTATAAAATAGCACAGGTTGATGAGGAGCAGGGCTATAATCTTCTCTCTGTAATGCAGATGGCTGATAACCAATTCTTCATTTCGGAATATGACATATGCCGATATGAAGAATACATTTATCAGCAGTATATCGCCAACATGAACGATCCAGTCAATGAGGAATCCGTACCCTTCTTTTTTCTCTATTGTGTCCATAATGCAAGTAATGCAGATGTAAGTGTAAGTGCAAATATAATA
The DNA here is from genome assembly GCF_029892965.1 of Dysgonomonas sp. PF1-14. Classification (GTDB taxonomy): domain Bacteria; phylum Bacteroidota; class Bacteroidia; order Bacteroidales; family Dysgonomonadaceae; genus Dysgonomonas. The sequence continues at coordinate 94,704 of NZ_JARXWN010000015.1, read as the reverse complement.
ACTTACTTTTCGGCTTTATAGTATATTATAGTTTTTTGTGAAGAATAAATAGTATGATAGCAGATAAGATAAAGCTTGAAATAATCAGCGGAGCATTCTCATTAAGGCTGAAATACCCCATTTGTTCATTTTCCGGAATATCGTAATACACATATATCAGAAGCACATTCACTGCATTATGAATGGTGTGTGTAATTACAGGCACCCAGATACTACCCGACCATAAGAACAGATAACCTAAAAGAGCACCAAGCAATACACGCGGAACAAAGCCATAAAACTGAAAATGTACGATACTGAATATAATGGCTGTTATCCATACGGCAATATGTTTGTTTGTGACTATCTTCTGTACGATCTGTTGCAGGCATCCCCTAAAGAAAAACTCTTCGGCAAGACCCGCTACTACAGCTATCACAAGCAGATTGAGGATGAGGGAGAAAACACTTCTGTCCGTAAACAGGACTTTTAATGTCTTCTCAGCAGCAGCTTCCCCATTCTTTATCCATCCATCAAAAGATGCCATCGACTCGGGTAATACAATCTGATGATTGTAATAACTGATGCAATTTATAAAAGGTTGAATGACAATGATAAGCAATATGGCTAAAATGATCAGCAGGAGGTTCTGGCTTTCTTCCGTTTTAAGATAAGTTTTCGGACTGCCCTGACACAGATAGGCAAAGGCTAGTGAGGGGAGCAGAAATATAAAGACAGTCTGTATTGCCTGCACCATCTGCATTGTGCGTGCTGATTGATATATCTCTTCCGAATTTGTGAACAGTGTAATTATAAGGACTCCTGTTATCAGTCCGATGGAAGCAAGGAAGAAAAAGAAGAAGAACTGTGACCAGCCTCCCATACCATGCAAGATACCCTTATTCTCCATATCTGTTCTCCGGTTTTATTCTGAATATGCTTATTCCTGTACAGTTCTTCGAACTCTTACAGTAATTGAGTAAGGTCTTTGTTTCTATAACAACCTGCTTAGCCCTGCTCGAAGCATGGATAAAATGCATTGTTCCGTTTTGCCTATAAGCAATACCCATATGAGAGTAGTCAAGTCCGGCTATAGATGTGGCAAAAGTAATAATGTTGCCGTTTTCGATCCCCTTCTCAATTGCTGCTATTTTAGCTAATGGGATGATCCGGTACGAATCTCGTTTGTTTATTTCTTTTTCAATGTTGCTCAGTTCCCTGATATTGGAAGGACTGTTCTTGAGATGCTTGTACAGATTCGGGTGTGTCGACATAAAGTTAACAGGCTGTACAACCTTTTTTCCTCCCGGTTTAAGGCTTATATTTTCAAACACATTCTGCTTTTCGTTCTCGAAAATCCAGTCGGTAGTATAATGCAGACGCGACAAATAGCCGTTTATTTCGCCGTCCCGATAACGTATCTGTTTAAGTATCCGGCAGTAATTGCCGAAAGAGGTGTCTCCTGACTTTATAGTCTTTGCCAAAGCGATACTGTTCTCTACCAAAGTCGTGCAATCAAATTCCCTCAGGTTTATTATCAACTGTTCTTTGTCCGACACTTCCAATGTAGATGCTACATAAGGTTTCCCCATGAAGAACTTGGATGTATTCACTATCAGTTCATCCAGTGGCTTATCTCTTTCTGATTTAAACTCCTTTATATACTTTTCATAGATAACAGAATCCTGCTTGCTATACACAACATCTGCACCTTGAGCCGCACAGAACAGGGAGCAAAACAGTAATATAAGTACAAACAAAGGTTTCATAACAAATCTATCAGCTAAGTCCTTCTATCACTCCGTCTACAATATCGATATGCTTAGCCTGTGGTTCGGCAGGCAATCCAGGCATACGCATAATGCTGCCGGCAATAGCAACAATAAATTCCGCACCGTTATTTATCACAATATCGTTGATTGTAAGTGTAAATCCTTTCGGTGTACCATAAGCATGAGCATTGTCAGAAAACGAATACTGCGTTTTTGCTATGCAGACCGGATACTTTCCGATACCCAGTTTAGCGATCAGCGGCAATTTTTTCTTTGCCTTGTCAGCTAACACAACCTTGTCGGCTCCATATATCTGTTTCGCTATCTTCTCTATCTTCTGCTCGGTAGAATCTCCGTCTTCATATACAAATCGCAGAGGCTCCGATGGGGTCTGCTCTATAGCTTTTACCACTTCCTTTGCAAAGTCGATAGCACCATCTCCACCATTGGCAAAAGATTCGTTGAGCGCAAAACCAACCCCCATACTTTTGCAATGATTTTGGATCAAGTCGATTTCTTCATCGGAATCGAATCCGTATTTGTTAAGGGCTACCAATACATTCTGTCCGAACGACTTCATATTGGCGATATGTTTGTCCATATTGGCAAAGCCGTTTTTCAGACCTTCTATATTCTTTTTCTTAATATCCTCTATCGGCACATTACCGTGCATTTTCAGTGCTTGGGTGGTGACAACAATAATGGTAAGTTTCGGAGCGATTCCTGCTTTCCGACATTTTATATCAAAGAACTTCTCTGCTCCCAAGTCTGCGCCAAAACCGGCTTCGGTAACCACATAATCGCTGTGCGACATTGCCATCTTAGTTGCGATGATAGAGTTACAGCCGTGTGCAATATTGGCAAAAGGCCCTCCGTGTATAATGGCTGGAGTATTCTCTGTTGTCTGCACCAGATTCGGGTTTATGGCATCTTTCAGCAATACAGTGATGGCTCCTGCTACACCCAGATCGTTTACCGTAAAAGCACTACGGTCGGCAGCATATCCGAGAATAATGTTGCCTACCCTTCTTTTCAGGTCGTCGAGATCTTTTGAGAGGCAAAGGATAGCCATTATTTCCGAAGCGGGAGTGATCTCGAATCCCGACTCGGAAGGAGTGCCGTTTTCAGAGCCGTTGAGTCCCGTAGTAATGTATCTCAGGTTGCGGTCGTTCACATCGAGAACACGCTTCCACACCACCTCTTTCAGAAACTTATCTGTTCCTCTGTTCCTATATAGATAATTATCCAGCAAAGCCGTAATCATATTATGCGCCGATGTGATGGCGTGGAAGTCTCCAGTGAAATGCAGGTTGATGTCTTCCATCGGCAACACCTGCGCGTATCCGCCTCCGGCAGCTCCGCCCTTCATGCCAAAGCATGGGCCTAATGACGGTTCGCGTAATGCGACGATTGCTTTCTTTCCTATCTTGTTCAGTCCTAAGACCAATCCTATCGAAGTGGTGGTTTTTCCTATTCCGGCTTTCGTGGGAGTGATAGCAGTAACAAGTATGAGCTTACTCCGGCTTATCCTGTCTGCATCGATCAGCGATACAGGGATTTTCGCAATATACTTTCCGTAATGGTGGATGTACTCGGGGTTTATATCCGTATTTTCAGCTATTACGGATACGTTTTTTAGTTTTATGCTCCGGGCTATTTCAATGTCTGTTTTCATGATCTGATTTGTGTCTTTATATGGTTTGCAAAGGTATAAATTTTTAAGCAACAAAGGCCATCTTTAGGGAGATAGCCTTCATCATATTTTGTTTATCGGACAGTTTGTTCCGATTCCTTATTATTGTAGTCTTTTCAGGCGATACAATAATTGTTGGATAGCTTCCTGATAGTCATCGATGATTGCCTGAGTGAAAGCTTCTGCGAAAAGCTCTCTCTGAGTTTCAGAATAGGCAAAGAAATCTTCAGCATGCTTTACAATGTCTGTAGGGTTCTTTGTTTCAGGGATAACGATGTTCAGGTCACCTTTCAGTGCATAAGAAGTTTCGACAAGACGGTCTGTTACATCCAGCAGGTCTTCTATAGCCTGATCCAGTGCAATGTGTTGAGCATAGCTGGCTTTGCCTGTTATGTGCCAGTGATGAAGCTTCAGGCTGCTGTTGAATGAAAACATTTTACCAATGAATGTTGCAATTTCAGCATTAACTGAGGTTGCTTTTTTTTCTTTTAATGTTGATGTACTCATAATGATAAAGTTTATTTATTATTTTTGTTTTTATATAGACAAAGTTAATGACAAAAGCAGCGATTATCAAATTAAAACAATCGAATGTTTATATGTTAATATAGATTCTGTTTATTATGTATTTTGAAATATTCACACCGCTTATGTAATTATATAAACAAATCTAACTATTAATTGTTTCGGGGAAGTTAAAATTTTGTGAGGCCATCTTGATTTTTTATTATATTTGGTTCATGAAAGGATTCGTGAAGTTTAGCTTTTGGTTCTCTATAGCAAGTATTTCCGTTAATCTGATTGCTGTTATACTTGCATTTACTTTTGGAGATAGTTTGCGTTTTCTGGAAGGCTTTCTTTTTTATTCATGTTTTCTTACTCCGATTCTGAATTTACTGATCATGCTAGCCTGCCTTTTTGAGGCTTGTTTCAATAAAGAAGACAGAAAGCAATTAATGATAAACAGCCTGCTCCTGCTGCTTGGTAGTCCCATCTCAATTATAGCAATGTTTCATATAATATTTTCTTCCGGTTACAGAGGGTGATTATTTATTCACATGAAATATTTTAACTAAAACCTGACAACTCTTACTAGTTTATTAGTTTTTTTAGTTTACTAGCTTGCTAGTTTAAATTTTCCTCCGCCGATTACTTTGCAATTCTTTTTTCTAGTAAACTAGAAACATCGTTCAGCGGAACAAGGTGTAGCTAACTCTATAATCTAGTACACTGGTTATTCAAAGATCGCTCAGGATATAGATAAAAATAATGGATGATGATATATCTAATAACTTTGCAAGCTTTTTCCTTTTCTTATAGCTTTTAGAATATTCTTTCGGGTTGTTTTCAACGAAGGGGGAAGCTGTGAATCTTCCACTATATCCAATGCTGTACGGAATTCCTGCAGTAATTCGGGAATTATTCTGCACATTTCATAAGCCAGTTTCATACAAATAGTTGTAGTTCCGGGAGCTTCTTTTCTTGCTATCATTTCTTCGAGGCAATAATCAAGAAAATCAATGCGCGGTGGGTTTGCCAGTGGTTGCCTGTAAAGCAGATTAAGCAATAATCTCTGTTGTGACTTATTTGTTGTCAACAGTAGTTTATCTATCATTTCATCTTGTTTCTGATACAACCATCTGTTTTCAGATAATGAAAAGTGGTTCATTATCCACAATGTGTTAGTTACAATCCTCTCGTCTTCATCGAAGATCAGGTTATATAGCCTCTGCCTGCCTTTATTGTTGTTCTGAATCAGATATGTAATCTCATGGATGTCATCCATACTGATGCGCCCCGATAAGCGTTTTCTGAGATTAGACGGGAGCTTTTTGCTACTTTCGCTTTCTCCTAGAAAGTATATTATGATAGGTTCTCTTTCCATAACATATTATTGTCCTATGTCACACTTTTACCGATCGAATCGCAACCTTTCGCCCCTTACCTCATTTACTGTTCCGTTCTCGAAAGCGATTTTTCCGTTGAGGAATGTTTTTTCTATGGTTGCCGACATGGTTTCACCTTCCAGTGGCGACCACTTGCATTTGTATAGTATATTTTCCTGTGTGATTGTGTATGGCTTATTCGGGTTAACCAGTACAAGATCGGCATAATATCCTTTGCGGATAAAACCACGCTTATGTACCTGAAACATGATTGCCGGAGCATGGCACATCTTGGTTACGACCTGTTCTTTCGATATTTTCCCTTTCTTAGCCAGTTCGAGCATCATTTGCAGTGAGTGCTGTACAAGCGGACCTCCCGATGCGGCTTTCAATGCACCACCCTGTTTTTCTTCCAGCAGGTGGGGAGCGTGATCGGTAGCTATTATATCCAGCTTGCCTTTGAGCAGTCCCTGCATGAGTGCGCCGCGATCTTGCCGCGTTTTCACCGCAGGATTCCATTTGATGCGTGTACCGTATTTGGAATAATCTTCATCCGAAAACCAAAGGTGATGTACACAGACCTCTCCTGTTATTTTCTTTTCGGCTAGCGGTTTTATATCGAACAGGCCAATCTCTTTCTCGGTGGAAAGGTGCAGAATATGCAGACGCGACTGATATCTGTCTGCCAGTTCCACAGCTTCTGCTGACGACCGGTAGCAGGCTTCTGCACTACGTATCAGCGGGTGATATTGTATAGGAACATCGTCACCGAACTGCGCCTTGTATTTAGCCATGTTCTCGCGTATTATCTCTTCTTTTTCACAATGGGTAGCTATCAACATATCTACTTCAGCAAAAATGGCTTGCAGCACTTTTTTATCGTCAACAAGCATATTTCCGGTCGATGATCCCATAAAGACTTTTACACCGGGTATCTGTTTCGGATCAGCCTTTTTCAACTCCGCGAGATTTTCGTTTGTCGCCCCCAGATAGAATGAATAGTTGGCGTATGATGTGTTTGCACCTATCTCGAATTTCTGTTCCAGCAGATCGAGTGTGATTGTCGGCGGCTTGGTATTGGGCATCTCCATGAAAGAAGTGACGCCTCCGGCGATGGCTGCACGGCTTTCGCTGGCAATATCACCTTTGTGAGTAAGTCCCGGTTCGCGGAAATGCACCTGATCGTCTATCACACCGGGTAGCAGCCACAGGCCATTGGCATCTACGACTTTTGCCTTATTGAGTATATATTCGGGTACCTCTTCGATACGGTAAACTTCGGTGATAAGGTCGTTTTCTATCAATACCGAGCCGGTAAATGAACAACCTTCGTTAATAATGGTCGCTTTATGGATAAGTATCATGTTGTGAAATAAAAAAGATTTCTACAAAGGTAAATTTTATTATGGATAACGTCTGTAATTCCTCGAAAAAGTGGAATAGAGGTTCACACCTCATCTTTTAGAGTAAATACAGCCATATTATCCCAATCGAATACCGCATTTTCGGAATAATTGCGTTCTCCCATATACAGTAGTTTAGTAATCTAACGTTTATCTAATATACAATTAAAATATTACTCATATTTTTTATTCAGCCAGCAACGCCATCACTTCACTTATTTTCTTTTCCATCGGCAACGTAGCGTCTATCCAATGAATATGTATGCCTCTTTTCTCCATACCCCTGAACCATGTCATCTGTCGTTTGGCAAACTGATGGATGGCTATTTCGAGTTGGGTGAACATTTCTTCGTAGGTTAGCTGTTTCTGTATGTAAAGCGTAACATATTTGTATTCGAGCCCGTAATAAATAAGATCATCGGCGCTGACGCCCTTGTTGAGTATCGCCTGCACTTCCTCTATCATTCCTTCTTTTAAACGTGCTTTCAAGCGTTCCGATATTTTCTTTCGGCGGAGTTCCCTGTCTATATCTACTCCTACGACCAGGCTGTTGAGTGGAGGGAATTCGTTCGTTTCCATCGGGTGTTCTTTCTTATATTCCTCTATCTCGATGGCACGTATGGCACGCTGGGCTGTATCCACATCGGTGCTGTTATGTAAGATTTTATAACTTGCCAGCATCTCGGTCAGTCGGGGCAGGTTGTAATCTGCATATTTCTTTCTGAGTTCTTTATTCTCCGGTACATTAACAAGAGAATAACCTTTCAGTACCGATTCGATATATAAGCCTGATCCACCGCAGAGAACAGGTAATTTTCCCCTGTCTTTTATTTCAGTATAGACCTGATGAAAATCGTGCTGATATTCAAAAATATTGTATTTATCACCCGCTTCGCGTATATCTATCAGATGGTAGGGTATAGGTTTGCCATCAACGATGTAGTCCGAGAGGTCTTTTCCTGTGCCGATATCCATTGACTTATACACCTGCCGCGAATCGCCACTTATGATTTCAGTGTCGAGTGTTGAAGCCAGATGGCAGGCAAAGGTGGTCTTGCCGGAAGCAGTAGGTCCAAGTATGGTGATGAGGTCGTAATTCTTCATATGGCAAAGTTAAGCTATTTCGGTCAATAGCTTTTCCTGTTTTCCGTTAAACTGATGACCAGATCTATTATTAGCCCTAAGATAAAAAACCACAGGCTACTGATGGGGAAAGTATAAAAGGAACCCATTATCAACTGCCCATCTGAGCGATAGTCCAACTTTATAGCCCAATAGATATAGAAGACGAGAGGATGCACTATCAGATAGGACATTGCCATTATCAAAGCAATTTTGATTTTAGTTACCTCCCGATCGTTGATTACCTGCTTGCGTACATAGTATATAGTTGCTATTAGCATAATGGCAAAAATAACAGACATTACGATAATCGTAACCCGCCCTACATTACTGTATGGCTCGTTGTCTACAAACGCGGAAACAATGCCCTCAACAATAGCTCCCGGGATCAAAGAGAAAGCAGGTACAATAATGGTTATTGTAAGCAGCATGGAGACAATTGTAAATATGCTCCCGACTTTAAGTCCGTTATAATCGTTCATTTTCTTCTTGTGCTATGTTGTTTATATGTCTTCCTTACCTCACTTTTTTTAGCGCGGCAACGCATTATCAACTCAAAGAACCGAAAATACGATAAATTTCTTGTATTTTAATGGAAAGAGAAAAACGGATTCCCACAAAATTACTTTTGATGCAGGAATCCGTCGGTATATTTTTTACTTATAAGAATTTAAACTTCTTCTTCCCTCTTGCTCGGCAATGCTATAATGACATATGAAAATATGAAGTACACACTCATTAAAACATAGAAGAAACGATTTGAGAAGAGATACATTACGGGCTTGTCATCAAAGAAGCCGGTTGCCAGTGTAAAAATATAGAAACCGATCAGTGCCACTAAAGAGAAAAAAGCTACGATGATAAACGCACTGTTAATCCCTGCATCCCGCGATCGTTTTACGAAAATTTTCAGATAGAAATAAACGTATGCAACTATGGCGGCCAGACCTGCCAGCTTAGCAATTGTAGGATTATATGCCAGCCATGATGCCATCAACTTAAAACAAATGAAAACTGCGGTGTACGCCAGAAAGAATTTTGTCAGGCCAAATATGCAGCTAATAGAATCGTATGCATCGTAGTCTACTTCCTCTTCATTATCCACATCAGCCTGTCTGGATAGGAGTATAACTATTATGATGGTTGCTACGATAAATATTCCCGTGATAATGAATCCTGTAGGAATAACCATGTCTACATCGGAGAGATCGGAAGCATCGCCTCCGTAGCTACGCGCACTTGTACTTTTGTATTGAGCATACTTAGAAAGTGCGTTCAGCAAAAAATAAGAAGCGTATGTTATTATAGCAAAAACCCAACCTATTACTTTCGCATACCCTAAAGCCCTGCAACGTTTCAGTGTAACGAAAATCAGTGAAAATGCCACAGCGGTAGAAGTAAAATACAATATAGTCATCAGGCCACCGAGAATCTGTATCAGAAATAAATATGTGTCCCCATCATATATTGTAGGAATGTTTCTTATGAAACCCAATGAACCACCGAGAGACTCCCATCTGTATATAAGATTATTTGTTGAGAGCATAATAAGTAAGAAAAGCAGGCTGCCCCAATATTGGCGGCGGGTAATGCTACCCCGATAGTCGAACAGCATCCGGAAAAATTTGTTTTCGATCATAGTATTATTCGTTTCCATGTAGTTTGTTCTCCACAGGCAAATATAGTTTTTTTGCCTTATCTATTCTAAAATATGGTAATATTTATTGTAATCTTGCATTAAATCTTTGTTCTTCTAACGTATGTAGGCTTGTTGTTCGAAAAATCACCCTATATTTGTAGGTTCAAATAGATTCAAACACTTTATAATTACGGATGAAAGAAGTAAAGAGCTTAGTAAACAACATCGTGGCTGCATGTCAGGAAAAAAAAGCAAGAAATATTGTAATCGTCGATATGACCCAACTTCCGGGAACAATTTGCCAATACTTTGTTATTTGTGAGGGAAACACGCCTATGCAGGTGGGAGCTATCTCAGACGAAATCGTGGATGCGCTGAAAAAGAAAAAGGAACGTCCTCTCTCGATAGACGGTCTGCGCGAAGCCCGTTGGGTAGGAATAGATTATGGTACGGTTATTGTACATGTTTTCTTGCCGGAGTTGCGCGAATTCTATAACATCGAACATCTGTGGGCTGATGCCAAGCTGGAGAGCATACCCGACTTCGACTAACAACAATCTCCTGTAGTTGCTTGTTATACGTTTTCAACAACCAAAGGGAATAGATTAGAAACCGTATCTGAAAAATATATGGATAATTATAACAAAGAAGATAAAAACAAACCCAAGATGCCATCTACCAAAGGGCCTAAGATGCCATTCAACCTGTATTGGATCTACCTGTTGGTATTCGGTGCTATTATCGGGATGTACTTCTTCACCGAGAACAGTGTCACTAAAGAAGTACCCTGGACCGATTTTCAGGGTTATGTAGAAAATAACAGCATCAACAAAATCGTTGTCGACAACAAGAACAATACGCTGAAAGCATTCGTTCGTCCCGATTCGGTGAAAACCGTATTCAAAACCGATGCCGAACGTGCAGGGAATAACCCAGCCATTGTTGTAAGAATACCGTCGGCTGACAAATTTTCAGATTTCTACGATAAAGTACGTGCAGACTATAAGTACAATATAGATGTCAGCTACGAGAGCAGCACCAGTGCTGTGGAAATCTTGCTCAGCTTCTTGCCTATACTGCTTATATTCGGACTCTTCATCTATATGATGCGCCGCATGTCGGGCGGAGGTTCCGGTGGCGGAGGAGGCGTATTCAGCGTGGGCAAATCCAAAGCACAGCTGTACGACAAAGGTTCCGACCTGCGTGTCAGTTTCAAAGACGTAGCCGGTCTATCCGAAGCCAAAGAAGAGATTGAAGAAATAGTTGAATTCCTTAAAAATCCGTCGCGTTATACTGAAATAGGTGGTAAGATACCTAAAGGAGCCTTGCTGGTAGGCCCTCCGGGAACAGGTAAGACCTTACTTGCAAAAGCGGTAGCCGGAGAAGCCAATGTTCCGTTCTTCTCACTGTCGGGTTCCGACTTTGTGGAAATGTTTGTCGGCGTGGGAGCTTCGCGTGTACGTGACCTTTTCAAACAGGCAAAGGAAAAATCGCCTTGTATTATCTTTATTGACGAAATAGATGCAATCGGTCGCGCGCGTGGCAAGAATCTGAACATGGGTTCGAACGATGAGCGCGAAAATACGCTGAATCAGTTATTGACAGAAATGGACGGATTCGGTACCAACAGCGGTATTATCATACTGGCTGCTACCAATCGCGCCGATATTCTCGACAAAGCTCTGCTTCGTGCAGGACGTTTCGACCGTCAGATCACTGTAGACCTACCCGATCTGAATGACAGGAAGGAAATATTTAAAGTACACCTGCGCCCTGTAAAAATAGATGATACTGTAGATGTGGAATTTCTTGCCCGCCAGACACCGGGATTCTCGGGTGCGGACATTGCCAATGTATGTAACGAAGCTGCGTTGATAGCTGCACGTAAAGGCAAAAAAGTGGTGCAAAAAGAAGATTTTACCAATGCCGTAGACCGTATCATCGGTGGATTGGAGAAAAAAAATAAAGTAACTACGCTCGAAGAGCGCAAAACAATAGCCATACACGAAGCCGGACATGCTACTCTCAGTTGGTTCCTCGAATATGCTAATCCGCTGGTAAAAGTAACCATCGTACCGCGAGGTAAGGCGTTGGGTGCTGCATGGTATCTGCCCGAAGAAAGGCAGATAACCACGAAGGAGCAAATGCTCGATGAGATGTGTGCATTGCTTGGCGGACGCGCTGCCGAAGATGTATTTATCGGACATATATCATCCGGTGCGGCTAACGATCTCGAACGTGTTACCAAACAGGCTTATGCTATGATCTCTTATCTTGGGATGAGCGAAAAAATGCCTAATCTGAGTTATTACGATTCGTCAGGAGAAGGATACGGATTTACAAAACCATATAGTGAAGAAACTGCCCTTCTGATCGACAAAGAGGTACAGGCTATGATCAATGAACAGTATGAGCGTGCTAAACGCTTACTGAAAGAACATGCCGATGGTCATGGAAAACTGGCGAATCTCTTGATTGCTGAAGAGGTGATCTTTGCCGATGACCTGAAGAAGGTATTCGGCGAACGTCAGTGGGTTTCTCGCTCAGAAGAATTACTGAAAGAAACCGAAGAGCTTCCTAAAGATGTGGAGATAGAAATTAAAAAAGGAGAAGATGCTCCCGGAATAATCACTCAAGAAGACCAATCGGAAGAACAATAAGGATTTATCCCACTAAACAATTACCCCTAAATGTCTGTAATATACACATTTAGGGGTAATTGTTTAATAGATATTACATCTTTATGATAAATAATAGATATATGTTTTTGCATTACATAAAAAAATACTTAGTTTTGTCACGAAAGCCCAATATATTCTAAGTCTTATCCTAAGACTAAGACTATGATTATGACAAATAATAGTACGCTTGATTTTGTTTGCTGATACTTTTTGCCCAAGAAAGTAGGTGAACTTTATTTAGGGAAGGGCTTTTATTATCTGATAAGTCAAACTAAAAACTCAAGTAAAAAAATGAAGACAACACAAATTCTGGTATTTTTCCTGATTATCTTATCGGTCGGGAATATACAAAATCTTAACTCACAAGTGACGGTTGGACAAAACGAGCCCCCCGAGCAATATGCAACTTTACAAATCAAAGACAAAACTATTGACAGGACAGGAGATCTGGATGTCGCTACAGCTGACAAAGGCGGGCTATTGTTGCCGCGTGTAGAATTGGTGAAGAAAAAAGAACTTCTCCCTTTTGTTACACAAGACGAAATAGACGCAAATGCACAGGAATATAACGATGCTAAGCTTCTTCACACAGGACTTATTGTATATAACCTTGTGGAAGACGATGATGAAGAACTCTGTATAGGTCTCAACCAGTGGGACGGTGAGGAATGGAACTGTTTGCAAAACAAGATGGGTAATGCAATAGCCGAAATAAATGATTGCAGTACACTAAAATTTATGGGGCAATATCAGAACGATGTCCCTTTGAACAGTTCTAATTACATGAGTATTGAACTGACCGTAACAAAGGCGGGAGCTTATACTATTACGGCTATGCCCGATCCCGAAAACGGATATTATTTTGCCTTTACCGGGGTTTTCATGGCAACAGGAGATTATACCCTTATTGTCCCCGGGGCAGGTACTCCTATTAATTTTACTCCTACCGGAGAAAGCGGAGATCCCATTAAAATCACCTTCAACGAGAAAGCATTGGATGCCTGTGCCCCTCTGTATGTCGTAATAGAAGACTCTTCGAAAAAACCAATTTACTCAATGCTTTGTAACAAAACTGAAGTGAAAGGCGTGTACCAACTGGATAAAGAACTTGACGAAGATAATTTCATAGAAGTGACATTAGATGTTGATCCAGCTGCTGCCGGAGCAACCTATATTATAGAAACCAACACTATAGATGGCATATACTTTAAGGGGCAGGGCACGCTTGCTGATACAAGTCCGCAAACTATATCCCTGCAAGGATATGGTACACCAAACAGTTACGACAACAAAGTGTTTACTATCTCATCTAACAGTGTGCAGACTGCTGAAACCTGCAAGGCTACAGTAACAATATCATTGGCTACCAAGGTAACATACGGATGGGGATATTATGAAAATTCCGCCGGCTATATTATGCAACCGGGACAGGGAAGTGGGAAAATAGCTGATGCCAAAATAAATTTCGGCACGGATGAAACCAGCACAGTAAATATAGTCAGGCATTCTGAAACTCAAACATTCAATCATAAAACTTTAGACGGTACTTCTGCCTATAGTCCTACTCAGGTAAAAGCGATGTTCGACTCCAAGCCGGAAATTGTTCTGGTCGGTTTCGACTTAGCTATTTCATCTGGGAACAGGGCTACAATCGCCGGCTATATGGTAGACTACCTGAAAGCAGGAGGGGTACTTATATTGGCACTGGAAAGAAGTTATATGATGGAGGCCTTTGTCGAGGCCTTATATCCGGGTATTTCTGTTTCGGCAAGTAGTTTGCAGGATGAATCAAGATATCAGATAGGCTTCATGGATGATGAAATACTTAATGGCCCGTTTGGTGATATCAGAGGACTCTTCTGGGGGAATGATACCAGAGGAGCAATCAGTATAGCCGGGATGCCCGAAGAAGACCTCATCGTATATAGCAGAGACCCTGATGGAAACCCTTTTATGTTCAAGCATAAATACTTCAATCTGTTCTGGATAGGAGAAGGCGGGGTGTTTGCTAATTATAATGGAAATACAGGATCGCGTAGTGGAACTATTTCTGCGACATCTTATCCTTTAGCTTTTGATGATACTTTCCGCCCGACAACCCGTACAAACTGGTCAGGTGGAGATGTGGAAAATGGCAGATTATTTGGTAATATCATGGCTTGGGCTGTTAAGCAGGCACAGTTTAATGGAATAAATACTCCGAAATAAAGCATCGATTATTTTCATAAGAGGTGATTCTCGCGAATCGCCTCTTTTTTTGTCGGATACAACACGTTGTATAATGATTTTTAGTATTTTTGCCCATAGAACTAAGAGCCTGTTTAAATTTTAGCGAAAATTTTTTATTATAGGCTCAATAAATAGTTTGCTATAAAATTTAAACAGACTCTAAAACCTGATCACATTGAAATTACCTAATATCGCAGTCCGTATTCTGGCCGGAGCCGTATTTGTAGGCTTGTTGCTCGGAGGCATCCTCGTTAATGAATATACTTTCCTGATCATATTCTCAGTTATTACCGCTCTGTGCCTGTACGAGTTTTACGGGCTGATGGAGAAAGATGCGAAAGTACCTGTAATACGTCCTTTGAATATATTAGGCGGGTTTTTCCTGTTCTTGGGTGGTTTCTATTATTGTGTGCATACCCCGTCGGTCATTGCGTTCGTTCCATATATCATCTATCTGATAGTGTTATTTATCAGCGAGTTGTATATGAAGCGCCCTAACCCGATACAATCACTGTCTTATTCTCTCTTAGGACAGGTATATATTGCCGGCCCGATGGCGCTAACCAATTATCTGGTATTTGCTTATGAACCGGGAAGCTATCACTATGTGTATATTCTTGCCCTGCTGGTCTTTATTTGGGTGAACGATTCCTTTGCCTACCTCACAGGTATGGCCTTTGGTAAGCACCGTATGTTTGAACGCATATCTCCCAAGAAATCGTGGGAAGGATTTGCCGGAGGAGCTACTGTAGCCATTGCTTCATCCCTTATATTTGCTCATTTCTATCCTAACTTGTCTGTTCCCGCATGGCTTGGTTTTGCTGCGGTAACTGTGGCTTTCGGTACATGGGGCGACCTCTTCGAGTCGCTTATTAAACGTACATTGGGGGTAAAAGACTCCGGTGGTATGATACCGGGACATGGAGGTATTCTCGACCGCTTCGACAGTACTATACTAGCCATTCCGGCAGTATTTGTATATCTGATGTTGATTTCGCTAGTTTAATAGATCCCATCCTTTCTCTTTTTACAATGTGCTGCTACTGTCTACAGTAACACTATAATTCTCATTTGCAGTTTTTTAGCTTCATCTGTTAAACCTTTTATATCACAGGTTGTTATAGTTCTAAAAAACAAGATGGATATGAAAACGTATGTATTCTCATTTATCGCAATAATTTTATTATTGAGTGGTTGTAAAGCGAAAGATCCATTGGTGCAGCAGGCAAAACAAGCCGAAGAAAAGATGTGGCACGATAAGGCTGTACAAGCCCTTAACGATCGTGAGTTTGTACTCGAAGCCGATCGTATTACTTTCAAATACGGGCGTTTTACCTATGTAAATGCAAATACGAATTTTATTTCCGTACATGGCGATCATGCTACTATACAGATGGCCTTCAATTCGCCCTATGCAGGGCCTAACGGCATAGGTGGCGTTACAGTAGATGGTATGGTATCGAATATAAAGGTAAATACTGATAAAAAGGGGAATATAACTTACAGTATGTTTGTGCAGGGAGCTGCCGTATCGGCAGAGGTAAGGATATGGATACCAAATGGTAGCAACAGGTGCAATGCTGAAGTAAATTCTACTTTCAATAGCGGACGGATAAGCTTTTCGGGTAATATGTACAGTGAGGAAGACTCGAACGTATATAAAGGCAGGGCGTTATAGTTGATTGTTAATAAACTTGTTGTAAGCTATCAATATATACTTCTCTTCTTGAGTTTATTCTATACCGTTGTTTCGAAGAATATTTCTTTAAAGAATGGAAATCGGCAATCTCTCGTTTTATTGTAGCATAGTTAACGAGCGTATTATTCTTTGTGAATAAAAGAATACAAATATGGTCTGAATTTCCTATGGAATTGCTGATATCCGCATCGGTTTCGTCTGTCATAGTTATATTAAAGTCCTGATATTCGGGTATCATATAAGGAGAAAGGACATAAACGGAATCCCATGAGGCTGTATTGATCGTATCTAACGTGAATGAAGCATTGGTATTTATTCGGGATAAGTGTTTTTCTATATCCCTGTTTTCTTGACGATTACCACAACTTAAGAACAGAAGAACCGAAGCGGAACATATTATCGTCAATAACACTTTCTTTATCATACTAATATGCTCTCTCTACAATGTAATCGACCGTAGCCTCCAACGCTTCGCGTACCTCAGTATTTGACACTTCGGCTATCAGCGCTTCCGCCTGCAATTTTATTTCTTCTATTTTACGGTAAGCATATTCTATTCCACCATGCTCTTTGGCATAGCTGATCAGCTTCTGTATATTTTCGTCCGTATAGTTATAAGAATTGATGATTGTCAGCAGTTCGGTACGTTCATTTTCGGGAGCATTCCGTATAGCATAAAGTAGTGGTAAAGTCACCTTTCCTTCGCGGATATCGTTACCAGTAGGTTTGCCTATAGCATTGGTGAAATAGTCAAATATATCGTCTCTCAGTTGGAAGCAAAGACCGAGCAGCTCGCCTAGTTTTGTGAATTTTTCAACCACTTCCGGCACAGCATCTACCGACATAGCACCTACACGCATACAGACTGACATGAGCGAAGCGGTTTTCTTCTTTATCACCTCAAAATACTCCTCTTCATCGAGAATAAGTTCTTTTACAAGCGAGAGTTGGTTCAGTTCACCTTCGGCAAGGTCGCGACCTAAGTCCGATATATTGGAGATAATCTCCATGTTTCCGGTCAATACGCTTTTTATGAGAGCTGTCGACAGGAAGTAATCGCCTGCAAGTACAGCCATCTTATTGTCATAAATGGCATTTATAGAAGCCATCCCCCTTCTTATCTTCGATTCGTCCACTACATCGTCGTGAATAAGGGAGGCTGTATGTAACAGTTCTACCGTGATAGCGGCATTGTAGGTTACATTATTTATTTCTCCACAGGCCTTAGCTGCTAGTAACAACAAGGTAGGGCGGATGCGTTTCCCATCCGATTTCATAATATAATCTATTATCTCCTGAATCCTTGCATTATTACAAAAAATCGAATCCTTGTAATAGGAGTTAAAAATCTTAAGTTCTTCCGCTACAGGTTTAGCTATTAACAGCTTCTTGTCCATATCATTTTTTTGTTGAAATGCAAATTTAAGAATAATTCGGCTTTTAGCGTTATTTATTTATATATTTGAATGTATATACGTAAAGTAAAATACTTTTATTGTATTTTTTAACATTAGCATCAATCATATAAAGAACTTTAGATTTATGAGAAAGAGATTATTCATTTTTCCAGTGCTTATAATATGGTCTATCGGGTGGTCGTACGCCCAGAAAAACAGTGACCTGAAGATTACTATACCCGATGGAGAGATAGCAGACAGTAAATATCGCAATCTGCAATATATAGAGTCACGCCCCAACCCCGATGATATGGGAATATTGTATGTTGATATCTGGAATGGATTGCAGATGGTTACAGCAAAAGAGCCAATAGCAGAACAGCTTAAACCTATTGTAAATCTGATGTCTCCATCCGAAGATGCAAAAACACTGGCTGTGCAGATGCGCGTTTTGTTTTTCGAACAAGGCACAAAGGAAACAAAAGGGAAAAACATGGGACACCTGCGTATGACGCTGTATAAGATGGATGGCGACAAATACTATTTCCTCAATACGCTGGATACTACCCTGCTTGATGGCAGTGCCGGAAAGATCAGGACTATTACAGGCGATGCCATTGTCTCTTTTATTACAGACAATCTGCCATATGATGTCTTTGAAGACGAACAGGCACTGGACATGCAGCAGGTGATGGATATAGATATGTATGAAAGGAACAGTATTCCGTTCTATACCGAACTGAATATTCCCGATGGAATCTATAATAATTACAAATCGCTGAAATCGCTTACTCCCGATAATTCTTCACCTATTACAGTAACTAAAGCAGATGGTGACGACCTGAAAGAGGTGAAAATACCCGATCCCGAAAACTCCGGTAAGGAAAAGAAAGTGAAGGCTAAAGACGTATATGCGGTTGTTGTGGATGGTATCCCTTACATTGCTTATAGTGGGAGTTTTCACAAAGCATACCTGAAAGACTCAGACTGGCGATTTGTCATCAGCCGCAAGGTTGCCGGTAGCGGCTTTGCTCTGGGGGTGAGTATGGGCGGCGGTGGCCGTCATGGTGGCGGAGCTGTAGGATTCGGTATTCCGATAGGAGGCAAAAAGGAAAATATAGAGATGTTTATAGATCAGCTCAATGGCGCTTTTTTTATGGGGAAGAAGGTGACGGAGTGAAAATATATAAAGGTCAACTTATTGGCTTATACTAATTGTTGAAAAAGATATGATAGTCTGTTTTTCCGCTTTGTAATTCCCCCCTTTTTCCGTAACTTTCCACAGTTTTTATAAAAATTATCCCGATGAAACTATTTCTGTTAGACGCATACGCATTAATATACCGCTCATATTATGCCTTTATAAAAAGTCCGAGAGTCAACTCCAAAGGGCTGAATACTTCCGCTGTTTTCGGATTTGTGAATACACTCGAAGAGTTGCTCCGAAAGGAAAATCCTACGCACATTGCCGTAGCATTCGATCCGCCCGGTGGAACTTTCCGTCACGATGCTTACGAGCAATATAAGGCACAGCGTCAGGAAACGCCCGAAGATATCCGTATTGCAGTACCCATTATTAAAGAGATAATAGCAGCATACAATATCAAAGAACTCGAAGTGCTTCGCTACGAGGCCGACGATGTGATCGGAACTATCGCCAAAAAGGCTGAAAAAGAGGGATTCGATGTATATATGATGACTCCTGATAAGGATTACGGGCAGCTCACTAGCGATCATATATTTATGTACAAACCCAAATTTGCAGGTAACGGATTTGATACGCTCGATGCAAAGGCCATAATGGAAAAATACGAACTGTCGTCTCCCGAACAGATGATAGACCTGTTAGGGCTGATGGGCGATGCTTCCGACAATATACCCGGCTGTCCCGGAGTTGGGCCAAAGACTGCACAAAAATTACTCGAAGAATACGGCAGTATTGAGAATCTACTCGAAAATACAAAAAATATAAAAGGCACACTGAAACTGCGCCTTGAAGAAAATAAAGAGCAAATCATTTTCTCTAAATTTCTTGCTACAATAAAAACAGACGTGCCTATCGATTTCAAAAAAGACGAATACAAGCGCAGGGAGATAAATGCTGAGAAAATAGCCGAATTGTTCGAAGAACTCGAGTTCCGTACACTTATCAACCGCGTACTCAAGAAAGACGGTAGTCCGGCAAATCCGGTGCGGATAACCACTACCCACGAAGCAATACAAGGCGATTTGTTCGCTGAACTTTTGCCTGTAGCAAATCAAGCGAATGAAACAGTGAATTATTCGAGTTTGCAGGAACTGAAAGATATACCGCACACTTATCATCTGGTAGAGAAAGACGATGAAATCGCAGATCTGGCGATAAAAATAGCAAAAGAAAAATCCTGCTGCTTCGATACTGAAACTACAGGGCTAGATCCGACTACGAGCGAACTGGTAGGTATGTCGTTTGCCTTTAAGGAAGGCGAAGCCTACTATGTCGCAGTACCCGCCGATTTTGAAAAGGCAAAGCAAATAGCAGGACAATTCCGTTCGTTTTTTGAAGACGAGAAAATACAAAAGGTAGGACAGAATTTGAAATATGATATTATTGTCCTCAAAAAGTACGGCATCCACGTGAAAGGGCCGCTTTTCGATACCATGATTGCTCATTACCTGCTCAATCCTGAGTTGAGGCACAATATGGATTATATGGCGGAAACGTTTCTCAACTATAAGACAATCCATATCGACGAACTGATAGGAGCAAGAGGCAAAAACCAGTTGAATATGCGCAGCCTGCGCCCCGAGCAGATAAAAGATTATGCCTGTGAAGATGCCGATGTGACTCTGAAACTGAAAGCAATACTCGAAAAAGCCATTGAAAAACAAGGTTTGGAGAAGCTGCTGTACGAAATAGAATTGCCATTGATATATGTTCTGGCAGATATGGAATATACCGGCGTACGCCTCGATACGGATGCTTTGGCAGAATATTCAAAAAAGCTTACGCTCCAGTTACAGAATATAGAGCAGGAAATATTCAAAGCAGCCGAATCGGAATTTAATATCAATTCGGCTAAACAGGTAGGAGAAGTGCTTTTCGACAAACTCAAAATTGTAGATAAACCTAAAAAGACAAAAACAGGGCAATACGTAACCAGTGAAGAAACACTGGAAAGCATGAAGACAGCCCATCCTATTGTAGGGCAGATTCTGGACTATCGCGGACTTAAAAAACTGCTGAGTACCTATATAGATGCACTGCCGTTGTTGGTAAATCCTGTCGATGAAAAGGTGCATACATCGTATAATCAGACGGTGACTGCTACCGGACGACTAAGTTCGAGTAATCCTAACTTGCAAAACATTCCTATCCGCGAAGATCAGGGACGAGAAATCCGTAAAGCATTTATTGCCGATGAGGGCTGTGTATTCTTCTCAGCCGACTACTCGCAGATCGAGTTGCGCATTATGGCACATCTGAGCAAAGACCCGAATATGGTAGATGCTTTCAACAGCGGGGAAGATATCCATGCTGCCACTGCTGCCAAGATATTTAAACTGCCGATAAAAGAAGTTACGGGCGATATGCGCCGTAAGGCAAAGACAGCTAACTTCGGTATTATATACGGTATTTCGGTATTCGGATTGGCCGAAAGGCTTTCAATTCCGCGCGGAGAAGCCAAAGAACTTATCGACGGCTATTTCGAAACTTATCCGAAAGTGAAAGAATATATGGACAACAGCATCGCTGTTGCTCGTGAGAAGAATTATGTGGAGACTGTTTTCGGACGCAAACGCTATCTGCCCGATATCAATTCCCGCAATACGACCGTACGCGGATATGCTGAGCGAAATGCAATAAATGCACCCATACAGGGAAGCGCCGCTGATATAATCAAAGTGGCTATGAATCGTATTTTCGAGCGTTTCGAACGTGAAAACATCAAATCGAAGATGATATTGCAGGTACATGACGAATTGAACTTCAATGTTATAGAAAGCGAATTACCACAGGTGCAAAAAATTGTGATGGAAGAAATGGAAAACGCCTATAAGCTGGTTGTACCGCTGAAAGCCGATTGCGGAAAAGGAAAGAACTGGCTGGAAGCACATTGATATATTTGCTATACCTACTTTATCGCACACACAAATCAAACATTTCTATAAAGTAGTTTTATAGATTATTCTAACATCTCCCCTATTGTTAAGTGTTTTCGGGGGAAATAAGGGATGAACAGATACCGGTAAAACAGACATAGGGGGGGATATATGCTACTTGTAAATTCTATTCTCCTCTTTTTGAAGACAGAATCTAATTCATAACAGGACTATATACTTTTTAATATGTTTTTTATTAGCCCAAAACTTAGGTTTGTGCTATTATTTCTGTTTATAATAGTCTATCCATTCATTTGCAGTCTCGAGTTTAAGGCTGTAGATTTTTATTCCAATACACCGAGCTACGATCATAGGCTTGTGCTTTTATCCTTATATCCCATTTTGACAGGTTTTCTGGGCTATTTTTTCTTTGTCAGGGGTATCGGTGAAGAATTTTCGCTGGAATCCTGTGTAAAAGCTGTTTTGTCCTTTACGGTTTTGCTGATTATTGTATCTTCTCTTGCGATGGTTACGTGGCTGCTGTTGGAAGATCCATTGAAATCGCTCTTATACAAAACACAATGGTATAATTATTTTTTCGATTATGACAGACGATCAGGTGAATCATTCTTATCCGTAAAGGTTTTATGTGTATTCTACACTTTGTATATATTGTTAAGTGGATGGTCAGTATGGAAGGCAATAGATAGGAAAGAATAATTCATGTCTCTTAAAAAAAGTCCGAATAAATCTTTCTGATTATCTTTACCGGAAATTTAAATTTGCTCTATGCACAATATTTTAAATAAAATAGAACAAAGCGGGAAAAACCAATACTGGATATTCTTTTCCATTCTGGTTATTCTCACATTGTTTACAATGTGGTGCAACGGGCCGTCATCGTCTTATTCCGGTTTCGATTTTTTCTTTCATTTCCGTAGGCTAGATGTGCTGATCGATGCCTTGCGGCATGGTTCATATCCTGTTTATATAGATTATGTAAATGCCGAAGGATACGGCTATTTTATCAAGGGATTCTATCCCGATCTCATACTTATTCCGTTCGCTTTCATCGGAGTTTTCTCCAGTACATACTTTGCTTACGATGCTATGGTGTTCACCATGACCATATTGTGTGGTGTGCTGATGTACCATACTGTCAGGGTAATCTTCAAGAGCAGGTATGCTGCGGCTGTAAGCTCTCTACTTTATACTTTTGCCGTCTACCGTCTGTATGACTTTTATCAGCGGGGCGCATTATCCGAAGGGCTTTCGTTCACCTTTCTGCCCATCGTTTTTCTTGGATTGTATTATATAGTTAAAGGCGATTACCGTAAATGGTATGTGTTAGCCATAGGTTACAGCCTGCTGATTTATACCCATACGATAGCATCAGTGCTGATGTTTGTCACCCTGCTCATTCTATTACTTGTTTACTGCAAATCTCTGATCAGAGAACCTAAGCGCATCGCTTATCTGATGCTGGCGGGTGTGGTTACTTTGGTCATCACTTCTTACTATATCTTCCCTACATTGGAGCAGCTCAGCTCTAATTCGTTCTATCTCGATGCCCGTACGCCGGGCGGCGGTGCCGGATACGGTAAGGTGGATTTCGATATTTTACTGTGGGGATTTGTCAGTGGTATTGCTTATCCCAATATACTTTGGACGGGAGTAGGTATTATCCTTACCTCCATTATCTTCCTGCGCTTTTTTATAAAAGGACACAAGACGGATCGGCTCAGGGCAGCAGATATAGGTGTCGTTATCGGTATTCTTTTTATTATAGCCACTTCCCGCATTTTCCCTTGGGGCCGTTTTCCGTTCAATATTCTTTCATTTATACAATATCCTTGGCGATTGTATGAATTTGTTTCCTTTTTCTTTGCAATAGCGGGCGGATACTATTTATCTTTGCTGCTGACTAAGAGCAGGCAGCGCATGGCGGCTTTTGCCGTTATCGTTGTGGCGACACTGATTACAACCTATATACACAGCGAAAACTTTAAAACACTTTTTCCAAAAAATATAGAAGGAAATGTCACCACCAGCGAGCAGCCGGCCTTTGGTAACAGGTATCATACCATTGGTGGAGAATATTTTCCGGCACGTTTGCCGAATATAGAATATATACGCGACAGAGGCGAGGTTGCAGAAACGGGGAATGAAGATACGGAGGTAACAAATCTGAAACGTGACTATAATGTTACTTCGCTTCATATTTCGGTTAATCGTACCGATACGGTGATATTACCGCTTCTCTATTATTATGGCTATGCCGTTACATTGAACGGTGAAAAGGTATATTTTGAAGAGAGCGACAAAGGGCTTATTGCTGTGCCTGTCAATCGTTCGGGAGAGGTAAAAGCATGGTATGCAGGAACAACAATGCAGAAAGTGACTTTCTATATATCCATGATTGCCATTTTAGTATTGATAGTATTTATTGTCTGGAAGAGAAGAGAATAAAATATAAGGATGGGGAAAATCGAACTTCTTTTAAGCAAAATAGCCGCTAACAGGAAAAGCCACTTCTGGTTGTTCCTCGTTGTGCTTGTGATCCTTACACTGGCTATGATGCTGTTGTACCGGCCGCTGTGTCCCGGTCACGATTTCTTTTTCCATTACAGGCGGCTGATGGCGCTGATGGACGGACTAAAGATCAGCCCTTTCCTTATCTATCTCGATTATAGTGCAATGGCAGGTTACGGTTATTTCGCCAAAGCATTTTATTCCGATGTTATCCTTATTCCGTTTGCTATTATCGGTAACCTTACCAATGCCGAATTCGGTTACCAGTCGATAATATTTACTACGACTGTGCTGTGCGGAGTATTTACATACATGTTTATCAATCGTGTATATAAAAATACCTTTACTGCATCGGCAGGAGCTTTACTATTCACATTTTGTGTCTACCGCATACTGGATGTGTATCATCGTGCAGCCGTAGGTGAGGCATTGTCGTTTACATTTATTCCGATTGTCTTTTGGGGACTTTACGAAATTATAAACGGCAACTATCGCAAATGGTATATACTGGCTATCGGCTACAGCCTTGTAATATTCACGCACCTGATATCTTCGGTGTTGATGTTCCTTACCATGCTGATCATACTTATTATCTGTTATAAACCGCTGATAAAAGAGCCTAAACGAATCCGCTCTCTTGTAATTGCAGGTGTAGTCACTTTACTTATCGTGAGTTACTATCTGTTTCCGATGCTCGAACAGATGTTTTCCAATACATTCTACTACAACGGTAAAAATATAATGATGAAGGCAGGCGATATGTCGCTCGATTATCACTGGATTATCTGGGGAATGTTTGGCGGGGTTATTCAGCCACGCCAGTTGTTCATACCGGGAACGGGCTTGTTGCTGACCTGTGTTATTGCCTTACGCCTGTTCGTTAGTGGCAGGTCGGACAAACTGAGAATGGCAGATATTGGTGTACTCATTGGGCTTTTCTACATCGTGCTTACCATGCCTTTTATTCCTTGGAGTGTGTTCCCGTTCAGTTTACTCGATTTTATACAAATGCCTTGGCGATTTTATGAATTTTCAAGTTTCTTCTTTGCAGTGGCAGGAGCATATTATCTGTCACTACTGATAAAGTCGAATAAACGCGGATTGATCGCCCTGTGTATGGTGGTGGCAATGATATTGGTAGTAATGGCCAACGACAGCCGGATATATAAAGAAGTACGTTGTTACAATTCGATAGAAGAAAATGTGCCGCAACCGGCAAACGCGTATAATATGGGTGGAGCGGAGTACCTTCCCGTAAAAGTACCTTCGGTCGATTTTATCGAAAAAAGAGGGGATCTCATTCTTAGCGGAGAGGATACAATAAATGTCTCAGGTTTTGATAGAAACGGGAAATATACACGCCTCAACCTGACATCGGATAATGCCGGAATGTTAGAGCTTCCGCTTATTTACTATAAAGGATATACTGCTACACTGGATGATCAGACCATTCCGGTGAGTGAAAGCAACAACGGATTGGTAGAGATACACGCAGACCGTTCGGGAAGTGTGGAAGTGTATTATGACGGCACTGTGGCACAGCAAGTAGGCTGGTTCCTTTCAGTGCTAAGTATTATTGGTCTGTGCATTTACATTTTTGTGTCAGTCCGCAAGCAAAAGCAATCTTTATCTGAAGATGAATCTTCAATCTGAAATAAAAATGAAGGATAGCAGGTATGATTACCCGCTGTTCCTGTTTGTTTTGTTCACCTTATCCCTGTTCATGGTGTGCTGGTTTGCGCCTGTGTCGGAATATGGAGGGCACGATTATTTCTTCAATTTCAGGCGTTTCAATGTTCTGATGGAAGCATTGCAGGCTGGTAAATATCCGATTTACCTCGATTTCAACGCTATGGAAGGGTATGGTTATTTTACCAAAGCTTTCTATCCCGATCTTATGCTTCTGCCCTTTGCTGCGATAGGCTTGCTTATCGGGCCGGTAGCAGCTTATAATGTAATGATCTTTACATTGACTTTCCTATGCGGACTGTTTATGTATCATGCTGTAAAAACCGTTTTCGATAACCGGATGATGGCATCGTTCAGTGCCATACTCTATACCTTCTCGGCATATCATCTTTTCGATTGGTACAATCGCGGTGCATTAGGCGAATCTATCTCTTTTACCTTTCTTCCGCTTATATTTCTGGGACTTTACCATATCATAGCAGGCGATAGCCGCAAATGGTATTTACTGGCTATCGGTTATACCCTTTTACTTTATACCCATCTGTTGTCCTCTTTCCTCACATTCATTACACTTGCCATAGTTGTACTCGTTTGTTACAAACCGCTTATAAAAGAGCCGAAGCGTATCGGCTATTTATTACTGGCAACTGCGGTTACCGTATTGCTAACAGCGTCCTATATTCTGCCAATGTTTGAGCAGATGGCATCCAATACATTCAATTACAGCCATGCTGTGAATATAACAGGACAGACAAAGCTCAGTATCAAGGAAATGGGATGGGGAATGCTTAGCGGAGTATTTAACCAGTGGGGCAGCAATATGAGTGGTACAGGCCCATTATTGATTATTCTTGTTATTCTGCGCTTGTTTATCCGCGAAAAATCGTCTCTTATCCGTATCGCCGATATATGCGCTTTGATCGGGATAGCTTACATGATCGTGATGTCTTTTATCTTCCCTTGGGGACGTTTGCCATTGGGCTTTATACAGTTCCCCTGGCGGCTGTATGAATTTGTCATATTTTTCTTTGCTATTGCTGGAGCGTATTACCTGATGCTGATCCTCAAGTCGAGAAAACAACAGCTGGCGGCAGGAGCGGTTATCGTCTTTTTCGCAGTGATTACGATCGTTGTCACCAACAACAGCTACATATACTGGCAGTCGCAGGCAAAGACTGCTGTTCCCGAATTGTTTACAGGAATACCATCCGTAGACAACGAGTATTATCTGGGTGGACGTGAATATATGCCAGCCAGTGTACCGTCTTACCGCCTGATACACGAACGGGGCGACAGCATAAAGGCGCAGCCTGCTACAGTAGCCATATCCAATCTGGTTAAAAGCGAAGGCATTACCCGTTTCGATGTGATTGTTGACAGCCCTGCTGCACTCGAATTACCCCTGCTTTATTATAAGGGATACAATGCCACTTTGAATGGGAAAAATATTCCGATAGGGCAAAGCGATTGGGGGCTGCTGACTGTTCCCACCGATGAATCAGGCAAAATAGAAGTTTATTATAGAGGAACTATGGTGCAGAAAATCAGCTGGTATATAACACTTCTTAGTGCATTGGCATTTTGTATTTATATATTTGTATCGCGAAAGAAGAAAGAACCTAAAATACAGAAATGACAGGTATAGAAAATAACAGTAAATCACAGTTCCGTTTGTTTTTCGGTCTACTGGTACTTTTGTCCGCATTTATGACACTAGTATATGGTCCTGTCTACGAGCATCCGGGTTACGACTACTATTTTCACCTGACACGTTTCGATGCGCTAATCACTGCTTTGCGCGAAGGGAATTTCCCCTTCTATACCGATTACGTGGCGGCACTTGGCTACGGCTATCTGAGCAAGGTATTCTATTCCGATATTATTCTGCTGCCTTTTGCCATTCTGGGCGTTTTCACCGGAGCATATCCGGCCTATGAGGTAATGCTTTTTACAATGACCATCCTTTGCGGGCTGTTTATGTATGGCATGGTGAAAACGGTCTTTAAGAATCCGTATGTGGCTCTTCTTGCTGCTATTCTCTATACTTTTTCGGTCTACAGGCTTTTTGATATTTATCATCGCGGAGCCTTGGGTGAGGTGTTTGCCTTCACGTTTTTACCACTTATTTTCTGGGGACTTTATTATATTATAAAAGGAGATTACAGAAAATGGTATATTATCGCCATCGGATTCAGCCTGATGATCTTTTCGCACGTTATATCTACTGTGCTGATCTTTATCACAGTTCTTATATTCCTTGCGGTTTATTATAAAGATTTTGTAAAAGAACCGAAGCGGTTTTTCTACCTTGCTCTTGTAGGGGTAGTCGCACTAGCAATAACATCTTCCTATATTTTCCCGTTACTGGAACAGATACAGTCAAATACTTTCAGATACGAAGATAATGACTGGTCGCTACCGTCACGCACCAAGCTCACCCCTCTGTATTTCATCTGGGCTTTGCTTTGTGGTTTTGTCTTCCCGAAAGATATAATGATAGTGGGAATAGGCATCCTGCTGGTCATTCTGGTTTGGTTACGCTTTTTTATAAAAGGTGACAACAAACTACTGAGAGGCGTGGATACAGGCGTATTTATCGGTGTATTCTACCTTATCGCCTCCTCCAGCATCTTCCCTTGGGGACGGTTTCCTTTTACCCTGCTATCCTTTATACAATATCCGTCGCGTTTGTTTTTGTTTGTTACTTTCTTTTTTGCTATTGCAGGGGCTTACTACCTGTCGCAGCTATTTACAAAAAACAGGCAGCGGATGATTGTTGTCGTTTTCATCGTGCTTTGTACAGTGGTAACCTTGTACATGCATAGCGACAATTATAAGTATATGCAGGAAACATATATTACAGAGTCGAATGCTACACCTGCGCCCGGAAACTTCTTTTATCTGAATGGTGCCGAGTATGTGCCCGAGCGTGTAGAGTCAGCTTACTTTATACAGGAGCGAGGTGATAGTATTATCAGTTTGCATAACGGGGTTGAGGTGAAAGGACAAAGGAGAGACGAAAAAATATTCAGCGCTGATATAACGGTTCAGAATGCAGATTCTTTGGAACTACCATTGTTTTACTATAAAGGATATATTGCAAAGCTCAACGGTAAAGAAGTTCTCATAGAGCAAAGCCATCATGGGTTGATACAGATTCCGGTCGATCATTCGGGCGAACTAAAAGTGTATTATGCAGGAACAACTTTACAAAAAGTGAGTTGGTATATAACCATTGTGGCTGTTTTTGCGTTATGTATTTATATATTTGTACAAAGAAGAAAAAAAACATTTAAAGATAACAACAATGCTAAAGTTCACTAATTACGATTATCTATACGCTATTTTTATGTTCGCTTTTGGTCTGTTCATGATCTTTAGTCCGCGCACGCTGATGCGTGGGGCAAAGTATGACGAAGACAGCCTGAAAACGGAGAAATGGGTTAAAAGACTGGGCATCGGTCTTTGTGTGATAGGTGTTATTTTCGGTATCTGGTTATACACGAGTATGAAAAATGCTTGACGGCTTTGTAGAATACGGCTATATCGGGCTTTTTCTGGCTTCCTTTCTTGCAGCTACTATCCTGCCGTTCGGCTCCGAATTTGTTTTTGCCGGATTGCTGGCTATGGGTATGAATGCGTGGGGTTGCGTCATTGTGGCAACAATAGGCAACTGGCTCGGCGGTATGACAAACTATTATCTGGGCAGGCTGGGCAAAATAGAGTGGATAGAAAAATATCTGAAGGTAGACAAAGCAAAAATAGACAAGATGCAGCATTGGCTGGAAGGGAAAGGTGCCATAATGGCATTTTTTAGTTTTATGCCTGTTGTAGGAGATATTATTGCGTTGGCTCTGGGTTATATGCGCGCGAATGTGTATATAGTGAATGTGGCGATGTTGACAGGTAAGTTTGTCCGCTATCTGGTGATCATGTATATTATGTATGGTTTCAGTTGGATAAGATGATGAGACTCTTTATTATAATCTTTTCTTTAGCGCTGCTCTCTTGTAATATGGATAGAGGAGTAAGGATAGAGTGGGTTGACAATCTGCAAGGCGATTTCTCTTTTACCGAAAGGTGGAGTTATCCCGAGAATGTTTTTCGTAACGATTATGGTGAACTGGTCTGTGATGGGATATGCGACGATGTGCTGTTCAGTATGCGTGATACAGATGGCCGGATTTTACCCGATTCCATCGAACGATATTATCAATTACTCGATACCACACATTACTATCATACTATAGAAAGCGATGCCGATTGCTATGAATGGGATGGTACGGATTTTGCATATGCACACAGAAGCAGCAACGATACGGTTTATTGCTATACCGCTTGCGGAGTATCTACTCACTCGAGTTTACGCTTTATGATTACGGAAGATAATTGCATCCCCTCGATAGAGTTGAATAGTATAGCTGATGGAGGAATAAAGTATTATAACGGTAAAAACGGGTGGATACGGATAGACCGGACTTTATGGCAGAAAAATATTCTGAAAGCAGAATTTGATTTTACTTTCGATAATTCGGATGATATAGAGAACCCGATGCGGTGGAAAGGAAGGATTTATACAAAGATTGATGATAGTCTAAAGCAACAAGCGGTTGTTGAATCTATAGAAAATAGTCTGCGCACAGATTCTGTATATACGGGTTTCATTGGAATTGACGAGATAGATGCAGACTATATATTGCCCGGTTCGGAGAAGTATGTCAGACAGGGGTTCGTACTGAAATCTAAAATAGGCACTTATGATTCCTCTTTCAGGTTTAAGGTGTGTACAACATTCCCCTACGAGGAAGAGGTTACACCTGTAGAGATATTGCAAAGGACGAAGAAATTGATAAGAATGGACAAGGGCGATATCTGCTCTTCAGACTACTTTCTTAAAGTAAAGTATGGTAATGAGTATTTTATAGCAAATGGAACTGAGGTTTACGAAAAAGATGAACAAAGTGTTTTCACATTCGTAAATTCCAAAGGAAAAAAACTGGAGCTATTTCGCATAGGTTTTCTTCGGATCGGAGCATCTAATGAGGACGGACTTACAGGTTGCGATGAGTATTATCCGCTTCTGATAAAGGATGGCGATAGATACTATAAGATAGGAACTCCGAGAGCCGATGACTATTATGCAAAAAGGCACCGGATATTCTATTTCTACCTGAAAGGGGATGATACGGCTCAAGAAAGCATAAGGTCGGCTTCATTGAAGAATGATACCATAATTGCTTCCATAAAGGCATTGTATCAGGAGGGTGGAGCCGAATACGACTTGAAAATATTCAGGAAAGGAGAAGGCTATTCTTCTTCTATAGCCAACAGAATAGAATACGAAACAGAATAGAAAAATATACAGATTATGTCAACAATATTGTTTCACGAAATAGTTTTTGGTCCCATACACAGCCGTCGTTTGGGTTCATCTTTAGGTATGAATCTGCTACCTTACGATGGCAAGTTGTGTTCATTCGACTGCATTTATTGCGAATGTGGTTACAACGAAGATTTCAGGACAAAAACACGCCTGCCCGACAGGGAAAATGTGAGGGCAGCACTGGAAGACAAACTGATACAGTTGCAAAAAGAAGGTACGCCGATAGATGTGATCACCTTTGCCGGTAACGGCGAACCGACTGTACATCCTCAGTTTGCAGAAATTATTGATGATACTATTGTCTTGCGTGACAAGTATTATCCGAATGCAAAGATCAGCGTATTGTCGAACGCCATGCATGCCGGAAAGCAGAAAGTATTTGATGCTTTAACAAAAGTAGATAACAACATACTAAAACTCGATTCTGCCATTCCGGATACAGTACGATTGATAGATCGCCCCAATTCACCGGAATATAGTATCGAAAAACAAATAGAACTTTTCAAGCGTTTCAATGGTAATTTTATCATGCAGACCATGTTCTTAAAAGGCAGTCATAAAGGCAAGATCGTAGATAACACCACAGAAGAAGAGATATCGGCATGGTTAGAAGCCGTTAAGGCGGCTAATCCGCGCGAGGTGATGATCTATTCCATTGATAGGGAAACGCCCGAAAAGAACCTCGAAAAAGTGCCTGTGGAGAAATTAAAAGAAATAGGCCGGCGGGTAGAGGCGCTAGGTATAAAAGCAAGTGTAGCGGGGTAAACAGACAGGAAGTCTTTTCTTGTGTAAATTACTCTTCCAGTTATAACTAATAAAAATTTGAATAAAAAATGGTTACAATCGTATTCAGCCATCCATGGCACGGTAGCTTCAACAAAGCTATATTAGACACTATCACAGCTAAGTTCGATAAGGAAAACAAAGCATATCAGATTATAGACTTGCCGAAAGACAATTTTAATCCATCATTTTCGGAGGCCGAACTTGCCGGATACAGCAAGGGAAAAGCAGTAGATCCGCTTGTTACAAAATATCAGGAAATGATGAAGAATTCAGATGAGATGATCTTCATATATCCTATCTGGTGGGGTACGATGCCAGCCATTCTGAAAGGATTTTTCGACAAGGTATTGTTACTCGATTTTGCTTACAATTACACTAATGGATGGACTCCGCTACTAAGCATTGGCAAATCTACAGTGATCACTACTTCGGAAAGTCCGGGTGATAACTTCAAACCATTCGTACAGGATTATTTTATCCCCAATATGCTCTATTCGGTAGGAATTAATAATGCTACATGGCTCAACTGCGAACATATTGTATCCGGTTCGGATGAACACCGCAAAAACTTTTTGAAGAAAGTGGAAGCAGCAGTGTAAGATTCAAGTCTTCAATCGGGATGCTACAAATAAAACAGGCAGGGAAATACTCCCTGCCTGTTTAACTATAATATTATTTTACCAAATATTTTGAGAAAAATATGGTTAATATAAAAACACCTATTCTTTTACCTTTTGGCGGTTTCGCCTGTTATCATCGTATGATGAGATCATCCAGAACATCGCGCAAACAGATGCAATGAGGATAATCGGCAGGAAGAAGGCTACCGACTTCAACATACTTTCACCGACAACGAAATATGTACCCACTCCAACCAGTGCGATCAGAGCATACATAATTCCGAAGATGGAAAGCATATTTCCCACAGCCGGACGTGTTACTTTCCGAGCCTTCTGTTGCAAAGCCTGTTCGGTCTGTATTTGCTGCATGATTCTATATTTGAGATTCTCTCCGGCTTTCATCTTGGTGCCCGAAAGAAGTTCTTTCAATTTATCATCCTGCATATTTGTTTCGTTCTTATTCATATTCAAATATATATAAATATTTTTAAACTCTTAGTTGATTGCCGATAATATCAGCAAATCGCTTCCGCGCTCTGTGAAGCTTTACTTTTACATTCGACTCGGTAAGATTCGTTATCAGTGCTATTTCTTTTACCGGATTATCTTCCAGATAATACAGAGTAAGCATTACACTTTCGTCCTTAGGCATTTGCTCCATCGCCTCATTGATGAGCCTGTTGCGCTCGTTCTCCTCTATCTGGCTCATCGTATCCATATCTGAATATGAATTTGTCTCAGCCACCTTATAGTCTACAAATTCGGTGTTGAATGTCGAAGTACGGGTTTCCGTTATGGCTGTATTATATACAATACGGTAAAACCATGTGGAAAACTTACTGTCGGCTCTGAATGTATGCAAGTTATGAAAAGCTTTTACAAAAGCATTCTGCACAATATCTTCTGCATCCTGCTTGTTGCCACAGATACGATAAGCTATGGTGATAGCCATATCCTGATATGTATCGACAAAGTAGCCGAAGGCAGACATGTCTCCCTTCAGCACCTTGTGTATCTGTTGCTTTTCGTCCATTATTCGATATTGTTATCGAGGTCTTTATTCTTCACCATGAAGTAAAAAAGCACATATGCCAGTCCTAGGCAAAGGACAGTGGACGAGGTGATGATCAGGAATTCGATATAGAAATCGAAGAATTGTCCTGTTATTATCACAATACCCAGTATGAGTCCGATGGCAATGCCGATGCAGAGTACGCCATTGCGTAGCGAGCGGTATTTGTTGGGCGATGGTTTTTGCCTTACCGGAGGTATTATCCCGTGTTTTGCCA
This sequence comes from Dysgonomonas sp. PF1-14, assembly GCF_029892965.1. Lineage (GTDB taxonomy): Bacteria > Bacteroidota > Bacteroidia > Bacteroidales > Dysgonomonadaceae > Dysgonomonas. Next base: position 60,822 of record NZ_JARXWN010000015.1, on the reverse strand, counting down.
GTTCCATCCGTTCTTTGTTGTTCGACCCGATGAGTTTTATCAATACGTATGCTCCTGCAACAACCGGAAGCGCGAATATACATATGATCGCTATTATCGGAATTAAAATATCTTCCATAATCTGTTTATTTTTTAGTGTTAATAATCTGTTTACGAATATATGACTATAGAAGTGTCTGTTCGGTTACAGATTCTTCCGATTTTTTTGAAATATTTTTTATTTCATTGGTTAGTAAGTGTTTATGCAGCCTATGATTTCCTTTTATATTGCGCTATCTAACACGAATATAGGCATTACGAAGCAAATATAATTGTTTTTGGTGTATCTTGAAGAAGATGGCGGATGTTTAAGTAACTGTTTAAATTTGATTGGCAATCTTATTTTGTGTTATTTCAAATATATTTTTTTCTTTTTATTCGCAGGTTTAGCGGGCTAAACCAAGAGTGGAAAGTAGAAAATAGAGAAGAAAGAATGAAAATAAGAGCCAAAGAATGATCAGAAACAGTTATATGAAATATTTTCGGTCAAATTTAAACTGTTACTTATATATATAGGTATCAAAAAAAAGCGGATACCGTTATATGAGCATAGTTTTGTGTATCCGGTATCCGCCGGTGCTTGTATTAAAGTAGAAAGTGTATTATTTATATTTATGGGAACTATCACAGTTTTTTAGCAGGGGCAAAGTTATTCTATTGAGGCAGGAGAGACAAATTTCAGGTGTCTTTAGATTAAGACACTACCCGATTGCAAGGCGCTTATTTTTAGTGTATTTTGTGAGATATAAGATGGAAATATTGAGACATGCCGAAAAATCCCTCTTATTGGGGCTCGGGGAGTAATATGTTGTTCGGATAAACGAAGGGTAATTTTTAGCCCAGCACTTTTTCGCGGAGCATCTGTTCTAGATCTTTCGCGTTAGTGAATCCTAATTTTTTACACAGGCGTTGCTTAAATTTGTACTGGCTGCTCTGCTTATAATCCATGATAAGAGAAATATCTGTAGTAGACAGTTGCAACATAAACAGGCAGCACCACATGATCTCCTTGTCGGTGATATCGGGATAATTCTCTTTCAGCTTCTTAGGCAGGTCGTTCAGCAGGCGGCTAGCCTTTTCGGTGAATGCCTTTTCATCATTTATGTGGAGTACATTGTCGTAAACGTCCTTTTCTAGCTGCATACGTTGTTCGAATGTAGCATTTTTGCGCATCTCAGCATATTTAGTGCGGGTACGCTCCAATTCATCGGCAAATTCGAGCAATAGTAACTCCTGTTTTTGTTCCAGTTGTTCGTGCTTTTGTTCCAGTAGTACATTCTGTTTATCCAGTTCACTTTTGTAAGTGTCGGCTTTTATTTGTTTCTTTCTGTTACCCCTGTACATCCAAAGAAGGATAAGAGTGCTCGCCAGTATCAGCCCGATAATGCCGCCAATAAAATATATCTGCTGCTGCTTTATCTTGGATGCTTCGGCTTCTGACCGGTATATTTTGTCAAAGAGTTTTATACTTGGTTGTTTTTCTATCTTCCTTATCGAATCCATACAGGCCTGTTGTTTGGCCATATATACGGATAGGTTCTCCTTATCGTTTTTTACTATCGCAATTTTGGAGAGTGCCTGATAACATTCTTCTTCTATGTAAATATTGATCGGGTGTGACAAGGCTTTTTCTATATATACTTTTGCCGAGTCATACGACCCGATGGATGTGTACACATTGCCTATATTATACAATCTGAGCGACAGGTTGGTCGACAGATATGGATATTCCAGACTTTGGTGCAGATAATACAATGCCGAGTCGGGTTCTTGCATGTAAATATACGAATTTCCGATATTACTCAGCAGATCTCCCTGTGTAATAGGTGCTGGGTTACTATTCAGTGCCTTCCGGGCAGCGAGTATAGCATCTTCGAAGTGTTCCATTGCCTGATATACCCATCCTTCTGCCACATATATTTTGGTAATATTCTCTGTATTTCCGCTTTTTTCGTAATACTGCTTAGCTTGTTTATAATACTCGATAGCTTGTTCCAGTTCGCCCTGATAGCCCGATATTAGTCCCAGATTGAAATAAACCGAACCAAACATATTGATGTCCTTGTCGGGGTCAATATATTTCAGGGTTTCCAGTAGTTCCTGTATTGCTTCGGGATATTTTCGCTTGGTAGTGTACATACGTGCTTTGTACAAGTAACTGTTAGCGAGAGATTTTTTATCGTTGTTTTTTTTGTAGTAGTTGATCGAATGATCTATCTTTTCCACAGGCATTGCATCTATCCCTAAGGCGTATTTCACCTGAAAGAGCAACAAACCATATGCAGCCTTTTGCTTATCCGTCATCTCGGGATAGTGAGGTTCCAGATTTTGAAGCAGGTGCAATACCGAGTCGGGATTCTCTTTTACTAAATTACGGCTCTCTGCCAGCTTGTCGTCAATCTTTGGCACAGGTTGACAGGCAAACAGCAGGGGTACTAAAAGAAATGTTATAACCCGCAGGAAAGATTTCATGAAATTTGTTTGAGTGTCAAAAATACAATTTTTGACACAATAGTACAATAGGATTACACATGATTTAAGATTTTATGAATCTTTTTCGACGAATTGAGAACGAATAGCTTTACTTCAATTGATTCTATAATCTACTCCTGTCATTATTGTGGACGGTATCCTTACCCTTGTTTGCGCAGCAAGAAGAAAGATCGTATTTTGAGAAAGCACGAACAATATGTTTGCGTCAGCGAGATTAGATTCGTAAAAAGATAGGTCAAAGCGATGGGATATGACTTTTTACGAGGGGGAAAGGGGAAATTTAAAGCTCCAAAACAGCCATTACCCGATCTACTACCCCACTGTTTGCCCTGACATAATCTCCTGCATGTTTTCCGGCAGCGATGCGTGTATTGTCATATTGCAGGAACTCGTCCATCAGGCCTCTGAAAGACTGGTAGTCGGATACGGAATAGCCACCACCCTGTTCGAAAAGTTGCTGAGCTTCGCGGAATTTTTTAAAGTTAGGCCCGAATACGACAGGAATATCATATACGGCAGCTTCGAGTACATTGTGTATGCCCACACCAAATCCGCCGCCAATATAGGCTATCTGTCCGTACTTGTAGATGGAAGATAGCAACCCGATGCAATCGATGATAAGGCAGTCATAATCTGCCATCATTTCGGGTATAGCCTGCGAGTAACGTATATAAGGGCGTTGAAGATTACTTTCTATGTATTTAAGATGTGCTTCGCCTATCTCGTGTGGTGCTATTATCAGTTTCAGATCGGTAGTAATATTGAAATACGGGATAATAACGTCTTCATCCTTAGGCCATGAACTTCCGGCTATAAATATCTTTTCGCCTTCGGCTTCTGCTTTCTTTACCAGCGATTCTACTATAGGTAATTGCTTAGCCTGCTTCTGTATGTCCAGTACCCTGTCGAAGCGGGTATCGCCACAGACTTTGACATTTGTTATGTTTATTGCTTTTAGCAGTGACTCCGAGTTTTCATCCTGTACACAGATACACTTATAGTATTTCAACAGGTTGCGCATAACTCCGCCATACCATTTGAAAAAGACCTGTGACGGACGGAATATAGCCGATACCATATAGATAGGAATATCCCGCTTGTGAAGCTGATTTACAAAGTTGTACCAGAATTCGTATTTGATGAAGATTGCCATCTGTGGCTGTACCAATTTGAGGAACTTCTTTACATTGCGTTTCTTATCGAATGGCAGGTAACATACAATATCCGCTTCAGCATAGTCTTTACGCACCTCGTATCCCGACGGGGAAAAGAATGTAAGCAATATTTTGTATTCGGGATGTTTCTTCTTTATTTCTTCTATTATAGGACGCCCTTGTTCGAATTCACCGAGAGAAGCGGCATGGAACCAGATATATCTGGCGTGCGGGTCAACCTTCTCTCTGAGTATCTTATAGGTTTGCTTATGCCCGACAATCATCTTTCTGGCTTTCTTGTGGAAAGGAGAAATTATGCGTACGATAAAGCCGTACAAGAATATAGCCAGATTATAGAAAAATATCATTACTATAGTTTAATCTCTTTTATTGCTCTTTCGAGACGTGCGATGGTTTCATCTTTACCTATTGCAGCAGTAATATCGAACATATGCGGCCCTTTGGACTCTCCTACTATGGCCAGACGAAAAGCATTCATAATGTTTCCGAGATGATAGCCTTTATTCTCTATCCATCCTTTTACTACTTCTTCCTGATTGTGAGAGGAGAAATCGCCAATACCTTTGATTACATCTATCAACTCGGCTATTTGTGCAGGCGACTCTTCTTTCCAGCGTTTTTTCACCACTTTTTCGTCATAAGAAACAGGAGCGATGAAAAAGAATGAAGACTGATCCCAAAGCTCTTTTACAAAGCTTACACGCTCTTTTACCAATCCTACAACAGTCTCTACATAGCTGAGAGGCATATCGACACCCTTTTCTTCAAGTATAGGATAGAAGATGTTAGCGATCTCGGCATTTGGTCGTAGTTGAATATATTGGTGGTTGAACCACTTTCCTTTTTCGTAGTCGAATTTAGCACCGCTCTTGCTGCATTTCTCCAATGAAAACAGTTCGATAAGTTCGTCCATCGACATTATTTCCTGATCGTTGCCCGGATTCCAGCCTAACAGAGCAAGGAAGTTAATGACAGCTTCGGGCAGATAACCACTTTCGCGATAGCCGGAAGAAATGTCTCCTGTAATAGGGTCTTTCCATTCCAATGGGAAAACAGGAAATCCGAGACGGTCTCCGTCACGCTTGCTTAGTTTACCATTTCCTTCTGGTTTTAGCAGTAGCGGAAGGTGTGCAAATTGCGGCATAGTATCTTCCCATCCGAATGCTCGGTAAAGTAATACATGCAAAGGCGCTGATGGCAGCCATTCTTCGCCACGTATAACATGGGTGATCTCCATCAGGTGATCGTCCACAATGTTGGCAAGGTGGTATGTAGGAAGGCTGTCTACCGATTTGTACAGGACTTTATCGTCGAGTACGGAAGAGTTGTATTTTACTTCGCCACGAATAATATCGTTTACTATAACTTCCTTATCGGCATCTATCTTGAAACGGACAACATACTGCTGTCCTGCGTCTATCAACGAGGTTACTTCTTCGCTGCTCAGCGTAAGTGAATTGCGCATACTGTCGCGGGTAGAAGCATCATACTGAAAGTTGGATACGGCGGCGCGTTTGGCTTCGAGTTCCTGAGGGGTATCGAATGCTATGTATGCCTTTCCGGCATCGAGCAGCTGATCTACATATTTTTTGTATATCTCTTTACGATCCGACTGGCGATAGGGCCCGTAGCTGCCTCCTACATGCGTGCCCTCATCGAACTGAAGTCCGAGCCATGTAAGCGCTTCTATTATGTATTCTTCTGCTCCTGGCACGAAGCGTTGCGAATCGGTATCTTCGATACGAAGGATGAAGTCTCCTTTATGTTTTCTGGCAAACAGATAGTTGTACAATGCTGTACGCACACCTCCTATATGTAATGGCCCTGTGGGACTGGGTGCAAAACGCACCCTTACTTTTCGTGACATAGTTTTCTAACGAATTAAGAGAAACTGCAAAAGTATATAAAATATCGGAAGAAGGAAAGCCATGTAAATATTATTCGGGGTTAAGGTCTGAATTTTAGAGGCTGTTGTATCTTTATCTATATTCAGTTGACAGAAAAAGTAGTCTTTGAATAGACAAAAAAGACCGGAACAACTTTCCATTGTCCCGATCTTTCTAGATATTTTCTGATTGTTAGCCTTTACAACAATTGAGTGTCAATACTCGTCTTCGTTAAAGAAGAAGTCCTCTTTACTCGGATAATCGGGCCATATATCTTCGATGGTATCAAAGATTTCCTCTTCATCCTCTATCTCCTGTAAATTCTCGATTACTTCTAAAGGAGCTCCCGAACGTTGAGCATAGTCTATTAACTCTTCCTTTGTTGCAGGCCATGGTGCATCTTCTAATTTCGATGCAAGTTCTAAAGTCCAATACATAGTATATAAGTTTAATTTATTTGCTTAAGTCTGGTTATATTTTCCGCAAAAATATAACATTATTTCTTATATCAAAGTCTGATTCCAAAATATTTCTTTCCCGTTCTTATTACTCTCTTTCCTAGCCAGTAAGAAAAAGTAGTCTGAGAGCCGATTTACGAACGTTAGCACATGATCGTCGACAGGAAATTCTTCCTTCACCCTGTATATGCAACGCTCAGCTCTGCGGCAAACCGTACGGCAGAGATGTGCCCTTGATGCCGATTCACTTCCTCCGGGCAGTACAAATTGGCGCAAAGGAGGTAGTTCACTATCCATCTTGTCCATTTCATTTTCAAGTAATGCTATATCCTTATCGGTAATAATGCTGGCGGCTTTGGGAGGGATGGCCTCTGTTTCGGTAGCCAGATAGGAGCCGACGGTAAATAGCTTATGCTGAATGTAAGACAAAGTTTCCAGATCGTGTTCATCACTGACCTGTTCTTTCAAAAAGCCGACAAAAGAATTCAGCTCGTCTGTCGTACCATATGCTTCCAGCCTTACGTGAGCTTTGGCTACACGGGTACCACCTACCAACGAAGTAGTTCCTTTATCGCCCGTCTTTGTATATATCAAACTTTTCTTCATTCATTTATACTTTTTAGAAACTGATCTTGTAACTCCACCTATACAACTTAGTATCAAAAAATAAGACACCTATATTGAACAGGTCGAGAGCTGCTGTGCGCCCCTCTATATCCATGATACTTCTCCATAACGCTTGATGGCGTTTATTTGTTCTTATACCCTTCACTATTATGAAGGTTTTCTCATAAGACAAGTTTAAGAGGTATTGGTTTAAATCGACATGAGAAAAATTATAATTATTCATGTCGATAAATATGCAATCCTGCTTCTGTTCCGGTACAGGCAGGTCTTTCCCGGTATGAAGGTTTATGTCTCTGTCCCACCGCTTGTACAATTCTTGAGCTTTCGTATATTTAGAACTGTTCGTTTCTACAGATATACAACTTATGTTGGCCGATGATGCTGTCAGACAAAGCGTATTGACACCGTACCCTGAACCTATTTCGAGTATATTCTTTGCACCGAAATAGTTTACCATCCTGAATAGAAAACGATTGATTTTGTTGAGTCTATAATGCCTGTGTGTACCTTCCAGTGCAAACTTTATATCTTCGTAGGCATGATAGGGCGTCTTCTCTTCTATTACCTTCGTTACCAGATTGTAGACAAAGGGAGAATGGATACCATGTCCTCTGTGATAGCGTACTTTGTATAAAAATTTAAGTCCTGTGCGCGAAAGTTTATATATGCGTGGCATATCAGAATAGCTTAACGTAGTATGTCAATTTTGCAGAAATAACCCTGTTTGCCGAGCGTGAAAAATAGTCGGCCTTACCGTTTCTATATATATCACCCAATCCGAAGGTATAGCGCCCCTCGAGCATAAAACTGCCTATACCCGTTCTGAACTCAAGCCCCATACCGGCCATCAGTCCGTAATCTATCTTTCGTTCTGCCATGCGGTAATACTGATCGGTAACAAGCCTTGCAGGTAAATCGCCACTGGAAAGTCTATCAAGTAATTCCTGGCTCATTTCTTCGCTGTCGCTCAACAGGAAGCCGATTTTGGGTCCCAGATTGAAAACGAAGCGGACTTTTCGTCCGAAATAAATGTGTGTAAGTACCGGTAATTCCAGATAATTCAACTTATGCTTATGCGTAAAACCTGCATATTCAGGGTTGTCTTTCACCCTGAAATCCTGCTCCCATCCTTGCTGACTATAGTTGAGCTCAACTATCAGCCCGAGATTTTTTTCTGAAAGGTATCTGAGTGCAAGTCCTCCGAAAAACTGCTGCGTGGATTTCGTCCGCAGCCTTTCGGGCGATTTGGACACTTCAAAATCGACAGACGAAAATGTAGGACCGAATCCTACTCCTACATTCCATTCGGACTTGAACTTATTATCCTGACCGCTTACAACAAGTGTAAAAAGGATAGAGACCAGAAGCAGAATACTTTTCTTTGCCATTTACTTTGTAATATCAGTTTTTTCGATGCTCGAATTTGTTTTATAATTAACGAAGTAGACTCCTTTATTCACAAAGCCCCCGCCATCATTGATCCGCTGGAAATGAACAGCAGACTGAAGTGTAGCAGATTTTACTTCTGAAATATTATTTTCGATACGGCTACCATATTTATTCATCTCTGTAAGGAAGAAAATTCCTGCATCATAACCCAGATAGCCAAATTTCGGGTACGAATTTATCAGATCTTTATTATACCATTTCTTATACTCTTGCTGAAAATGCTGGACACCCCATTGCTTGTCGTTGAGAAAGAAAATGCTATATATAGAGGCATCATACTTATGCAATTCTGCTGCGCGTTGTGTATATGTCTGCCACTCGGGATAACCGAACAGCGTAACCGATTCGGGAGACAGGGAGCCTATACTTGCCAACACTTTCCGTAGAGTGACGTCGGACGATGAAGTAGGGACAAGTACATTCTTTTTTGAGGCATCCGACTCTTTCTTGATATCGGCGGGCAAATTACTCGAACCCGATATATTCTTAAACTGAACACCCGATTTTGTCAATACCTTTTTCAGTTCACTAACAAAGTCCGACTTATCATTATCAGATCCACTTTCCGACACAAAAATGATATTATATCCATTATACTTTTTCCTGAAAGCATCAGCTATTTCGTAGTACAGCTCGGAATGTGACATTGTCATCTGGAATAAAGTAGGTGTATTCTCTATCTCTTTGGTCGACCCGAAAGGAATGGCATAACGAATCCCTGTTTTTTTAGAAAACTTTGCCAACATATCTATCTGCTGTTTTGATACACCTCCTATAATCAGGTTCATATTATTCATTTCATTCGTACCCAACAGGCTTTCGAGTCTCTTCGTATTCTTCTCTTCACCTGTGTCGAAAGTATATATCTCTGCATTCAGTCCTTTGCCTTTCAGTTCCCTTACTGCAATAAGGAAGCCTTCGTAGTATTCTGCCAGTTTTTCTTTCTGTACACTTCCTTTATCGTCGGTAAAAGGAAACAATATACCTACACGCACGATGTCTTCTGCCGGAGTAAACGATGTCTCGGTTATTCGCACAGGCTCTTGTCTGTTTATTACGCGAACCACCTCATCCTGCTTCGATGGTATCGTTATCGACATCCCTTCTTTCAGTCCACCCCCTCTCAGTGACGGATTTGCACTTAACAAGGCTTCTACCGATGTATCGTTGGCTTTGCCTATGCTATATAGAGTTTCACCTTTCTGAACACGATGTTCTTTTCGGGCAACAGATTGCGTATTTGTACTACTTGCCTGACCATCGAAACGGGGTATCATTATAGTCTTACCTATGCTGAAAGAAGATTCGTCAAGTCCGGGATTCGATCTTTTAAGATCGTCAACCGAAATATGGTACATCCGGGCTACGGAGAACATTGTTTCTTTTGCTTCTATTTGGTGATTGCTGTATCCTGTGGCAACCCTTACTTTTAGTATCTGTAGCTTGTCCCCAGTTCTTATTCCGTTCTCTGCTTTCGGGTTCAGCCTGTATATTTCCGAAACGGTTGTATTATAAGCAGCAGCAATAGAATATACTGTTTCACCTTTTGCCACTGTATGTGTGATTATGCCATCATTTATAGATTCAATCACAGCAGCTTCGGACATATCTTTCATTTCGCTACCCCACACAGCCTGTGACCCGCAAGTAAAGCCTGCGGCGAAAAGAAATGAGAGGAATAATATATTTCTAAACTTCATATGTAAATTGATTGATGTTAAGTAAAGCCACAAAAGTACAAAAAATTGGTATTGTATCTTGCTATGAATTATTTTATTAGTCATTATTTGTATTTATCCCACAAACCGGAATAGACAGTCTCCCTGCAATCGTTTATAAATTCCGGCATATTCTCGTCTGTTACCTCTGCTGTCGAAACCGGCTCATGTACAATCAACTCGAGTGTACACGGATTGATCAGATAGGTCTTCATCTTCATCAGATCGTAAGGGCCGTTCACCGTTACTGGAACAACCGGCAAATTCATTTCTTTAGCTATAATGAAAGCTCCGCGCTTAAACCGTCCCATTTTCCCTGTCTTCGTTCGCGCTCCTTCAGGAAAGATTACCATAGATGCCCCTTCACCCAGTTGTGCCTCAGCTTTTGCAATTGTATCTTTCATCGACTTCAGGTTCGACTGGTCTACAAACACATGGCCGGCAATCTCAGAAGCCTTCCCTACGAAAGGGATTTTACGTAACTCCTGCTTTTGCACCCATTTGATATTCTGATTCAGATACCCGTAAATAAGAAATATATCGTACGCACTCTGGTGATTAGGTACAAATACATAGGACTTGTCAGGATCCAAATTTGCATGACGAACTACCTTTATACGGCAAAGTGCCAGACGACATGCAAGCTTACCCCAGAGACGGGGAGGATAATATCCCCAGAAATTACGATTACCTATCAGGCAGCCTATCATCACAGTGACTGCGGTAATAATAGTCGCCAGAACAAAAATCGGAGCGAAGATAAATAGCTGATATAAAAAGAGAACGACTTTCTTCATAATCATGATATTCGGTTCGATATGCAAAAATACATTTTTTAATTGGAAATCATTTTTCGCAGGTTGGTTAATCAAGATAAACACATGATAATAATATTTCATTTTAACTAAAATCTGACAGAGCTCATAAGTTTACTAGTTTTTTTAGTTTACTAGCTTGCTAGTTTAAATTTGGCTCCGCCGATTACTTTGCAATTCTTTTTTCTAGTAAACTAGAACTCTATAATCTAGTACACTACTTTTTAACTAAAACCTGACAAAGGTGACAGAAATTCCAATCTTTAAACTCTTAAACTTTAAATATACGAATCAGTAGTTGAGATTATATGTTCAATTTCTTTCTGCGCGCAATCACAGATTACTTGCATTCCTTTTGCCCAAAGCCGCAAAAGGAATCAAAAAGTCTTTAGCGCCCCGCTTCATAGAACGACCCGTTAGAGGGCTTAAAGGCTAAACAAAAAAACTCGCTCATGGTTTTTACATAATACGAACCAGCAGCTAAGCTCAAACACGTTTTTGTTTTACGCCTTTCTCACCCTACGGGTACCCCGTCCATAAAGCTAATGGCGCGTGCTGACGCTCGATTGAGTGACGATTATTCTGCCTTGTCGGCGCGTGCGACTCTGTGCATTAGCTCCGCAAGCGGGCACCTGTCCGGTGCAGGCGGCGTGGAAGGTGATGGGGCGATAGCCCGTTCGTCCCTTTCAGCCGCCAAACCGTTGACAGGTCGCAGAGGAGCGAAGCACTAGACTTTTGTTTACTTTTGGGCGATGCAAAAGTAAAAACAAGCACAGGAGTGCGCGTTAGTCATAAGCTAAATCTATTAACTCCAGACTAAGATTGAGGTTATACAAATTGAAGGTTTATTTGATATAACATCAAATACTGATCCGCATTAAATATATAATTTTTCAAAGAACACTTGTATTGTTAACTGCTATATAGATAAACTTATTCATTTCTCATACATTTACACTATCTGTTAATAGTCATATAATTGGAAAAAAAGTGCGTAAATCTTATTATCTTTGACTTTTCATAAAGTATGTGACATACATTTTGAACATCCGATATTAACCCATTGTTATATAATACCTTGCATTTATATAAATCAAATAACGCGTGAACTTTATTAATGGAATTTAAACTTACCTCCAACTATAAACCTACCGGGGACCAACCCACAGCTATCGCAGCATTATCTGAAGGAGTATTAGAACACATCCCTTCTCAAACCTTGCTGGGAGTTACAGGCTCGGGGAAAACCTTTACGGTAGCCAATGTAATACAAAATGTGAACAAGCCCACGCTGGTACTGAGCCATAACAAGACTCTGGCAGCACAGCTATACAGCGAGTTCAAGACCTTCTTCCCCGAAAATGCGGTGGAATACTTTGTCTCGTATTATGACTACTATCAGCCTGAAGCTTATATACCCTCTACCAACACCTACATAGAGAAAGACCTCTCTATAAACGATGAAATAGAAAAGCTGCGTCTGGCAACCACTACATCCCTGCTTTCGGGAAGGCGCGACGTTATCGTTGTGTCCTCTGTTTCGTGCCTCTATGGTATGGGGAATCCCGAAGATTTCGAGAACTCTACCATAAGCCTGCATGTAGGGCAGAAGCTTGTACGCGATGTATTCTTGCGTGCACTGGTTAGCGCACTCTACTCCCGCAATGAAGTGGAGCCAAAAGCCGGAAACTTCAGGGTGAAGGGAGACACGGTAGATGTGTTCCTCGCATATGGTGATCCTATTGTACGCATTGTATTCTGGGGCGACGAAATAGAAAGTATCGAATGCCTCGATCCGCTGAGCGGAGTTAAGATAAGCCAATACAATGATTTCCGTATATATCCGGCAAACTTGTTCGTAACGACTAAAGACCGTATGGTAAGAGCTATTTCCGAGATAGAAATAGACTTGGGACGGCAGGTAGACTTCTTTCAGTCGATAGGAAAACCACTCGAAGCCAAACGGCTCTATGAACGTGTTACTTACGACTTGGAGATGATACGCGAAGTAGGTCACTGTTCGGGTATAGAGAACTATTCGCGCTATTTCGACAACCGCAGACCGGGTACACGCCCCTTCTGCCTGCTCGACTTCTTCCCAGACGACTTTCTGATGGTGATAGACGAAAGCCATGTCACCATACCACAGATACGGGCTATGTACGGAGGCGACCATTCCCGCAAGGAAAACCTTGTGGAATACGGGTTCCGCCTGCCTGCCGCACTCGACAACAGGCCTCTGAAATTCGAGGAGTTCGAATCCCTTGTTCCACAAACCATATATGTGAGCGCTACCCCTGCCGATTATGAACTGATGAAGTCGGAAGGCATTGTAGTGGAGCAGCTTATACGCCCGACAGGCCTACTTGATCCACCAATCGATGTGCGTCCGAGCCTGAACCAGATAGACGACCTGATGGAGGAGATACAGCTGCGGGTGGAAAAAAACGAACGTACCCTCGTTACCACGCTCACCAAACGTATGGCGGAAGAGCTGACCAGTTATCTGCTGAACAACAGTATAAAGTGCAGCTATATACACTCCGACGTGGATACGCTGGACAGGGTACAGATAATGGACGAACTGCGCTCCGGACAATTTGATGTACTGGTAGGTGTAAACCTGCTGCGTGAGGGACTAGACCTGCCCGAAGTGTCACTGGTAGCCATACTGGATGCCGACAAAGAAGGTTTCCTGCGCTCGCACCGGTCACTTACCCAGACTGTGGGAAGGGCTGCCCGTAACGTGAACGGAAAGGTGATCTTCTATGCCGACCGCATAACCGAAAGTATGCAAAAGACTATAGACGAGACTAACCGCCGCAGGGAAATACAGATGGCATACAACAAGGAGCATGGCATTATACCTCAACAGATAAAGAAAGCGCGAATGTCCGTCTTTAGTATGCGTAAAGAGGAACAACTGTCTGTAAAGACTTATCATCAGGAGCTTGCCGACATGGCTATTGCCTCAGAGGATAAGATAGAGTACATGACCAAAGACGAGCTGACCAAAGCTATCGCCAAAGCGAAGAAGCAAATGACCGCAGCGGCTAAGAAACTGGAGTTCTTGGAAGCCGCTCAGTTCCGCGATCAGATATTGAGGCTCGAAGAGGAGTTAAACTTAAAAAAATAAACCCCATTCTCAAGGACCTACCATTTAGCTATAATCTTCATCCGGTCAGATGTACAGGCACTAAAGTAGCCCAAAGCGCCACCCTTGATATTGGTAGTTGGGTTTGCCAGTGAATTTCCTATATCGCCCAGCGTCTTGAAGAACTCATAAGCCCCTTTATCAATACACTGGAACTCTACTTCAATCTCATCATCCGGGTATATAGGATCTACGTCTTCATCATTAGTGAATATAGGCAATATCTCGTGCATCGGGCTTCCGTCCATAAACTCAGCAGAGAAAGCCAGCTCATGCACATCGGGATGCTGCTTACCATTGATAAACACCATAGCCCTGTAGTATTCATTTGCCTTACCCACAGGATCGGTATAATGCACCATTGGCAGAGCATAGTCCATTACCAGTATCTTATACATTGTCAGTGAATCTATAGGCACAAACGGCGGCATAGCCGATGTAGATGTATATTCAGTACCATCGTAAGTGACAGACAGGTTATATGTACGTCCGGCAGCGCCTTTCAGCACATCGGCTACATACCACCCTGTGGCATCCTGCACAAGTGTTTCGGAGTTGCCTGCATCGTCCCATATTTTTACCACAGCGTCTTTCAGCGCAGGGTATCCGCTGTTGTCGCTGAAATCCTTTGTTTCACTGACTCTTACACGCGCCAGCGAGTCTAGTTTTACAATACCTTCTATCACTACTTTAGGTGGAACCGACCGAAGATCGACATCTATTTCTTTCTCGCATGAAGAAAACAGAAGCATTACCACAATTCCCGAAAATATCAGCTTGTATATATTGATTGACTTATTCATAACTATCTTTTGTTTAATATATTAGAATTTGAAATTCCACGAAACGGATGGAACGAATGTAAATAGAGAATACTGGTATGCAGTTGTCTTTTCAGGGTTCTTCGTATTGGTTCGGAACTCTATCATGTACGCATTTTCGCGTCCGTAAGCATTGTACAAGCCAAAAACCAGTTCGGACTGAAATTTCGCTGTCTTTTTCAGCTGGCAGGTAGCCCCCAGATCGAGACGATGGTATGCAGGCATTCTGTATCCGTTACGCTCGGCATAGTACATCACATCCTTTCCGTTTATCTGATATTTGCCACTCGGGTAAGTGATTGCATTCCCTGTATAATAAACCCATGCAGCAGAGAACGACCACTTCTGATTCAACTCGTACATGCCCACGATGGAGAAATCATGCCGCCTGTCCTGAAATGCATTGTACCATCTGCCTTCGTTAATGCCGTCTATCTTCTTTTCCGACTTTGCCAACGTATAGCCTATCCATCCGGTAAAGCGTCCGGTATTCTTTTTCAGGAAAAACTCGATACCATAAGCACGACCTTTACCATACAATAACTCGGACTCGACAACGTCATAACCCATGAAGTCGGCATTGTCCTTAAAGTCTATCTGGTTCTTCATATCCTTATAGTAAGCTTCGACACTGAATTCGAACATATTATCTGCAAAGTTACGGAAGTAACCAAGCGATACCTGATCGGCAATCTGCGGCTTCACATTGTTAGAACTCGATGTCCAGCGGTCGAAAGGAGTTCCCTGAGCCGAATAGGTAAGCAGGTGCATATTTTGCACAGTACGCGCATAGGCAGCTTTCAGCGAAGACACCTTGTTGAGCTTGTAAGCAGCAGATAGTCGCGGTTCCAGATTCCAGTAGGTCTTTACTATCTTACCCGCATTGTACCATGTGGAGTCGAGCACATTGTTATCGGCATCCAGTGTATAATATTCACCCTTCCCCAAAGCCATGAATGCTGACAAACGCAATCCGTATATAACTTCGAGTCTGTCGTTCAGTTTTATCTGGTTAGAGGCGTACAAGCCATTTTCGAGAGAATAGCGGTGATGCAGATTTACGGAGTTCTGTTGTTCCGAGTTCATTTCAAAGTCTCCCGGAGCCAGATCGTGATGGGTAGAGTGCAATCCGAAACGCCATTGGCTATTCTTGGTAGGCTGGAACAGAAATTCGTGCTTGAATCCGATATCGGTAATATCCGATCCTCCTTTCAGATCCATTCCCATTTCCATCTGAGCAAAATAATCGTACTGGTTATAGGATAGCGATGTACGCGATAGCCATTTATTGTTATATGTATGATTCCAGCCCAGCGTCAGGAATTTGTTTCCCCAATTCATTTCGGCGGCATCTTTCAGTACCATCTTATCCTTACCCAGATAACCCGACAACGTAAGCTGGTCTTTATCGGACAAGGCAAAGTTCAGTTTCATATTCAGGTCGTAAAAATACAGGTAGGCATTCTTTGCATCTTCGACTCCCGACAGGCGGGCAATAGCATCGGCATAGGTACGTCGCGCTCCTATCATGAAAGAAGACTTCCCTTTTTGTATAGGGCCTTCGGCACTTACATTAGACGAGATAAGCCCAATACCACCTTCTACATGATATTTCTGATTGTCGCCGTTTCGCTGTTGTACATCGAGAATAGAAGCCAGACGCTCTCCATACTGGGCTGGCATAGCGCCCTTGTAAAGGGTTACATCGCGCAGTACGGCAGAGTTAAACGTGGAAAAGAATCCCATAAGATGCGAGGCATTGTAAAGAGATACGTTATCGAGTAAAATAAGATTCTGATCGACACTACCTCCACGCACGAAGAAACCGGAACTCCCCTCTCCTGCCCCCTGTACACCGGGCATCAGCTGTATAGCCTTTATTATGTCGCGCTCTCCGAGCAGTACCGGCAGCTTGTTTATCTGCTGTATTTCCATTCGCTGTATTCCGGTTTGGGGAGCAGACACATTCGCATCGGGACGCTCTGCCGAAACAACGACTTCGCTCAGCCCGATAGTGGTCTGTGTCAGCTCTATATCCTGTACCATATCTTTAGTCAGCGATATTTTCACCTGTTTCTTTTCAAATCCCATATAGTCTACCGACAGGGTATATTCCCCTTTGGGCAGTGATATACTATACTTTCCGGTTTCGTCTGACGATACTCCGTTAGCTGAACGCTCTTTTATCTGAATTGGAACGCCTACCAGCGTCTCCTTCGTTTTGGCTTCAGTTACTACTCCACTCACTTTGTACGTCTGGGCAAAGGACGAACCTGTGAGTAAAAAAAACCAGAAAAGCCATAGAGGCATCACCCAAGTTCTACTTAGTGAAGGTCTAAAATACAATTTCATTGATTTTGTCAGTTAAAATTTTATTAGTGCTCGTTTCAATTAAAGTATAGAATAACAGGACATGTTTATTCTAAGTTCTTCTGTATTCTCTCTAAATCGCTGTTGTGAAATTATTATTTATCATAGTCGACTGCAATGACAATCCGTTAAACTAACATTATTTTCCGACGAGTTCGCTACTACCGTCTTCCAATTAGTTGCCAAAAAGTATAAAAAGTCACAACAGTTTCTATCTTAACCACGAAAAAGTATTTTTAGTATATCATGATGACATTTATTTAACTAAAATCCGCCTTTTCAGTCAACAGTTAACAATTTGCAGTTTTCTAGTTACAAGTTCACTTCGCCCTGCGGGCAGTTACAAGTATTTTCTTTGCGTCTTTGCGTGATACTTATTTTAACTAAAACCTTACAAAACTCACTCTTTTACCATTTTTTACTCTCTTTTCAAGCCTCTTCAAAGAAGCAGGATTATTAAGTTCTATGAATTGCCACGCCTTTTAAGGCGTGGGTTGGAAGTAATACCTAAAACGACTTTAGTCAAATCTGTTTTGGCTAAAGCCATTTCGTAATGATCTACCTTATTCCTCCACTTAAAAGTGGAGGCAATTGATGAAAAAAAATTAGAACTTAACAAGCCTGCCCTTTGGGGAGGTCGGCAGGGGCTGTTATTCATCCTTCTTATACGCGGTCTCGTCAACCCTTTCTTTATCAGACCAAATGCCGCCGGGAGCATATTTCTCGTCTATCATCTTCTGACGCTTGTCCCAGTAGTCGGGTTCATCCATCGCACGCAACATATCGGCTGTGTGCTGGTCGGGTACATTGATGATCATCGGACGGCGTGAAGGGCTGTTGTCGGCTTCGCGGCGTTTGTCGTTGCGGTCGAGCACGTATTTGATGGCGCGCAGGTCGGGCGGACATTGTTTCTTACGGACGGTACGGGTTTTTAGTATTTGTACTTCCGAGTTGCTTCTGGCGGGTTCATACACGCAGCGCTCTTCGGTGAGTACGCAGCCTTCGAGTTTTTGTTTTAGCGATTTGCGGGCAATGACTACCAGTGCATCGTCGCGGCGGTCTATGGCTTCGTCTATCTTACGGCGAAAGTCGGGTTTGGTGTTTCGCCATTCATAATAAGTGTGTCGGCTGATCTTCAGGGCTTCACATATTTCGGTGATGGTGTAGGTATCTTCTTCTATCAGGCGGATCATCTTTTCAACTAAACGGTCTGAGTATTTCATAACTTTATCTTTTTTATTGGTTTATACTTTTGGGGTATAGATAAAGTTCCGGGAAAGTGATAAAAAGGAAAATAAAACCATAGAGTAGCACCGGGCGAATACAAGGATTGCAGAGGAAGAGAAAGATTTTATGACTGGCACTGTTTTGTCACGCTTCCCGAACAGGCCTGCTTCGCAGCATTTATATCAGGATCGGACAGATGATGAAACTCCAGTCGCCATCTGTTGAGGTAAACATATAAGATGAGAAGTGCTGCCTGTATTTCTATACAGTAGCAGATTACTCCTTTTGCACCTCTATTTTTCTTCTAATAAAAAATAATCTTGTAGATTTGTATTCTAAACCATAGCTTTATGGCACAAATAAATAAGATATTTAATGGGAGTATCAAAATTCCCACCCCCGTATTCTTTATAGCTACTATTTTGGTTATTATGTATTTTTTACCTCGCGAGGGTAAATACAAATACACCTATACCGAAAACAGGCCATGGCAATACGGACTGCTTACAGCACCTTTCAATTTCTACATACACAAGTCTGCCGAACAGATACAGCAGGAAAAAGACAGTGTTCTCAGATCGTACCAGCCTTATTACGAAAATAAGCTGTCGGTAGCAAAAGATGTTGTATCGCAGTTTGAACAGAATGCCAGAGTAAAAAACATACCAGCCGAATATATCAGCTATGTGAGCCGTAAACTCAGCGAGATCTACAAAGGCGGTATTATATCTGTCGAAGACTATGATAAGGTACAAAACCTGAATAAAAAACAGCTTCAGTTGCGGAACGAGAGCGAGATTATCTTTTCTACGCGGCATCTGGCGTCCTTTTATACTCCGCGACAGGCTTACGACAAGATATTGGGTGATGCGCCTAAAAGCCTCGATCCAGATATACTGAAAGCTCTTGATTTCAAACTGGATGTGAGTATTTTGTTTGATGAAAAGAAGTCGAATGACCTGAAAAAGCAAATGCAGGATCAGGTTGCCCTCTATCAGGGAGAGATACAATCCGGCGAAAAAATTATCGATCGGGGCGAAATAGTAGATGCCCGTACCAAGAATATTCTCGATTCTTATAACAGTGAAGTCGTCAACAAGGTAGGTACAAAGTCAAAACCCGGATGGCTGATATTTGGTGAATTGGTAATGATCACCTTGTTCATCATGTCGCTGATGGTTTATCTCAAGTTCTACCGGCTACATGAGTACAACAATCGGAAGAATGTAATATTTATGTTGATCATGGTAGTGATATTTCCGGTTATAACGGGACTAATGGCCGATACTAAAATGTTCAGCCTGATGTATCTTGTACCTTTTGCCATACCGACTATCCTTATCCGTACATTTATAGATTCGCGTACGGCGATGACTACACATATGCTCACTGTGATGATATGTGTCCTGATGCTCCCGTTGGCGCAGATGGCGCAGTTTATTGTCATTCAGATACTTGTGGGCTATATGTGTATATTCAGCCTTCGCAACCTGTCGGAACGTTCGCAGCTGATATATTGCTCACTGCTGATCCTGCTCACTTATATAGTGACCTATACCGGATGGATATTGTGTACTGAAGGAGATATCTCACTGATTAAGGAAAACGGAAGGATGTATATCTATTTCTGTATCAATTTTGTATTCGTTTCGTTTGCTTACCTGTTAGTCTATGTCTGCGAGCGGGTTTTCGGATTTATGTCGGAAGTGAGTATGATCGAGCTGTCCAATACAAACCGTCCATTGTTGCAGCAACTGTCGGAAGTAGCACCGGGAACATTCCAGCACTCTATGCAGGTATCTACCCTTGTGGTTTCGGCAGCGCACCGCATCGGGGCGAATGCCACCCTTGTGCGTACAGGAGCTTTATATCATGATATAGGCAAGATGGTGAATCCGATATTCTTTACCGAAAATCAGTCGGAGGGAATGAATCCGCATGCCGGGCTTACCGAGAAAGAAAGCGCGCGCATCATCATAGACCATGTGGCAGAAGGCGTAAAGATTGCTAAAAAGAATAAGCTGCCCCAACAAATCATCGACTTCATTGAAACACATCATGGTGCGGGTAAGGCAAAATATTTCTATAATTCGTATGTAAACAGCCATCCCGATGAGGAAGTCGATAAAGCTGATTTTACCTATCCGGGCCCTAATCCGTTTACGCGTGAAACGGCTATACTGATGATGGCCGATACGGTGGAAGCGGCATCGCGCAGCCTGAAAGACAACTCGAAAGAAGCGATTATCGAATTGGTGAACAGACTGATAGATACGCAGGTGAGTGACGGGCTGATGAAGAATGCTCCCATTACATTCAAAGACATAGAAGATGTGAAAGAAGTATTTTCCGAAAAGCTGATCAGTATGCGCCATCTGCGTGTAGCTTACCCTGAGCTGAAACGCAAAGAGGGTGGCGAGGAAGAAGTTAGCATTTAAAATACCATAACAACATAAAAAGAGTAAGTGATATGAAAAAATTATTTTTAACGGCATTCGTCCTGTTAAGCATTGGCATGTATAGCCAGTCATCAGGATACCGGTTTACAGTGGTAAAAGAAAATCCTATAACATCTATCAAAAATCAGGGAAACAGCGGAACGTGCTGGAGTTTTTCCGGCATAGCCTTTCTTGAGTCTGAACTTATCCGTACCGGAAAGGGCGAATATGACCTGTCGGAAATGTACATCGTGCGTCGCAATTATGCCGATAAAGCCGATAAATATGTCAGAGTAGGCGGAAACCTTAACTTTGCACAGGGTGGTTCGTTTGCCGATGTAGTGGAAACACTCGACACATACGGCGTATTGCCTAACGAAGCTTATACAGGTCTTAATTATGGCGAAACCACTCATAAGCATGGAGAAGTAGAAGCCGGACTATCGGGATATGTAAAAGGAGTAACCGAGAATAAGAACAGGCGAATTTCGCCGGTATGGGCAACCGGATTCAACGGTATATTGGACGCCTATTTCGGAACGATACCTCAAAACTTCCAGTATCAGGGAAAATCATATACTCCGAAATCTTTTGCTCAGTCTTTAGGATTGGAGAGCGGTAATTATATTTCCCTTACATCGTTCAACCATCATCCGTTTTATGCACCATTTGCATTGGAAATACCGGACAACTGGCGCTGGGCACTTTCTTACAATCTGCCGATAGACGAGTTTATGCAGGTATTTGATTATGCCGTCAACAATGGATATACTGTTGCCTGGGCAACCGATGTAAGCGAGATCGGCTTTATCCGCAATGGCGTAGCTGTAGTCCCAGACGAGGAAGCTCCTGAAAATGTAGGTTCCGATCAGGCACATTGGCTGGGCTTATCTCAGAATGAGAGAAACAGCCGTATCAGAACGAAGATCGAGCAAGGCCCTGTAAAAGAGAAAACCATTACACAGGAAATGCGTCAGATAGCATTCGACAATCAGGAAACCACAGACGATCATGGTATGCAGATATATGGTATTGCTAAAGATCAGAACGGTTCGAAATATTACATGGTAAAAAACTCGTGGGGTGAAACCGGAGCTTATAAAGGGCTGTGGTATGCATCTGAGACTTTCGTAAAATATAAGACTACAAATATTGTGATCAATAAGGCTGCATTGCCTGATGCTATTGCAAAAAAACTGGGATTGAAATAAAATTCCGATATAAATATGAAGAGGCTGTTCCTTGTACTTTTGGAACAGCCTCTTTTGTTTTATGGTAAACAATGATGTAATAAAGAACCGGAAGTTTTATCTATATATCAGTTAGCAGTGATCAGTCAACAGTTAACAATACAAGTGATCTTTGAAAAATTATATATTTTATGCGAATCAGTATTTGATGTTATATCAAATAAACCTTCAATTTGTATAACCTCAATCTTAGTCTGGAGTTAATAGATTTAGCTTATGACTAACGCGCACTCCTGTGCTTGTTTTTACTTTTGCATCGCCCAAAAGTAAACAAAAGTCTAGTGCTTCGCTCCTCTGCGACCTGTCAACGGTTTGGCGGCTGAAAGGGACAAACGGGCTATCGCCCCATCCCTTTCCACGCCGCCTGCACCGGACAGGTGCCCGCTTGCGGAGCTAATGCACAGAGTCGCACGCGCCGACAAGGCAGAATAATCGTCACTCAATCGAGCGTCAGCACGCGCCATTAGCTTTATGGACGGGGTACCCGTAGGGTGAGAAAGGCGTAAAACAAAAACGTGTTTGAGCTTAGCTGCTGGTTCGTATATTTAAAGTTTAAGAGTTTAAAGATTGGAATTTCTGTCACCTTTGTCAGGTTTTAGTTAAAAAGTAGTGCACTAGATTATAGAGTTCCAGTTTACTAGAAAAAAGAATTGTAAAGTAATCGGCGGAGCCAAATTTAAACTAGCAAGCTAGTAAACTAAAAAACTAGTAAACTTATGAGCTCTGTCAGCTTTTAGTTAAAACTTATTTGAACATAAATAAATCAGAACTGTTCTTAATAAAATAACAAACTAAAATGCGGATATGATAATGATTAAAAGACTAAGCCTTATCGTGTTTGCCGTTGTTGCAGCGGCACAGTTGAACAACATGGAAGCCTGTACCCGGATTGTCTATCAGGGACCGAACAACACCATCCTCACAGCACGTTCTATGGACTGGAAAGAAGATACCCACAGCAACCTGTGGATATTTCCGAGAGGAATGCAGCGAAACGGTGAAATAGGCAAAAACCCGTTTAAGTGGACTTCAAAGTATGGTAGTGTCATAGCATCGGCATACGATATTTCGAGTACCGATGGAATGAACGAAAAAGGGCTTGTAGCAAACCTTCTCTGGCTGGCCGAATCGGCTTACCCCGAATGGGACGGTAAAAAGCCGGGACTATCTATTGCAGCATGGGTACAATATATGCTCGATAGCTTTGCTACTGTAGATGAAGCCGTTGCAGAAGTACAAAAAGGAACATTCGAAGTGGTATCGGATATGATGCCCGACGGCTCACGAATGGCTACCCTGCACCTGTCTATCTCGGATGCGACAGGCGACAATGCCATTTTCGAATACATCGACGGTAAACTGGTTATCCATCATGACAGATCTTATCAGGTGATGACAAACTCACCGATCTTCGATCAGCAGCTTGCCCTTAACAATTACTGGAAGAATATAGGCGGACTTACATTCCTGCCGGGTACCAATCGTGCAGCAGACCGTTTTGTAAGGGCATCGTACTATATCAACGTCATACCGAAGGTGGAAGACACACGCGTTGCTGTATCAAGTGTTTTCAGCGTCATACGCAACACATCTGTTCCATATGGTATAAGTACACCCAGCGAGCCTAATATCTCGTCTACAAGGTGGAGAACAGTCTCAGATCAGAAGGACAAGGTTTACTACTTCGAATCGACATTATATCCGAATGTGGTATGGGTAGACTTTAAGGACATCGACTTTTCGGAAAAAGCTCCGGTGAAAATGCTTAATCTGGTAGCAGGAAACAATTTTGCAGGAAATACCGCAAAAGATTTTGTAGAAGCAAAACCCTTTGTATTTCAGGGAATGCACTAATAAAGTGGAATCAGAAAAAGAAAAGCAGGTTCTCTTTAGGGAGAACCTGCTTTGTTATATGCTTTAGATCAGAACGGATAACCTATACCAAAATGAAATGCCATCTTATTGAGTGTAGGCTTAAACAGCACGAACTTCTTCTCGCGCCCCGGATCGTATGCCTTCATACCGGCATCGAAGCGGAGGACAAGGAAAGTCAGGTCGAAGCGAAGCCCTAAACCGTACGAAGCAGCAATCTCTTTATAGAAACTGTTGAACCTGAACTGCCCGCCCGGCTGGCTCTCATAGTTTTTGAGCGTCCATATATTTCCGGCATCTATAAACTGGGCGAATTCGATCAGGGAAGTCACCTTCATCCTGTTTTCAATACTTAGTTCGAGTTTCATATCTCCGGTCTGGTTCACAAAGTCTGCTTTCGGATATTCTATCTCGCCATTCTCATTCACCGTTCCCTTCGACCGGTACGAACCGGGACCAAGCGTGCGGGTGCTCCACCCCCTGATACTGTTGGCTCCTCCACCGAAAAACCGCCGTTCGAAAGGCAATACATCCGAGTTTCCGAACGGATGAGCAAGACCCAGACTGGCACGATATGCGACAGAGTGCTTTTTGGAGAAGTAGAGTGTCCGCGAATATTCCATTGTTCCCTTTATATATTCGGCGTATGCCACTCCCAGAATCTTCTTCTGTCCGTATTCATCTTCTTTAGCTCTGCTAAGGGAGGTTACCAATCGTGGCAATGGGCCTGCAAGCTCGATGGAACCGCGAATATTATAGGTTGGCGACAGCGGGCTGAGACGCCTTTTGTTCGTATAGTTTACCGTATATGAGGTAAGAGCGACAAGCTGGTCTCTGTAACTCTCACGCAATAAGGGGTTATCAGGATTTTTCAGATACACACTGTCGAACTCATGCGACACCCACGGCATACGTATATAGTTTACGCTCAACAGATCGAGCCCGTGTCGCAATCTGTTCCTGTTTGTAGCCCAACTATAATTCACGCCCATATTGAAGAACTGACGAGTATATTGCGCACGATGCTGATTAGTCAGCCCCACTGTAAATTTGGTCGCAGCCAGAGGTTGCTCTCTCCAGCTTTTCTTCAGCCAGGGGAAAAGGAACATCGGGAATGTAAGGCTGGTTTCAATACCATACTCGTAGTAGTTCTCGTTCAGTATGTTCTTCTTCTTATCTCCGGGAACAAATTCATAAGCACCTTTCAGCTTTATACTGAACTGTTCGCCTCCGTTGAAAAGGTTCTGATGGCTATATGAAACACTCGGAGCAACCCCCAAGTCACCCGCAGAGTTAGTCCCGTCAAGCGCTGCCTGAAACCAGTGTGCGTTAGCCGGTAATAGTATTACGGTAGCATCGAGCAATGTGCTGTCTTTTGCCGACGGTGTAGTCGTTATATTTACCTGTTTTATAGCCCCCATCTTACGATATGCCTGATCGGTGAAATCGAGTGCAAGATCGGAGTAATAAGACCCTTTACGCAGGAAGTTGTTCCTGAAGATAGTAGACGAGCGCAGGAATTTGTTTCGACCGCGTATGATCTTAATTCCCTTGTATTCGGTAGTATCTGCATTACGAAAACGCCGGTTTCCGGTAGCGATCTGCCCGTCAGAACGCCTTCTCAGTTCGGGATTAATCCCTGATACGATGGTCACATCATTTATCTTGTAACGTGGATAAGGCAGACTGTCTTTTGCCGGATATACATCCAGATACAGATTCACCTCGTGCGAATTGAGCGTGGTATCGGCTTTGAAGTAGACAAACTCTTTAGAAAAGCCGTAATAACCGACATTCCTCATAATGCTGTTTACCCGCAAGCGTTCTTCTTCCATCATATCCACATCGAAGAAGTCACCCTTAGTTAGCAAAGGAGCAGCAGGAATCCGTCTCATGATACGCGCAATCGTAGTATCACTGATATCATATACATAGTCGCGTATGCGATATGGCTCTCCACCTTTGAGATGGTAGGTAACAGCTATTTTCTTATCTTTTACCTTCAGCGTAGTGTCCACTTCAGCATTCAGGTAGCCCTGATTGTTAAGTTGTTTGAGTAGCTGATTTTTCGATTGATTGGTTAATGATCCGCTGTAAATAACCGGAGCCTGCCCTATCTTCTGTATGGTACGGGTCATCCATTTACTGGTATCTTCGCCCGCCATGTTGTAAATCCCCAAACGTACTTTACCCAACAAGGGAAGGCTTGAATTAGGTAGCTGGCGGACATAGTCTTCGAGATCGGAAGTAGCATTCTTTGTATCGTGCTTAATACTGATCTCATCTAACAGGTATTGCCCTTCGGGAATGTTCTTTGTAGTATCACACGCCGCAAAGAGTATAGTAAAAACGAATAAAATTAGGGGCCGTTTCCTCATATTATACAGTAAACATCATACAAATATACAATGTTTATTAACTTTCTTCAAAAAACGGCAAATATTATTCTTTATTGTAATCGGTGATACCTAATCGGTTTCCCGAAGGGTCAGAGAATTCTACAGCCCATCCGGTTTTTATTCTGAAAGGCTCGGAAAAAAACACTACACCCTTTGCTTTCAGGTCTCTATAAGTATCAGATACATTATCTACCTCGAACCAGATAGTCGGCTTAAAATCGGGGAAACGGGAAACATCTTTCAGGATTATAGCAGGTTCCTCCTGCCCTACCTTATAAGCAACCATCCCCATATCGGAGAAGTCGAATTTGAGATTCAACCCCAATATCTTTTCATAGAAGTCGCAGCTCTCTTCCAGATTGCCGGAAGGGAGGAAAAAGTTATCATAATTCTTCATATCATTGCTTGTTATCCTGAGAGAAAGTGAGTATATAACCGTTGCAGTCTTCGATTGCAAAATCGGTGGAACCATAAAATGTATCGTGCATCTCTTTGGCAATAGTCGTTTTTCCTTTCAGCTTATCATAGAGTGCCTGGATGTCGGATACATGTATGTAAAATGTAAGTCCTCCACCCTGTGGAAATTTCACCAGTTGCGGATACTCTTCTTTTATACTGGCTTCTTGCTGAAACATAAACATCACATTACCGGAACGTACCATAGCAAACACAAGCTCTTCACTTTCAGGCAGAGGAACTGAACCTACAAGGTCGAATCCCAGAATAGAAGTATAGAACCCGACCGTTTGTTTTACATTCTTCACCATGAGGTTGGGTGTAGCATCTTTTAAGATCATCTTTGATATATTTAAATTGTTAGACACATCAAAAGTAAGTAATGCGACAAGCTTATCTTGTGTAAAAAAGCGACATAATCAGAATCTGGAAGGTGAATCTCCGGAGAGCCGCTTAAATTCTTTTATCAGATGAGCATGATCATAATATCCACAATCGACAGCTGTTTCAAAGAGGCTTTGCTTCGGCTTCAATTTCAGAAAGTTGTATGTAGACTGGAATTTAGTGATACGGCTGAATGCTTTGGGTGAAATACCTATTTCAGATAAAAAACGCCGTTCAAACTGGCGTCCGCTCAGACAAGCTTTGGACGCAACAACGGATACGGGAATATTTCCTTTTTCGTGCCGGAACAACGAAATGGCGTACCAGATACGTTCATCGGGTACAAACAAACGTGGAAGTCTCTCAAGCAAATAATTATCGACATAAGATATCAGGTCGTTGATACTCATATCTCCCGATATATCTGCACAAAAAGAATTGTCGAATACTGATTCTACCGAATTGAGTTCTATACGCATATCCGTAAACTCATTTACGGGAACACGGGTAAAAGCAGTTATGCCTCCCGGTCTGAAGCGAATACCTACGACTTTGACAACACCCAGGTAGGCTATCTCCGAAAAGGTAGTCATTGTACCTATAATGTGCGGACAACAGGGTTTTAGTCCTCCCTGCTTCGTATCGTACAGGAAGAAAAGGATATCCACACAGCCATCGGGCAGAATGCGGCTTTTCTTCTCGTATTCTACAAATCCGTTAGTCGACCAATAAGTCTCAACATAAGACATCAATGCAGGATGGGGACTATGTTCTGTGTACACTGTTGGTTCTCGTCAATGGTGAACAACAAAGATAAAATGAAATGTTTATCTATAAGCAAAAAAGTTAAGAATACTCATATTTAGATATTTAATCTGGAAAAAGCGATAACTTTGCGCCTGATTATGAAAGAATACCGACTGACAGACTGGTTGCCGACCACAAAAAAAGAAATGGAAATAAGAGGATGGGATGAACTTGACGTTATCCTGTTCTCGGGAGATGCGTATATAGATCATCCTGCATTCGGTGCAGCTGTTATAGGACGCTTACTCGAAGCTGAAGGACTGAAAGTCGCTATTGTACCGCAACCCAACTGGCGTGACGACCTGCGCGATTTCAAAAAACTAGGAAAACCACGCTTATTTTTTGGTGTAACAGCGGGAGCGATGGATTCGATGATAAATCATTATACCGCTAACAAACGCCTGCGCTCTGATGATGCTTACACTCCTGATGGACGCGCAGACATGCGCCCCGACAGAACATCGGTAGTATATACCAACATTCTGAAAAATCTTTTTCCCGATGTACCTGTATTACTGGGAGGCATCGAGGCTTCTTTGCGCAGGGTTACACATTACGACTACTGGGACGATAAGCTGCATAAGTCCATTCTTATAGATTCCCGGGCAGACCTGCTTGTTTACGGTATGGGAGAAAGTCCGTTGAAAGCAATCATTTCCCACCTGAAAGAAGGTGATTCCTTCGATAAATTGACAGATATTCCCCAAACAGCATACTTAGTGAATAGGGGCGAAATAAAGGTAAATGAGGACGAAAAGGACATCTACCTTCATTCACACGAAGAATGTGCCTCAGATAAGCTAAAACAGGCAAAAAACTTTAAAATAGTAGAAGAGCAGTCGAACATGATGAACGCATCGCGTATCATACAACTATACGATGAAAAGGCTGTTGTTATCAATCCGCCCTACCCTCCAATGAGCGAAACGGAGATAGATGCATCGTTCGATCTACCGTACACCCGCCTGCCCCACCCTAAATATAAGGGGAAGACAATACCGGCATTCGAAATGATAAAATTTTCGGTAAATATGCACAGGGGGTGCTTCGGGGGCTGTGCTTTCTGTACTATTTCTGCACATCAGGGGAAGTTTATCGCTTCGCGATCGAAAAATTCGATATTGAAAGAGGTGAAGCAGATCACAGAAATGCCCGATTTCAAGGGGTATTTGAGCGACTTGGGAGGTCCTTCCGCTAATATGTACAAAATGAAAGGAAAAGATGAAGGCATTTGCGCCAAATGCAGGCGCCCGTCTTGTATCCACCCTAAAATATGTAAGAATCTGAATGTCGACCATTCCCATCTTTTAGATATATACAAGGCTGTAGATTCACTGCCTAAGATCAAAAAGTCGTTTGTCGGTAGCGGTGTTCGCTATGATATGCTCCTGCACAGAAATGAGGATAACCGTTTGAATAAAATATCCGATGAATACACGAAGGAACTGATACTGAACCATGTATCAGGGCGATTGAAAGTAGCACCAGAGCACACCTCTGACAAAGTATTGAGCTATATGCGCAAGCCGAGCTTCCAGCAGTTTCATACATTCCGGAAAATATTTGATAAGATCAATACTGAAAACGGATTGAAACAACAGCTTATCCCCTATTTCATCTCATCGCATCCGGGTTGTACCGAATTGGACATGGCTGAACTGGCAGTAGAGACAAAACCATTGG
Organism: Dysgonomonas sp. PF1-14; assembly: GCF_029892965.1. GTDB lineage: Bacteria > Bacteroidota > Bacteroidia > Bacteroidales > Dysgonomonadaceae > Dysgonomonas. The sequence continues at coordinate 31,301 of NZ_JARXWN010000015.1, read as the reverse complement.
GATTCAAACTCGAACAGATACAGGATTTTACGCCATCACCAATGACTGTGGCAACCGAAATATATTATACAGGTTATCACCCCTATACATTGGAGAAAGTATATACAGCACGCACAAAAGAACAGAAACTGGCTCAGCGTCAATACTTTTTTTGGTATGACAAAAACTATCGTCCGCAAATTGCCAAATCGTTGAAAAGGCTAAAAAGGGAAGATTTATTGAAAAAATTGTATTTTTGATATTTACGTTAAATAAAAAGCATTATAAAACACATTAACAACCTTATAACTAATAAATTACCGAATAATGAAACGAATTTTTACTCTTCTTGCTATTATTAGTTGTACTTTGCTCTTGTCAGCACAGGAAGCATCGGACGACATTGTAAAAGTTGGCGATAAAATGCCCGATTTTTCTCTTTCATCAGAAAAATACGGAGTCATAAAATCTGGGGAATTCAAAAATAAAGTGCTGTTAATCAACATATTTGCCACATGGTGCGGACCTTGTCAGCTCGAACTGGCTGAGGTTAAGAAAGAACTGTGGCCGAAGTATAAGGATAATCCTGATTTCGTTATGCTAACTGTTGGTCGTGAACATACCGACGAAGAACTAACTAAATATAATGAGAAAAAGAAATTTAGCTTCCCACTATATCCGGATCCAAAACGCGGATTCACTTCAAAGTTTGCTGTAAAACAGATTCCACGCACATATCTTGTCGACAGAAATGGTATAATAGTCTACATGTCTGTCGGTTACAAGAAAGAGGCCTTTAAAGATCTATTGAAAAAGATCGAAGACGAATTAGATAAATAAGCCTTATGATAACACTGGAAGTATGTGCAAATTCTGTACAATCGGCAATCGAAGCTCAAAAAGGCGGAGCCATAAGGGTTGAATTATGCGATAATATGAGCGAAGGAGGGACTACCCCTGCCCTATCGCAAATAGAAGAATCAAAACAACTAATTGATATACAGCTAAATACAATGATAAGACCACGAGGTGGCGACTTTTTATATAGCGATTTTGAGTTCAAGATGATGAAACAAGACATACACCATTGCGGGCAAGCAAAATGCGATGGCGTTGTCTTTGGAATATTGAATATAGACGGTTCCATCGACAAAAATAGGAATAAAGAGTTATTGGATATTGCTAAGAAATATGACATGTCTGCTACTTTTCATCGTGCTTTCGATCGCAGTGCTAATCTTCACGAATCGCTCGAAGACATTATCAATATAGGGTTCGACCGCATACTCACATCGGGAGGAAAAAAGACTGCACCAGAAGGAGCAGACGTATTAAAAAAATTAATAGAACAAGCTGGTGACAGAATCATTATTATGCCGGGTGCAGGAATTACAGAAAATAACATTGCAGGCTTAGTCAGAAATACAGGGCTGAAAGAATTTCATGGAACATTTTACAGCTTATACAGAGGAGCAATGAAATATATTGCTCCCGAATTTGATGATATAAAAGAGGAATATTCCATCATGCAAACCGATGCAGTCAGAGTTAAACAGGCAATAGAAAATGCCAATAATGCTTAAAAAGAAATAACAATTCACTATTTCCGCTTGTTATAATTATTCGCCGGATATATATTATAAAAAAGAACAACAATAAAATATTAACTTTGTATCCGGAAATAAATTTTTATCCAACTAAAAAATAAGATGAATTTCAAATATGACGTAATCGTTGTCGGAGCAGGTCATGCCGGTTGTGAAGCAGCAGCAGCGGCAGCCAACATGGGGTCGAAAACCCTGCTGATAACAATGGACATGAACAAGATAGCCCAGATGAGTTGCAATCCGGCAGTTGGCGGAATAGCAAAGGGGCAAATCGTACGCGAGATAGATGCACTTGGCGGACAGATGGGGATTGTCACAGACAAGACTTCTATCCAGTTCCGCATGCTTAACAAATCGAAAGGGCCTGCCATGTGGAGCCCAAGAGCCCAAAGCGACAGGGCACAATTTATACTGAAATGGCGCGAAATAATTGACAGCACCGACAACCTGTTTGTCTGGCAAGACACTGTAACCTCACTTGTGATAGAGAACAAAATAGTGACAGGTGTAAGGACTGCAATGGGTGTAAATTTCTCGGCAAAATCGGTGATATTGACAAACGGCACTTTCCTGAACGGACTAATGCACATCGGTAAAACCCAACTCGGAGGAGGACGCGTTTCAGAGCCTGCATCATTCGGATTGACAGAACAACTTAAAGAAGCAGGATTTACAACTGACCGAATGAAAACAGGAACTCCCGCAAGAGTAGACGGAAGAAGCATTGACTTCAGCATAATGGAAGAGCAAAAGGGAGACACAGATTTCCATAAGTTTTCATATCTTGATTTCGCACCACATACACTGAAACAATTAAGCTGCTGGATCACCTATACCAATGAAGAAGTACATGACGTCCTCCGCAGCGGATTGGACGATTCTCCCCTATACAACGGACAAATTAAAAGCATAGGCCCGAGATATTGCCCGAGTGTGGAAACAAAGATTGTAACATTTGCAGAAAAGACATCACACCAATTATTCCTTGAACCGGAAGGGGAGAACACACAAGAATATTACCTGAATGGATTTTCATCCTCCCTCCCACTCCATATACAAATAGAGGCATTGCAAAAAGTTCCGGCATTCCGCAATATACACATATATCGTCCGGGCTATGCCATCGAGTACGACTTCTTCGATCCCACTCAACTAAATCATACGTTGGAAACGAAGTTAATAAAGAATCTGTTTTTCGCAGGACAAATAAACGGAACTACCGGATATGAGGAAGCCGGAGGACAAGGACTGATTGCCGGAATAAATGCACACATTGCCACACACGGTGGAAACGAGTTTATACTAAAAAGAGACGAAGCATACATCGGTGTACTTATCGACGATCTAGTAACTAAGGGCGTGGATGAACCATACCGCATGTTTACATCGAGAGCCGAGCACAGAATCCTTCTTCGCCAAGATGACGCCGACATGAGGCTAACTGGAAAGGGACACGCAATCGGATTAGCTAAACAAGAGCGAATTGATCTACTCAATCAGAAAAAAGACGAAATTGACAGAATCATCGATTTCACCGCTAGCTATTCCCTGAAGCCGGAATATATAAATGCAGGACTTGAAGAATTGGGCACAAGTCCATTAAAACAAGGCATGAGATTAAAAGATGTAATCACACGCCCACAAGTTTCCATCGAGAAAATAGCAAAATACGTCCCTGCATTTGAAGCCGAGCTCGACAAACTCCCAAACAGAAAAGAAGAAATAATGGAAGCAACAGAAATCATCATCAAGTATGATGGATATATAAAGAGAGAACAACTGATAGCAGACAAAATAACAAGACTCGAAAATATTCGAATAAAAGGGAAGTTCAGCTACGAAAACATAGCATCACTCTCAACAGAAGCAAGACAAAAACTAGCAAAAGTAGATCCGGAAACAATCGCTCAGGCAAGCAGAATTCCGGGCGTTTCACCAAACGACATATCAATATTATTAGTACTTTTAGGTAGATAAAACAAGTTTGTTCCACGTGGAACATAGAATTAAAACTATAAAAATCACAATTGTTCCACGTGGAACACATAAATGAAAAAAACATAAAATGAAAGAACTAACACGCGACGAGAAACTAGTTATCCTAAAAAACAACGTTCGCAACATTCCAGACTTCCCCATACCAGGAATACAATTTAAGGATGTCACGACATTGTTTGACACAAAAGAATCCTTATCTATGCTATCGAAAGTCCTGCTTGAAGAATACAAAAATAAAGGCATCACAAAAGTAGTAGGCATAGAATCGCGAGGCTTTATAATGGGACCAATCATGGCGCTCCAGCTAGGAGCGGGATTCGTCCCTATCAGAAAACCCGGCAAACTCCCGGCAGAAGTATTCGAAGAAGAATACGAAAAAGAATACGGAATAGATAAAATCCAGATTCACAAAGACGCGCTATCGCCCGATGACATTGTATTAATACACGACGATTTGCTTGCAACCGGAGGCACAATGCTCGCTGCTTACAATCTAGTAAAAAAAATGGGAGTACGCAATATATATGTAAATTTTATAATAGAGCTACAAGAGTTAAATGGCAGGCGCCTATTCCCAGAAGATGTAGACCTTAAAGCACTGATAAAGTTTGACATTTAAAAAATAAAAAGTTTTAGCTTTACAAACAAAGGACAACAATATAATGAGTGAATATCTAAGAAACATAATACAGAATATTCCCGAGAAGCCCGGATGCTATCAGTACTTCGACGAGAAAGGTGTAATCATATATGTAGGTAAAGCTAAAAATTTAAAGAAAAGAGTCTCTTCGTATTTTTCAAAAAAGCACGAGGATAGTCCAAAAACAAGAATCCTGGTAAGCAAAATACGTGATATAAAATATATCATTGTAGAGACCGAGTCTGACACACTCTTATTGGAGAATAGTCTTATCAAAGAATTTCAGCCGCGATACAATGTGATGCTCAAAGATGACAAGACCTATCCGTCCATCGTTATCAGAAATGAATTCTATCCAAGAGTAGAGCTCACACGAAAAATAATGAAAGATGGTTCCCTCTACTTTGGTCCTTATTCAAATGTGCCGAGCGTGAAAACACTTCTGGAATTTATACACAAATTGTACCCCATACGTACATGCGCTCTGAATCTGACTCCTGAGAAAATAGCAGAAGGAAAATATAAAGTTTGTCTCGAATACCATATAAAAAGATGTCTTGGCCCATGCATCGGATTACAAACCTATGACAACTACAATAAAAATATAGAATCGATAAAAGAAATACTAAAGGGAAACACCAATGTAGTAAGCGATGAAATTTATGCCCGAATGCAGGAAGAAGCAGAAAAGCATGAATTTGAAGAAGCAAATAAACTGAAAGAAAAATATCTGCTTGTAGAAAACTTCAAAAACAAATCGACTGTTGTCAGCAGTATAAAATACAATATAGATGTCTATAGCTACGACGAAGATGAGAGTGCAGCATATATAAATTATCTGAATGTACACAATGGTGCTATTATTCAGGCATATACATTCGAATACAGAAAGCGATTGGATGAAGCCAAAGAAGAACTGCTCGGACTGGGAATTCTGGAAGTAAGAGAGCGGTTTGGGTCAAAAGCAAAAGAAATTGTAGTTCCATTTCTTCCCGACATTACACTCGACGATGTAGAATATGTGATTCCTCAACGTGGCGACAAGAAAAAACTGTTGCTTCTTTCGACACAAAATGTAAGGCAGTATAAATTCGACAAGCTGAAAAAAGCAGAAAGCCTTAACCCTGAACAACGCAGCGTAAGGATTCTGAAAGAGATACAGAGAGATTTGAATCTCAAAGACTTACCTACACACATCGAATGTTTCGATAACTCCAATATACAGGGAACAAATCCTGTTTCGGCATGTGTAGTTTTCAAAATGGGGAAACCATCGAAAAGAGATTACAGGCATTTCAATGTAAAAACTGTAGTAGGCCCTGACGATTTCTCCACTATGCGCGAAGTCGTATATCGCCGTTATCACAGATTGCTAGAAGAAGAAACTCCCCTACCCCAACTCATTGTAATAGATGGTGGTAAAGGACAACTTAGTGCAGCTTGCGAATCCTTGAAGGCACTCGGCATTTACGGAAAAGTTGCGATAGTAGGTATCGCTAAAAGACTGGAAGAAATTTATTATCCGGAAGACTCAATTCCGTTGTACCTCGACAAAAATTCGGAGTCGTTAAAAGTGTTGCAACACCTGAGAGATGAAGCACACCGATTTGGTATCACTTTTCACCGAAATCAGAGAAGCAAACATCAGATAAAGTCGGAACTTGACAACATAAAAGGCATTGGCGATGAAGCTAAAAGACTGTTATTCAAAGAGTTTAGAAGCGTAAAAAGAATAAAAGCAGCTGAAGATAAGGAGCTTCATAAAATAATAGGCAAACACAAGACCGCACTGATAAGAAAGTATTTTGAAGATAAGAACGCATAAATATTTTTTTAACTTTGCCTTTAGTATAATTTTTAAAAACAAAAGTGTTCATTAATATACTTGAATGTAGGGCGAAAAATCTTTCACCCGCAAAATAAAACGGCGAAAGATTTTTCGCCCCTACTTATCACTATAATTGAAAATGAAACATGCTTGAGAAGAAAGAAAAAAGCAGAATACTGTACGCCGATGTTCTGAGGATAGTAACAATATTTGCTGTAGTAGTCTTTCATGTAACTACCAACAGATGGTTCAGTGCATTCGATTCGCCTTCCGAATGGCATGTGATAAATATTTTTGTTGCCGGATTGCGCTGGTGCGTACCTGTATTTTTCATGCTCAGCGGGATGATTTTCCTCGATCCGAATTATAATATCACTGTCAAAAAATTATATACAAGGACTATCCCCCGTATGCTTTGCGCACTGATAGTATGGAGCGTAGCATATCGCACACTATCTCCGCTTACTGCTGCATTTCTTGATATTAAAGAATTGGATATCAATGATTTTCATCGGATATACAGTGAAATATTCTTAGGTACACCCTGGCATCACCTTTGGTTTATATATCCGTTGATCGCCATGTACATGCTCACTCCCCTACTCCGCCTCTTTACGGCTCATGCCGAGAAAAAGCATTACATATACTTCCTCATTCTGTACTTCATATTCGGATCGGTGATACCTACCATCAATGCAAGATTGGGTATTCATATCAGCTTTGCTATACCCGAATTGTTTACATATACAGGCTATTTTATAGCCGGATACTTCTTTGCCAAATACGATCTTACCAAATTTGAAAGAAACATTGTATATACACTGGGAATAGCCTCGCTTGTAGTTACATATATACTATCTACTGCCACAGCAATGGAAGGTGGACACCCAATGACACAGTTTTTTGACCGGACAGGCCCGAATACCATGCTATCGGCCTTCTTTGTATTTGTATTGGTGAAAAACCTTGTAAACAACAGCCCGAAATTGCTTAGTTACGAGAATAATAAACATATAACAAATCTTGCGAACTGCGGATTCGGGATATATCTGGTACACGACTTTTTTAATATCATTCTCAACATTCTCAACATTCACACAGGAACGTTTCCTGCCCTGCTCTCCGTACCTGTGCTAAGCCTGCTTGTATACGCTGCTTCACTATTGGTAGTGCTGCTTATAAAAAAGATACCTGTGCTAAACAAATGGATTATATAGATTGTTTAATATATAGTAAGCACACTTACTATTATTAAAGTAACACTATTATGAAAAATGATCTGTTTTATTCGACAAAACAAGCAGTAAAGTATTGGTGGATATCACTACTTATCGGGTTACTCGCTGTTGGTTTAGGTATTTGGTGTATGGCAACGCCATTAAGCACTCTGGTTGCTCTGGTACTGGTATTTGCAGTCACATTTTTTGTGAGCGGACTCTTTGAAATAGCATTTGCCATATCTAATCGCAAACTTCTCCGGAATTGGGGATGGACACTGGCAAGCGGTATTCTCGACCTCGCATTCGGTATTATACTCATTGCTATGCCACCGGAAGTAATAGCTTTGGTAATGGCCTATTTTGTAGGTTTCTGGGTGATGTTTCAGTCGGTATGGGGCATCGGTACAGCAGCAGAATTACAACGCAACGGAGTGAAAGGGTGGGGCTGGTTGATGGCTCTGGCTATATCGGGTGTCCTCATGGCATTCATATTCATCGTATCTCCGGCATTTACTACAACATTTATAATTGCCCTCGTTAGCATCTCGTTCATATTCTATGGAATATTCCGTATATATTATGCTTTCCGGCTCAGGTCGCTCCATAAAGAACTGGACGAACTGGACAAAAGCTGATCTTTTTAATCTATAATTTAACATCGAAGGCCGTATATTCGCAGGGATATACGGCTTTTATGAATAATGGGAATCTTTATCTATAAGTGTATATTCAGTTAACAGTGATCAGTCAACAGTCAACAGTCAACAGTTAACAGTTAACAAGGAATAGAGGACTGTAAAAAAATGATGAAAGTTGTGAGTTTTGTCAGGTTTTAGTTAAAATGGAATATGTTGATTCATTATATTGTTAACCGATAACTGTTGATTGTTAACTGCAAAAGTTATTACCTTTGTTGTCCTGCTAAAACTGCTATTTTTGTAAGGTTTTAGTTAAAAACAGGTTTAGAACTAATATGAGAGTACTTATACAACGCGTAAAACGGGCATCGGTTACGATTGATGGCAATATAAAATCAGCAATATCGAATGGTTTGCTTATATTTGTAGGAGTAGAAAACGAAGATAATGCCAACGATATAGAATGGCTCTGTAACAAGGTCACCAATCTGCGTATCTTCAATGACGAACAAGGGGTTATGAATAAGTCGTTAGTCGATGTAGATGGGGAAATTCTCGTAGTTTCGCAGTTTACCCTACATGCGTCTACCAAGAAAGGAAACCGTCCGTCGTACATCAAAGCAGCTAAACCTGATATATCGGTTCCGCTGTATGAGAGGTTTTGTGCTGTTCTGAGTAATCTGACAGGCAAAGAGGTACAGACAGGGGAGTTTGGGGCAGACATGCAGGTAGAATTGATAAATGACGGCCCTGTAACCATCTGGATAGATTCTAAAACAAAAGAATGACCATGACTATAGAAGAAGCTCAAAAAGAGGTTGATAACTGGATAAAGACAATCGGGGTGCGTTATTTCAGCGAACTTACCAATATGACTATTCTTACTGAAGAGGTCGGCGAGCTTGCTCGGATTATGGCGCGTACATACGGAGATCAGTCGTTTAAAAAATCCGATCTGGAAAAGAATCTGGGAGATGAAATGGCCGATGTACTATGGGTGCTTCTATGCCTTGCCAATCAGACAGGAATAGACCTCACAGAAGCCTTTCGTAAGAATCTGGAGAAGAAAACCAACAGAGATAAAGACAGACATATAAATAACGATAAATTAAAATAAACATGGAAGAAACGAATAAATACACCGACACGCTGAAGAAATATAATACTGCGTTAAATGATGCCGATATTACAAAGAAGGTAAACGAGATAGTAGCCAAGAAGTTTAATGAAAACAATACAAAAGAAGTATATAAAAAGCTATACTCATGCATTGACCTCACCTCACTGAATACAACAGATACACGCGAAGATATATGGAAATTCACTGAGAGAGTCAATGATTTTGAAGGCTCATCCGACCTCGAAAATGTAGCAGCCATATGCGTTTACCCCAACTTCGTGGAAACAGTAAAAGAAGCGCTGACAGCTGATGTTAAGATTGCCGCAGTATCAGGAGGTTTTCCTTCATCACAGACATTCACAGAAATAAAGATCGCCGAAACAGCTCTCGCTGTAGCAAACGGAGCAGATGAAATAGACATCGTTCTCAATCTGGGACACTTCCTAGAGGAAAACTACGAAGAACTATGCGAAGAGATAGATGAAATAAAGCACGCCTGTAGAGACTCGCACCTGAAAGTGATACTGGAAACAGGAGCGCTAAAATCTGCATCGAACATCATGAAAGCCTCTATCCTATCGCTATACTCGGGAGCCGACTTCCTGAAGACATCCACAGGTAAGGTCTACGAGGGTGCTTCACTGGAGGCTGCATACGTCATGTGTACAGCTATAAAGGAATACGAAGCGCAAACGGGCCGAAAAGCAGGTTTTAAAGCCTCTGGCGGCATTTCTACCACCGAAGATGCTGTTAGATACTACACAGTAGTAAAAGAGGCCTTAGGTGAAGAATATATGACCAACAAGTTTTTCCGCATAGGAGCAAGCCGATTGGCGAATAATCTGCTCGACAGTATCAATTCATAATAATACATTATAACTTATAATCCATAACTAAATAACATGGCAACAGCTTATCATAACTTATCGTCTTACAACCCTGCAACTGTTCCTAATGGAGCAGACATGAAAATAGGTATCATAGTATCAGAGTGGAACGAGAATATTACCAAAGCGCTACTCGAAGGAGCTTACAACACCCTCATCAAAAACGGAGTGAAGGATGAAAATATCCTCATCGACTATGTACCGGGAAGCTTTGAGCTTATCTTCGGCACAAAACATATGGTAGAGAATAAGGAGGTCGACGCCGTCATAGCACTCGGCTGTGTAGTAAGAGGCGATACACCTCACTTCGACTATGTGTGCAGTGGAGTGACACAAGGAATCGCCGATATGAATATCCGCTACGATATTCCTTTCATCTTCGGCTTATTGACTACCGATACCATGATGCAGGCAGAAGAACGTGCCGGAGGACGACATGGTAACAAAGGTGACGAATGCGCTATTACAGCGATAAAAATGATCGATTTTTATCGTAGAAATTTGGCAGAATAAAAAAAAGTGTTACTTTTGCATTCGCAATTATGCAAGGGCAGTTACCAAAGTGGCCAACTGGGGCTGACTGTAACTCAGCTGTCTTTCGACTTCGGAGGTTCGAATCCTTCACTGCCCACCATACTTTGCGGAAGTAGCTCAGTTGATAGAGCATTAGCCTTCCAAGCTGAGGGTCGCGGGTTTGAGCCCCGTCTTCCGCTCTGATGAAGAGACACTTACAGAAATGTAGGTGTCTTTTTTTGTTATGGTTTTAGCTAGGTTTACAGTGGTGAGGTAAACCAAGTAGTAAACCAGCAATAAATGATAGCCACCTCTTGCGATCAAACATCTACTTTAAACCCTAAATCGACTTCATCAGCAGGAAGACCTCCGCGTACGCCCCAATTTTCCGCAGGTTGTTCGTTTAGAAAAATCATAATTTTCTCCTTCTCTATATTTATAGTATCAAGTCCGTCTACAATATTTTTATATAACTTCTTCTTTGTAGCCTTTGTTCTTCCTTTAAACAATGAGATCTCTATCAGAATTTCACAAGGGGCTTTCATTTGAAAGAATTCAGGTTTATATTCAATTATCCTGATATTTCTATCGTCATCCGGTAATTGTAATGATTCAACAACAGCGTCCGTTACCGCATCTCTCAACTTAAGCAAAGTCTCTATACTCCTACCCTCTCTCAATTCTACTTTTACAGTTGGCATAATTATCTTTATTTTAATTATTTAAATAACTATCAAATATAGACAAAAAATAATATCTAAATTCTACTATCAATTTATACATCATCTCTTAATCCACAATTCAATGCTTTTACCGTATAGATAATTTAATTAGAATTTCATAACGCTTTAGAGGAAATTATATCAGTTAAAAGAGTATATTTAACATTTAATTAAAACTCTAATATATGAAAGACCAATCAAAAAAAGACCTCATTATTGAGATTCTGATTGCCATAATACCATTCGGTATTGGCGGACTCTTAATTTATCGGTCTATATATCTGATCTATGGATACCATTTCACAAACTCATTATGGTTTGTAATGCTACCTATGACAACTTTGGTATTAGGGTTTATCTTGGGGACTTTACTAGTAATATCTGCAATTTTGATATTTGTAAATAAGCCAAAAGGCGCATTTCTTTATAGGTTATCAGGGTTGTTCATCATCCTATATCCTATAAATATTAATATAATAGATTTCTTGAAAGGCTATCAGGATAACTTAGATTCATGGTGGATTACAATACTAATTCCTATCGGTCTATTAGTATTCTTATTCTTTAATCAAAAAAAATATGTACAGACTAGTAAGTCTTATAAAAAAGAGATATTACTTATAGTATTATTTATCTTCTTATTGACAGATATTGCATTTTATAATTGGAATTATTCGGAATATAGAAGAAAAGAGCTAGCCAAAACTAACAAGCTTTTGCTTCACGGTGTCAACAACTATTCCCAAACCAAATTCTAGAGGATTCGATTAAGTTATATAAATTAAAGAAGTATATTTAAATCTAATATTCAAAGGATACTATGAAAAAAATACTATTTCTATTACTCTTGATACCTGCATTTATCAATGCCCAAGACCATTTTGCAAAAGAATATAATACTGCAGATAGTTTACTACAGAATTATGAAATAGAAAAAGCATATTTCAAATTTAAGGAACTCGAAAAACAACTATCTAAATCAGATTCTCTGTATGCTAAGGTTATATGGTATCAAGTTCAGATTACAACTATTCTGGAACAGGAAAGCAGAATGGCTCAGGATTTTGAAAAGTCATTGCAATATGGTATGGAATCTTTGGAACTGATACAAAATGGAAAAGAGTTTTTTGATATAGATTTTGCACACAGAGAGCCCTTTATGATTAAGAACATTATTGTTTCAAATATCGGATTAGGAAAATATAGCGTTGCAAAAGAATATAAAGACTTATTATATAAATCATATAGAGAAAAGATGCTACCTCAGGGAATTGATGAACATTTTAATTTTGACTATTTCAAATGGGAAGACAAGAATATTTGGGGCTATGAATGGTATGCAGAATTACCAAAAGATAGATTTTCTTCAAGTTTTACAAAGGTTGTTTACTATGTATATAGTACCAATCCTGATGGAAGCGATAAAGACCAATTATATCGGTTACATGTGTTAATGTTTCATTCCAGCAATTCTTCCTTCGACTATGTCTTGACAAAATACGTAAATACGACTCAGGGCGAACAAAGAGGAACCCTTTATGCGTATACTTACAAAGAAGTTATTGACTTCGAAAAATTACATAATGATGTAATAAGAGTCTTAGAAGGAAAAGCTGAATCAGATTTGGAGATAATGCTCAATAAGAAGGAAAAATAAATCCGTTTCTGTTCTATTCTGTACTAAAACAACAAAAGGTTGCCAAAACTGACAACCTTTGCTTTCCAGTGATCCGAGCGGGAACACTTTTTTTATCTCGTAATAGATATAATAATCAATCGTTTAAGTTTTTCAAAAGGCTAGTCCGTAACGAATTCGTAACGATTAAAATGATGCCTTTTTGTCTTGTTTTGGCAGACCGCTGTACGCCTAACTTCTAACCTCAAAGATAGAAAAAATTTCTTGTAAATTCATAGTTTTAAGTCCAAAATAAATACTTTAAAATAATGGTCATTAGAAAAGATTTTCAAGAAGATATATTGTATTAGTAGGGTATTTTGATTCTCATACGGTATATTATAAATAATAGATTCAGATATGAGAATCATAATAAAAATTTCTATAATAATTTTAGCCCTTTTAATAGGCTTACAGCTTAAAGGACAATGTGGCATAACAAATAATACATTCCAATCAGGGGAAGAACTGACGTATGATGTATATTTTAAATACGGTCTTTTACATAAAAAAGCAGGCACTTCTACTCTAAGAACAAAAGATGATAGGTATAAAGGACAAGATGCTTATAAAATGACTATGATTGCCAATTCCACAGGTTTGGCAAAAAAAGTTTTTACACTTTCCGATACGATGTATTGTTATATGAGCAAAACTCTTGAACCTCTTTCCTATACAAAATATGCACATGAAGGAAGCGACTATACACAAGAATACATCACCTATAATTATTCTTCGGGTAACGTCGATGTACATACAAAACTGACCCGTAGTAATAAACTTCGTCATGATACTATTATTACTTCTGAAAAATGCATCTATGATATGATGACCGTAGTTTACTATGCACGTACTCTAGACTATAAGCAGATGAAGACGGGAGAATCAAAGAATAGTTTGCTCATATCCGGTAAAACAAAAGTAGATATAAAAATCAAATACAATGGCACAGAGAAAATAGATGCAAATGATGGTAAGAATTATGACTGTATTGTTCTGACTTTGGTAATAAGCGATAAAGCATTCGAAGATAAAAAGGAAGCTATGAAAATTTATATAACAAACGACCAAAACCGTATTCCCGTACGAATTAATTCCAAACTTAAAGTAGGTTCTAGCTATGTCCTTTTAAAAAAGATTTTAGGGAATAAGTATCCACTAAAAAACAACTGATATAGATAACATAACTCATAAAAAACGAATACCTTGGTAGGGTAATTCCTTTTTCAAACGGTATAGGAATAAAAAGATATCATTGAAGTGATAAGTAAAATAGAATTTAAAGAACTGTTCGACAAATATTTCGATACAATCAGAAGCTTTGTCTATTACAGGTGCGGGGATACAGAAACCGCATCTGATATAACACAGGAGGTTTTCATGAAGATTTGGGAGAAACGTGAGCAGTTTAAGGTAAGTGATATTAAAAGCCTGCTTTATAAGATGGCGAATGATATGGTTATATCGGATTACCGTAAGGGGCAAACCCAGCTTAATTTTGAACAGAGCATGACTATAGGGCAGGATTATCATGCGTCTCCCGAAGAAATAGTGCAGTTTGAAGAGCTGAAAACTACTTATTCAAAGGCCTTAGCTGATATGCCAGAGAATCAGCGGATAACATTCCTGATGAATCGTAATGAAGGCTTAAAGTATCATGAGATTGCAGAAAACTTAAACATTAGTATTAAAGCTGTAGAGAAGCGTATCAGTACAGCTTTAGCTTATCTGAAAAAAGAATTACTCTAAAAAGTATACACTATGAATACTGACAAAATAAAAATAGAACCCCAGTGGAAAAAGAGCAAAGATGAAATCTGGAATGAAACCTTTGCAGATTTAACAGAAGAAACCACTACACAAGGGAAAGAACCGAAACGAAAATCACTTTGGTTTTACGCTGCTGCTTCAGTGGCTGCCATTATCATACTACTGCCTAATATAGCTTTTATCTATACTAAAAATGAGGTTGCGGGAAGAGGTAATCATTTAGCTGTTGTATTACCTGACGGTTCCAAAGTCGATCTGAATGCAGAAAGTGAAATCAGTTATAAACCTCTATGGTGGTATGTTTCACGGAATGTGAAGCTAAAAGGAGAAGCTTATTTTGAAGTTGAGAAAGGAAGCACGTTTAATGTTCACTCGAATCAATATATGGTAAGTGTGCTGGGAACAAGTTTCAATGTATTTTCTCGTGCAGATAAATTTACTGTTACCTGTCTTACCGGAAAAGTGAATGTATCGGATAAAACGGAATCCGTAATTCTTACTCCAAATATGCAAGCTTTATGGAATAATAAGCTAATTGTAAAAGATATAGAAAATGTAAAAGAAACAATTGACTGGAAAGAAGGAAAATTTGTTTTTGTCAGTGTACCACTCAAAGAAGTTATTCAGGAAATCGAAAGACAATACGACATTGAAGTACAGCCAAGTTCAAATTTAGACTATCTTTACTCAGGTAATTTTACAAAAGCACAAAATCCGAATGATGTACTTAAGATAGTAGGCAAACCCTTCGGTATTGAATTTAAAATCAAATAATTGAATAAATTACTTTTCATACTTGTTATAATTCTTACGAATACTATTGCAGCTTTTTCACAAGAGTTGCATTTAGTGGTTAAAGACAAGCCTTTGAATGAAGTATTGAGAAGCCTGCCTGTTGAAATCTCTTTTGATGATAATGCCCTTGCAAAATACAAGGTTACCGTAAACCAAAAATTTGATAGTCCTGAAATAGCACTTAAATTCCTTTTCAAAGAAAAGCCATTTCGCTTTGAAAATATAAACGGAGTGTATGTTATCAGTCGTTCTACAGAAAAGAAAGAGCAGCCTGTTAATATCCAGCCAAAGAAGTATTATACCTATTCGGGAACGATAAAAGATGCTGAAAGCGGAGAAAATCTTCCCTATGCTTATATTACTACTTCTGAAGGAGTGGTTCCTACAGATGAAACAGGATATTTTACCTTTAAAACTGAAAGAAAAGGAAAACTACCTGTACTGGCTCAATATCTGGGTTATGAGAAGCAAGATACAACTTTATCCAGCGGATTTAATACAATCAATTTATCTCCCGTTATATATACAATGGATGAAATCGTTGTCAGTTCATCACCCTCAACAATACTTATCCAATCGGGAGGTAGTCCCGGTGAAATTCGTATCAACCATCAGGTAGCAAAATATATTCCCGGAAGTATTGATAATTCTGTTTTCAACCTGATGCGTATGATGCCGGGTGTAAGGGTATCTGGTGAACCATCGGAAGACCTGATTGTGTGGGGAAGCAATGCAGGTGACAGTAAAATAACTTACGACGGATATACCTTATTCGGTATAAAGAACTACAACGACCATATCGGTTCAGTCAATCCATATATGGTAAAAGATATTCGCATCATGAAAGGTGGATATAGTGCCAATCAGGGTGGACGGATCGGAGCAATCTCTGAAATAACGGGTATAGACGGTGATTTTAATTCACCTTCTGTAAAAGCAACCATAAGTAATTACACCGCAAATCTTTTTGCTTCGGCTCCGTTATCAAAGAACCTCAATGTTTCAGCCGCATATCGCCAGACCTTTTATAATCTGTATAATAGTGGAAATGTCGAGTTACCTAAAAATGGTAGTGATAACGGTAATAATTCGCAAATATTTTCAGATATATACATTAAACCAAAGTATAATTTCAGGGATGCCAATTTCAAATTATCTGGAAAAGCTTTTAGCGAAGATTCTTATTATATCAGTATATACGGAGCAGATGATCGCTTTAAATTCTCAGTGAAACAACCAGATGAATATGACATCAATGCTGCAGAAAAGAATAGGCAGTACGGTGGGGCAACATCTTACAAGCGTGTCTGGAGTAATGGCTCAAGTACTAAACTACTTGCAACCTTTTCGCGACTTACTTCTTTGCTCGATAATCTGGCAATTGTCGGTAACCGTAAGCCGACACCTATGGATGTTAATCATCTGGATAATGTCGTTCAAGAATTTTCCATAAAACTGAATCACGATTTTTTTGTTGGGAAGCGTAATAAAATACAGATTGGCGGAGAATGGCAACAATACAAGGTAAGCCTGAATGATTTATGTGGAGAACTGGATAAGCCTACATTTTACATAACAGATAATCTATTATTGGGCAAATTGTCTCTAAATACAGGTATTAGAGTAGATATGCCAATCAATAAAAAGGCATATGTACAGCCTCGTATTTCTGGAAGATATAAAATATCGGAGCAGGTAACAGCAACCGCCTCATGGGGCTTATACAACCAATTTCTTACACGTACTGCTTACAAGTATGATGAATCAGGTATTCAGACTGTATGGAGTATGGCAGACAGTACTTTTACAAAGGCAATGCATACTACTGTTGGTATTGCATATAGTAAAGATGGCTTTTTAATCAGCCTCGAAGGATATCATAAAAAGACAAAGAACGGACAGTATTTCCTTGATAACACTGTCTATAATATAGATAATACTATCTTAGGGGCGGACCTGTTTGCCAAAAAACAACTGAATAACCATACTATCTACAGTTCATATTCTATCAATAATATCAAAAGACCACAAAACGAACTTTCGCATGAAATTAAGGTCGGAGGTATCGGAGCATTTGACCCTTTCTATTTTTCTTTGAGTTACGTATATGGAACCGGATTTGCTTACATCTCTACAGGAGGACACGGACATGGGCAAGGAAACGAAGAAGGTGAACATGAAGCCAGTCACGAACATACAGATTCTTCCGATGAAACATACAGCCGTTTTGATATCGGAGCTACATACAGGACACAAATAAAGAAAGTGAAACTACAAGCAGGTGTATCACTATTGAATGTTTTTGGTACTAAAAACGTAAAATATAATTATCAGGTCTCGGGGCAAGCTAATGCTACAAACATCTTTACAAAGGCCACCCCATTCACTCCAACAGTTTTTTTTGAATTAATTTTTTGATTTGAGGTAGGGTAAGATCTACTTTGTGCGGTACATATATGAAAGCGTTTCGGGAACGAACAGTTTAATTAATTCAAAATAAAAAAGAAAATGAAAAAGTTATTTTATTCCTTAGCATTGGTTTTATTTGCAGTAACATTTATTGCTTGTAGCAACGATGATCATGATGATTTTGGTACAACTTCACAGCAGGATATTGAGGTCAGAGCAGCAGCTTTAGGTTTTGATGATGTTGCAGCGTACAAAGCTAATGTTGCAGAACAATGTGTAGCTGGCAACCACGAAAACTGTGATATCTACAACGATGGAACTCATCAGGCATGTGCTTATTCAGATCATTCGGGACAAAACCATGACGGTACGCATCACAACGGATCGGATCATGGCACACATGATAAGAATGGACACTCTCATGGGAACAGTAATCACCACTAATTTTCCAAATGTAAATTGAGATTAGATAAGGGGACATCTCTCTTTATCTAATCTTTAAAACAAGCTGATTTCTTATTATATTTATAATAAATATACATTTCACCAGTTATTATACAAGATTTGAAAAGAAAATTTCTCATATCATTTTTTGCTTTCTCAACAATAATATTGTTGATTCTTGCGATTGCTCCCCATCATCACCATGCAGGAATAGCATGTCTTATTATCGAAGTTTGTGAAGAAGATAGAACAATAAACGATAAGCATACACATCACAATGAATCATCTGATAATAGTAATCATGACCAATCTTGTATCACTGAATTTGAGTTTACTATTACACAAATCAATGATGAAGTAAATATTAAATCATTTTCCAATAATAATTATAAAGATTTATTCCCTTTATTTTTTATCACAGCAGATTCATTGAATCTTGTTACAACAGCATCTTTTTCTAAAATAGATTACGAAAAATATACCTTAAATTATAATTCTGTAAAATCAAACCGTATTCATGGTTTACGTGCACCTCCCATTACATTCTTATAACTAATCTTTTGACTTCGAGTAGTCTTAATAATTATTGTATTCGTATCCATACGACTGCATAAGGCGATATTATATCCAAATAATCACAATTAATAAAATAAGAATGATGTTTTTTAAATCAAAAAAAGCATTGAGGATTATTGCACTAATATATTCGGTCTTACTTTGTGTAAACAGCATTTATGCCGATGAGAATGATGAATTATCTTCAAGTAATGACAGTATTCAAATAAAGAGTGCAGACAAATTCTCATACAAACAACTGATTGTTCCCGGAACATTAATGTTGTATGGAACTATTGAAGCAACTCTCGCCCCTAAAAACCGATTGTTAAACTATGCTATAGGACATGAAGTGATAACGCATAAACCCGAAAGGTTTCAAATAGATGATATTACGCAATATGTACCTGCTGCCAGTGTTTATGCTCTGAACTTAGTAGGGATAAAAGGTAAGCATAACTTTAAAGACAGGACGATTATTTTGGGTATGTCTACATTGTTTATGGCTGCCTCCGTCAATACAATTAAATACACAGCAAAAGTGGAAAGACCCGACAAGTCCAACCGTAATTCTTTTCCCTCCGGACATACAGCTGTAGCTTTCATGGGAGCCGAATTTTTATGGCAGGAATATAAAGATGTTTCAATCTGGTATGGTATTGCAGGATATACTATTGCTGCCGGAACCGGAGCATTCAGGATATATAATAATAAGCATTGGGTTGGTGATGTAGCTTTCGGAGCAGGGTTAGGCATTCTGAGTACAAAGCTTGCTTATTGGTTATATCCTACTGTTGAAAATAAGTTATTTAATGGAGGTCAGGATAAAAAGAATAAAAACAATATAGCTTTTTCTCCATTTTACAATGGACAGCAAGGAGGGCTGGCTTTTTCGATGCAGTTTTAAAAAATATGAAATTAATGGATTCTAATTTGTTATATAGTAAATTTGTATTTAATAACTATCAATTATGAATGAGAATATTATAAAATTATTAGAAGGTCGGAATATAAAACCGACATCCACCCGCATATTGGTTCTAAAAGCAATGATCGATTTCGACAGGGCTTTTAACTTATCTGATTTGGAGACAAAGCTTGAAACTGTGGATAAGTCAACTATATCACGCACGATACACCTATTCCACGAAAATCAATTGATACATAGCTTTGATGACGGCTCGGGTTCTATAAAATATTCGGTTTGCAACAGTGACTGCAACTGTGATATAAACGATCTGCATGCCCATTTCTATTGCAACTATTGTAAGAAGGCCTTCTGTTTGGAAAATGTATCCATACCTAATTTCGAATTGTCTCCGATCATGCAGGCAGAAAGTGTAAACTTGGTCATTAAAGGGTATTGTGGTAAGTGTAATAAGTTTGCAACTTAGTTGCATGTTTTTTGTTATACATTTGCACATAGAAATAAGAAAAAAATGAAATCATCTGTATTCATAATAGGTATTTACTTTCTGATCCTTGCAGTGCTACCATGCCACTGCGATGTTCCGATAGCAAATACTTTTGGACAAAATACAGAGCAGGTTTCTACGGCAGATACAGAACATGATGATTCAGGAAATGAGTTCTGCACACCATTTTGTTCATGTACCAGTCATCATAATCCAAACATTACTACAAACTATCAGATAATTCTCCGTAATACCAGTTTAAATGTCAAACATATGGCAGTATATACTGATAAGGAGATTCCTTCATTTCTTTCTACTCTCTGGCGACCTCCGCAAGCTTAAAATATAACATCTGATTAAGTCTTGATGTACCCGATCGGTATGTCTTAAAAGCTAATTGTTATATTTTAATTCCAAAATTATGTTTCAAAAACTGATTAAGTTCTCAATAGAGAATAAATTGGTGATTGGAGTTATGACTGTAGCCCTTATAATCTGGGGAGGCTATTCGTTGTCACAATTACCATTCGACTCAACACCTGATATAACCAATAATCAGGTACAAGTAATAACACAAGCTCCATCATTGGGAGCACAGGAGGTAGAGCAATTTATAACTACTCCTTTGGAAATGGCCTTAGCCAATATTCCTAAAGTTGTAGAAAGAAGAAGTATCAGCCGTAGTGGGCTTTCGGTTATTACTATAGTTTTTAAAGAAAATGCCGATATCTACTGGGCACGTCAACAGGTAAGCCAACAGTTGAAAGAAGCCGAAGAAGTTATACCCCAAGGTTTGGGGAAAATCAGTCTGGCTCCGATATCTACTGGGTTAGGAGAAATATACCACTATACAATCCGGGCAAAAGAAGGATACGAAGATAAATACAGTATTACCGATTTACGTACCATGCAGGACTGGATTGTTAGGAAACAGCTTTCCGGCACGGAAGGAGTTGCCGAAGTGAGTGGTTGGGGAGGCTTCGTAAAACAATATGAAATAGCCATCAATGCTGATAAACTGAATGCCGTAGGCATAACTATTCCTGAAATGTACACAGCCCTTGAAAATAATAACGAGAACACAGGCGGTAGTTATATAGAGCAATATAGTAACCAGTATTTCATACGTGGCATTGGTCTGGTAGGATCATTGGAAGATATAGAGAAAATTCCTGTAAAAACTGTAAACGGTACTCCTATACTGGTAAGGGATGTTGCTAAAGTGCAATTTGGCAGTTCGATGAGATACGGTGCTGTTACCCGTAATGGCGAAGGCGAAGTTGTAGCGGGTATTACCCTGATGCTAAAAGGAGAAAACTTTCAGGATGTTATTAAAAATGTAAAAGTACGGATGGAGCAAGTCCAGAAAAGCCTGCCCGAAGGAGTTATCATAGAGCCGTTTATTGACCGCACACAACTGGTTGACAGGGTTACCAATACCATTGCCAAGAATCTGGTAGAAGGAGGATTGATTGTGATATTTATCCTTGTTCTGTTTTTGGGAAATTACAGAGCAGGTTTGGTCGTAGCTTCCGTTATTCCGCTTTCCATGTTATTTGCATTCGGTATGATGCGGCTCTTTGGAGTCAGTGGTAACCTGATGAGCCTCGGTGCGATTGACTTCGGGTTGATTGTGGATGGGGCGGTGATTATTGTCGAGGCAGTATGCCACCATATAAGCGTGATGAAAGACAAGTATAAAGGAGCACTCCTGACACAGAAGCAAATGGATACGGAAGTATTTGACTCCGCTTCTAAAATAAGGAACAGTGCGGCATTCGGTGAAATAATCATTATGATTGTTTATATACCTCTTTTCACATTAGTTGGTATCGAAGGTAAGATGTTCAAGCCAATGGCTATGACCGTATTCTTTGCGATACTTGGAGCATTCATATTATCCCTGACTTATGTACCGATGGCAAGTGCATTGTTTTTAAGCAAGAAAACAGAACACAAACGGAATTTCTCGGATAAAATGATGGATAAGATAAGCGGATTCTATCGTCCTATTATAACCAAAAGCCTTAACTGGAGCAAGACATTAATAATAAGCATGATTGCTCTATTTGCTGTAAGCCTTTTTGTTTTCAATAAGATGGGTGGTGAATTTATTCCAAACCTTGAAGAAGGGGACTTCGCAGCAGAGATTAGTATGGCACAGGGAACCTCTTTGTCACAAATGGTAAAGAGTACAACACAAGCCGAAAAGATACTCAAAGAGAAGTTTCCTGAAGTCAAACAGGCAGTATCACGTATCGGAAGTGCTGAAATTCCGACAGACCCTATGCCTATTGAAAGGGCGGATATGATGATTGCTCTAATTCCGAAAAAAGATTGGACTTCCGCTAGGACAAAAGAAGAACTGATGGAAAAGATGGAAGAGGCGGTCAGTGTTATTCCCGGTATGGAAATAGAAATGACACAGCCTATCCAGATGCGTACCAATGAATTGATTACAGGTATTAAACAGGATGTGGCCATTAAAATATACGGTAATGACCTTGATGTCCTTACATCATCAGCTAATAAAGTTGCTTCGCTTATTAAGAGTGTGGAAGGCGTTACCGATCCTTTTGTCGAAAAGGTAACAGGATTACCGCAGATACAGGTGGTTTATAACCGTGACCAGTTAGCCAAATACGGTATTTCCATTAAAGATGCCAACATGGTATTAAAGACAGCTTTCGCAGGCAATGAAGCAGGTTATGTATTTGAAGAAGATCGTCGTTTCGACCTCGTATTACGGATGGAAAAAGATTTAAGGAACGATATCAGTTCATTGGAGAATCTATATCTACCTCTTCAATCAGGCGGTTCTATCCCTCTCTCACAGGTAGCTGAAATAAAATACCAAGATGCACCTGCACAGGTAACCCGTGAAGATGCAGAAAGGCGTATTTACGTTGGTTTTAATGTGAGAGGACGTGATGTGCAGAATACCGTGTATGATATTCAGAAAATACTTGATAAGGAGTTTAAATTACCTGCCGGATATTATTATACCTACGGAGGACAGTTCCAGAACCTGAAAGAAGCAAAAGACAGGCTGATGGTAGCCGTACCATTGGCATTGCTACTGATATTATTCCTTTTGTATGCCACATTGAGAAGTGTTAAGGAATCATTGTTCGTATTCACAGCCATACCTTTATCTGCAATAGGTGGTATTTTCGCCTTATGGCTAAGAGGAATGCCTTTCAGCATTTCGGCGGGCGTCGGCTTTATAGCCCTCTTTGGTGTTGCCGTATTGAATGGTATTGTACTTATCGGGCAGTTTAACTTATTTGAAAAGGAAGGTATTAAGGATATAAAGGAAAGGATTGTCAAAGGATGTATGTTACGCCTTCGCCCTGTAATCATGACAGCTCTTGTAGCGTCTCTTGGATTTCTTCCGATGGCTCTATCTACAAGTGATGGAGCTGAAGTGCAAAGACCACTGGCAACTGTCGTTATAGGAGGATTGCTGACTGCCACGATACTTACACTGGTTGTCCTGCCTTCGATTTATAAAACATTCACGAAAAAATAGAAGGAGTTATGAAAACAAAAATAAGAATATCAATACTTACATTTCTTGTGATACTGCTTGCTGTACCATCAGGTGTTTCAGCACAGGAAAGTGTAAATACGCTGGATGAATGTATCCGTCTGGCAATGGATAATAACCTGACCATGAAATCAGGTAGGATATCTATTGAAAGGGCAAAAGATTTACAAGGTACAGCATTCAATATTGAAAAGACGGGCTTCTCTTTGAGTCAAGACCCGACATCGGGAGGCAGCCCTGATAATAGTATATCATTAAGCCAGAGTTTCGATTTTCCAACTGTTTATACTACACGTAGTAAATTGCTTAAAGCGGAAACGAATCTTGAACGCAGTAATCTGGAAGTAACTCGTAATGAACTTGTAAAAGAAATTACTGCGACGTATTATCAGTTACTGTATGCAAAGGAGAATATTAAAATCCTCCAAGAACAGGATAGCATATATTCAAAATTCCTGTTTCTGGCTTCTACTAAATTTAAAGCGGGTGAAACAAGTCGTTTGGAACAGATGAATGCTGAGAGGTTGTATAATGAGAATAAAATAGAACTGCAAAAAGCTGAAAAGGATTATCAAAATATACAGCTTATCTTACAAAGATGGATGAATGCCGAAATATCGGTAAATCCTCTTGAAGCCGAATTGCCTGTAATGGCAGCGAATTACCCTTTCAATAATTTCAGTGCAGAGCAAACACCTATGGGAAGGGTATTGCAAAGCCAGAAAGAGGTTCGTGAAAAGAATCTGAGCGTAGTTAAGCAGGGATATCTTCCGAGTTTCAACTTTGCACTAAAAAACCAGTTCCTTATAAAAGGGTTCAATCCTTATGATGTGGAAAGAGAACGATTTAATAAGGGAAACTTTATGGGATTTGAAGTGGGTGTCAGCGTTCCGTTATTCTTTGGAGAACAAAGGGCAAAGACCAAAGCAGCCAAAAGGGAAGTTGAAATGGCAAGGGTACAGCAGGAAGAAGTGGTACAGACTATGCAGAAACAGTATCAGACATATATCAACGACTTTTATAAGGCAAAAAACAGTCTGGATTATTATACTTCTCAGGGAATCACTCAGGCGGATGATATTACCCGCATATCACAAATTTCCTACGAAAAAGGAGAAATAGGTTATGTTGAGTATATCCAGAACCTGAAAACAGCCGTTGAAATCCATTTGCAACGCACAAACGCAGTAAATGACTACAATCAGACTATCATTATGTTAAACTATATACAAGGAAACAAATAAGATTATGAAAGCAATATATATATCGTTAATAAGCCTGTCTTTGATATTACTGGTATCATGCGGACAGAATACAAAGCCCGAAAACGCTGAAAATCCAGCAGTAAATACCGAACAGGCTCATGAAGGTGAATCGGGAGAAATTGAAGTATCCGAAGCACAGATGAATGCTGTAGGTATTCAGATGGGTAAAATAGAACAACGTGAATTAAACAGTGTAATTCGGGTAAACGGAGAGATGGACCTCGATCCACAGAAAAAAGCGGAAGTAACATCCCTTGTCGGCGGAATAATAAAACAAGTACTTGTAATAGAAGGGAAACGTGTTTCGGCAGGTCAAGCTGTTGCTTATCTCGAAAACACAGAAATAGTTGAACTTCAGAAAAATTACCTGACATTAAGGAAAGAAGCACTAACTGCAGAACAAGAATATAACAGGCAGAAAGAGTTATCTTCTCAGGGTGCAGGTGTCGAAAAAACATTTCAACAGGCTACAGCTGCTTATGAAATAGCAAAGGCACAGCTCACCGGACTTGAAAAACAATTGCGTCAACTATCTATTAGTCCCGAACAGGTTTCGGCAGGTAATATGGTTACCCAGATTCCTATTAAATCCCCTATTTCGGGTACGGTGAGGAAGATAAATATTAGTACAGGAAGCTATGCAGATTCACAAATTTCATTGATGAGTATTTCTGATAATTCGGCAGTACACTGTGATATGAAAGTTTTTGAGAAAGATATAAACGCAGTAAAGATTGGTCAGGAAGTGGATATTCTGCTAACTAATCAACCCGGAGTGAACCTGAAAGGTGAAATTTACGAGATAAATAAGTCTTTCGAGGGTGATACAAAAGCCATATTAGTACATATCCGTATTAAGAATCAGGGAAATATTGAGTTGATACCGGGAATGTATGCTACAGGGTTAATCAATGTCGGGAAACAAAAAACACCAGCGGTTCCTAATGATGCGGTTATAAGCAGTGAAGGGAAAAAATACATATTTGTACTCGAAGACGAAGAAAACGGACAGGAAGGTAAAAGTTACCATTTCAAACGGGAAGAAGTTATAACAGGAATCAGTGAGTTGGGATTTACACAGATTACCCCAGTCAATCAATTGGAAGATGATGCAACTATTGTTATAGCCAACGCTTTTTATATCGCCTCAATGGCGAGTGATCACGGTGAACACGGACATTAATTTGCAAAGATAAGTTTGCAACTTGGTTGCAGCTTTTACTACTTATTTTTGTAATAAATAATATGGTTATGGATAATAATAAACAATATAAATGTACATCATGCGATTCGGATGAATCGCATGATAATTCACAAAGCTGGAAAAGCTATGTTCCTGTTGCAATAAGTTTATTTATGCTTTTAGCAGGAATTACCTTGGATAATTTCTTCGAACAGTTTTTTAATTCTTATATACGGATTGGATGGTATATACTGGCTTATATTCCTGTAGCCTATCCTGTGTTAAAAGAAGCTATTGAAACAATACGGCAAAAGGATTTTTTTACTGAATTTACCCTGATGCTTGTAGCGACATTAGGAGCGTTCTTTATTGGCGAATATCCCGAAGGCGTGGCTGTAATGCTGTTTTATGCTGTTGGTGAATTATTTCAAAGCTCTGCGGTAAATAAAGCCAAAAGAAATATAAAAGCACTTCTTGATGTACGTCCTGATACAGCTGTAGTGGAAAGGAACGGAAGTCACGAAACAGTATCACCGGAGAATGTTGAAATCGGCGAAATAATACAGGTGAAAGCTGGAGAAAAAGTTCCGTTAGATGGTACAATGATTTCTCCTTCAAGTAGCTTTAATACATCTGCTTTGACAGGTGAGAGTAAACCAAAAACAATATCAGAAGGGGAGACAGTTCTTGCGGGTATGCTCAATATTGATAAGGTAATCACCATTAAGGTAGCCAAAAAATACGAAGACAGTTCTCTGGCCCGTATTCTGGAAATGGTGCAGGATGCCACTTCAAGAAAAGCAAAAACCGAACTTCTAATCAGAAGGTTTGCCAAGATATATACTCCGATAGTATTTGCACTGGCAGTTTTAATTACTGTTATACCTTATTTTATAATCAGTGATTATATATTTCAGGATTGGTTATATCGTGCCTTAGTATTTCTGGTAATATCCTGCCCTTGTGCGTTGGTTATCTCTATTCCATTGGGGTATTTCGGTGGAATCGGTGCGGCTTCAAAAGCAGGTGTCTTATTTAAGGGAGCCAATTACCTTGACCTGATGACCAAAGTAAATACTGTGGTAATGGATAAAACAGGTACTTTGACAAAAGGCGTTTTTGATGTTCAGGAGGTTGTTGCAGTCGAAAATATTGATAAAGATGAATTGACAGGAGTAGTTGCTGCAATGGAGAAATTCTCTAATCACCCTATTGCCAAGGCTATTGTTGCTTTTACAGGGAATAAAGCAGATAAATATAATGCAACCGATATCGAAGAAATATCCGGACACGGGCTGAAAGGTAAGGTTAATGGTAAGGAAGTACTGATCGGTAATAATAAACTGATGAAAAAATTCGGTATTGATTATGATATCAGGGTGGATTTCATTGTTGAAACGATTGTGATTGCGGCTATTGACGGTAAATATGCCGGATATATTACCATTGCGGATGAAGTGAAGGAAGATGCCGCTGAAGCTATAAAGAATATGCATACAAATGGCATCGGAAAAATTGTGATGCTAAGCGGAGATAAAGCCTCAATAACAGAAAAAGTTGCATCTGTTCTCGGAATAGACAATGCTTATGGAGACTTATTACCTGAAGATAAAGTGAAACATCTTGAACAACTGAAAGCAGATAAGAATAATGTAATTGCTTTTGTCGGTGATGGTATAAACGATGCTCCTTCTCTTGCACTGAGTGATGTTGGAATTGCTATGGGAGGAATGGGAAGCGATGCTGCTATTGAAGTTGCAGATGTAATCATTCAGACAGACCAACCATCCAAGATTGCTACCGCCATAAAGATTGCTAAATCTACCAGACAGGTAGTTATGCAAAATATAATCTTAGCATTTACTGTTAAGGCTATTGTTCTTATACTTGGAGGTTTCGGTGTCGCAACTATGTGGGAAGCTGTCTTTGCCGATGTAGGGGTATCGTTACTGGCTATACTGAATGCAGTCAGGATTTTGAGAATGAAATTCTGACAGGCTATATAGCTAATAATTGCAGCCATCATGAGCAAGCGAAGACGTACGAAACGTTTAGCTGCAAGAAAGGAATTGATAAATGCTCAAAAAAATAGCTTTTTCAAAAAATACTTATCTGTAATCAGCATCTCTATAGGTTCTGCTATCGGTCTAATCTTATGGTTACTTATCTTCAGATGTAAAGATGTACATTGTGTCAATTCCTTTTTCCCCATACCTCACATGGGTTTTGCAGGATTTAATGCGTGGGTAATAGCAAATTATTTCTTTAGAGAATAATATTATTAACCCTTGGTTGAAATAATTATTTCAGCCAAGGGTTTTTCGTTCTTAATTATACAAAACCATGACTAACTATTAAAAATAATGAAACAATATACATATGAACTGAGCTTTAAAATAAATCAAGAATTAAAAGAAATAGAATGTGAAGAAGAGAATATATTTAACAAGGCACCTAAAATAATATCGTTATTAGAAAATACATTTATCGAACTCAAAGAATTTATTTGCACATATAAATTCAAAAATATTGAGGAAGAAATACATTTCTTCAAAGAAATTAAACCTCAGCTATTTAGTAAGTTAATATATAATCGAAAAATTTATTGCATAGAAACGATGATACCCAATGGTAGTATAGAATCACAAAATGCATATTTACGAAGTGAACAAGACCATTTAAAAATATTTTTTGATAGGAACCTTGATTTTTATAAATACTACCGAACAGGTTGTACTCATCTCGATAGGTATTATTTTGTAAGAGGAAAACCTGATATTCAATTGAACTTAGATACTTTTTATTTCGAAAGAGATCCAAAATTCTCAACTAGTTTTGACTTTAAAGTATCTAAAATTATAGCAAATGAGATGCTTGCAATTTACTTAAATGAGAAATTAAAGGCATTAAACAATTCCCCTAATTCTTCAAATTTCAGCTCTGTTAAAAAGAAACTGACATGGACAGCTAAAAAGACAGAATTAGTAGAACAAATATACGCTTGGGAAAGAGCTGAATGTTTTGATTATGGTAATACAAATATAAAGGAGATCGCTGAATATGTAGAAGAGGTTTTTAATATTGACTTGGGAGATTTTTATCATGCTTTCTTAGAAATAAGAGAACGTAAAGGAAGTCGCACGATATTCTTGGATAAACTGATAAAGTTTTTGAATGAACGTATGGACGAATTAGACAATAAATAATGAATTTATAATATCTTTGCATGAATAAAGAAACAGTATGGAGGTATGTTCCTCCGTAGGTTATAACATAACATTCGCTATACGTCTTGATATAGAAAACTGGTAATTTTTTAGAAGAATAAGACGAACTGTGCAATGTTCATGCTATACGAAAGTATAGTGTGGACTTGCTTGTTTCGTTCTTCGGGTATACCAGTGCCTCTATATCGATACAAAGCAGGCTCCACACTTCTTTTTGTATATTGCATCCCAAAACATTGAAAATATGAAAAAAATAAAATTATATATTGCCTCCTCAATAGATGGGTATATTGCTCGTCCAGATGGAGATTTAGATTGGCTTTCTAATTACCCCATTACACATACAATGAACTATGGATATGATGAATTCTTTGAATCTGTAGATATTGTTATTATGGGTGGAAGAACTTATCGGGATATTTTAAACATGGATGTAGTTTATCCATACGAAAGTAAAATATCATATGTTATAACAAGAAATCAAATAAACAGTACGAAAGAAAACATTCATTTTGTTACAAATAATATAATTGAGATTATTTCGAGTTTAAAAGAAGAACAAGGTAGAGACATTTGGCTTGTTGGAGGTGGAGAATTAATATCAATGTTCTTAAATTATGATTTGATTGATGAAATGATAATTACATATATTCCCATACTACTTGGAGATGGCATTCCTCTATTTCCCAAGTCTGAGAAAGAGTCTAAATGGCATCTGCTTAA
Source organism: Dysgonomonas sp. PF1-14 (assembly GCF_029892965.1). Lineage (GTDB taxonomy): Bacteria > Bacteroidota > Bacteroidia > Bacteroidales > Dysgonomonadaceae > Dysgonomonas. Next base: position 1,138 of record NZ_JARXWN010000015.1, on the reverse strand, counting down.
TAGAAAATCTTATAACAATGGTGTGTTGTCTATTGAATATCAGAGAATAAAAGAATAAGATAACACTAATTAAAACATGATAAACTCCCAAGCTATACCCAAGTTTGGGAGTTCTTTTTTATACTTTATTTCAAATTAAATCCCTCGAAAAAGACAGTTTAAATGCCTTATTGTATTAAAAAAGAAAACTCCACAGATTGATTTACTTTTCAGATTAAAGCTATCTCTCATATTCGCTAAATATAAGATAATTACGATATTATTTAAAAATACTTATCCCAATATGGGAATTTAACATATCAGAATATCAGACCTTTGTATCAAACAAAATTGATATGGAAGTCATTACAATTGATTCAAAAGCATACAAAGAACTAATCGAAAAGATAGATTTAATTGCTGATTATATTAGGAATAAGAATACCCAAGACATTTCAGAAGAATTAGATGAAGTGTGGGTCGATAGCTACGAAGTATGTACTTTCCTTCGAATAAGTGAACGTACTCTACAACGTTTACGCACCAATAATCTTATATCCTACTCAATACTATCAGGTAAGACGTATTATAGCATCAGCGAAATTAAGCGAGTCTTAGCAGAGCGATTAGTCAGATCAGGCGATGAAGCTTTGACAGACTTGATTAAAAATCATCAGGAATACATTGAGACAAGGAAAAAGAATAAACCAAAGAAATAATTGTTGATATGAGAATAGATGATGACATATTTGAATCCAACATTAGAGGCTTGGCAAGGTTGCTGAAGAATCTTGATGCCAAGATAGACAAATTATTGGTTGCTGATAGTTCTGTAATGGACGAACGGTTATTTGATAATCAAGATTTATGTCTTTTTCTGAAAGTTACCCCTCGTACTCTGCAACGATATAGAAATCAAGGCTTAATTCCTTTCAAGACTATCTGTAAGCGGAACTATTACAAAGAATCTGATGTCAATATCTTCGTAAATAAATACTTTGGAGGAAAAACTCAACCGACTGACAAAGATAAGTATAAGAGAAAAAACAAACGTTGTGATGACGTGTAAAAGTTTAGACTAGATCTGACAGTTGGGTATTTTTTCAAGGTTGTATATTTGGGTTTTCTAAGCCATAATTTCTTGGAATAGGGATATAGT
>NZ_JARXWN010000014.1 GCF_029892965.1 Dysgonomonas sp. PF1-14 | reverse complement strand
ATCAGTCATGCGACCATCGGGAGCAGGCTGTATGGTGCTGAGCCCCCTGCAAGGGCAAGGTATTTTCGGGAGTAATTCAAAAGGATGCGCAGCGAGTTTTGGGTTACCCTAAAGATTACCTTGCTCCTTTGACGACGAGAAAAAAAGAAAGAGGCGAGAGCTTCTGCCTTTTTTGAACGATAGTCAACGTTCGAACCAGGCGGGCTTAAATAGAGAATGCCCGACTTTTGCAATACAGGTAGTGTATTGCTATTGGCTCTTCATGTGTAAAGAGAGCCGTTTGATAGCATTGATTGGATAAATCTTCTCATTTATTTTAATTTTAGAATACAGCCTTAAGCGGATGCTTCGGACAAATATAGGCTCTATTTCTGATACTCAAATACTTGCTGATATTTATGCATTGGGATGCATTTATTTGCATCTATTGTAGGCAGAGAATGTTACTTTTACTACTCCTGTTACCAATATTACCCATATTACTTTGGAAATATGTATCTTTAGCCCATGTTTGATTATGACGATGACATTGAATATATGGATTTCTCGGAAGAAGGCTTCCGGGAAGTACAGCAATGCCTTGACCGTTTTGTAACGGTAAACTATGAGACTGCGCTTGGTCTGTTGTACCGGATGAAAGCCACGCCGGAAGATATAACTTTATATAAAGGAAAGGTCTTGGATATAATCCGTCATAATCCTCCGCTTGAAAGTATTCCCCGTTATTTCCGGGACGGACGGGAAGACTATCTTTGGTACAGTGATTTCTATGATGATATTACCAAAGAAGTTTACGGGCGTTACCGGACATTTACAACTCTGGCAGTAGAGATAACTCCGGCGAACTATACGGAAGAACTGGCGAAGATTGATTTACCCTACTTCAGGGAACTCATAGACCTTGTATCACTAGAAAAACTCTGTATGCTTTATGAAGCCAATCAGCCTTCGAATGAAACAGAAGCAGATACGGAGGAAGAAGCAGATATTAATACCGATGCGGAAACCGGCAAAGAAGATATTGCTGATATCACCCAAGAACCGGAAGCTGGTGAACAAACAGAGACAACCCAATCCGACCGGCAACCTAAGAAACGCTCTTATGAACCGAAACTGAACAGTAAGCAATATACATTGCTCGCTGAATGTGTGGAAGATATAAAACTCTTTCGCAGGAAAGTAAAGACCTCCGAACTAAAGAAGCTGTTGAAAGGAAAGTTAACCGAACCACTGGAAGTTACCAATCAAAAGTCATTGGTTTACTTCTTAGACCTACTAAGCGAAAACAAGTATATCAAAGATACATGGATGTCGGTTGCTGACGGCAACCGGAACTTCCTCTCTTTCCGTACCGAAGGGAATAAACAACGTTATGGAAACGAACCCCATTATATTACTATGCAACAATTCCTGAATTGCCGTAACCGGAATAAACGGGAATCTATCGTTGGACTTGTTGAGATAGAAGACATGATTGATGCAATGGAAGGAAACCGGGATAATTAACCCAAAATATTCCCACTTGGAAATATTTCTCATATTTCTTGAAATTATTTTTGTCACCTTCAAAAATTAGTCTATCTACTGAAATTCAGCAGGTTGATTTGTTCGTATAACTATCTTTATTCACTGGTTTTTGTCAATGCGAGTCATACCACTTTTATAAAATCACTTTGATTATCAAACACATGCCACTCCAACCTGTTAGGTAAAGCTGTTATCTAAACAGCGCAGGCATGGGAGAGTTCATATCTTGCACCCGATTTCGGAAACAGCCGTTATGCAGGGTTGCATCTCCGGCTTATCCTTCCGAAGGATTAAAACAGTATGAACAAAACCAATCGCATCAGGGATGACTGAGCATTCTATTTGAAAAAATAAGGATGTACAATCTCAATAAAACTGGCTTTGTCACAAAATAACATTCCCGGACTGTACAAAGCAAAAATCATAGCTTGTGCATCCTTGTTGATTTTACTATGGGATAAAAACAGAAGTATTACTAAAAATAAAATAGAAAGAATATGAATGACGAACTTGAAAATGCTAAATCAGAAATTGAGGAGAAAGAAATATCCGAAGTTATAGAGAACAGTACATGAATGCCAAGCTCCCGGGCAAAACAGACTCGTAAGAAAGACGAGGATGAATATGCCCGGCGTTTTCTTTCGGTACGAAAAGTAAAGGATTACACCCCGGTATATATTGATGTTAGAATGAAAGAGAAACTACAAACATTGGTTTCATCGTTGCAACACATCGTACCGGATATTACACCGACAATCCTTCTTTCCAATATCCTTGCCGACCATTTATTGGTAAACCGTGAATTAATAACCCGTGCTGCCAACGAAGGGCTAAAGCGTTCTCTTGCCAGTACATTTAGTGATAAAGATATAAAAGAGTAGAAATTATGGAAATAATATGTATAGACCTGATGGCATGGGAAAGGCTTAGGTCACAGATAAGCAGATTAACCTCAGAAGTGAGAGCGTTGAAAGAGTTGTATTGTCCTAATCCCCGTGACGGCTGAATAGATTCGGCTGATGTCTGCCGGATATTAGGTATCTCAAAGCGGACATTGCAAACATGGCGGAATAATGGTAAAATTCCTTTCTCCATGTTAGGAGGTAAAGTATATTTTCACCAGTCGGATATTGATAAACTGCTTCAAGAGGGCGTAAATAACAGGTAATTATGGATAAATATATCGGTTTTGAGTCCGAAGAGTTCAAGGAGCTCGAAGGGCAAATAGAGCAAACTCTTGATGATGTACAAAATGTTCGCAACAAATACCGTCCATCGTTTGCTGATAAACGTTATCTGAGTGGGGAAGAAGTCATGGAGTATCTTCATATATCACCCCGCACGCTTCAGAACCTGCGGGATAACCGAATAATATGTTATACCACAATAGGCGGCAAGATACTTTATCCCGAAAATGAATTGGAACAAGTGCTACATCAAAATTACCGTTCACCGGAATTGCCTTTCTAAAGAAAAGATATGTATATGCAGATTCTGAGGAGAGGGAGTTGAAGTTGAAGTTGCTTTCGCATTAATTCAACACACCACCCACTAAAAGAGTAGGTGGATTGTGCTTCGGCTAAAGCCGACCAAAGTATAAGCGTCTAAAGACGGTGGTATTAACCACAACATTTGGAAAATAAAAACAAGCATTCCTAAATAAAATAGGGGATGCTTGTTTTTTTGATGATATGCGTCATCGTCGGGTCGGTCGTTTTCGTTGCTGGGAGGTTTCAATGCTTCCGTAGAGGGCGGAACAGACAAGTCTTGGGAGCAAAAATACTATCCGCATAGCGGTTGGAGATTTTTGTTTCCAACCCAAAGGACTTTGGACTTGATTGTTCCGACCCGGGAAGCAACTTCTCCCTGCAACGAGAATGACTGATCCGGCGTTAATTGAGTATTTGGGGATTATTTATTCTCCCCAGCATCATAAACCTGTTATCCGTTCTATGGATAACCTTTTCTATTATCCATTCCCTAAGCTTCGCTGCATCAGAGGAAGTTAGCCGGAATGATAACGCTATAATCATTTCCAAATCAAAGACTTCGGGCAAAAGTGTTTTCCCTACTTGTCTGACTTCACCGCAAATAGATGGCTTTACAACCCCGGTCTGAATAATCGACTTGATATTTGCCCGGACTGTCTGTTCATAAACTCCAAACAACCGGGCTATCTGCCAATCTTTTAGACGGATTTCTTTTCCTTCACCGGATTCAATAAGTTTTATTAAGCCTCCAACGGTTATTTCTTCTTGTTTCATAGCATAGCTGTTTTTCTTTTTCCTACTTTTCCTATATTTCTGAAATCTGATTGAGGTCTGTTTGTCTCAACCTGATACTTGCCCCCAATCTTATCTGTCAGGGCAGCCATATCCCGGCTGATCTTCTCATTCGTGATTTTAGCGTATATTTGGGTCGTATGAATATTTGAATGCCCTAGCATTTGGCTAACCGTCTCAATAGGAACTCCTTGCGACAGACAAACTGTGGTAGCCATGGTATGGCGGGCCATATGTGACGAAATCCACTTCGTGATTCCGGCTTGTTTTCCAATGCGCCTTAGTGTGCGATTCATATTTTCCGCATTACTCGGAACGGGGAAAATAAACTTATTCTTCGCCACAAGACGGTATTGTTCGATAAGTTGTTTGGCTACAGGTAACAATTTTACATAAAATGTTGTCCCTGTTTTCTTTCGCTTGGCAATTAACCACATTTCGCCATCAAATGACTTTTGGATATCATCAAAGGTAAGTTTCTTGACATCTACATAGGCAAGACCTGTAAACGCTTGAAAGACGAAAATATCCCGTATCTGCCGTTGCTTGTACCGCCGGAGTTCCACCGTCATAAACCGTTGCAATTCATCTTCAGTCAAATAGCCTCTATCCCGAGTTTGTGCTTTGAAACGGAATCCCGCAAAAGGATTGATATGTACATAGCCTTTACGTTGGGCTATCAGCATAATCTGTTTTAGTTTAGTAATGGAAGTTAGGAGCGTACTTCCTGCCAGCTTCCTTTCCTCAAGCAGATAGAGGTAATAATCTTGAATGAACTGGGGCTCTATCTCTTTGATAGGTATATCAGATAGTTTATACCTGTCCTTAAGGAACATTTCAACACGCTTGCGATTAATCAGGAGTTGCTCATAAAACTCGTCAGCGACAGATAATAGGGTACGGTATTCTTCTCCAAAACCAAGATAGCCATTCTTGACTTTTTCGGCAGTCACAAAATTATCCCTGTCGCAAATACTTTGATACTGTTTGCCGATTTGTGTACGGATGTTATCCAGTTTCTGATTTATCTTCTGTGCTTCGAGGCTTTTGCCTGACGCTTTATTTGCCCCCGTATCCCAAAGGTCGGGTTTGATATTTAGCTTACAGCTAAATTGGGAAATTGAACTATTTACGGTGATCCTTCCCATGATGGGAGCTTTACCGTCCGGTTTCAGATTGTTTCTTTTCAGGTAAAACAAAACCTTAAATGTACTTCTTGCCATAACTCTAATTTTAATGGTTACAAATTTAGTTTACTTAGAGTTATCCTGTACTATGCAAATTTACGCAAACTACTGAACAATAGCACTGTACAAAGAATTGCAAAAAGATATTCAGGTAACGATCTGGTAACTGAAATCACCGCCAACTTTGCTTTTTTATGCTTTTATTCCCAATATTTCAAAAAGAATCATATCTATAACACGCTGATTACATTCTCATTACACCCTTTTGCTTTCCCTCTCAAAAACGGCTGCTGTTTCTTTCAGGTAAGAATTTGTCTTTTGGTTACTCAAAACTGGGAGTAATTGTCCGTTCTTTAGTTTGCCTCTATACTTTTTCAATATCATTGATGGAATTTTCAAGAGAGGTACATTAACTGTTGTACTTGTCTTTTGCCGTTTAGTCATAATCCATAGAGAGCCATCAAACGATTTACGGATATTTTCTTCTTTGAGATTCTTTACATCTATATAAGCAAGTCCAGTGTAGCAGCTAAAAATAAAGATATCCCGTACATGTTCAAGTCTTTCGGAAGTCATATTCTTCTTTATGATTTCGTGAAGTTCATCTTCTGTCAGATAACCGCGATCAACTCTCTTTATCCGAATTTTATAGTTTGCAAACGGATCGCCAACAATCCATCCATTGTTTCGGGCTATAATTACAATTCGTTTAAAGAACTGCATAAATTTCGCCGTCGTGTTTTCGTTGCATCTACAATCAACCCGAAGATACGTTTCAAAGCCTGTAATGAAACTATGATTGATTTCCCTGAGACTAATATCAGAAACCCGATGACGAGTTTCCAGATAATCTTTCAATCGGTTGTATGTCCGTTCGTATTTTTCCAAAGTAGCTTTGGTCTTACCTATGCCAACCATCTTTTTTACTTCTACATTGTGTTCGGCAAAAACGGTCAGTAAGGTTTGCTGTTCGGTAGTGTAGCCAAGAAAAATATTACGGATCTTCTCTCCGGTAACATGCTCTTTTTTTTCGACATCATAATAAGTGGTTGTGAGGGAAGTTCGGATATCATTCAACAGTTGATTTAACCTTAGTATAGTCGTTGATTTTCCTTTTCCTCTTCCGGCATTTGTGTCCCATAATTCAGGCTCAATTTCCAGTTTAGAACTAAATTGTGTCCTTGTTCCGTTAATGGAAAGGCGTACCATAATGGTGCATTTTCCATTCTTGTTTACTTGATTTTTCTTGATGTAGAAAAGAATCTTAAATGAACTACTCATAATTTTTAATTTTTTGCACCTAAATCTCATCGAGACAAAGGTAGGGTAAATAATAAAATTACAAGCTGTTGAGTCGCGGACAATATGCGACAGTTCAAGGACTTATGCGGAAATTGGTTACTATTTTTTCGGCCTGATTTTGAGTAACCTTTTAGTAACCCGACGGTGTCTATTTTTGTCCTTTTCGGGTCTTTCAGGTGACTTAGTTATAAAAGAAAAAGTCCTGTAAAACCTTGATTTTACAGGACTTATCTCCTTTTGTCTGTTAGAAGTCTTTGCTTCTCAGCGGAGAGAGAGGTACATGAACCTTTCTCGGTATGTCTTGCAAATCAATTATTTACATAAGGATAAGAGGTCATAGGTTACGAATTAGCAAAAGGTTGTTGATTCCCTTTTATGACCGCTCTTGGCTGCTATTTGTCTGCCTATCTCTTGGGTTCAAAGATACAACTATTTTTTAATATACAACTATTCTGAATAAGAATCATTTAGGATTAGTGCAAGGTGCAAGTCTATCTATTATATAGATACTTGCACCTTGCACTAAAGATTGACTTGTCCTAAGTTTTATTACCTTAAACATATTCGCTATCTTTGCGGCAGATAAATAGAATTTTGACGGATTTGTCCGTTTAGATATAACATAGCGTTCGCTGAACGTCTCAATGTAGAAAACTGGTAATTTTCATTTGAAAGAGACTGATAGCGCAATGTTCATGCTATACGAAAGTATGGCGTGGGCTTGCCTGTTTCTTTCAAGGGTATACCAGTACCTCTACATTGGAATTGTGTAAGTTCCACGCTTTTTTGCGTGTTATCTGCGAACTGGAAAGAAGTTAATAACACGTAAATATTAGCAACATGAAAAAAATTATTCTCTACATTGCTGCATCGCTTGACCAACGTATTGCCGAGCCGGACGGTAGCTTGGAGTGGCTTATTGAATTTCCAAATCCAGAAAAGACAGATTACGGTTTCAAGAAACTATTAGCTTCAACTGATATTGTTATTATGGGTGGACGTACTTACCGTGAGTTTCTGAATATGGATATAATTTGGCCGTATTCACGCCAAATGACTTATGTTGTTTCGCACCATAATTGGGGTGAAAAAGAAAATATAAAATTCATAACAGAAAACACTATTGAAAGAATTTCCGAACTTCGTAATCAAGAAGGTAAAGATATATTATTGGTAGGTGGTGGTGAATTGACTTCAAAACTTCTTACTTCGAACTTGATTGATGAAATGTATATAACTTACATTCCTGTTATTCTCGGTAAAGGAGTTCCGTTATTTCCGGAACAGTCCAAAGAATCACAATGGGAACTTACGGAAAATAAAATCTACAATTTAGGAGTTATGATAGTCAAATACCAAATAATAAGATAATATCTCTTAGCACTTCAAATATAAATATATTATTCAACCTTAAATATATTGATAACTTTTACTTATCTTTGTACCGTTATTCAACAAAGGGGATGGAACTCCCCTGTTATAAACCGCTAATAAAGTAGCTGATAGTTCCTGCTTAACTTAATCAACAATGGTTATGAGCAGGATTTTTATATTTATATATCTACTATCAGCAAATATTTTCCCTAAGGATAGATATACATCATCGCTCATGCAGTTTCTGTATGGGCTAAATCTGTTTATGTTCAATAAGTATTCACATATAAAGAATTAATGTTATGAAAATTGTAAAAGTAGAAGCATTGGAAATTCTCGATTCAAGAGGTAATCCCACAGTTGAAGCCAGTATCACACTGGAAGATGGCACACAAGCTCGTGCGATGGTTCCCAGTGGAGCATCCACAGGCGAAAGAGAAGCAACTGAATTGCGTGATGGCGACAAAAAACGTTATGGGGGCAAAGGCGTACTAAAAGCTGTCGATAATGTAAATTCAATTATCGCAAATGAAATTGTCGGAAAGAGTTTTCACTCTCAACGTGAATTGGATTATTTGATGATTGATTTGGACGGCACAAACAATAAATCAAAACTTGGAGCAAATGCCATTTTAGCCGTTTCAATGGCGTATGCACGGGTAAAAGCATTAAGCACCCAAACACCTTTATATCAATACTTAGGTGGCAGTAACGCTTATTTGCTACCTGTCCCCTGTATGAATGTAATAAACGGGGGTAAACACGCCGATAATAATGTCGATTTTCAGGAATTCATGATAGCTCCACACAATGCCCCTTCATTCCGTGAAGCTATCCGTATGGGCGAGGAAGTATTCCATTCTTTAAAATCTGTACTGAACAAGAAAGGATTAAGTACAGGTGTGGGAGATGAAGGCGGTTTTGCTCCCGATTTGAAATCGAATGAAGAAGCCGTCGAAGTTATCCTCGAAGCTATAACAAAAGCAGGATACAAGCCCGGCGACGATATTAGTATCTGCCTTGATCCTGCTACAAGCGAATTGTGGGATGACGGCAAATACAAAATGTTTAAAAGTACAGGCAAGCTACTCACAAGCGATGATATGATAAAGCTATGGGAATCGTGGGTACGCCAGTATCCGATAGTCTTATTAGAGGACGGACTGGCAGAAAACGACTGGACGGGCTGGCAAAACCTTACTAAAACACTTGGCAACAAAATAGAACTTGTGGGCGATGATATCTTTTGCACGAACAAAACCATTCTTCAGGAAGGCATCGACAAAGGTGTTGCCAATTCGATACTGATAAAGTTGAATCAGATAGGAACAGTAAGTGAAACATTGGAAACGATGGAACTGGCTAATAAGAATGGCTACAATACATTTATCTCGCACCGTAGTGGCGAAACGGTAGATACTTTCATTGCAGACCTGACCGTAGGGCTTAATGCCGGACATATAAAGACAGGTAGCGGTTGTCGTGGTGAGCGTATTGAGAAGTTCAACCAGTTCATGCGTATCGAACATGAGTTAGGCAAGAACTCTTTATTTGCGGGCAAAAAAACATTCAAAAACAATTAAGGATCTCACATTGAAAGGCGATTATCAGCTAATCGCCTTTCTTTCTGTTTAATAACTATCTATGCACAAAATCAATTCTTACAAAAGATTAATGGTCAAAGTGGAGCAAATTCCACTACTGTTTTATCTTTTGAAATGGCTTTTAATTACAATCATAGCAGGGGCGTTAATTGGTTCGGCATCCGCCCTGTTACTTGTATCACTCGATTTAGTAACAAATTACAGAGAATCGCATTTATGGATAATTGCCCTGTTACCGATTGCGGGTTTGCTTATCGGATTGATGTATCATTATTGGGGAAGCAGTGTTGTAAAAGGGAATAATTACCTGATTGAAGAAATACACGCCCCAAAAGATATTATTCCGTTTAAGATGGCTCCGCTTATCTACATCGGAACAGTTATAACACACCTCTTTGGCGGGTCGGCAGGTCGTGAAGGGACAGCCGTACAAATGGGGGGAGCGATAGCCGACCAGTTTTCCCGCGTATTCAAACTAAAACAACGTGACCATAAAATAATGGTTATGGTTGGTATCAGTGCGGGATTTGCGTCGGTATTTGGAACACCATTAGCCGGAGCGGTCTTTGCATTGGAAGTAATTATCGTAGGAAGAATGAGATACGAAGCTATATTACCGAGTTTTTTAGCAGCAGCTTTCGCTCATTTGACTTGCCACCTGTGGGGAGTGGCTCATACACATTACAGTATTCCTTTCGTCCCCGAACTGAATGTAGTAAATATACTGCTTGTAATAGCCGTTGGTATCTTGTTTGGACTTACAGCAATGCTGTTTTCCCGTTCAGTACACCTTTGGAGTAAACTGGCAAAAAACAAAATAAAATATGCTCCGCTTCGTCCGTTTATAGGTGGAGCAATAATAGCCCTTGCCGTTTGGGGATTAGGCACAACAAAGTATATTGGACTTGGAATTCCTACCATTGTCGAATCTTTTTCTATACAGCAAGGTTGGTATGACTTCCTTGCTAAAATTCTTTTCACAACATTTACTATCGGCGTAGGATTCAAAGGAGGGGAAGTTACCCCATTGTTCTTTATCGGAGCAACATTAGGCAGCGCATTATTCGGTATAATACCCTTGCCAATGGCATTATTGGCGGGAATGGGATTTGTTGCCGTGTTTGCCGGAGCCACAAATACACCTATTGCCTGTACACTTATGGGAATAGAATTGTTTGGGGCAGAAAGTGGTATTTATATTGGCATTGCCTGTGTCGTTTCTTACTTGTTTTCAGGGCATACAGGTATTTATGCTTCGCAGATAGTCGGAAGTCCCAAACACCTCATTTATGGAAAAATCAAAGGGCAACATTTAAAATAGATAAACAATGAACAGCAATATTACAGTACGAATATATTTTGAACATGGTAGAAGAGTAAAAGGACTTACTTTTAGACAAAAGTTATTTCATAGCGGTTTTTCTTATTATATGCTGAAAAAAGCAAAACTGGCAGAAATAAAACAGGCTATATGCTTTAATATCTCGGCAGGTTATTTATCTACCCATAAAAACATACAATGGGGACATTCAGAAGTAACCCCTATCCGGCATCCGCAATGTATCGAGCTAACAGATAGTGAAGAAAAAATCTATGGTTTTCTGAAAGAATATGAAGAGCAATTAAAGGATACGGAAATCTTAATCGTAAAAAACGAAGTCAATTTATTTATATACAATTAAATACAAGGTGCATTTGATGTTCTATTATCGTGTAGTTTTCTGGTAAAGAAATGATAGCTTTTCAAGTGAATCAGTTGCCAAAAAAGGTATAAAGAAAAGAGGAAGAGAAAAAATATGATTCAATTTACTACCCGTCTAAAAAAAGAAGTAGATGCAAAGATTGAACAAATAGAATGTTCGGAAGTCAGTATGATAACGAAGTCTTTAGAGGCTTCCCGTGTACTTCTCGAAGCATTTAATCAATTAAAAGCATTTTTCTTATCATACAATTTTAAAGATGAGGATGAAGAAATCTTGTTTTTTAAGGAAGTAAAACCCAGATTGGGTTCTCACTTAATATACTATCGAAAAGTTTATAACTTTGAAATGAATCGACCTGCGGGTATAGACAAACAACGAGAATATTTGTGTGAATTACTAAATGACATAAACAAATACAACAATAAACGGCTCGACTTTATCCGTTATTACCGTTCAGGCTCCTCTCGCTTAGATACTATTTATTTTCTGCGAAATAAGCCCGATATGGAGCAATACCTCGAAACATTTAATTATGAATTTGATTCCAATTTTTCAACAAATTGCGATTTCAAAGTAGCTAAAATTTTAGCAAATGATATGCTTTCCGCTTATTTGATGCACGAAATGGAACTTTTGAATGATAACGGCTTAAAAATTGGTTCTTTTGGGTTTCCTGCCACCAAACTAACATGGAAAGGAACAAAAGTAGAATTACAGGAACAAATTATTTCATGGGACAGTGCCGGAATATTCGGAGATGTGCCATTGACACAACTTTACAGCTATATTCAGAATGTTTTTAATATTCAATTAGACAGCAACTTATCTCGTAGTTTTAGTGAATTAAAAATACGAGTATCTCCTACACCATTTCTTGATAAATTAAAAGACACCCTGTTGCGGCGCATGGGACGGAAATAATAATATTGAAGGTTGAACACCCGAATTTGATGCTTAATTAGGTCAAATCGGGTGTTTTAGTTTATAATTCACTCTATACCGACCTTTATATATTTTTCCCTCTTGTTCTCCAAAGAAAAACACAATCGTAACACATTACAAATAAGCAGTTTGGGTAAAATGTAAAAAAGAGTTATACAGAGGTCGGTATTGAGTTGATACTACTCTGTATATACTCTAAAATATCCGATTTTGATGCTTATTTGAGTCGGAATTTACCCTATACCGACCTTTTTTGTTTTTTTCTTTCTGTTTTAAGGAGAAAAATACACTTGTAATACATTGTATATAAGCGATTTTAAAAAAATATTCAAAAAAACTTATACCGACCTCTTTATCAACAGCCAAGAAACACCCGAACTTTGCAGCGAATCAAATAGTTGCAAGTATGGAAGTGATAACAATAGATAGTCAGGCATACAAAGAACTGGTATCTAAAATCAATGCAATAGCAAAATTCGTCATAGATCATCAGGACGATGATACTGCCAATCCGGACGAAATGTGGGTGGACAGTTACGAAGTTTGCACATTCCTTAAAATCAGCGAACGCACACTCCAACGTTTACGCAGTAAGCGGTTAATATCCTATTCTATTATCTCCGGCAAATCATATTATACCATTGCTGAAATTAAACGGATGCTCAATGAAAAGAAAATCCGCAGTACAGATGAATGTATGAATGATCTTATAAACAATCATAAACTCCATGCTGAACAAAGACGAACTATTAAGACGGACAAATAATGGTTTGGACGTATTCAAACACTATATTTCATCGGTACAATGGAAAATAGGACGTAATTTTCTCAATCCCTTGTACGAAGACCGTAAAGCATCATGCAATGTGTATTTTGACCGCCGTAATGGTGTTTACAAAATAAAAGACTTCGGTAATGATGATTATAGCGGAGATTGCTTTTTCTATGTAGGTAGACTAAAAGGATTGGATTGTAGCAATGGAGCGGATTTTGTTGAAATACTGAAAACCATAAATAGGGATATGTCTTTAGGATTAGACAGTTCAGATTATACAAGTCATGCTCCACAGTCCACTCCGCAAAAGAACAATCCTACTAACCCCGAACCACAAAAAAACAAGCCCTATAATATCATACAACAAAAATTCACGCAGAAAGAACTGGATTTTTGGATGCAATCAGGTATTACGTCCGAAATATTGAAATTCTACAAAACAGTTTCCCTGAAAGAATTTAGAAGTGAAAATAAAGAAAATAAACCATTTTACTATACTTCATCAGAAAGTGAGCCGATTTTCGGATATATGGGCAAACGGTATATGAAAATCTACCGCCCATTTTCGGACGTTCGTTTTCTATACGGTGGTAACATTGGAGATAGCTACTGTTTCGGACTGGAACAATTACCCGCCAAAGGAGATACGTTGTTCATCACAGGCGGAGAAAAAGACGTAATGACACTGGCTGCACATGGATTTCATGCTATTTGCTTTAATAGTGAAACTTCTACAATTCCTTCAGGAATAATCTACAAACTAACATTCCGCTTTAAACATATCGTATTGCTCTATGATGCAGATAAAACAGGTATAGATGCAGCGATAAAGCACGAAAAATCATTGACGGAATATGGCGTAAAACGACTTATCCTGCCCCTTTCAGGAGAAAAAAGGGATAAAGATATTACGGACTATTTCAGTAAAGGAAATAACCGGAAAGAGTTCCGCCAACTATTCATTGATTTTCTTGATAATCTATATAACGAAACAATGACCATGCTAAAATCCTGTGAAATTGATTTCAACAATCCTCCGGCAAAAGCAGAAGAAGTTATATCGGCAGGCGATGTACCACTGGGAACGCAAGGAAATATTCTTTGTATTACGGGCGGAGAAGGTACAGGGAAAAGCAACTATGTTGCAGCCCTCATTGCAGGTTCGATAATCAAAGACAATCGTACCATAGATACATTAGGCGTAAATGTCCGGGATAACTCCGATAACAAGGCTGTCCTACTCTATGATACGGAACAATCCGAAGTACAACTTTTCAAAAACGTATCAAATCTCTTAAAACGTGCCAAACTGAACGAAAAGCCGGAAGAACTACGAGCTTTCTCCCTTACGGGAATGTCTCGGAAAGAACGGTTGCAAGCCATTGTTCAGAGTATGGATAAATACCATTACGAATATGAGGGTATTCGTCTGGTTGTCATTGACGGAATAGCGGATTTAGTATCATCGGCAAATGATGAAGTGGAAAGTATCAGAATTATGGACGAACTATACAGATTGGCAGGAATATACCGTACCTGTATAGTATGCGTACTTCATTATGTACCTAATGGCTTGAAATTACGAGGACATCTTGGTTCAGAACTGCAACGCAAAGCTGCTGCCATTCTAAGTATAGAGCTTGACGGTGATCCTTCAATATCAGTAGTAAAAGCACTCAAAGTAAGGGACGGTAGTCCTCTCGATGTTCCATTAATGCAATTCTCATGGGATAAGGAACTGGGAATGCACATCTACATAGGCGAAAAACCGAGAGAAGAAAAAGAGAAACGGAAAGAAAAAGAACTGACAAATGTTGCCCGTGAATTATTTGATTCACAAAAACATCAGACCTATATCGACCTATGCGACCGCATTCAACAAATAATGGATGTAAAGGAACGCACCGCCAAAAGTTACATTAAATATATGCGAGAGAAAGAAATAATCATAAAAGATCCGTCCAATCAGAATTACTTCATGATAGGGCATATCATCTAAAACCCGAATAGTTATGTATATAAGTAAAGAAGACTTTGAAGCGTGGATGGAACGAATCATGTACCGCTTCGATAAACAGGAGAAAACTCTTGATAAAATGAGTAAACGGAGAAATATGTTAGACGGAGAGATATTGCTTGACAATCAGGATTTGTGTCAGTTACTCCATATAAGTAAACGAACGTTGCAACGCTATCGCAGTACAGGCGAACTGCCTTTTCAAACAGTTTACAAAAAAACCTACTACAAAGAGAGTGATGTCCATAAGTTTATCAGGGAGAATTTCAACAAAGGGAAAAACGATAAAAATTCAGAAACCCCGTGAGAGCTGTACTATTTCCATTTTGTAATTTTTATTATTGTACAAAAGTCCGTACCGTCGTGATGACAGGCACGGGCTTTAATTTATTGAAAATGTAATTATAATGAGTTACAGATATTTATTTGTATTTTTGCACTTTAATTAGAATGATATGCAGTTAAGCCAACAACAAAATTTTTCCGAAATTGTATTGATGATCCGGCAGGCACAATACAACGCTATGAAAACCGTAAATGCGGAAATGATAAACCTATATTGGAATGTCGGGGAATATATAAGTAAACAGTTGGATAGTTCCAAATGGGGCGAATCAGTTGTTAAAGAATTGGCTGTTTATCTATCCAAGCATGAGCCTGATTTGAAAGGCTTCTCTGATAAGAACCTTTGGAGAATGAAGCAATTCTACGAAACATATAAGGATTATCCAAAACTCTCAACACTGTTGAGAGAAATTAGTTGGTCGCATAATTTAGCCATTTTTTCAAGATGCAAAACCGTTGAAGAAAGAGAGTTTTACCTAAATATCAGCAAAAAAGAATCATATAGTTTTAGGGAATTAGACCGCCAAATATCATCGGGACTTTTTGAAAGAACGATGATAGGAAACGCAAAACTCTCAACAGTGTTGAGAGAAATTCATCCCGACATAACAAACAGTTTCAAAGATAGTTACATACTGGAATTTTTAGGTTTGCCAGAATCTCACAACGAAAGTGAACTGCAAAAAGGGCTAATTAGTCAAATGAGAAATTTTATCCTTGAATTAGGTAAAGACTTTTTATTTGTTGGCGAAGAATACAGAGTGCAGGTTGGAAATAGTGATTTTTACATTGATTTGCTCTTTTTTCACAGAGGATTGCAATGTTTGATAGCGTTTGAATTAAAGGCAGATAAGTTCAAACCGGAACATTTAGGTCAATTAAATTTCTATTTGGAAGCATTAGATCGGGATGTAAAAAAGCCTAACGAGAATCCGAGTATTGGGATTTTATTATGTAAGGATAAGGATACCGAAGTCGTAGAATATGCTTTAAGCAGGTATTTATCTCCAACAATGGTATCCGAATATAAAACCCAGTTGCCTGATAAGAAAATACTTCAACGGAAACTTCATGAATTGTTTGATAAATAAACGCATATAAAAAAGCGACTAATTACATTAGCCGCTTTTTTCTTAGAGTTTAATCCCTTTAGAACTATCTTTCTTTTCTACTTTTGGCGGACTACTGCCCACCGAAGCAATAACAAGCCTATCGCCCATGATTTCTTTCACTCCCTGTATTGTGTTCGGTAACGGAGTGTCCTGGACAAAAGAAGTTTCGGTTTTCCCTTGTGATTGAATTTGATTGCCTACCGAAACGGAATTGTCCTGCACGCTCTCCTTTCCTTCGGTTTCCTCAATTGGTTTAAGTGATAGTTGAATTTCACGGTCTAACTTAATTAAATCGTCTTTCAGGGCTTTCAGTTCTGGTTCTTTTCGCCAAGTACCTTCAACCACTTCTTTAAGAACGGGAATATCCTTTTGCAATTTCTCGTTATCCGCCTGATACCTCTCTAAAAGTTTAGGCATGGTATCAAGTGCGTTCAGGAAATTTTGTGCCGCCGTTTTTGGATCGGAAGCCATTACTCCATGATTATAATTGTAAAGAATATCGCCTTCTCCCTTAATAAAGAAGCGGTTTTGTATCACATCGAAACCGTCTTTAGCTGTGGTTTCGGACTTTACCATTAAATCAAAACCGTAAAGCGTACCGATTTTCTCATGCGCTCCATGTGTACGGGCTTTATCGGCTATTTCATTCAGCTTCAGCCCGACTTCTTTAGGGTTGCTACCCTGCAATCCGTCCAACTGAACAGGATTCAGGCGGGTAATTCCGTCCGGCTGATACTGAACACGGGAGTTAAACGCTTCAATATCCTTAGATATGCGGCTAATAAATCCGTTGTTTTTCTCTACATCAGCCACAACACTCTCCAATTTGTAACGAGATGAAGACTTGCCACGCATGAACGCCTGCCGTTCGGATTCCAAAGAAGCGATTTTCTTTTCTAAACGTGCTTTCTCCAATAGTTCGGTATTACCTGAAAGAATTGCCACATACTCGGAAAAGTTCATGCCGCCTTTTTCGTCCATACTGCCCTCGTCAATGGTACGGCTGCCCAGTGAATTGTTTTTCAACTGGCGAATGAAAAGCTGTTTGTTATGGAGTAAACCAAACTTGTACGCATCCAATGATTTTTCAACCGCATAGATAAGAACATCTACTTTATTATCAGCATACAGCTTTGCAATATCGTTGCCTTTACGAATGCCCCGACCGTCCCGTTGTAGGCTAAGTACCCAACGCCTTACCATATTACTATGGCAGGTTTCCAGATACTCGCCCCCGAACCGTACGTACACGTCTCCGTGTATACGGCTCTCCACCAATGTTATCAGTCTATTTCCCATGATGAATTTTTGTATGACAATCCAAACATACTGCAATTGTTTTCCGCTGACGTGCAATCATTAATTTCTCCCAATAGTCTTTTCCTATGAGATTTTTCAATTTTCGCACATGGTGCATTTCCAAAATACAGTTTTCTGTACCGCACAATTCACATTTATTCGCTTTAAGCCTATCCATAAGGCTTGTTGAACTCCTGTAAATGACTGTGTTCGGTAACTGGTCGCATGAACTGTTATAGTTTACATCTTTCTTTCTCTTAAAACCATCATTATAGAAAAACCGTGTTTTTTCTTCTCCTTTCTTATTATGATATTTTACGGCAAATTCTTTTCCCAGCCGATATTTCTCAATAATATTATGGACAGAAGTACGGTATTTTGTTCCGTATGTTTTGTACATACTGTATTCCATAATGTAGTAAAATGAATTTATTAACGAACTGTTGTTTGCAATGGAGTAATAGTTGTAGAACCCTCTGATTTCAGCATTGTATTGTTCCAGAATTTCAAGGTCGTCATTGTCTTTCATATAGTATCTGCCCTTAGGTTTCCATACTTCGTTGCCATTATGGTGAACCATTTTGACTACTCCGTAATCCAAGAGCTTCTTCCTGATAGTCTCCATAGTGACTGCCAAGACAATTCGTCCCCCGTAATTCCTAACCAATCTGCCCGCTTTATCCCTTTTGGGCAGGTCGGATTTTCTTACATAAATATCGTATCCAAGAAATTTGGCAGGTCTTTTCGCATTGGTAATCAGTGTCTTTTCTTCCGATAATTCCAGTTTGAGGTTATTCAGCAAAAACTGCTTTATTTCCTCTTTAACTGTTTGACTATCTGATTCACTACCGATTACACCAATCAAAAAATCATCTGCGTATCTCTGATACACGATTCTTTTGTAATTTTCATCCAGAGATATGCCGTACGGGATATCATTGCGTTCTTTTTCTATCTCCCTTAGTTTTTTTACCAGTTCATTCTTCTTGTCTTCATTCTTCTCGGTTTTAAGTTTACTGACCACATTGTTTCTTTGGACTTCAAGTTTGCGGTATTCAGGATTTCGTTTTCGTTCTTTCCCCTTGTCGAATTGATTTTTATACATCACCATATATTTATCCAGTTTATCCAAATAAATATTGGCTAAAATCGGACTGATAATTCCACCTTGCGGAGTACCGCTTTGTGTATTATGGAAAGTCCAATTTTCTATGTATCCTGCTCTTAAGAATTTTCTAATCAGGCGAATAAATCTGTCGTCTGCAATACGTTCTTTAAGGATGTTTATCATAACATCATGGTCTATATTATCGAAAAATCCTTTTATATCGCCTTCAACAAACCATTTTACACCTGTGAAAGTAGTTTGGATGGCTTTCAGCGCAGTATGACAACTCCTCTTCGGTCTGAAACCGTGAGACGTATTCTCAAATGAGCTTTCATATGTTGCTTCCAATATCATCCTGATAACCTCCTGTAATAATTTATCTCTAAAAGCTGGCACTCCTAACGGACGTCTTTTCCCATTTTTCTTGGGAATATACACCCGCCTGGATGCTTGGGGTTGATAGGATTCGTCTTTCAACATTCCTATCAGTTCATTAATCAGAGATTCGCCTGTACCGTCGATTGTCCGACCGTCAGACCCTTTAGTCATGTTACCCTCTTTTGCATAAATGCGTTGGTAAGCAACATAATACATCTCTTCATTAAACAAAATCCTGTAAAGCCTTTCGAACTTGTAATCTTTAGATTTACTGTGTTCAGCCAGACTGCTTAATACTTTCTCTGGACTTCTTTTCATGTCTCTCACATTTTCCGTTAATTGTATTAAAAAAACATTAGCTGTCTCCCTTCGCCATGTACAAGGCTTTCCCTTGCTCGGACTACTACGGAGACTCCGTTACCATATCGAATATTCAGGAGCTGACTCCATAGCCTTACAACTGGCTTTTCGACTTAGGTAATCCCCATTTAGCTGCATAATAACTATGAGACTATATATAGCCTCCGGCACGGCAGATTGTCGGATATGACTTCCGTCCTTTAATGCTTATTGCAATTGCGCTATGGTTTGTTTATGCTTATACTCCTGAACAGCGGAATATAAGTACCATAGTATGGCGATTAAGAAATCCTCTGTTTGTCAGATTCTTTCTCATAATTACCTTACGCCATAGTCCCGACACAGACCACTTGGACTATCATTCAATCAGTAAGGACTTTATCCTCATATCTGCCTTTTCGTCTCCCCATTCAGTCGCAGTATGGTAACTAACTGACTTATGGCTTTTCCGCAGTGCTATGTTCCCTGATATTTGATTTCTCTCACAGGTCAGGCGGATGACGATAGACTTATAAACACACGTCTACTACTTGCCAAAGTAGATTTATTATGCTGCCTTTATGGGCGCACGCTCCAAATCTGACGGTCGCCAAGGTGCATCTAAATGGTGGATTGCAACGCATCGTTTTTGAGCGTTTACGCCTGTTCCTAACATTTCGGTAGAGCCGAACAGTACACGGATTTTGCCTTCGTTCATGTCTTTAATCATGGTTTTACGAGCCTTATCCGTTTTGGCTTCCTGAATAAAGCGTATTTCGTGAGCGGGGATTCCATAGTCATCCACCAGTTTACGCTTTATCTCGGAGCATGGATTCCATTCTCCGGGCTTGTAAGTTCCTAAATCGGAGAAAACGAACTGGGTTGCTTTGTGGTCTTTGAATTTTGTGTAGTAGTCCGATACCATTTTAGCAACGTGCGAAGCCTTGTTGTCCACATGATCGCCATATTTAACGGGATCAATGAGCCGCATATCGAGCGACATTTTACGAGCGTAGTCGGTTGCAATCAACATTTTTGCTTTTTCTTCCTTTTCTGACAATGGCGCACGTTCCAATATTTCGCCTTTGCCTGTTTTGGCGAACTCTACTAACTTCTGAATAAACTCCTGTTGGTCGGGAGTAGGTGGAATATTATGCAGAATTTCGTTTTTAACAGGTCGGTCGATACCAATATCCTCCGCAGAACGATAGTCGGTGATTTCAGCATAAAAAGCCGCTAATTCGGGTACTTTGATAAAATACCGGAAGCGTTCTTTCTGAACTATCTCATTGGTAACAGAAAATTCGTAGTCTATCGACTTTTTGGCGAAAATGGCTGCCCACGCATCAAATGTATTAATGCCTTGTCGTTCCAGTTCGTTTGGCCGGAGATACTTGAAAAGCAAGTATAACTCCGTCAGCGAATTGGAAATGGTTGTACCTGAAAGAAAAGTTGCTCCCAAATCTTTGCCCGTCCTGTCCTGAATGGTACGCAGGGCAAAAAGCATATTCAAGGCACGTTGTGAGCCTTCGGCATTACCCAAACCTGCAACCCTGTCGTGTCGGGTTGTAAAGGTAAGGTTCTTGAATCGGTGGCTCTCATCGACGTACAGGTGGTCGATACCCATTAGACGAAAATCTACTGTATCATCTTTTCGGTTCTCAATCTGATAGGTAATATTTTCCAGTTTGGCTTCAAGGTTTAATTGTCTTTTAACTAAGCCTTTTTCCATAGCACGGGAAATCTCCTTGCCCTGTGCCCGTAATACTTCCAGATTTTCTTCAACGCTATCCAGTTCCGCCTGTAATATACGTTGCTGTATTTCGGGCGACTGGGGTATCATGCCGAACTGTTCGTGTGTTAAAATAATAGCGTCCCAGTTGTTATTCTTCATTTCGTTGAAGATCTTCGCCCGTTTAGTGGGTGTAAAATCTTCTTTGCCCGGATACAGCACTTTCGCATTGGGGTAAGCCGTACAGAAAGTTTGGGCTATTTCGTGTACATTGGCTTTGAGAGCCATAATAAGCGGTTTGTTTACCAATCCCAAACGTTTTTTCTCGTAGGCGCTTACGCACATTATCAAGGTTTTACCACCGCCAACCTCATGGTCGATTATGCCCCCGCCATTGAGTTTATCAAGCCAAACAGCATCCTTTTGGCTCTTGTACAGGTCGGGAATACCCAACCCTTTCAAATCAAGTCCGGGAAATTCTTGGTGGCTTCCGTCATACTCCGGACGGACGAAACAATTAAACGTGCGGTTATATTTATCCGCCAGTCTGTCTTTGAACTCCGGCGATTGTTCGTTAAGCCATTCAACGAAACCGTTCCGTATCTCGTCAATCTTTGAATTGGCGAGCTGTATAGATTCGGAATCACGCACCTTGACCTCTTTTATTTCCCCGTCAATCAGCTTATTGACTTTCTTGGTAATATCGGGCGAGGTATTATGCAGTGCGTGTTTCATAAGGGCAATGCCGTCGAAAGTCCGGCTTGTTGCCTTAACAGCGTACTGATCCCATATTTTGATATTTTTGCTGTCGGCTTTCAAGGTGTACTCATCACGGCTTTGAGCATAATGCACCGATACATTCGTATCAAACAAATGTGAAGCGTATTTGCTGTAAATGCCCGACGGAATCCACCGTTCCCCGAAATTAAAATCCAAATCCTCAAATGCTATCGGACGGGGTATTGCTTCTTTCAGAGCTTTTAATGATTCTGTTGCCGCTTCATGGTCGGAGTGGTTCTCCAAATATTGCTCGACGTATTCTGCTTTGGAAATAACGTTGCCGCTTATGAACTTGTCTTTGATTTCATAAGCGCCTATCATCGGATTGAAGAATACCTGCCCTTTTAGTTCCTCCAGTATTTTATCCGAAGTACCACCCGTTAGCCCTGCCATATATTCAAGGTTTACCGTTGCATACTTATTGAGCGAAGCGGTCAGGGCTTCCCGTGCATTTTCAGCGGACGTTATTTCATTCGGATTGAAAGCAACCGGTTGTTGGAATATATCAGCTTTGACAGCTTTGCCGTTTACATAGCGTTCCAGAGAAAGAATTTCCGTTCCTCCGGCATCCATTTTAATAAGGCTTAGATTTTTCGCATCGTTGATATTTCCGAAACGACGGGTAAAATCATCATATAGTCGGTTAAGCATTTCCCTTAATGCGGGATTGGCTTCCAACCTTGTCGCTTCGTTGCTATACAGGTGGTGATAAGTGTCCCGTATTTCAATGTAAAGGGACGCTTTCGCCTGCTGTGTTCCGGTGAGCTGAAGCGGATGGAACATCGGCTGAAATCCGTTCAAATCACGTAAATAACCGATACGATTATTTTCGTCCGTTACCAGTGAGCCTTCCCGATAATGGGGCGGTATATCTTCCAATAGGAAAGGAACAGGTTTCATGCGTTCCTGCTGTTCCCGTTCGGCTTCTTCTTTCAGCCGTTCCAGTTGTTCTTCCCGACGGGCATCGAATACGGGATAGGCTTCGGCAGTTTCCTGTTGTAGCTTTTCCCGTTCTTGTGCGGTGTTGTGCGCCATTTCTTCCCGCCAGTCCATAAATGGCAGTTCTTTGGGTTTGCTTGCTTGTGATTTAGACTTTTTACCTCGTTTTTTAGGTTTGCTTACCTGACTGCGTTCTTCTTGGGTAAACCCGAAAAGGTCATAGAGTGTTATTAACGGCTCCTGCGTTACGGACTGGGTTTTCGCCTTCGTAGTCGGCTCTTTTTTAATGGCAGGATCATCCATATCGAAAAGAGTACCTGAAAACTGTTTTGGTTGTTCCTGTTCCTTAATATCAGCCAGTTGTTCATCCGAAAGAACATCTTCAAAACCCAGTGCATTTTCTTCCCAATCGAGTTGAGCTGTACTTTTTCGGGATATGTCCGATTCTTGTGCATAGCTTTGATAACGCTGTAAGTCTAAATGTTGGGAGAAGTCTTCTTTCAGCATTTGCCGTAGGTCTTTGGCGATACCGTCCACTCCACCCTCGTGAGTAAAAACAATAGCGGGTTTACCGTATGGATCAGTATCTATCTTTGAACTGGTCTGCACAACCCTGTCAAAATCACGAAATAGGTTATTAATGGATATTCCATTAGATAACTTGCGTGATTCGATAAAATCCTGTTGCCTTTGGCTCGGAACGATATTTTTATTATTCCGTTGCAGGATAATAAGGTCGCTACCGACTTCTGTTCCGGCATGGTCGGAAAACAGGTTATTGGGCAGGCGTATGGCTGAAACAACATCGCAGGTGTTCATCAGGTATTCCCGTATCGGTTTGTTTTGTTCCGAATTAAGTACGCCCTGACTGGTAATAAAGGCGATTATCCCGCCCTCTCTGGCCGACATAACACTTTTTACAAAAAAGTAGTTGTGTATCGCCTGTGTCGATTGCTTGACGGCGGGTATTTCATGGTTGGATAATAACGGATCGAATACCGAAACATCGCCAAAAGGTATATTGGATGCAACCACATCAAAATGCTGTGAGTACCGTCCTTCCATTTTTTCATAACCCTCAATCCGAACTTT
Source organism: Dysgonomonas sp. PF1-14 (assembly GCF_029892965.1). Classification (GTDB taxonomy): domain Bacteria; phylum Bacteroidota; class Bacteroidia; order Bacteroidales; family Dysgonomonadaceae; genus Dysgonomonas. Next base: position 92,532 of record NZ_JARXWN010000014.1, on the reverse strand, counting down.
GTCATCGGGATAGAGGTGTGAGAGGATTTTACCTGTCAATAAATCTTTTTCAAAACTGGTTACTTTGGCTTCGGGTGCAGTTTCTTTGAAAGAAGAAATAAAAGCACCTGTTCCGGCACTGGGTTCTAAAAAACGTGTCGGTGTTATGCCGCTATCTTTTAGTGCATCCGCCAACGCATCAATAACAGGCTTAGGTGTGTAGAATGCTGTAAGGATAGAAGTTTTCAGGGAACTGACATAGCGTTTGTAGACTTCCGGTGTGGGCGAACTTTCACGGAGTACCTCGTGGAGTTCCTGCACCAACGGAAAAAGCTCGACTTCGGATTTAGACCACCGCTGAATATCTTCGGGTTTGTCGGCAGGGTTAAGGATTGCTTTAATTCCTCCGAAGCCTGAATATTTGGCGAGTATTTCCCGTTCTTCAGGAGTTGCCTTTTTTTGTTCCTTGTCGAGCCTTAACGCTAACTTTATTGCATCAATATTCTGACGCAAATGAGTTCGCTTATTGTAACTCATTTTCGAGCAATATCAGGATTGTGCCGACAAGCTCCGTATAGAGCGACTGGTACTCGGTCGTTTCGGCATAATCATCATTCAGGTTGTATTTGGCAAATACCGCCTGACATTCAGGTAGTAATTCTTTCGCCTTTGTTTGGGCTTCGCCCGGAGAAACTTCGTCGAAAAACTCATTCCAAAGAATTTCTACAATCACATTATAAGGAGAAAAATGTAAGCCTTTGAATAAGGCTTCGTTTGCGATTTCGGCTGCCTGAATATGGTCTAAGCCGCTTTTAACGGCTTCGCTGTACGCTTCGGCTGCCATATCCCCACGTCCGGCAATAAATGAAAGATCATTGGCTTTGTTGGGGTGGGAATCTCGTAAATAAGATAATAGATTGAGCCGGAAGTACGACATTTCCGCAGGCTCTAAATTTGAATTGTATTTCATACTATGAATTTTTAGTGGTAAAATTATTGATATGGAAATGTAAAAGGCACTGGGGTATCCCTCCCCAGTGCCACCACTAAAAAAATTCAATAGCACCTGATTTAACAATTTCTCATCAAACCTGTGGCGTATGAACTTTCTTAGTGGCAAAGATAGCACTTTATCTTATTTTTTCATTTGCACTTCGGAACATTCAACGGTACAGCTTTTAAGACAATGACTTACTCCTGTGACTTTAAAAGTTCCGGTTTTTAAAACGGAATAGATTTTATTCCACACTTCACTTTCGGAACAAGGCTTTTTGTAATCTTTATTTTCAAGCCATTTCTTAATCAAGTCTTCTGCAACGATTTCTTCCCCTATTCTGGGAATACATTGGAACTCAAAAACATTATCATCACAAAATTCCGAAAAACAATCTAATATATCGGAAGTTGTCTTTTCATGTTCACTCTCTTGCTTCTCGTTATAAGCGAAATAGACTATCAGATTTACTTTCATTTCTTCCTCTTTTTAGAATTATCAAATTGAAATATCGTTTTATATTCTGCATCAAAAGCTACGGCAGCATCGAAAGGCTTGTTTTCTTTACTCTTAAAACCTTTGATAGTTCCCGTTTTACCTTTGGTAAGCAAGTCTTTGAGTTGCCCGTCGGTCAGGTCTTTACCCGACTTATTCCGGAACACGGTTAATCCGCAATCTTCCTTATTACATTTGGCTACCTTCTGAAAGAAAACAACCTGACCGTTTTTGCATTTAGGACATGGGCAGCTCTCACGCTGATTACCCCCTTCGATTTTACTTTCCAGTAATTCAGTCGTTATTTGTGCTGCATATACTTCAATACCCTTGTGGAACGTATCGGCATCCATTTTCCCCTCTGCTATTTTATTCAAAGCGTTTTCCCATTCGCCTGTCATGCTGATATCCGCAATCTTTTTATTACGGACAGCCAAATAGACAACCAATCCTTTATTGGTGGGAACAAGAGATTTCTTTTCACGCTGAATATATTCACGGGAAAACAGTGTTTCTATGATACTGGCACGGGTGGCAGGTGTTCCAATACCTGATTCTTTGATAGCTTCCCGTTCTTCCTCGTTGGTAAGATCTTTACCGCAGGTTTCCATAGAAGAAAGCAGACTACTTTCCGTATGTAACGGGCGGGGCTTGGTTTGTTTCTCCAATAAATCCGTTCCGTTAACGGGAAGTACATCGCCATTAGATAAAGACGGGAGTGCCGGAGCATCGTCTTCGCCTTTTTCTTCATCGGGAGCGTTCAATACGGCACGCCAACCGGGAATAAGGATAATACTGCCTTTGACCGAAAACGAAATGCCCGAAGCATCCAAAGTAATACTTGTGTTCTCTTTGGTGCATTTGCCCGAAAATGCTTCCAACAGGCGGGCGGCAATCATATCATATATGATACGTTGGTCGGCTGAAATACCGTTCGGCATATTTTCCGTGATAATCAGGGCATGGTGGTCAGTAACTTTTTTATCATTTACCGAACGATTGTTTAGGTTTGCTCCTAACAATGTTTTTGCATAGTTACCGAATGGAGCGTAACCGGATAATTGACCGATAAGGGCAGGTATCTCGGCAAAAACATCATCGGAAATATAACGGCTTCCCGTTCTCGGATAGGAAATGAACTTCGCTTCGTAAAGCGACTGGGCTACCGACAGGGTTTTGTCTGCCGAAAAACTATGACGGCTGTTCGCTTCTTTCTGCAATGTGGTAAGGTCGTAGAGCAAAGGCGGCTCCTGATTGGCTTCTTTCTTTTCGACGCTTATCACGTTTACGGATTCGGCGGAACGGACACGGTTTACTATTTCGTCTGCTTCCTGCTTTGTGCCAAATCGTTCTGTAGAAATAGCGGCGAACTGGGTTGCATCTTTTGCCGTATGAAGTTTTACCTGAAAATAGGTTTGCGGTTTGAACTCTGTATTTTCGAGGTATCGGCTGCATATCATGGCAAGTGTGGGAGTTTGTACCCGTCCTAACGACCATACCCCGTACCCGGCAGAAATAGAAAGGGCTTGTGAAGCGTTTATTCCGACAACCCAATCGGCTTGGCTCCGGGCTTTTGCCGAACGATACAGGTTGTCGTATTCTTTTCCCGGACGTAGATTCTCCAAACCTTTGCGGATAGCCTGATCCGTGAGCGAACTTATCCAAAGACGGTCGAAAGGTTTGGTACATTCAAGATAATCAAATATATATCTGAATATTAACTCTCCCTCGCGCCCTGCATCAGTCGCAACTACGATACGCTCGCATTTACCAAATAAATCTTTGATAACTTTAAGTTGCTTCATTGTGCCCGGATCGGGTTTGTATTCCTTTCCGTCTTTGATTTGACGGGGCAGCAACTTAAATTCTGTGGGAAGTATCGGTAGGTTTTCAGCCTGAAAGCCCGTGATACCATAATCCTGTGGCATTGCCAATGTTATAAGGTGTCCAAACGCCCACGTAACACAATACCCGTTACCCTCTAAATAACCTTCTTTGCGGTTACTCGCACCAAAGATAGCCGCTATATCACGTGCTACGCTTGGTTTTTCTGCAATTATTACTTTCATTTACTATTGGATTTTTTTAGTGGTTGATATTACATTTTGTGTCCTGTGGATTTTTTCACAGGCTTTTTAGCAGTTTGTTGTTGCTTCTGTTCTTTATCCTGACTCTCGGAAGGCTTTTGCTGACCTTGTTTCAGGGGTTCCTTTACATTCTTGGTAGCTTCATTGGTTTTGCCTTCGGAATTAACTGCTACCTGTGTTTTATTTCCTTCAGCAACTTTCACATCCGCACCTTGCTTTTTAGCTTTATCAGGATTCCATTTGAAAAAGTCGAGTTTACCTTTTTCATTGTTTACCTTTACATACGCATTGAATGGCTGATCTTGTCCGTCTTTCATCATGCCCTGAACATAGACAGCTTTACCCTCACGGAGTGAGTTCTGCTGCTTTTCATCCAAATCAACGCCTAAGAGTTTTTTAGGAATGCGGACTTGGTTCTGTTGCTCCCCATTTTGATTTTGTTCCTGTTTATTGTTCTGTTGGTACTTATTGCGGTCTAATCCGTCATAGGAAAAATCATAACCGCCTTTGGCAGCATTGAACTGAACGTAAGCATCAAACTTTCGGGGATTATCTGTACCGATTGTGTTTTTAGAGGTCATGCCCTCGACTAATACTTTCTTTCCCTCTTTTAGTGCCTGTTGTTGTTCAGGAGATAACTCAACACCTTTTAGATTTTGGGAAACTGTAAGTTTATCAAGTGGTACGGCTTCCAAACGATTAGTCAGCTTGTCAATAGAAATAAGCGATGGTACTTTTTCGCCCGGTCTTGGTTCCAGTTCGACCACACGACCACTGTTACCCGTCGCCAATAAGTTTTCCTTTACATCGTTCGGGAGCATAATACCCTGAAACGGTTTCTCCAAATCTACCTGCTGTTGCTGCGGGTGGGGAACAAATTTCAGACTGCCGTCCGGCTGTTCTTCCAATGACAGACGGGCTTTCATCGGATAGTCCACACCCTCTATTTTGGGGTTAATATCTACCAAGTGCGGGGATTTGTATCCGTAACTCATGGCTTTGAGTTCGCCCTCCAAATTTTCGGGCTTGATACCGTATTTCTGATATTCACTTTCAGGAATACGGCTTGTGTCGAATTGCTTAAATTCAGTCTTCTGCTCGGTTGTTGAATCCATTTTTTCTTCTTTTTTTTCGGGTACGACTTCTTTTTGAGTTTCCTTTGTTGATTGCTCCTGTTCTTTATTCAGGTAATCTCTCGGATCAATACGAAACTTTTCCAACTCCTTATCACTAAGCGATAGAACTTTATCAAGCATATCAACCGTAACTGCATAAAAGCCTGTATGCGACGGGTTCTTTGCCTGATTAAAAAAGTTCTTGAAAAAGTTTTCGAGAGGATCGGCGTGCTTGTCAATTTTGAGAAAATCGGTTTCTTTCGCCTTCATGGGATCAACGGCATCAATCTTTCCTTTCTTATCAATGCCTTTCACTACTTTGAGTTTGTTACCTTCTCCTTCATCCCGCATCAGGAGAACTTTGTCTTTCGGATTTAATTTTTCATCCATGATTAAACTATTTTTTGTTCTGCATCAATATTAATGCAGAATAAAAGTAGTCCTAATCAGCAGGGTGACAGTCGAATTTTATAAGGGTGGCAGTATGTGGCTTCGATATGGCAGCATGTGGCGTTATGGAATAAAAATAAAGAGCCGAATTTCCGGCTCTCTTACATTATATATATGTATAGGATTATTCCTGCTGCTGTAATAAATGAGCCAATGCCGGATCGTCCTTAATTCTTTGCAATTCTTCAGCGACAATCTGTTTCGTTTCCTCTTTGATACGATTGTAGTTGAGTTGAATTTGTTCTTTCATCTGATTAACTCCATTTTCGTCCGTAAAATCGGTAATAATTGGAATGGATTGATAAGCCTTTGTTTCAGCAGCTACCTTTGCATTATCCACAACAATTTCACAATGGAAAATCTTCTGCTCGATACGCTCATCGAAATTGTCCGCAATCGCTCCGACAAACATCCCTTGTGTTAAGTTGCTGATTTTTGACGGTGGAATCAGGCTATCCATTTGTGTAGAAATAGAAGTCGATTTATCGTTACGGTTGATAGTCATAGACTGGCGTTTCTGCAATACTTTACCGAAACGGTCGGAAAGTGTTTTTGCAGTTTCGCCAACCACTTGACCGGAGAAAAGATTTCCTACGGTGTTCATCACAACTTTCGCTTCCTTGTCGCCGTAATCCCTTGTTAATTGAGAAAAGTCCTGAAAGCCTAAAAGTACCGCTACTTTATTACTACGGGCTGTTGCTATCAAATTATCTAAGCCCTTAAAATAGATTGTGGGCAGCTCGTCAATTACGACCGAACTCTTTAACTGGTCGAGTAGGTCGGCTCCCTTACGGGAGCTTTCCCCTCTAAGAACCGTACATGATACTTTCGCATCATACGGCTCAAGCAATTCTAAGTTTATTTTATAAAACCGGCTCATAGTAAATTCCAATTATTTCTGTTAGTGATTCGACTGCAATTGTCATGCACCAAAATTCTGACCTTTTTATTTTTCACAGGCAATGCTATGATTTTAAAAGGTGTTTCTTTTGTAATGTGTTTACCACATACAGGACAACACCTCATCTGTTTTTCCCATTGTCGGCGAATTCTCTGTTGGTTATTAAAGTTATTGAACATCTTTCTTGTCCAATGCTTTTCAAAGTACTCCGTCCAATCGATATCATATGGATTTGCTTCGCTACGGATTTTGACATGCCGAACAATCTTTGTACTCGTTAATCTTTTCAATGAGTGGAATTTTTCTCCATCTTCACTTTCCAACTTGACTGCAAATGTCCAGCTTCGACCTTTCACCGTATGAAAGTATTTATTTGCTATCCAATATTTACCTTTCTGCGGATGTCTTCTTTGTGACCATCGCCATACTTTATAGAAAATTTGTGCATCTGCTTTTCGGAAAGTTTCCGAAGCACAGCAACTCCTGTAATAGTTTGCCCATCCCTCAATAATGGGATTTAATAACCTTATTATTGAGTGTTGCTTAGCCGCTTTATGCTGACTAATGATGGTACGAACTTTATCTAAAAACCTCTTTTGACTTTGCTTCGATGGCTTCGTTATAAATTTACCCTTGTATTTCCTTATATTAAATCCAAGAAAATCAAAACCTTCTTCGATATGAGTTATCTTCGTTTTCTCTTCTGATAGGGTAAGCCCCCTTGCTCCAAGAAACTCTATGATTAATGGTTTTACTTGATTTTCTAATATTTCTTTGTTGGCACCCGTGATAATAAAATCATCGGCATACCTTACCAGATTTACTTTTGGATTAAAATAGTTCTTCCTTGAGAAATTTATCACAAAATTATCTGACAGTAACTTTTGTAGCCCGTCCAGAACCATATTAGCCAGAGTTGGAGATATTATACCACCTTGTGGAGTACCTTCTTCTGTCGGAAACAATTGTTTGTTGAACATAAATCCACATTTGAGCCATTTGTGAAGCATCACCTTATCCATAGGGATATTGTTTAGTAGCCATTCATGACTAATATGGTCGAAACAACCTTTTATGTCTCCTTCCAGAATCCATTCGGGCGAAATGTCTTTAGCCAAATCATTAAAGCATTGTTGTATAGCATCTATAGTGCTTCTTTCTTTTCTAAATCCGAAAGAATTACCATCTGCTGTAGTTTCTGCTACAGGGTCTAATGCCATCAGATATAATGCTTGCATTGCTCTGTCTTTCATTGTCGGAATCCCTAATGGTCGAAGTTTTCCATTACTCTTTTTAATATGTATCCTTCTTAGAGGTTGTGGAGTATAGCCTTTTCGTTTCAGATTGGCTATTGCACTCATCTTTGCTTCTGGTGTTTTCCATGTTTCCATATCCACACCAGCCGTTTCACTTCCTTTGTTGGATGTTACTCGTTTCACGGCCAATGCTTTGGCATAAAACGAATGTGTAAGCGTCCACTGTAAGGCTTTCACCTTAGCGTATCTACCTTCTTTCTGAGCCTTTACAATACGTGCTTGTAGCTTTTTAACCGCAGTTTCGCAACTGAGCCAGTTGATACTGTTCCAATTGCTTGATATACGGTCAGTTGATGCACACGATTTTTTAATGTCGTTCATTTGCTTTTCCACTTTAAAAAGTTCTAAAAGTTTCTTGTAAAGAATTACCTTTTACGGAAGTCTGCCCACTTTCGTGTGAAATGATGTTGCTCCATTTATACATAAACAGTACTCAATTTCTATCCTGCTCATTACAAGCAGGCATTCGCTTTTTCCGCTATCCTATATCCGCATTCCATTCGGCTTCTCTTACGATTTGCTTACCTGTTCTCAAACAGGAGAAATACGGACTTACCACGTTTCACATACAATAACCGAATGGGTTAGGTTCCGTCTCTACACCGGCAGTGCTCCGTTCGCGTATCCTCAAAAGGTTGGAGGATATCCGACTGCTTTCCATTTTGGACTGAAGCCTATCAGTATCTTTGGCTTCTTCAACATTACGATGTTTTACCGACGATTCGCTTACGCTAACCATACCATTCAAGCCAAGCTCCCCAATCACATGATACTAGTGATTATTGTCTTTCCCTCGCGGTTCCGACTGCTCCTTTCGGAAGGGTTACCTTGTCAGGACAGCTTAATACATAAATATTACTATTAGTGCACCTGCCCATAGGCTACCGTTGGCGACACAACGGGTTTAGTCAAATTGCTGCTCTCTTACAGCAGTTAGCCAAACAGTTATTTATGCGGCTTCGTGTCGCACTCCCTTTTTGTTTATTAGCTTCACAATACGGGAGTTATAAAGCCCTAACGCTGCTCCGTAGATATTTTGCCTATCAGGATTGTTCCCGACAACCAACACTTTCGGATCGTCAGGATTGTTTATATCCAAAGTAAATTCATCGCCACTCATAACCCAATACAACTGGGGTGAAATCATACGGGATAGTGGGATTTTGGCGCTGGCTATCTGCCCCATTAATTGGTCAGCCGCACCGCCCAACCACGCATCCATGAAAGGACTTAGATAATTTTCCAGTTCGGGATATGAGGTCAAAATAGGGAAAATATCTTCATATCGTTTGTTTAGAAACTCTATCGCATGAGGAAAAGTACAATACTTTCCGTCCTTATAAATGCGGAGATACCAAATTATCGAAGCAAACAAAATAATCGGAGATTCCACAAAGAAGTCTCCCTGCTTCTGCACCCACGTTTTATTGAGGTTAAGCATAATTGTATAACTCGATTCGTAAGCATCGCTAATGTCTTCCATGAAAGACGGGTTGATAGGATTGCATCTGTGCGAGCGGGACGGATCGTCGAAGTTTATCACATAAAACGTTGGAATTTTCTTGTAGCCTAATTGATTATTTAATAAATGGTTATAGGCGATAGTAGAAAGGTCTGGAAATTTAAAATCATACAAGTACATCGAAAATCCTTTTTCAATTTGCTGTTTTATATACTGATTAACAACGGCGTATGATTTACCACTACCCGGAGTACCTAACACGATACTGGCACGGAAAGGATTTACTACGTTTATCCAACCCCGCCATTCCTTTTTCTTGTACCAAAACTTTGTAGGCAAGTTCACAGAATATTCACTCTGCAATAACCGTGTTTCCTGCATAAAACTCTCGTTCTCCAAATTGAAAACGTCGTCGAACATATTGTTTTTTAGCAAACGGCTCATCCATAATCCGCCAACCAATAGGAACAGATAACCTGCTGCCATTGTCAGGATATAAAAACCTATTGTTGCCGATGCGGGTAACGGCAGGTCGAGTATCCACCAGTTCATAAAGAACAGGATAAAACCGATTGTCAGAAAAACATAGATTTTCGGCCAAGTGATTTTTTCCTCTTTAACGCCCTTAGTTCCTAAACAGGAAAGGGCAAGGAAAATAATGGCGAATAATTTCGTGTAGAGAATATTGCCGAATAGTCCGGCAGTCCGGTCAAAGTTCAGTAGTATCTTATCAACTACCGAAATGTTTATTCCCCATTCCCGCAATGCGAAATAGCAGAACCAATAAATGTTTATCACTACAAAGATTATGCTGATTGCTCGCATAAATTCCATGACTTTGGCAAGTCCTCTTAAATCGTCTTCTTGTTGCATTTCTATAAAATTTAAAATGTTTGAAATGCGAAATTATAGGGTATAATCCGAAGATTGGGGAGTTTGAAACAAGCTGGCAGCATGTGGCTTCGGTTTGGCAGTGTGTGGCGTTGATGTTGGAAACTAAATACTTAAAACGACAGTTAAGTTCCTGCTATGTTGTATCTTTGTAGAAATTAAGTGAAATACGATCAAGCATGGAAACAATCAAAGAAATAATACTCTCCAAAGCAAAATTTTTCAATGATAAAATTATTAAAAACACGGCTGAACTGAATCCATTTTATGAATATCATTTTATTTTATTCTGCAACTTAAATACTTTAATTTATGAAAATCTAAATTGTTTATTATTGGAATTGAATCAATCGAGTATTTTTACTACCAATCATTTATTGGAAAGGATGATTAAAGTTGCTTTAATGGACTTCTATATGAAAGGATATTATATTGGCAATCCTGATTTTGAGATAAAACTCGAAGAAGCCAAAAAGTTATATGACGGGAAAGTATTACATGAAACCATAAATCTCGCTGTCAAAAAAAATATCATAACAGAAGATGAACGAAAGAAATTGGTGAATCTCAAAAACGAATTTCGCAATCCTTATTCTCATGCAGAAGCAGCAAAAATAATTAAAGATGCCCCACCTACATTTAGTGGATTTATGGGGAACCTAAATGATGCAAAAGAAGCTATGACAAAAGGAGAATCAATTCCAATACAAAAAATAAGTGTTCCGTCTTTCGCTTTTGCCCAAACGCATCAGTTTGAGATAGCAAAATCAAAGGCATTTGATTACTTCAAACAGATCTTTGATATAATGGTAGAAATAGATAAACGCTACCAAAATTCTAATTAGAATAGATATGAAATGTAAATTATGTAATGAAAAAGAAGCCGATCAGACAGGGTCACATATAACTTCTGCCTTTTTGCTGGCATCACAAATCGGAAAACGTGGAGAGGAAAATGGTTATTTAATAACGACTAACCCTGAACAGGATTATAGCAAAAATCAAGGAGACACTGGAATCAAAGAAGATTTTATTCTTTGTAGAGGATGTGAAAAAAGATTAGGAGTTGTTGAAAGTATTTATGCAACAGAGATAACTCAAAAGATAGAAGATGAAAAATATGAGCAAAATTTTGAGAGGATTGATTTTGAAAATGGACATTACAAACTTAACTGTAAAAAAATATCATCAATTGCTTTTCAACTTTTAATTCAATCCAATATTTGGCGAGCTTCAATCTCTAAGCAACCCGTATATGCACATTTCCAATTATCTCCTGAATTGGAAGAACGCTTACGATTTAACTTGGATTTATTCTTGCCTACCTATATGAATAACAAGATTTCACAAAGTGAAAAAGACTGGATTAAGATGATTGAAGCATGCAAAGATATATTTGATTGTATTCCATTAGCTACTATTAAGGCAGAGAAAATTGAAAACAAAGATGCAACATTTGAGTTTTTTGATAACTTATCAAAAAATCCATATCACATAATATTAAATGAGTATGTAATTTATCTTTTCAACAATTCTTTAGATTGGTATGATGACTTTTTTGAATTGAAAGATGAATTTATTTTGAATGAGATTATCAATGACGTGCCAGAAAAAGCAATAATTACAATTATTTCAAACGAACGTTATATGCAGATTGTTGAAAAAATCAGGGATTTAGCCGTCAAACAAAGAATAAAAAAAATAGAAAAGCAATGCATTAAAGAACTCCTTTCAAAAGGAGTTCAAATTACGCCAGATGTTTTAAAACAAATGGTAATAGAGAAAGTGAATGAGATTAAAATGTAAGCCCATTTACCTATCTCTACATCTGCCGACCATACCTACGCTTCTTCTTTTTCTTACGGCGTGGTAATGGCATATCATCTTTCGGGTGATTTTCCGGTTCCGGAGCAAGAATTGAGAAAAGTCCTCCCGTTATACTATCGGAATTGTGGCTATTCTCATGTTGCGTACTTGGCTGTTCGGTGTTTTTGTAGACATCGGAAAGACGGGTGTCTTTAACTGGCTCTTGTGCCTGTTCTTGTTTTCCACCATACAGGTCGTTGAAAACATTAGCGGAATAGTCTTTGCCCAGTCGTGAACCGTTCAAAACGGTACGTGTCGTATGGTCTATGAAAGTAGTACCATAAATCCGACCTTCGTCGTTGCGCCTGAACAGAACATCAATACCCTGCTGCCTTAACTTCGCTCGGAACTCGCTTTCATTTTGGCTGCCCTGTTTAGCTTCCGACACCGCTTTCAGCGTATGCGCCTTCTGGTTTTTAGTTTTTATGCGTTCGGCTGATTTCTCCATACGTTTTTCAAGCCCGTCATAACCGACCGATTTGCCGAAAATAGAAGACTTCAGCGGATTACCGACCTTATTGCCCTCGCTGTCCATTGCCGAATACAGTAATCCCCGATACGGTTTCCCTTTTGCTTCGCCTTTCAGTTCCTCTACATTAATATTATATAAGGAAAGAACTGCTTTATATTCTCCCATACTCTGAAAGTGATACATAGAAGCTAACGGTTTGATAACCGAAGCAATCTGCTTTTTCAAATCGCCTTTTGAAACATCAACAGGGGTAAGTTCCCATTGCTCCCCACGTTTCTGTCCCTCCGCAGGATGCAGATTATATTTACGTTCCAACTGTTCGGTTATCTCCTTGCTTCGTTCATGTTCTTTGTAGCCGTCGATTTTCTTCCCTTCGCTATCTACCCGAAGCGATACGATATGTATGTGTTCCCGTCCAATGTCCTCATGCTTGAAAATAAGGTAGGGTTGATTGCCGTATCCCAGTTTCTCCATGTATTCCCGTCCGATGTCCGCCAGTTGGTCGTTTGTCAGGCGGTCATCAGGATGCGGGTTTATTGATACATGGAAAACGGGCTTTTCGGTACGGAAGTGAGCCGGAATAAACTGCATAAAATCTTCCATACAATCTGAAACATTGAATTGTCCGTCGGCAGGTTCAAACACAAGGTTGCTCCCCAGTATCTTCCCCAACCCCTCGTCCACTTTCTCCTGATTGTATGCCAACGCACCGTACAGGTTGCTTCCGATGTTTATTTTTGCAACCATTTTTCCTTAAATTCTTCCGATAATTCCAAAATATTCTTCCCGATTTCGACCAGTTCTATGGTCGCTTTCTCCAATTTGTAGAGAAGTGCGAGTGCTTTTTTCTCCGAAAAATTGCTGTGCAATTCCTTTACGACTTGGTTGTAATTTGTTCCAACGGAGCGGAATTGTGCGTAAAAAGAAGTGAGTTTGGTAACATATTCCATAGCGGAACGGTCTATTTTTACCACACGAAACTCGTCCCCGAATACACGGGCAGCGATAAAACGTGCCATAGATTGCAGCCCTGATTGCTCAAACATAGTGAGGAACCGGGCGTGTTCGACAGCCGTGAAGTTTACCGAGTAACGGTAAGCAGCCGGATCATTCTTGGGGGAACGCCCCCCTTTTCCCCGTTTCGGGGAGTTTTTTGCATTTTCATTCATACGTCGGATTTTTTTAGTGGTACAATCCGTCGTTTCGGCATCCGCCGCCAATCAATCATTGCCCGAAATGATTCTTTAAGCAACCCGACTTCGGAGGGTTTGCGTCCCCCTTGTGGGGCAAGCATTTTTTGCTGCAAAACGGTTTCCGTGCAGCAAAAAATACAGCTTGCTATTTGCCATGTCGCAAATAAAATCTGTCCTGAACAGGGACAGATATGAATGCGAGGGAAACGAGCTAAAATGGCGGTCGAATACCTCCCGACGTTTCATGCTGCAAAGTTACAGGCTAAAGTAACGTGCTGTATTCCACGCATCGACGCCACTTGCTGCCATACCGACGCCACTTGCTGCCACCTCGTGAAAAAGTAGTGTGCGGGAGAATTTTTAGGCGTTTATTTGCCCAGTGATTTATTACTCGATAGCGTAATCAGGCAATAAGACGATTGTAAAATCAATTATTCGGGCAATCAAAAAAGTAAGCGATTAATAAATAGACCGAGCGATTTTCCAATCGACTGATTTTGCAAATAATCAAACGAGCGGTCGATTGATAGATTGATAAACTGATAAAGCGATTGATTGATTTAGCAATTAAGCGGAAAATCAAACAGTCAATCAATCTGTCGAATGATTAATAAAACGATATATCAATGTTCAACAATTAAAATTTTGAAGTAATGGAAAAGAAAACTTTGAACGTGGCTTTCAGCACCCAAAAGGGCGGAGCCGGAAAAACAACCCTGACTGTGTTGGTAGCTTCTTACCTGCACTATGTGAAAGGCTATAACGTAGCCGTGATTGACTGCGACTTCCCGCAACACTCGATTGCGGAAATGCGTGAGCGTGATATAAAAATGTCGATGGATGATGACCATTACAAGCTCATGGCTTACGAACAGTTTTCCGCATTGGGTAAAAAGGCTTATGAAGTTATAGAGAGCAGCCCTGAAAACGCAATGGAAGATGCACAGGAAGTAATCGAAGTATTGAAGCCTGACTTCGTATTCTTCGACCTGCCCGGAACAATCAACAATCCGGCGGTTGTACACACACTTTCACTCATGGATTACATTATTGCTCCGATCAGTGCTGACAGGTTGGTACTGGAAAGCACCCTGCAATATGTAATTACGGTTAATGATGCCCTGATTACGCCCGGCAAAGCAAAAATCAAAGGGCTATATCTACTTTGGAATCTCGTCGATGGTCGGGAGAAAACCGAACTCTACGAAGTTTATGAAGATGTGATTGATAAATTGGGTTTCCCGCTTTTCAAAACATTCCTGCCCGACAGTAAACGGTTTCGTCGGGAGCAGTCGGTAAACCACAAAGCCCTGTTCCGTTCTACATTATTCCCTGCGGATAAGGCACTGGTAAGGGGGAGTAACCTCGATGCCCTGATAGATGAAATGTTGGAAACTCTAAAATAATAGGTTATGGCGAAGAAGAAAGAAGAAGTAAACCTGAATGAGATTGACGCAAGTTTTGTCATATCCTCATTTAAGAATAAGGAACGCCGGAACAATCCGAGTTCCATACCCAGAGCATTAGTTCCTGAACACGAAAAGAAACAGGAAGCGGAAAGCGTGGAACCTGAAAAAACGGAAGTCGTTCAGGAAGAAACTCCTCGTGAGGAACCAAAGCGTAAACGGAGTAAATTGCCCGATTACGAAAGCCTGTTCCTTACGGATGCAGGTATCCCTACACGAAGCGGAAAACTGGTCAGTATCCGTGAGAAATACCACAAACGGATAGCAAAGGTTGTACAGGCATTAGGTAAGAAAGATGTTTCGATATTCAGTTACATTGATAATGTGCTGTCGCATCACTTCGACACTTACCAAGATGAGATAAAAGAGATTTATAATAAAGATGTTGAAGACGACGATTACTTAACCCCTTAAAATCAAAAAATATGATACTCAATCCGATTTTATACAACGATAACACGATAATGATAGGTGTTATAGCGTGTTGCCTGATAGTGCTTGCAGTGGTAATGATACCCAAAGCAATCAGGCATAGAAAGCAAATGAAACAAAATGAGAGTGAAAAACCTGTTCAGGACGAAGAACAGGAAGTGCAAATGATTGTCGTGCCTAATGATGAAAACAAGAAATTGAGTTACAAAGAAAAATTCATCTGCCGGAATGAAATTAAAAAACGGGACTGCGTGTATATCAGCCATGATACCCATTCCAAGATAATGAAACTTACCAAAGCATTGGATAACATTACCATTGGCGGATATGTAGATACCGTGCTGAAGGAACATCTGAAAGAATATAAGGATGAGATAAACAATATCTATTCGGAATCACGAAAGGACTTATTATAACCAATCATGGAAAAGATATTCATAACCGTAGTTGTGCTGTACGCCCTTTTCGTTGGAATTTATTTTCTATGGGCAAGAGCCGGAAAAAAGCGAAAAAAGAACATTATCGGTCAAGGTTCTACAATCCAAGAAACAGGGCGATTGAAGTCGGATATTGTCGGAAAAAGCAGGTTTGATTTAAGTGCATCGACGCCACTTGCTGCCATATCGGAGCCACACACTGCCACCTCGCCAAAATCTGAGAATCAGGAAGAAAAACCCGATATATTTGCTCCGCCTAACGAGGTGAATCTGTCGCCGGAAGTACCGCAGGAAGAATTGGACGAAGCGTTTTCCGATACTCCACCGGATGAAGATAACGAACCAATGAATATAGATTATCCGCTCGAATATGAAACGACGGAAGTAAACAAAGATGAGCCGGAAGACGAGGAAGAAGAAACCGAAGAAGTGGAAGGAACGGCACAAGCCGTACTCGCATCAGGTGTTCAGTTCGACGATTTGGGAAATGCTATTCGCACAGTAAATAAAACGGACGAAGCAACTCCCGAACAAAAGCAAAGGGCGGGAAATACCCTGTTGGAAATACGACAGACCGATATGTTTGAACAGGTGGTTTCAGGTAAGCCCGATGCAAAAAGAATCGTTACCGACCTTATGGCTGAAAGCCTTTCGGCTTTCTATGAACGGAAAGATAAAGAAGCCGGAACAACCGGAAGCGGAAAGAAAGCTCCCGATAATTTTAATATCAGGGATTTTGCATAAGCGAGTATTAATAATGTAAAAACAAAGAAAAAATGAAAGAAAGAGATTACGGCTAAAGGAGATAGCCACCACTAAAAAAATTCAATAGTAACAAGATTTATCAACCCGGTATCGGGACTATCCACCCCGATACCATTTTTAAACAATTTCTCATTATGACAAAGAAAAAAATTCTTATGTCGGCAGCCTTCATCTTGGCTGCTGTTTCAAGCGCATTCGCACAAGGTAACGGGATTGGCGGTATTACCGAAGCTACCAACATGGTAACCAGTTATTTCGATCCGGGGACGAAATTGATTTACGCAATCGGAGCCGTTGTAGGCTTAATCGGGGGTGTAAAGGTGTACGGAAAATTCAGTTCCGGTGATCCCGACACAAGCAAAACCGCTGCCAGTTGGTTTGGTGCTTGTATATTCTTGATTGTAGCCGCTACCATTCTACGTTCCTTCTTCCTTTAATCAGCTTCATACAGAAAAAGTTATGGAGTTCAATATTAATAAAGGAATAGGCAAGAGTGTGGAGTTCAAGGGTTTGAAATCGCAATACCTTTTCATTTTTGCAGGGGGCTTACTTGCTGTTTTCGTGGTTTTTGTCATCATGTATATGGTTGGCATTGACCAGTGGATTTGCATTGGCTTCGGTGTAATTGCTGCATCGGTATTGGTATGGATGACCTTTAACCTGAATCAGAAGTACGGGGAACATGGCTTAATGAAACTCATGGCTGTCAAACAGCATCCCCGCTATTTGATTAACAGGAAAACTCCGCACCGCCTTTTCAAAAGAAAAAGAAAGGAGGTAGCGTATGCGTAATATAATGAAAGCGGCGACTATCGAAAGTAAGTTCCCATTACTGGCTGTCGAACATGACTGCATTATTTCCAAAGATGCGGATATTACGGTAGCCTACCATGTGGAACTGCCGGAACTGTTTACCGTGACCAATACCGAATACGAAGCGATTCATTCGTCTTGGGCGAAAGCGGTAAAAGTCCTTCCCGAATACTGTGTGGTGCATAAGCAGGATTGGTTTGTGCGTGAAACATATAAACCTGCAACCGATAAGGACGATATGAGTTTTTTATCCCGTAGTTTTGAAAAGCACTTCAACGAACGACCGTTCCTGAATCACTCGTGTTTCCTGTTCCTGACTAAAACAACAAAGGAGCGTATGAGAATGCAAAGCAGCTTCTCATCGCTTTGTCGTGGAAACATTATTCCCAAAGAAGTCAATAAGGATACCAGTGTGAAATTTTTGGAAGCCGTCGGGCAGTTTGAGCGGATAATGAATGATAGCGGATTTGTTACGCTTACCCGTATCAGTTCGGACGAGATTACGGGAACAGGCGAAAAGCCGGGACTTATTGAAAAATATTTCTCCTTGTCGCTCGACGATACAACTTGCTTGGAAGATTTGGAACTGGGAGCTGACGGGCTTCGTGTGGGAAACAAACACGTTTGCCTGCATACGCTTTCGGATGCGGAAGACCTGCCGGGACGGATCGGAACGGATATGCGGTATGAAAAACTATCGACCGATAGAAGCGACTGTCGTTTGTCGTTCGCTTCTCCTGTCGGGTTGCTCTTGTCATGCGACCATATCTACAACCAATATCTGTTTATTGAAGATAGTGCGGAAAACCTGCGAAAGTTTGAAAAGAGTGCAAGGAATATGCAGTCGCTATCAAGGTATAGTCGTGGAAACCAAATAAATAAAGAGTGGATTGACCAATATCTAAACGAAGCACACAGCTTCGGGCTGACTTCAATCAGGGCGCACTTCAACGTATTGGCGTGGAGTGATGATGTAGAAGAACTGAAACATATCCGTAATGACGTGGGTAGCCAGTTGGCTCTTATGGAATGTAAACCACGCCACAATACAGTGGATGCCGCTACTTTGTACTGGGCAGGAATGCCCGGCAATAGTGGGGATTTTCCGGCGGAAGAAGCGTTCTATACATTCATCGAACCTGCCCTTTGCTTCTTTACTGAAGAAACAAACTACCGGAGTTCGCCCAGTCCGTTCGGTATCAAAATGGCAGACAGGGTTTCGGGTAAACCGCTCCATGTGGACATTTCCGATCTGCCCATGAAAAAAGGAATTATTACGAACCGTAATAAATTCATTCTTGGGCCGAGCGGAAGCGGTAAATCTTTTTTTACCAACCACATGGTACGCCAATACTATGAGCAGGGAACGCACATAGTCCTTGTTGATACCGGAAACTCGTATCAGGGTTTATGTAACCTCATTAACAGGCGAACCAATGGTCAGGACGGGGTATATTTTACGTACACGGAGCAAAATCCGATTGCATTTAATCCATTTTACACCGACGATAATGTCTTCGATATTGAGAAGCGTGAGAGTATAAAAACGCTGATCCTTACCCTGTGGAAAAGGGATAACGAGCCGCCTTCACGGGCGGAAGAAGTTGCCCTTTCCAATGCTGTCAGCCAGTATATAGAAAAGTTGAAAAGCAACCGCAAGTTGGAGCCGTCTTTCAATACATTCTATGAGTTCGTCCGTGATGACTACCGGAAAACACTGGAAGAAAAGAACGTACGTGAAAAGGATTTCGATATTGCCAACTTCCTGAACGTGCTTGAGCCGTACTATCGTGGGGGCGAATACGACTTCCTGTTGAACTCGGATAAGCAACTGGATTTATTATCTAAACGCTTCATTGTCTTTGAAATAGACGCGATAAAAGACCATAAAATCCTATTTCCGGTGGTTACGATCATAATCATGGAAGTGTTCATCAATAAAATGCGTCGTTTGCAGGGCATCCGTAAGATGATATTAATCGAAGAAGCATGGAAGGCGATTGCTAAAGAAGGTATGGCAGAGTACATTAAGTACCTCTTTAAGACTGTTCGTAAGTTCTTTGGCGAGGCAATCGTTGTTACGCAGGAGGTCGATGATATTATCGCTTCGCCTATCGTAAAGGAGAGTATTATCAATAACAGCGATTGTAAAATCCTGTTAGACCAACGCAAGTATATGAACAAATTTGATTCAATACAAGCGTTGCTCGGATTGACCGAAAAGGAAAAGTCGCAGGTACTCTCTATCAATATGTCCAATGTTCCCAGTCGTAAATACAAAGAAGTCTGGTTCGGTTTGGGTGGTGTGCAAAGTGCTGTCTATGCTACGGAAGTAAGTTTGGAAGAATATTACACGTACACGACGGAAGAATCCGAAAAACTGGAAGTGATGCAACTTGCCGAAAAACTGGACGGAAATATGGAACTGGCGATTAAACAAATTGCCGAGAGCAAACGACAGGAGTAACGCCATGAAAAGAAAAACAAGTAAGCCATATTCGGCACTGCAAGTGCGTACCCAATTTCCAATCTATGAGATATGCGGAACATGGGAAAGTCTTTGCGGTTCCCCCGGACTTAAAGTATTCCATGACGGTAGTCGATTCCGGTTGCAGTTTATTTACAAACACGATACGGCGTTTACCGTCCCTTTATGCCAAAGCTGGGGGATTACCTTTTTCTATTTCTACGGTATGATACGCATTGCCTACGATGATGAGCGGGATATGCTTCTGCTTACTACCGAAGGCGAATACAAAAGAGTGTACGATTAAGGTACACAAAATCAATAATCATTTAAAAGTAAAAAGTATGAAACGAATATTTATGTGCCTTGTAGTGGCACTTAGCCTATTCTCCTTTCAGGCGAAAGCACAGTGGGTAGTAACTGATCCGACCAATCTTGTACAGAATATCGTAAGTGCAGTGCAAGGAACTACAACAGCTACCAACATGATAAACAACGTACAGGAAAGCATCAAAATCTACAAACAGGGTAAAGAATATTACGATGCTTTGAAGTCCGTTCACAATCTGGTTAAGGATGCCCGAAAGGTAAAAAAGACTATCGAAATGGTAAGCGAGATTACCGATATCTACGTTACCGGATTTAACAAAATGGTGGGTGATCCAAACTTTACTCCGAATGAACTGGCTGCAATCTCAACAGGTTACGCTAAACTACTGGAAGAAGGGGGCGCATTGGTAACGGATTTGAAAAACATTGTTACCGGAAGTAATGGGCTTTCACTATCTGATAAGGAACGTATGGATGCGATAGACCAGATTTATAACAAAATGTTGGATTATCGTAACCTGACGAAGTATTATACCCAAAAGAGTATATCTGTTTCGTATATCCGTGCCAAAGAAAAGAACGATACAGACAGAGTATTATCGTTATATGGCAGTCCTGCCGAAAGATATTGGTAATCAAATAAATGTAGTTAGATATGAATTTTGATAATCTACATCAGATTCTTGCGAATCTGTACCAAGACATGATACCTCTTTGCAGCAACATGATTGGGGTTGCAAAAGGGTTGGCAGGACTGGGTGCATTGTTCTATGTGGCTTACAGAGTATGGCAGGCATTAAGCCGTGCAGAACCTATCGACGTATTTCCGTTGCTCCGTCCTTTTGCAATCGGTCTATGTATAATGTTTTTCCCAACCATAGTTTTAGGTACTATCAATGCGGTAATGAGTCCCATTGTGAAAGGCACAAATGGTATTTTGGAATCCCAGACACTCGACATGAAAGCATATCAGCAGCAAAAAGACCAGTTGGAATATGAAGCTCGTGTTCGTGAGGGTAAAGCATGGCTTGTTGATGACGAAGTGTACGACCAAAAAATGAAAGACCTCGGTATTACCGATACGCCTGAAATAATTTGTATGTGGGGCGAACGGCTTTGGTATGATATTAAGGCATGGTTCAGGGAGGTAATAAGGGACTTTTTTGAACTGCTGTTCAATGCTTCCGCATTGGTCATAGATACGATACGGACATTCTTTCTTGTCGTGCTTGCCATACTGGGGCCTATCGCGTTTGCCTTTTCCATTTATGACGGATTTCAGGCAACGCTGACCCAATGGCTTGCACGCTATATAAGTGTCTATCTGTGGTTACCTATTTCGGATATATTTTCTTCGGTTCTCGCACGCATTCAGGTTTTGATGCTTCAACAGGACATTGCCCTGTTGCAAGATCCAAACTATATCCCTGACGGCTCAAATGGTGTCTATATTGTATTCCTTATAATTGGAATTATCGGATACTTCACTATTCCGAGTGTTGCGGGTTGGATTATCCAATCAGGCGGAGCAGGTGCATACGGAAGTGCGGTAAATAAAACAGCAGCTAAGGCAGGCGGTATTGCAGGAGGCGTTGCTGGCTCGGTAGCGGGTAATGTCGGTGGTCGCTTGCTTGGTAAGTAATCAATTTATTAAACTAAAAAAGTAATGGAATTTAAGTCATTAAAAAATATTGAAACAAGTTTCAAGCAGATAAGGATTATCGCCATTGTGTTTGTCGTACTGTGCGCCGGAATTACCGGATATGCAGTCTGGAACTCATTCAGTTTCGCAGAAGCACAACGGCAGAAAATCTATGTTTTGGATGAAGGGAAGTCGCTTATGCTTGCTCTTTCACAGGACTTATCACAAAACCGTCCAGTGGAAGCAAGGGAGCATATCAAGCGGTTTCATGAACTATTCTTCACTTTATCCCCTGATAAAAGTGCCATTGAATCAAACATCAACCGGGCACTCTTTCTTGTGGACAAAAGTGCTTTCCGTTATTATCAGGATATGCAGGAAAAAGGTTACTACAACAGGATTGTGTCGAGTAATATCAATCAAATTATTCAGATCGATTCTGTGGCGTGTAATCTTGATGTTTATCCCTATAAGGTGATAACCTATGCCCGGCAAATGATTATCAGGGCTAGTAATGTAACAGAGCGGAGTCTTGTTACACGCTGTGAGCTGATAAACTCTGTTAGAAGTGACAATAACCCTCATGGTTTCACTATGGAACGCTTTGAAATAATCGAAAACAGGGATTTACGAACAATAGACCGATAAGCCATGATAAAGGATAAACTTACAGCCGTAAGAGACTGGGTGGAAGACGGTCTGCGGTCATTGTTAGGGCAGATAACGCCCGACGGACGGATTATCATAATCCTTGTAATGCTTTTTGTCTTCGGTGCGGGTTCAATCTACATGACAGTTTCTTCCATATATAATATGGGGAAGAAAAGCGGTCAGGAACAGATGCAGATAGAACATATCAAACGCTTGGAACTGGAACATACGCAAAAAACAGATAGTATAAACCAAATAAACAGATTTGATTATGAGTAATGCTAATGAAGGTAACGAACCGAAACCGGATGTTACCGAAAAAAAGAAAGAGAGTAAGCCTAAAAAGGAGCTTACCCCACAAGAGATTCAGAAGCGGAAAAAGATGCTTATCTATCCCTTGTTTGTTTTGCTGTTCATCGGGTCAATGTGGCTCATTTTTGCACCTTCAGGAGATAAGGACGAACAGCAACCCGACGGTTTCAACTCCGAACTGCCTATTCCCAAAGATGAAGCAATCGTAGGGGATAAGCGGACGGCTTATGAGCAGGAAGCCATGCTGAATAAGCAAAATGAAAAAATGCGGAATTTGCAAGACTTCGCTTTTATGCTCGGAGAGGAAGAAAACCGTAAGGCACAGGAAGTAAACACTTCTATTCCGTCCGACAATCAGGAAGTACCGGGTAATAATCGCACTCCACAAACGGGAATCCAATCGTCGGCAAGTGCTTATCAGGACGTAAACCGACAGTTAAATGACTGGTACGAGCAACCGACAACGAAAGCGAACGACCAAATACAGCTTGAAATGGAAGGGCGCATTCAGGAATTGGAAAAGCAACTGGCTGAAAAATCCGAAGCCGACAAGCAACTGGAACTGATTGAAAAATCCTATGCGATTGCAGCGAAGTATATGCCTAATACACAGGAACAAGCTCAAACAGCACCAGTGACCGATATGCGTGAGAAAGTTGTTCCGAAGCCTGTTTCACAGGTACATCAAAGCGTGGTTTCGCTTTTGGCTGCTCCAATGGATAATGATGAATTTTTAGAACAATACGGTAAGCCCCGAAATATGGGATTTATCACGGCTGCCGGAAACGAAGCGATAATAGATAAAAACAGCATCAGGGCTTCGGTATATCAGACTGTAACAATTTCCAACGGAAAAGAATTGCAACTACGGTTATCAGAACCAATGCGAGCCGGAAATATGCTAATTCCTGCAAATACCATTCTTACAGGAAGTGCAAAAATTGGCGGGGAACGCCTGCACATTACCATTACTTCAATCCAGTATGCGGATAATGTGATACCTGTTGAAATGGAAGTGTACGATATGGACGGTATGCAGGGTATTTTCGTTCCGAACTCGGACGAACTCAATGCAGCTAAAGAAATTGCCGCTAATATGGGTACGTCGATGGGCAGTAGCATAACCATAACAGACGATGCAGGTTCACAGCTTGCAGCCGATTTAGGGCGAAGTCTGATTCAAGGGACATCGCAATTTTTCAGTAAGAAAATGCGTGAGGTAAAAGTTACACTGAAAGCAGGTTACAAGGTCTTGTTACTCCCTAAAGCATAAAAAAACAATCAGGGCGAAAGCCCACCACTAAAAAAATCCAATAGTAATTAACAATTAAAACAATTTTCGTATGAAACGATTTCTTTTAATGATTGCGGTATCTGTATGTGTATTTACCGCCAACGCACAGGAACACGAAGTTTCCACCAATCCCTCTACGGGCGATTATTTTGAAGGTCTGACACGACCGCTGACCTTTAACCGGATGATACCGCCGTATGCACTGGAAGTTACTTTCAGTAAGACAGTGCATATCATCTTCCCTTCGGCTATCCGCTATGTGGACTTAGGTTCTGCCGACCTGTTGGCAGCCAAAGCAGACGGAGCGGAAAATGTACTCCGTGTAAAAGCCGCCCTGCGTGATTTTTCACGGGAAAGCAATCTGGCGGTTATTACCGAAGACGGTGCATATTATACGTTCAACGTGAAATATGCCGATGAGCCTGTAAAGTTGAGTGTCGAAATGACCGACTTCATCCACGATGGAGAAGCCGTAAACCGCCCGAATAACGCAATGGAAATATATATGAGAGAATTGGGTAGCGAATCGCCGTTACTGGTTAAACTCATTATGAAGTCCATTTACAAAAACGATAATCGGGAAATAAAGCATATCGGCAGTAAAAGGTTTGGCATACAATACACGCTCAAAGGGGTTTATACGCACAACGGATTGCTTTATTTCCATATGCAACTCAAAAACTCATCCAATGTGCCGTTTGACGTAGATTATATTACGTTCAAAATAGTTGATAAGAAAGTGGCGAAACGTACCGCCATTCAGGAACAGGTAATTATCCCACTAAGGGCACACAATAACCTGACGTTGGTAGGGGGCAAGAAAACAGAACGTGTAGTGTTTACCCTGCCGAAGTTCACTATTCCGGATGATAAGCACCTTATCATTGAACTGAATGAAAAAGAGGGCGGACGGCATCAGTCGTTCGTGGTTGAAAATGCCGACCTCGTAAGAGCCAAAGTTATTAATGAACTGAAAGTTAAATAACCATGAAACGGCTATTACTTATACTAACGTTTGTGCTGTGCCTGGTCTTTGCAGACCAAGCCCACGCACAGCGTTGTTTACCGGGAATGCAGGGCATTCAGGTAACAGGTGGAATGGTAGACGGATTCCATTCGTCGGATAAAAAGAATGAACTGGGGTATTATTTCGGGTTATCTATGGCCACCTATACCAAACATGCTAATAAGTGGGTATTTGGTGCAGAGTTCCTGAATAAATACTACCCCTATAAGGAAGACAGGATACCTGTCAGCCAGTTTACGGCAGAGGGTGGTTATTACCTAAAATTCTTATCAGACCGCAATAAGGTTGTTCTTTTTTCTTTGGGCGGATCTGCACTCGCCGGATACGAAACAAGTAACTGGGGAGAAAAAACGCTTTTTGACGGCTCCACGCTCCGGAACAAAGACAGTTTTATTTATGGTGGTGCTATTACGTTGGAAATGGAAACATATCTATCCGACCGTGTGGTGTTACTCCTGACTGCTCGTGAGCGGGTGTTGTGGGGAACATCGACGGGACATTTCCATACCCAGTTCGGATTGGGACTGAAATTTATAATCAATTAGTGCCATGAAAGAAAATGATGAATGGTATACCCCACCGGAGATTATTCATTCTTTGGGAGAATTTGATTTAGATCCGTCATCTTCGGAAGAAGCATTTCGGTTAAACCAGTCGGCAAAGAAAATATATACTGCAAAAGAGAACGGACTGATACAGGATTGGCACGGTAGGATTTGGCTAAATCCGCCATACTCTAACCCGTTATTGCAGGATTTTCTCAAAAAAATGGCTGAACACAATCAGGGTATAGCCTTAGTTTTTTCAAAGATTGAAGCAAAATGGTTTCATGATATTGTGTTTGAGTATGCCACTGCCGTAAAGTTCCTGTATAATAGAATCCAGTTTTTCAAACCTGACGGAACAAAGGGAACACAACCTCGAAACGGCTCCATGCTTGTTGCCTACGGAGAGGAAGATGCAGCAATACTTTCAAGAAATCGGATAAAAGGTAAATTTCTCTATTTAATAAACAACTAAAAGTAAATTCAAAATGAAAAAGTTCTTAGCATATTTTTTATACACGCTATTGCTATCGGCAATAGTCTGTGCCTGTAGTGACGATTTGGATGTTCAGCAGGTTTATTCATTTGATCTTGTTACTATGCCCGTCCAGAAAAAAATCGTTCAGGGCGAAAGTGCGGAAATTCGATGCCAACTGGTAAAGGAAGGCGACTATGAACAGGCTCGGTTCTTTATCAGGTATTTCCAAAGTGATGGGAAAGGCGAGCTGCGGATGGATGACGGAACGGTATTTCTACCGAATGACCTGTACCCGTTGGATAAAACGACATTCCGACTTTACTACACATCACACAGCACGGATCAGCAGGTTATCGACATATATATAGAAGATTCATTCGGTCAGGTCGTGCAGAAAACATTCAGTTGGCAAAATGACAGGGGGGATGAAGACGATGATGTAGAAGAAAATATGGTTTCACAAAAAATATCAGGCAATGATTTTATGCGGTTATATCGTGTTCAACGCCCTTTGCTGGCTATGGATAGCCCATACGTTGAATAATGCTCCGACAGATATAGAGCTGTGGGGAAAAGAAGTTGAATAAGTAAAGTACCCGGAGCAATTCGGGTACTTACTGTATTTACAGATTGATTATGAAATATATAATAACATTCTTCATTGCGTTGCTTCATTTAACTGCATGGGGACAACCAAACAGAAAATCGGAAATAGAAAAATGTACGGAACAGGCTTATTCTGCAAAAGAGTTTCAACGAATAGCCGATTCAATGCAAATGACTATCGAAGAATTATCCGACTATCCCGTAGTTTTTCCGATTAAAAAGCCGTTACGAATTTCATCGGGCTTTGGTATGCGTTATCATCCTATTTATAAAAGGCGAAAATTTCATACAGGAATTGATATAGCCAAACCAAAGGGTACTCCCGTGTATGCCAGTGGCAACGGGAGAGTAGTTCGTAAGGGCTATTGTTCGGGATATGGGAATTACATTGAGATTGAACACGCAGGTAATTTTCATTCATTCTATGCTCATTTGAGTAAGATAATGGTAAATATAGGGGATTCGGTTAGTATTACTACACAGATTGCTTGTGTGGGTAATACGGGAATAGCAACAGGCAGCCATTTACATTATGAAATCAGGAAAGGGAAACGTTTCTTGAATCCGTCTGAATGGTGCTGTTGTCTGATTGAAATATGGAACACACAAAATTTAAACGAAAAAATAGCATGAAATTTCTTAATACATATTTACAACCCGGAGAGGACATAATGTACAGGGCACGGATACATATATTCTTATTCCTGCAACCTGCCATATTATTGACTATCGGGTTTATGTGTTATTTTGATGATGTAAAAATAACACATTATTTAGGGATTACACTTCTGTTCTTGGGATTGGTTTCCCTTGTACAGCGTGTGTTAGTGAAAGTAGGCTCAATCTATGCCGTAACCAACAAACGAGTGATTATAAAAACGGGAGTAATAAGTCGTCGGACTGTTGAACTGGTACTGGTTAAATGTGAGGGTATTCAGGTGGTACAAGGTATTGCAGGGCGTATCTTCGGCTATGGTTCTATCGTGGTTACTACGGGTGGAGCTACCAACTGTTACTATTATGTTGCCAATCCGTTCCGGTTCAAGAAGGCAATAAATATACAAATTAGATAGTTTTTGATAGTTCTAATTTCTATTACAAAAGCAATCCGAAGCTAATTAAACGTTTCGGATTGTTTGTTAATCGGCTTTTTGTTACTTTTTCTCCCGCCCATTTTTTTGCTCATAAGAATAGTAACGGGCGAAAATCGCCCGCTTATCATTTTTCTTGTCCCTCTTTTTGTAACTTCTCAAGCTGTTTCAGCATAAACCGATGGTTTTCGCCAACCGTATGCCCCGAAGCCATTTTGTAAGGACTGTCGGAACATTCAATACATTGCTGTATGGCTGCCTTCAGATCTGTTACTTCAATTCTGTTTCCGTCAATATCCTTTATCGTTGTCATATCCTTTGTTATTTAGATGTTTGTACTTGTATCGGGGAAACATACCAACTGTCTTGATACTTGTCGCCAATCAGGTTAAAAACGCCCGATAATCCGCTATCGTTGGCGTGTTTCTTGGCTTCGCTGATTGTACCGAACTCGCCTAATTTGTTGAAGCCGATAAATAGTTTGTATCTATCGTTGTTCTCCTTATGTTTTTTTACTTCTTCCTGTAACATCACATACATTTTTTGATAGTTGTCTTTCTTCTGTTCCAATTTGTTGTAAGCCTTCAATAACTGTTCATCCGTATCTGCATTGAAAAACAGATCATTGTGCTTTTTGTAGTCGATATACTGGGCAATGGCTCTTTCTACTTTTGTTATCTGTGCTTTTGCGGATGCAACTTTACCCAACAAAAAGTCAAAGCCCGTCTGTAAACCTGTTCGCTTGTCGTAAAAACAATGATATATCTGAACTCTTTTTCTCGGATATTTGCACACTAATTTTGCCTTACGCCATTCGATAAGCCACCGCCAACGATCTAACATATCACGGGGAATGTCTATTTTGTGTAAAACTTCCCGGCTTCTGTCCTCGTGGCGAATTTCAAAAGTGATATATACCCAATGTTCAATACCCAGTTCCCGTTCCGCTTTTGCAAGGTCTTTCGCATACTGCATCCAATCGTCCATTCTTTCCTGTGCCATGATGTTAGATGTTAATGTTATCGTTTTTCTTGGTTAGCCATTCATCCCGACGGGTACGGCATTCCTCCAGAGTTGGTGCTACGGTTGAAAATAATTTCCCGTCTGTATGCCTGTAATCGTATTGATAAAATGTTTGTTTCGGACGGTGGGCAGGACGAAACGTTGTATAGTTCTCTTTACCTTGTTCACATACAGAACAGCCGTTATGATTGATTGAATTTGTTTTCATTGTCATTTTGTAATATATTGATATTCTTTAATATAATCCTGTTCTTTTAGCCACTTGATTAGGTTCTCCATATTATATTCGGAGGTAATGATTGCCGAATCCCTTGAAAATTGAGTGAAACGACTGCTTTCGTAGTTGTCTATCCACTCTTTGAGGTTTACTGCTCCCCAAGTACTGTAATCCTGTGCAAACATTCGGTCAATCTCGGCTATCTCTTTGTTGAACTCCACCACGATAGTTTGGTATTTGTCGTCAATGATTTCAAGATGATGTAGTGAGCCGAACTCGTCGTGTAGGCGTGCGGAACTCCAATCGCTTTTGTAGGTATGATTTCCCCACCTATGTGGTTTATCGAAACGCACCTTTACCTCTGCTGTGTATTCGGTTATCTTGATTTCTTCGATAATGCCTGTTACCATTAAGCCTGTAAAAATGCTCTTACAACGCTTGCCTATAATACTATCGTTTACTTCTGTTGTTTTCATATCTATTGTTGATTAAAAGAATGATAATGTTAATTGTACTGCTTTGCGTCCTGTGATTTCATCAAACAGGCTTTTCGCTTGTTTCAAAACGGATATAGCGTATTTGTCGGTCTTACTGCTGTCTTTGTCAAGTCCTTTCATCATTTCATTGAGGGCTGCGGTAAGGCAATCTTTTCGATTGTCGAATATCTTACCCCATACGCCTAAGCCATAACCTGCTCCGCCAGTGCTGTAAGAATAACTCATTCCGTATGTCCATTTTCCGTTTAAGCCTTTACCCAGTGTAATATGGTTGCTTACCGCCCAACCGTCCCGATGGGGGAATTGTATTTCTTCACGTTCCAAAAAATCAGGTCTTTCCAACCAACCATATTCGTTAAATCCCTTTTTGGTAAAGCCGAATAGCAAATGTTTTTCATACTCCCGTTTATTCATTAATAACTGGCGTGGGGTATCTCCAAAACTCTCGTATTCCTCAATTATAGCCCTGTCGTTATGTCTTAGTGCGTTCAGATATACGGCTACATTGTGGCGTTCTACCCTGCAAAAATTGATATCCTGTATCTTTTGTAATTTTTCGTATGCTGATAAATCTTTGTATTTCATGACCATTCTTTTGTGGGGCAGGGTTACTGCCCCGTGTTACTACTTATTAATCCAATCCGAAATAATACGCTAACCGTTGTTCCTGTGATTTCGGAAAAATCCAACCTGCTAACTTCTTGCCGTTGAATGTCAATCGGCTGTTGAAGCGTCCGCCCATTGCTTTGAGTTCGTCTTTTATGGCTCTCGTTTCTCCGAATACCGCTACCGCTTTGGCTGAATACTCTACCAATGTGCAACCGCCTTTGCTTTCTTCTGTCGGCTTACTGGGTGGCATTGTGTCGGATTTGCTGATATGTATGTTATCGTCATTCCCTGCTGTGTATGCAAAATCTTCAATCGTGCGTTTACGGTCATATACAGGCACTTTTTCGATTATCCAACCGCAGTATTTGCTTTCGCCTAAATAGTAGCCGTCGCCCATACTGTATTTTTCACGGTGTTCGTAGTCCTCGTTAGGTTCGGCTAAATAGGCGGTTTCATCAAAGTTGGATGCGTGTTTGCGCATTTCGGAAAAGATGTCCCTTTTGTGTTTGGAAAAGCCTATAATAACCGTCCTTTGTGTGCTGTGTGCATAGTAGTCGGTCATTCGGTCGCTGTCGTCTTGCTTCAATCGTGCCACGATAACGCCTAAAGCATCTTCGGGGAATATCTCGGCAAAGCGTTTACGCCCGATTTCCTTAACCTGCTCTACTCTGGTTTTTTCCTGTTCGGATTCGTCTTCTTCTGCTTTCTTCTGTTTCTGTGCTTGCTGAAGAAGCATTGCAACTTCAAAACTGTCTATAAATTCAGGGTTCTCGCTGTCATAGTAATAACCAATACCGAATTTTTCATTCAATGGTCTGATAATGTCGGCTGTATGAAAATCCTTTGTCCGCAGGTTAATCAACTTGTAAGCAATGCCCCAATCGTTTTTACGGATTTCATACACTACATATCTGTCATAGCTGTAACCCTCCATTCGGATAACCTGATTGACTTCTACCACTTGTTTGGCTCTGTCTATCTCCTTGTTTGCTCCTAATAAAAATACTTTGCTCATAACTCTAAATTTTAAGGGATTATAAAAAGGTCAGCATTGCGAGAATAAAGAGGATTATAGCACCCAAACCCACGAAGAAGGAGAGGATACCCCGAATAACAGGAAGAAAGAGATACAAGCCCACTAAAGTCCAAATAAACCCTGTTCCCCACACACAGAAGCCCAAAACCGCCAAAACGATTTTTACAACCAATTTTATGCTAATTGGAAGGTAGGCTGTCGGTCGTTGTTTCCTATTTTTTTCTATACTTCTCATAATTTCTGACTTTTTTTTTATGCCGTATCGGAGCCGGTGAGGTGTGATCGAGTTTCAGGTGCAATTAGAAAGTAGTGTTTAGCCACTGCCAGTTTTTTACGAATAAATACGCTCGCCTGAAGAATGAGGGAAAGAGGAAGATTTTTCGTAAAACCCTTGCGGCTTGAACTTGCTGTGGCGTTAAGAACACGGAAATACTTTCGCAACTGATACTCGATTACTCCGAGCCGCTTTCCGTGGCTTAGTAGCTAAATGAGGAAGGAATTATACCGAGGGAAGTGTAGAAAAAAGAAAATTGAGTTTGATATACTTTGCGTTTATCATCATAAAACGCTGCACTTTCCCCACAGAAAGGAAAGCTATAAACATAAAAAAAGCCTGTATCATTTTGACACAGGCTCATTCGTATTATTGGTAATTATTATATTCCTTTTTTACCGTAGCATTTACTACCGTCAGGGGATAGATAGAAATTGAATGTTTCTTCTTTCGGAGTTCCCGACAGTTGAACAGAATACTTGCACCTGACAATGACTGCAAGTACATCATTTGCGTTTCTGCTGTCATATCCTTGCAAGTTATCAGGAACAAGGTTTTTAAGCGAATCTATACGGGTGTTCATTACGGCGATATCAGCATTATACTTGTCAATATCGCTTTGTTTTTTAGTTTGAGCCAATAAATCTTCGCTCATTTTTCTTGCAAGTTCAATACGACTAATAACAGATTGTTTTTCCTTTCTGAACTCATCGGTAAGATAAGCAACACTATCAGCAACCGTAACATTTCCAGTTTCGTTCAATTCAACAATTTTGAAGTTGAGATTTTCTTTTGTATCACTACCTTTTAACAGGTTATCAGTAATGGTTTTTTCATAATTACTCGTTGATGAGTTTGAACCGCAGGAAACCATAAAAACAGCGATAAGTAAATAAAATACGTGTTTCATATCTGAATGTATTAAGAGTTTATTAATTCATTGAAATAGCCGGAAGTTTTGAATGCAGGTTATATACTATCAGAACTTCAGTTGATTTTTTATTATCATTTCGGGTATATTCGGTTAATGCTTTCATTACCCATTCCCGAAATGCTTTTGCTTCAAAAGATGCTACACGGTAGCTGACAAATATCAATGCTTCAAGATTATACAGTACCGTTTCACATGAGCGCCCATTATTCTCGAATTTATGTATTCGGGTAACATCTTCTTCACGAAGTAAGCCTGATTTGAATATGCTCCGAAGGTTGTTACCAATCGTATTGACGAACACATTAAACAAATCGGCAACCTCATGTTTCGTTAGCCACAGGGTGCAATTTACGAGTTTTGCTTCAACAATTAGTTGATTTTCATCGTTTTCTTTAATTTTGATATATCCTCGTTCCATATTTTGCTATTCTTCATCATATTTAACATTAAAGCCTATACGCTTACGGGGCATATTTTCCTGTTCTTTTTGTGATGCCAGTTCGGTAAGAGCCTGATAAATATCGCTGAACTGCATATTTGTTTCTATCATAAATTCGTCCAATTTACGATTTAATTCTGCATAACCGAGTGCATATTGGCGTAAAGCAACAAAAGCCCGCATAATAGATATATTTACCTGAATAGCTTTCTTACTTTTCAATACGGATGAAAGCATAGCCACTCCGAGTTCCGGGAACGCCATTATAAAGGAAGAGCCGACGTTGTATCCGGGGGGTATCACATTTTGTGACACCCCTAATTTGATTACTTCGTCGCTTTCTTCCCGTGTCAATTCAAACATGAAGTCAGGAGCCGGAAACCTGTCTATATTTCGTTTGACTGCCTGTTTTAAGGCTCTTGTTTCAACTTCATACAATTTTGCGAGGTCATAATCCAACATGACACGCACACCTCTGATATCGTATATCTTATTTTGAATGATTTGTAGTTCCATGATATTATTATTTATTGATTAACTACTAATTTATCCTCCATGCTTTTAACTTTTCCGGCAAAAGCATTCATATCGTGGCTTATTTTTGAATCAGTTATTCTCGCATAAATTTGAGTTGTTCTTATATTAGTATGCCCTAACATTTTACTAACACTTTCGATAGAAACGCCCTTACTAAGTGTCAGAGTAGCAAATGTATGGCGTGCAAGATGGAATGAAATTTCCTTATCAATCCCACATAATGTGCCGATTTCCTTCAGGTAAGCGTTCATCTTTTGATTACTTGGTACAGGGAGTATTCGGTTATCCGGCAAAGTGCCTTCATATTTTTCTAATATTCTTTTGGGAATATCAAGTAAGGGGATTGAAAACGTTACATCTGTTTTTTCTCTTTTACCAATAATCCACAGATTACCGTCGAATGAGGTTCGAATGTTTTCTTTGCGCAATTTCTTTACATCTATATATGCTAATCCGCAAAAACAAGAAAACACAAAAATATCACGCACGTGTTCCAATCGTTTTGTAGAAAACCTTTTTTCCATTATAGATTCGACTTCCTCTTGTGTCAGATAGCCTCTATCTACTTTCTTAATACGAATTTTGTAATTGACAAATGGATCAGCTTTAATCCAGTCATTGTTTTTTGCGATAATGACGATGCGCTTGAAAAACTGCATGAACTTGGCTGTTGTATTTGAACTGCAGCCACAGGTAGTTTGTAAATAGACTTCAAAATCTGTAATAAAGAGGTAGTCAATTTCTTTTAATCCCACATCCGAGCGATTGTATTTCTCCTTAATAAAGTTGGTTAGATGTTTACGTGTTACCTCATATTTCTGATAAGTAGCCTTTGATTTGCTTATGCCCACCAATCTTTCAACATCGTCATTATGCTTTTTAAATAAGTCTAAAAGCATCTGTTGTTTAATTTCTACTCCAAAGAAGATGTTTTTAATACGTTCAGGGCTTACGGTAGTTTCCCGTTCCTGTAATTCACGGTAGATCTTTGTCATAGTAGCCTTGATACTTTCAAGGATACCGTTGAGTTCTATTACTTCTTGTGTTTTGCCGACAGCTTTTCCTGATTTCGTATCCCAGATTTTGGGATTGACTTCTGTTTTTGCTCCAAACTGAACAGCTTCTCCATTGACGGTAATCCGTCCCATAATCGGCATTTTGCCATTTGCTTTTACTGCATTCCTTTTAACATAGAAAAGGATGTTGAATGTACTCTTTTGCATAACTCAAAATTTAATTTCAAAATTAGTTTTAACAATCAAATAATGAGATAAATACAGACTGCCAATAATGGACAACACACTGCCAATTTCGGACAATTCGTAACCTATTTCTAATTTTGGAGAGTAGGTTACGAATTGGTTACGCAACTATGTCCAAAATTGGCTTTTTTATGGCTTTACACCCAGACACTCTTAAATGCAAAAAGTCCCACAAATCATTGATTTGTAGGACTTGTCTGCTGTTTGTCGCCTTTTGTCTTAGGCTTTCAGCGGAGAGAGAGGGATTCGAACCCCCGGAACCTCGCAGTTCAACGGTTTTCAAGACCGCCGCAATCGACCACTCTGCCATCTCTCCAGTGCTTAAGCACCGCGCTTTTCGTTCAAAAGCGATGCAAATGTAGCTGTTTTTTTTGTTTCCGCAAACAATTTCAACAACTTTTATTCACCTATTTTATAAGACTCTCTCTCTCAGCATATAGCTGCTATACAATATAACGTCCTAAATCGCTGTCCGGATCGAGAACCGTAAAATCTAACCCATATTCTATCATACGGCTAATAAGATTATTATATTCATCTATCGTTTCCAGTTCGATACCGACCAAAGCCGGACCATTTTCTTTTTCATTCTTCTTCATATATTCGAAACGGACAATGTCGTCACGTTCACCCAAAACCTTGTTCACAAAGTCTTTCAGTGCATTGGCACGCTGTGGGAAGCGAATGATAAAATAATGTTTTAACCGTTCAAATATAAGAGAGCGCTCTTTAATCTCCTGCATACGATCGATATCATTATTGCTTCCGCTAACAATGCAAACCACGTTCTTACCCCTGATCTCAGATGCATAATGATTCAATGCAGCTATACTTAGTGCTCCGGCCGGCTCAACTACAATTGCGTTCTCATTATACAGTTTCAGTATCGTAGAACAAGCCTCTCCCTCAGGTACAAGACAAATATCATCAACCACTTCAGAACAAATGGAATAAGTAATGTCCCCTACCCTTTTCACTGCCGCGCCATCCACAAATTTATCAATGTGCGCCAATGTCACCGGATGTCCTGCCTTGAATGCCGATCTCATACTTGCAGCACCCTCGGGCTCCACAGCTATAATCTTCGTCTGCGGCGAAAATTCTTTTACGTACGCACCGATGCCGGAACACAACCCGCCACCGCCGACAGGGATAAATATATAATCAATCGGAGTTTCACCCATCTGGCTAAGTATTTCTACAGCGATTGTACCCTGCCCTTCTATAATACGCAAATCGTCGAATGGAGGGATAAACGTCATACTATGCACTTCGGTATATTCCTTTGCGGCCTGTGCACAATCGTCAAACGTATCGCCGGTCAGTACAATCTCTATATTGCCATTACCAAACATACGGGTTTGCTTTATCTTTTGCTTAGGCGTGATCTTCGGCATGAAAACTACACCTTTTATACCTAGCTTATTGCAGCTATAAGCAAATCCCTGTGCATGATTTCCGGCACTGGCACAAACAACACCTCTTTCCAACAAATCTCTGTCGAGACTACTTATCATATTATATGCGCCTCTCAGTTTATATGAGCGTACTACCTGTAGATCCTCCCTTTTCAGGTAAACATTTGATTCGAAATATTCCGATAAAGTATTAATATATTGTAGAGGTGTTTGCTTTACAACATCCTTTACCCGCTGTTGGGCTTTTTGCATATCAAGCCCATATTTTTCAATAAGTTTTGAAGACATATTTTATTATTTATTCTTTTCAAAAAGTAACAACTATCAATTATAAAATCATATTTTATGTAAAAGTAACCGTTTTTTCGATTATTAGGAAGCAAAAAGGTAACAAAGGTTACAGCTTTTGTTGTTAGTAAATAGAACATATTATTCATCTTTACACTTTTGGCTGAGAATCATTTTAACTAAAACCTGACAAACCTTGCACATTTTACAGCATTATTCCAATGTTTTCTGACATTATCCGCTGACAACATCATTCTCCCTTATAGATAAAATCTCAGGAATATTATACACTCGTAAAACAGTCGTGCAATATAGTCGCATTATTGATTTTTTAAGACAAGCTTTCGTATCTTTTTTGTATATTTGCACCCTAATTTGGGGTAGTGCGTCTATTCCCATTTTTGAGATTATAATAAAGATATAAACACAGAATGAATAAAATACGTAATTTTTGCATTATTGCACATATCGATCATGGCAAAAGCACACTGGCTGACAGACTTTTAGAATACACCAAAACGGTAGAAGGAAAAGACTTACAAGCACAGGTACTCGACAATATGGACTTGGAACGTGAACGCGGGATCACCATAAAAAGCCATGCCATACAAATGGAATATGTGTATAAAAATGAAAAATATATACTCAATCTGATAGATACTCCCGGACACGTCGATTTTTCATACGAAGTTTCACGTTCTATTGCCGCCTGCGAAGGAGCTCTACTCATTGTAGATGCTGCACAGGGAATACAGGCCCAGACTATATCTAACCTGTACATGGCTATAGAACACGACCTCGAAATTATTCCTATACTGAACAAAATAGACTTACCCAGCGCTATGCCTGAAGAAGTCGAAGATCAGATAGTGGAACTGCTGGGCGTAAAACGTGAAGATATAATTCGTGCCAGCGGTAAAACAGGACAAGGAGTGTATGATATACTCGATGCTGTCATCGAACGCATACCTGCCCCGAAAGGTGATCCGGAAGCCCCTTTGCAGGCTCTGATTTTCGACTCGGTATTCAACTCTTTCAGAGGGATCATTGCTTACTTTAAGGTAGTAAACGGAAGTATCAAAAAAGGAGATCTTGTTAAATTCTTCAATACAGGAAAAGAATACGATGCAGACGAAGTAGGCGTACTCAAACTCGATATGTCTCCGCGCGATGTAGTCACCTGTGGAGACGTAGGTTATATTATATCCGGTATCAAAACGTCGAAAGAAGTAAAAGTAGGTGATACCATTACCCATGTGAAAAACCCATGTAAAAAGGCTATTGAAGGATTTGAGGAAGTAAAACCGATGGTATTCGCCGGAGTATATCCGATAGAAAGCGAAGACTTCGAAGACCTGCGGGCATCACTAGAAAAGCTGCAACTGAACGATGCTTCGCTGACTTTTCAGCCCGAATCGTCCGTTGCGCTCGGTTTCGGATTCCGTTGCGGATTTTTGGGACTGCTACATATGGAGATCATACAGGAACGCCTCGACCGTGAGTTCAATATGGATGTGATAACCACCGTACCAAATGTTTCGTACATTGTACACGACAAGAAAGGGAATACTAAAGAAGTACATAACCCTGCCGGACTCCCCGACCCTACCCAGATCGACTACATCGAAGAGCCTTATATACGCGCTTCGGTAATCACCAATACTACATATATAGGCCCTATAATGACCCTTTGTCTCGGCAAACGCGGCATACTTATCAAACAGGACTATATATCGGGGGACCGCGTGGAGATCATTTACGACATCCCTCTAGGCGAAATCGTTATCGACTTCTACGACAAACTGAAAAGTATATCGAAAGGTTATGCATCTTTCGACTATCATATGCACGATTATCGCGAATCGAAACTGGCAAAACTCGATATTCTGCTCAACGGTGAATCGGTAGACGCACTTTCTACACTTACACATGTAGACAATGCCGTAACATTCGGACGCCGTATGTGCGAGAAGCTGAAAGAACTGATCCCGCGCCAGCAATTCGATATAGCCATACAGGCCGCTATCGGAGCTAAAATCGTTGCGCGCGAAACGATCAAGGCTGTACGTAAAGACGTTACGGCCAAATGTTACGGAGGTGACATTTCCCGTAAGCGTAAGCTTCTCGAAAAACAGAAAGAAGGTAAAAAACGTATGAAACAGGTAGGTAATGTAGAAGTACCGCAGAAAGCGTTTTTGGCAGTATTGAAACTGGATTAAATAACAGGGAATTATGGCTGACTTCAAAAAAACGAACATAAAAGATTTCACACCCGACAGTTTCGGGCTAAAAAATAAATGGATGCTGATTACGGCTTCTAAACAGGACGGCACAGTCAATACCATGACAGCCAGTTGGGGCGGATTTGGTGTGATGTGGAACAAAGAAGTTGTCTTCGTGGTTATACGTCCGCAACGTTATACACGTGAATTTGTAGAAAACAGCGAATCGTTCTCGCTGACATTTTTCGACAAAGAGTATCTCAAAGACTTAGGATATCTGGGTAAAGTATCGGGACGCGATGAAGACAAAATAGCAAAAGCCGGACTTACTACCGTATTTGATAATGGAGTTCCGTATTTCGAAGAAGCACATACAGCTATCTTTGCAAAGAAACTCTTTGTACAACGCATAGAAGAAAATGCGTTCCTCGACAAAGACATTATAGATCGCTGGTATCCCGAGAAAGACTATCATTATCTGTATATAGCTGAAATAACAAACATTTTAGAAAGGGAATAATAATGGAACGTCAGGAAGTTGTATTGGAAAAGTTCGCTGTAGTAGGTGTTTCCGTTCGCACTACCAATCAGAACCATCAGTCGCAGGGAGATATAGCCGCGCTGTGGGAGGTATTCTTCAGGAATGCTTATTTGCAACAACTGATGCCTAATAAAGTATCGAATGATATTTACTGCATCTATACTGATTACGAAAGCGACTATACCGGCGAATACACGACTATTGTAGGCTACAAAGTATCTACACTGGAAGGCATTCCCACAAACCTGAGCCTGACAATAAAGGAAATTCCCGAAAGCAAATATTACAAATACGTTTCGGAGGGAGAGTTGCCCTATGCCATAGGCAGAACATGGGCACATATCTGGCAATCCGACATAGACAGGCGTTATCTGGCAGATTTCGATGTCTACGGAGAAGAAGCCAAAGACCCGAAGAACGCTAAAATAACGACATATTTATCAGTTAATCACCCCTCCCCGCCCCTACCCGAAAGGGAGGGAGACTGGAGTGGTAATAATTATTAATAACTAAAAACACTTTTCCCGCTCTCCTCCCCCTTTGGGGAGGCCGGGAGGGGTGATATTTATCACTTTACACAAAAGAATGAGAAAATGGCGCATCGAAGACTCGGCTGAGTTGTACAACATCGCAGGCTGGGGAATTAATTACTTTTCTGTCAACGAGAAAGGTAACGTTGTGGTAACTCCTCGTAAAGATGGAGTAGCTGTTGATTTAAAAGAGTTGATGGACGAATTGCAACTTCGTGACGTATCTGCTCCTGTTCTGATTCGTTTTCCGGATATTCTGGACAATCGTATCGAGAAAATATCGACATGCTTTAAACAGGCAGCTGAAGAATATGAATATAAAGCCCAAAACCATATAATTTACCCCATAAAGGTAAACCAGATGCGCCCGGTAGTAGAGGAATTGATCAGTCACGGAAAGAAATTCAATATCGGATTAGAAGCAGGTTCAAAACCCGAACTTCATGCCGTAATTGCGATCAATACCGATTCCAATTCCCTCATCATCTGCAACGGGTACAAAGACGAAAGCTATATAGAGCTGGCTCTTCTGGCACAGAAGATGGGTAAACAAATATTTATCGTAGTAGAGAAGCTGAACGAACTTCCCCTTATTACCAAAGTTGCCAAAAGGCTGAAAATAACTCCGAATATCGGCATCCGTATTAAACTAGCCAGTTCGGGCAGTGGCAAATGGGAAGAATCGGGAGGAGACGGCAGTAAATTCGGACTCAACTCAAGCGAACTGTTGGAAGCACTTGCATACCTCGAAAAAGCAAATATGCAGGATTCCCTGCGTCTTATCCATTTCCATATCGGAAGCCAGATAACTAAAATACGCCGTATAAAAACAGCCCTGCGCGAGGCATCCCAGTTCTATGTACAATTGCATTCGATGGGCTTCAAAGTAGAGTTTGTAGACATTGGCGGCGGACTGGGTGTAGACTACGACGGTACACGCTCGTCATATAACGAAAGCAGTGTGAACTATTCCATACAGGAATATGTAAACGACTCTATAGCCACTATGGTAGATGCAGCCAACAAGAACAATATCCCCCACCCTAATATCATTACCGAGTCGGGACGTTCGCTTACAGCACATCACTCGATACTCGTGTTTGAAGTATTGGAAACCGCTACATTGCCTGAATGGGACGAAAGCGAAGAAATAGCGGAAGACGACCACGAACTTGTACGCGAACTGTACGACATTTGGGACAACCTGAGCCAGTCGCGTATGTTGGAAGCATGGCACGATGCCCAGCAAATCCGCGAAGAAGGGCTCGACCTGTTCAGTTTGGGAATGCTTACACTGAAAACAAGGGCACAGGTAGAACGTCTGTACTTCTCTATTGCACGCGAAATATTCCATATGGCAGGGCGCTCTAAACATGCACCGGAAGAACTGAAACAATTATCGAAACTGTTGCCGGACAAGTATTTCTGTAACTTCTCGCTATTCCAGTCACTACCCGATTCATGGGCAATAGATCAGGTGTTTCCGATCATTCCTATCCACAGGCTTGACGAGAAACCCGATCATACAGCTACATTGCAAGATGTTACCTGCGATTCGGACGGGAAAATAGACAACTTCATATCTAACGGTAACCAATCATCATATCTGCCTGTTCATGGTAAAAAGAAAAACGAACCGTACTATCTGGGTGTATTCCTTGTAGGTGCATATCAGGAGATATTGGGCGACCTTCACAACCTGTTTGGTGATACCAATGCCGTACACATCTCCGTAGATAGTGACGGATACAAGATAGAGCAAATGATAGACGGTGAAACTGTAGCAGAAGTGCTCGACTATGCACAATACAATGCCAAAAAGCTTGTACGCACCGTAGAAGGCTGGGTTACCAGTTGTGTAAAACAAGGATCGATCACCGTAGAGGAAGGAAAAGAATTCCTGTCCAATTACCGGTCGGGGCTGTACGGATACACTTATCTGGAATAATTAATACACGATATCCCCTCCGGTCTGCTGTAAGATTGAGAGGGGATTTTTGTTTAATCTAAATAAATAATCCTGTGAAAAAATTAATAATTACAATCTTTTCTCTTTTCCTGT
This sequence comes from Dysgonomonas sp. PF1-14, assembly GCF_029892965.1. GTDB lineage: Bacteria > Bacteroidota > Bacteroidia > Bacteroidales > Dysgonomonadaceae > Dysgonomonas. Next base: position 51,066 of record NZ_JARXWN010000014.1, on the reverse strand, counting down.
TACTTACCAGTTGCTCTGTATATGAAGACCTGTACTTTCTGGAAAACGGACAGGTAAAATATAACATGACCATAGATGCAGCCGAACTATTGGCAATAGCAGGTACTTCGTCTTTAAAAAACAGTAATAACAAATATCCGAAAGACAGTATTATGAATTTTTCGGAAATTATAAGAGAGACTGTAGATAGTATTCCATCCGGTATGGAGCAAGATATTAAAAATACGGAACCACTCTATATGAGGGTGCAAAATGACGATAGCCTGGGGATATTTAAAATATCAATTTATGGTGATTTCGACAATATAGATGCTTTCACAAATGCTTTTGCATCAATGTCTAAACTGGAAAAAGAAGGGAAAAGTAAAACGAATAATTCTTTTAGCAAGTTTTATGTAAATGATCCCTTTGGCAGGAATTCTTATTCATGGGACGGAACGATGTTCAAACGTGTTGTAACAGCAGCACCCGAAAAGATAGAATATGAAATAACTGACAATAATGGAATAAACGATGAGGAAGAGAATGACAATACAGGCCTAAGCCTGAAAAACAGTATTGATGGCTCTATGGACCGGTTATTCTCGCAAGGAAATATGGTAATAAAATATCATTTTCCTAAAAAAATAAAGAAAGTAAGCAACGAGAATGCTACTTTTTCGATGGACGGAAAAACGGCCATACTGAATTATTCTGCTGCCCTTTTCCTTAATGCCGATGAAAGATTGTCTATAGAAATTGAAACAGAGTAAAGAAGTCTCTTTTCACGTTAAAAGAACAAATGAGTAAACACAAAATCAGGCACAGTAAAACCTGCCTCAATTGCGGTAGTTTTGTAGAAAATAATTATTGCCCGAAATGCGGACAGGAAAATACGGAAAGCAGACTATAATGTTATTACTGATCACGATATTATACAGCCTGTTTACAGTCTATAAGATTTACGGTTAACCCTTCATATAGTTATTAAATTCCTGTGCTGCCTTATCTATCAGTTTCAGCATCTTCTTGTTTGGTTCAGAAAAGCATGAAGGTTCACTTATAACCTGATTCTTCTTCACTATCCTGTTCCAGATACCGATTACCTGTCCGTTATAGAATATAGTGGGCTTAAACACGCCGTTGCTTACAATGACTTTCTTGTGATGGTCTGTTGCCAAGACTTCTTTCCTGTCTTTATAGCTTACAAACAGCTCATCGAATGCCGGAAGGAAATGCACAAGATGATCTTCTATCTGGTGATCGAGACAGGAAGAATGAAATATATAGGTGGAATCTCCGACTGTTTCGAATATAAAATCCGGCCTGATCATCTCCAGCGCTTTTTTAGAATCTCCTGCCGTTAGTCCCGACCACCAGATAAAATCCTGTAATGTAGCCGGCCCATGACTGCGAAAATACTTATAAGCCAGTTTTCTTAATGCTTCATCTTTATCGAAAACTTCTGTCTTCGGTACTTTACGTTCGAGCAGATCATAGGTCTGTTTCTTCCCTCTGACTACACCGTTACATACCAAACCTGCCTGCTCAGCGTTGAACATGATATGGTTCAATATGGATGCATTTATAGAAATACCTGCTTCCACAAACTTCTCTCCTAATTCCTGCCGCGTCTGATTAGGTTCTTTTTCCAGAATATTCCTCAATAGCTTATGTGCGCGAGTCGTAATATCTTCTGTCAGCCCGATCATCTTATCATAGGTACGGCCTGTCGCCTTCAGGCGTGGAGCGCTCAATTCGAGCATCCAGTGTATATCGTCACGCGATACGAAGTGCCATGTAGGGCGAAGGATATGGGTACGTATTATTTCACCTTTGTTTACAGCATCTTCCACCTCTCTGTCGCTGATGCCGGGCAAGCGCGAGCCTACAGCCCATTTGCCCATATTGAAATCCTGAGCCTGTATAGCGCCCATCCATGAAACTACTTCGCGGGGTGTTTTCAATTCAGAACCTGCAAGCAGATGATTTGCAAGTCTCAGTTTAGCGATCAGTGAAGCATCCATAAGATCAGAGGGTATTATTTTTAAGCATATTAGTTGTCACGACTTTTAAGTCATGGAAAATTGATATATTGGATAATGACTTTAGTCGAAGTTACTTTGGCTAAAGCCTTTCTCCAACATTCCTTTTTCTCCTCCACTTAAAAGTGGAGGCAATTTGTATTACTTATATCCTAAATATTCCAAAGCATCGGCTACAATAAAGTTACTGCCTCCGATAAATATAAAGTCGTTAGCTGCAGCCCAGTCTTTAGCCGCCTGCACAGCTTCACCGACAGTAGCGTATGAGTAGCCTGTCAGGCCTTGCTTCTGAGCCAGTGTCTGTAACTCCCTTTCGTTCATCGAACGCGGTATAGATGCTTTTGTGAAATAATAAATGGCATTCTTCGGCAGCATAGCCAGAACGGCAGAAATATCCTTATCATTCACCATACCCAGTATGATGTGCAAAGTATGGCAGCGTTCGCTCGCAAGCTGTTCTACTATATATTTTATTCCGGCAGCATTATGGCCTGTATCACAGACTATCTTAGGGTTTATATCCTGGAGTATCTGCCAGCGTCCCATCAATCCGGTCAGTTCGTTCACGTATGCGAAGCCACTATATACAGCCTTCGATGGTATCACGTAGCCAACCTTTTGCAGTTCCTTAATGGCGCATAATACAGTAGCTGCATTCTTCAGTTGGGCATAGCCCGAAAGCTCCCCTTTAAGCTGTAAATAGTATTTCGTATCGAAGAGCCAGCCACTAGCTGTTTTCAGACTCGAAGTGATAATCTTTTCATCTTCGGCAAAGATTATAGGTGCTCCTACCCTTTCGGCTGTTTCTTCAAATACTGTACGTACTTCACCTTCGGCTTCTCCAATTATTACAGGTACATCTTTCTTTATTATACCCGCTTTTTCTCCTGCAATCTTCTCCAAAGTATTGCCAAGAAACTGCATGTGGTCGAAACTGATATTGGTTATAATGCTCAGATCGGGCGTAATTATATTTGTGCTGTCGAGGCGTCCGCCCAAACCGACTTCGACAACGGCGACATCGACTTCCATATCGGCAAAGTAGCGGAATGCCATCATCATAGTCAGTTCAAAGAATGAAGGCTGTACAGGCTCGAAATGCTCGCGGTGTTTTTCAACAAATTCCACTATATAATCTTTCGATATCTTCTCGCCGTTCACACGTATACGCTCCCTGAAATCGATCAGATGTGGAGATGTGTACAATCCCACTTTGTAGCCTGCTTCTTGCAATACGGCAGCAATGAGATGCGAAGTGGAGCCTTTTCCATTGGTTCCGGCTACATGTACCGTTTTATATTTACGATGTGGATGATCGAAATAATTGTCGAGTGTCAGGCTGTTGTCGAGCCCCTCTTTATATGCTGATCCACCTACCTTCTGATATACAGGTAGCCGGTTGTATAAATATTCTATTGTTTCCTCGTAATTCATTCTATAAAAATATAATAACCCACAAAAGGCTATAATTCAGGAATATATCATCAATTGCTTTCTACTATTTCTCAATCTGCCTGAATAAGATCGTTCAGGTTGTCCAGAAAGCGGGCAACATGGTAACCATCCATCAGTGCATGATTAGCCGTAACAGACACCGGAAGTTTCAAGGCAGCACCTTCTTTAAAAAGTTTCCCTGTCGATATTTTTGGGATAGAAAACTTCTTGCCAAACGAAGCCGGATGTTTCAGATCGGTAAACTGAATCCATGGCATCGGCGAATAGTGGATCACATCTTTCCGGTCGGTCTGCTCTTCGAATGTAATTCCGGTCAGGCTTTTTATCCGTTCCACCACTTTAGATCCTTCGCTGACAAAGGTATCTCTGTCAGTAAAATACTCCATTGTGGAAAAGCCGAATGTACCATCGGGTCTGCCTACTGTAGAAGAAGCATGGATAACATCGTAACATACAACATCGTCACCTTCTATCCTGTAGCGAAACTCTTCGGTCGCATTCGCCGCCTGCATTATTTTATGTAAGGAGAACAAAAAAAACGAGCTGTTTGTTCTCTTTGCCTCATTATAAACTGCTGTAAAATCTACATTGAAAGTAAGTCCGAACATCGGATCGTCGAAATCCTTAAAAAATTCGTAATGTTCTTTTCTTATCCAGGTATTTATGTCAATGATCTTATTCATCTTATTATTAAACTGCTCAAACTGCTAAGCGATTCCACCTTATAAAACTTATCATTCACAATATTTTCGTCCGCCACTTCATGCTTCCACATTGTATGGTATGGCACATAGGCAGCATACATACCGATGGACAATGGCGGGTAAATATCAGATTTCAGCGAATTGCCTACCATCAGTATATTTTCGGGCTGCGTATTCAGAGCAGATACAAGCTTACGGTATTCTTTTTCTGTTTTGTCGGGCATAATCTCTACATGATCGAAATACTTTGCCAGCCCCGAACGTACAAGTTTACGTTCCTGATCGAGTAAATCGCCTTTTGTGGCTACAACAAGTTTATATTTCTTACTGAAAGATGATAACGCCTCTTCCACACCATGGAGCAGCTGTATAGGCATATTGAGCAAATATTTACCTTTCTCAATAATCAGTGCTATCTTATCCGCAGAGATTTTATTACCACTCACTCTGAGTGCTGTTTCTATCATCGACAGCGTAAAAGCTTTTGCCCCATAGCCGTACAATTCCAGATTATTCATTTCTATATCGAACAGCGTGGAAGATATATGCTCCATATCGCCGTATTCGGTCAGCATGGTACATAATTCTTTTTCTATGCTCTGGAACAACGGTTCGTTGTCCCAAAGAGTATCGTCGGCATCGAATGCTATTATTTCAATATTCATTTAATCATAGTCTTTAACTAGCTGAACAACTGTCTGAAAGCCTCTTCTACTTTCCTCGCCTGAATAATTTCTATATTGACCTTCGATGTAAAGCCTTTCAGATTATTCTGGGGAATAAGGATTTTAGTAAAACCCAGTTTTTCGGCTTCCAATATGCGTTGTTCTATACGGTTTACGGGGCGTATCTCACCCGACAGTCCTACTTCGCCTGTCATACATACATGTTTCTCGATAGAAATATCGAGACTGGACGACAACACCGCACTGATAACCGATAAGTCCATTGCAGGATCATTCACTCTCAAGCCTCCGGCAATATTGAGGAATACGTCTTTTTGTATTAGTTTAAATCCGGCACGTTTCTCCAGCACTGCCAGCAACATATTCATACGTCGCAGGTCGAAGCCCGTAGCCGAACGCTGTGGCGTACCATAAGCGGCTGTACTCACCAGTGCCTGCGTTTCTATCAGGAAAGGGCGTATGCCTTCTATCGCCGCAGCAATAGATACACCACTCAGTCCTTCATGATTTTGTGTAAGCAATAGCTCTGAGGGGTTGCTCACTTCGCGCAACCCGTTCTGGCGCATTTCGTATATACCGAGTTCTGCCGTACTTCCAAAACGGTTTTTTATACTGCGAAGGATACGGTACATATAATGCAGATCACCTTCAAATTGCAGAACGGTATCTACAATATGTTCCAATACTTTGGGGCCGGCTATGCTGCCTTCTTTATTTATATGACCGATAAGTACAACAGGCGTACTCGTCTCTTTTGCAAACTTGAGTACGGCGGCCGAACATTCGCGCACCTGCGATACGCTGCCCGGTGATGATTCCACTGTATCGGTGTGTATGGTCTGTATAGAGTCTATAACCACAAAGTCGGGTTTCAGATTTTGTATATGCACGAAAATCTGCTCCAGATTGGTTTCGCAGACGATAAAGCAATTCTCACTGTTCGAATTGATACGGTCGGCACGTAGTTTGAGTTGTCGGGCACTCTCCTCACCCGATATATATAATGTCTTTATTGCATTCAGTCCCAGTACGGTTTGCAATACCAATGTAGATTTCCCGATACCCGGTTCTCCACCTATCAGTACCAATGATCCGGGAACAAGCCCGCCACCGAGTACCCTGTTGAGTTCGCCGTCGTGCAAGTCGATACGGGGTTCTTCACCCGTTTGTACATCTTTAAGCAGTAAAGGTTTGGCTTTGGGCGTCTCAAAAACATTCAGCCCGCTCTTAGCCGATGGCTTTTCTTTACTAATTACTTCTTCTACATATGTGTTCCATTCGCCGCAAACAGGGCATTTACCCAACCACTTGGGCGAGTCGTTGCCACAGTTACTGCAAACATATACTGTTTTGGTTTTTACCATAATATTTTTTCCCTCTTCGTAAGACCATTCACTGTCTTAATTTCTATAACATGAGCTGCACGGCGAATTAAATTCAGATTGATCGTATGCTCTTTTTCGCCTATATCTTTGCGGTCATACATTGTATTACCGTAAAGATTGATAAGCCTTACCCGGCTGATAGCATCGTCCGTATCGTACACGCTTACACGCAGATTCTTATTCTCGTCCAAAAAGAAATCTATATTCTGACGCACCTGTACATAGAGTTCTTTTGTCTTATTCCTTCCGTCTGTAATGGTCAGTACGGCATTACCCATATTTATGCCATTTATTGTAATCTCATTGCCTGATACACTCGCTGTAGCTATACGCTCATCAGCAGACGATATGCTATAGTTACCATTACCACTGAGAATGTTCACGACAGATGAAGACCTATAAATAACCTCTGCCTGTGTACGGTCTAAGACAAGCTCTTTATCTATGCTGTTGTTGTTATTCAGTCCAGCCAAGTTTTGCGCACCACTACCCAGCGGATCGAGGTATGTACTCATACGCAGGTTTGTGTCTGCCGATCTGTCGAAATGATACCAGAATTTGCCATAATAATCTGTCCCATCCGGATTTTCACACGAATTGCTTCCTCCCGAAAGGGTTCCTACTACCAATCCGTTCTGGTTGAATATAGCCGCACCGGAAGAACCTTTAGCAGTAGCTCCTTCCGAATAGTTAACCATCCAGAACGATTCTAACGGAGATGTGCTATCCCATCCTCCCGAACGTGGAGATTTATCGTATAATGTGATCTTTTTTATATCGCCTTTGGGGTGATGGAGTATTGCACCACTGGTCACACTATTTGTAGATGTCACCCTGTCCCATCCGTTAAAGTACACATCCCAGTAATCAGGAATAGTACCCGTCATCAACATCAGAGCACCATCACTTCCTCCATTCAGAGGATTAATGACTTTCACTTCCGCGCCTCTATGGTATTTATATGTAGGTCTCACACTGGTACAGGTAGGGGATTCATATTCAAAGAAAAAATGGAAATTATCGGACTGGGTAATATCTACATTTTCAAAACAGTGCGAAGCTGTCAATATGTAAGGTTTTTTATCTCCTGCCGTATTGTTTATAAGTGTTCCTGTACACAGGCTGAATATATCATCATTCCCACTGTCCTTTCTTTTCAGGCGAAGCCGTACAATGCCTCTTTTCTGGCTTTGCCACTGATCGCCCTGCGGACAGTTTACGTTGATCATGCATACATTATCCGAATGGTCGTATTCATCTTCTTTTCCGGACTGGTTGTCTTCGTATTTCAATCCTACATCCGCTATTTTTATACGGGGTTTTTCTGCTATTCCTGCGGATGCTACATATTCGAGCACTACATTGTCCCCTCTCAGGTTTTCGAGCGAGTAAGGACCGCCTTCCGGGTTATCCTCATGTTTGTATACTGTAGCTTCTTTCAGGTTATTACCGTTGTAAACATACAGGCGTGAACCTTCGGGCAAATAAAAGTCATCGAGACTAACGAAGAAGCCATTGGCATAAGGTGCTTCTATCTGTAGTTTCCATGTATTCTCAGATGAAGGCAACTTAGACCATACACCCAGCGTATCAGTATCTATCTTTAATGTGTATGATTTGGCTTCAATAAGCGGTTGTCCGCGTTTATTACTCAAGATATTGCTGACGGTGAATTTTGTTCTGTTAAAATCGACCTGTAAAGATACTTTAGACCTGTCTTCAGCTATTGTGTATTGTGTTTGTGAAATAAGCGGCATACCGTATGTAAACAATATTGCAGCACTTACAAAAAGTTTGTTCAAAAAATCAAATCTCATAATCGTTCTATTAATTGCCGTACATACCCCATTACGTCTTCGCGACTTACCAGTTCTTCGGTTTCAAATATTATCTCTGCCTGTGAATAGAACGGTTCTCTTTTCTCGAGGCTCTCTACAATGAATGCGTACAACTCAGCTTCATCTTTATCTTTTATCAACGGGCGTTTTTCTTTACATGTATTCAGTCGCGATGCCAATGCTTCGGGTTTAGCCTTTAGGTAAACAGTAGTGCCTACCCCGTTCATATATTCCATATTGTCGAAAAAGCAGGGAGCACCACCACCGGTAGCAATAACTACGTCTTCAAATTCTCCCACCTCTTTCAGTACATTACGTTCAATAACACGAAACTCATTTTCGCCCACATCCTGAAACAACTGACTAACAGTCTTTTGAAATCGAGACTGGATAAAATGATCAAGATCGATAAAATCGAGATTCAGCTCTTTTGCCAGTTCACGCCCGGCTGTTGTTTTACCGGCTCCCATATATCCTATAAGGAATATTCTTTTCATTTTTCAAAAAATCCGTTTAGCTATCGTACAAAAATAGGAATAAAAAAGCAAAGGCGATTATATCCTGTAACTTTATTATGCTTTCATATATATGTCTCGTCCTAAAAAATCGTTACAGTTTTTTTTAGGACTAGTCATACTTTATCTTTCCATTCAATTACGGCAAAATTACCTTTTGATATTTCATTCACTTTTTCTATCCATTGTATCTCACTTTGTGCCTTTGCTTTCAGGAACGGGCTGTTAGTCTGAGTAAGTAAGAGGCTCGAATTGACTACCCACCATTTATTTTTAATACCTGCACGCTGTAAATCCTGCTGTAAGCGTTGTGCCTCGAATACAGGCGTTGTTTCGGGCAGGGTAACGATAACTACTTCCGTTTCTTTCTCATTGCGTAAACGTGGCAAAAGGTTCTGAACGGCAGGGGTAATATTTCCCTGTGTACGCTCCACTTCCTTATGATAACTTTGGGTAGAATCTAATAATAACAAAGTATGCCCTGTGGGTGCTGTGTCTATTACCACTACTTCATTATCCGCTTTAGCCACAATTTCGGCAAAGGAATTGAAAACAGCAATTTCCTGTGTACATGGCGAACGTAAGTCTTCTTCGATATAGCTCAGGTCTGCATCACCCATTGTTTCCCTTGCCTTATCCAAAACATTCTTCTGATAGGCTGCCAATACCGCTTTTTCGTCTATATGGCTAACGGTGATACCGTTTACTTTTGTTTCGATGAAAGATAGATGGTTTGCAGGATCGGTAGTTGTCAGATGCACTTTTACACCTTTTTCTGCCAATCCTCTTGCTATATCCCCTGCAATGGTTGTTTTACCTACACCGCCTTTGCCCATTGTAAAGATTACACGTTTGTCCGAACTGTATAAGTCATCAATGATGTTATTTATGGTCTTAAAGTCATTTGTATTTATTTTTTTGTGTGTAACTTCTGATCGGACATCATTATTCAGCATATTACGTATATTATCAATGCCTGTCATATTGTAGGAACGAAGCGGAACTATATAGGTATTGAGTTTCAGCAAGGCTTCGGAACGGTTATTCAGTGCGCTTTGCTGTCGTTGGTATATCTGTTTTGATACCGTATCATTATCATCGTAATTTTCCAAAACTCCGTTTATAATCAGGTTTTGGGAAATAATATTCAAATCTAATAATTCATTGGATGAGCGTTCTACTTCTTTTAACGGGCTTTCATCGGGTCGACTTACGAGGATAAGCGTTGTTTGTTTACTATCAGATAATGTACTGACTGCATTTTTATATACTTCTTTCCTGTCTTCTAACCCAGATAGCTGACCTAAGCAGGATGCGCCTGTGGTATTTTCTGCTATAAAGGTATTCCAGGCAGACGGTAGTTGAAGCATCCGCAAAGTGTGCCCTGTGGGTGCTGTATCGAAGATTATAAAATCATAATTTTTTCTTTTTTCTTCATTGGTAATAAAGTCCGAAAACTCGTTGAAGGCTGCTATCTCCACAGTACATGAACCTGAAAGCTGTTCTTCCATATTCGTAATTACACTTTCGGGCAGTTTTCCCCTGAACGGTGCAATAACCGATTCCTTGTATTCGGCTGCTGCCTGTTCAGGGTCTAAGTTTACTACAGTCAGGTTAGGCACTTCTTTTATCTCTGTGCCTTTGTTATCCAAATCCATGTTAAAAACGTCCTGCAAATTAGATGCAGGGTCGGTACTTATTAAAAGAACTTTTTTCCCGTTATCGGCAAGGTTTACAGCTGTGGCACAGGCAATAGATGTTTTACCTACACCGCCTTTGCCTGTAAAGAATATGTACTTCGTTAAGTCAATACTTGAAGGATTATACTTTTTCATATCTTTTGTCTATTTAGTTGAGTTTTGAGATAATAAGCTCCCTTTCTGTTCTTTAAAAACAGATTTATTTGTTGATACAGAAAGGGTTTGAGATTTATTTTTTAACAGTAAGTTCTTCCTCTTTCACATTCAGCCATTCGGCTATCTGTGCATTTGACGGATATTGTTTTGTCAAGATTACTTCACCATCTAAAGTCGTGATAGGCAATACTTCTGCCGATTCTTTCATCAGGTATTCATTGATTACCTTATTATCGACATATACCTGTGGGTGGTCGCGTAGGTTAAACCTTTCAATAATAATCCCTTTCTTTTTCAGGCTTTCTATAACTACTGCTATACGCATTAATTCAGGGTCGATATTCACACCACACAATCCTGTCGGACAGCATAGTGCAGGGTCGTATATCTTTACCGCTTTGCGGGTATCTAATTTTAAATCTAACATCGCTTTATAATTTAATTGATTACTTGTTTTATTTCATCTTCGGTAGGTACATAGCCTTTTATTTTTACTTGACCATCAACAACTACGGCTGGAAGTGACATGATGTTGTATTTTACTATCTCCAGTATATCCTCTTCTTTCTTCAAAGTTGCTGTGCTCTTTGTATCTGCAATTACTTTGGCTACCCTGTCATAGGTTGTTTTACATTTGGCACAACCTGTACCCAATACGATAATTTCCATATCTTATTCTTCTATAAATTCATTACTATATAATATATTCCCACTATGATAAATACAGCCGAAACAATACGCCTAAACCATACTTCAAAGCTTTTCATTCTGTTGTAGAACTTGCCCACATTCGACATACTGTAAGCTAATAAATAAGCGATAATAATAACGGGCAGACCTGTTGCAATAGCAAATATAGGCGGTAGAAGCAAGCCTGATGCACTGCTGATTGTCATAGGTATAAGCACACCGAAATACAATACACCACTATAAGGGCAGAAAGCCAAGGCAAACAATACGCCCAAAAGAAAAGCGTTCAGATAGTTCTTTTTCATTTTCTTTTCGCTGACTTTCGATGTGAGTTTACTTAATGCAGGTATATTGAATTTGATTACATCTAACATCAATATGCCAATTATAATTAAGGCTATTCCCAGATACAGACCGCTAATGTTTTGCAGCATTTTGGCTACCTGGAATTTACTTGCACCAAAATAGAATAGCACTCCTAAAGCTGTATAACTGAAAGTACGCCCAAGTGTATAGAATATACCATTGAAAAGAACACGTTTTTTGTCGGCTATATCTTTACTCAAATAGGCTGTCGCCGTTATATTAGTAGCTAAGGGGCAAGGACTGATAGCTGTCATTAAACCCAGTATAAAGGCTGTAAGTACAGGAATATCCGAATTATCTACTATCTGTTGAAGGAACTCCATTAGTTAATACGTTTATTAACTTCTTCTTTTATAAGGTCGCTTAATACATCAGGGTTATTTACGGCATTGGCAAAAGCCTGCTCTGTAATATCAACGGAATTTTCGCCTTTGGCTATTATCAGAGCGTTCCACGATACTTCATATTTATTCACCAAATCTTCAAACTGTTTGTTGCTTGTATCAATTTCGATGAATTTTACTTTGTCATTGCCCGAATAAGTTTCTTCGATGGTTTTTTTCGCCAAATCACCTACGGCTATACAGGTTTTACAGCGTTGTTTACCATGAAAGTAATAGATATCCACAAGCGAAACGTCAGCCGTTGCAATGGTTTGGTTTTCCGCTTGTTTATTTTCTGTCTTGCTACCACAAGCGACAAAGAATACAGCTAAGAAAAGGACTAAAAGACTTTTGTTCATACGATTAATGATTTGTTCGTTTTATATGGTATTACTTATAATATTTCTTTTTCAGCCAAAAGGCAATATTTACCAAAAGGATAAGTACAGGCACTTCGACAAGTGGCCCGACTACACCTGCAAAGGCTTGTCCGCTATGTAAACCAAATACACCAATAGCGACTGCAATAGCCAGTTCGAAATTGTTGCCTGTGGCTGTGAAAGCTATCGAAGCGTTTTTATCATAGGATGCGCCCATTAATTTACCTGCAAAGAAGCTAAGAAAGAACATTACCACGAAATAGATAAGCAGTGGTATGGCGATACGCACCACATCTAACGGTATTTGTACAATTAATTCGCCTTTCAGGCTGAACATTAATACAATAGTAAATAATAGAGCTATAAGAGTGATAGGCGATATGGCAGGGATAAACTTTTCTTTATACCATTGTTCTCCTTTGATTTTAACCAATATCAGACGACTAAGAATACCCATGAGAAAAGGAATACCTAAATAAATAGCCACTGTTTCTGCTATCGTGCCAATGGATATATCCACTATCACACCTTCAAAGCCAAATAAAGGAGGTAATTTGGTTACGAATATCCAAGCGTAGAAACTGTAAAAGAATACCTGAAAGATACTGTTCAGGGCGACAAGACCTGCGCCATATTCGGTGTTACCTTCTGCCAAGTCGTTCCACACGAGCACCATTGCGATACATCTTGCAAGACCTATGAGAATGACACCAACCATGTATTCGGGATAGTCGTGTAAAAAGAGAATAGCAAGTAAAAACATTAATACAGGGCCGATAATCCAGTTAAGAATTAACGAAATAGATAATATCTTTACGTTTTTGAATACTTTCGGCAGTTGCTTATAATCCACTTTTGCCAGTGGTGGGTACATCATCAGTATTAGACCGATTGCCAAAGGTATGTTTGTTGTTCCGCTCGACATGGAATCTATATTGCTGCTGAAAGAGGGTACAAAATACCCCAATCCTACACCGATAGCCATTGCAAGGAATATCCAAAGGGTTAAGTTCTTATCCAAGAAACTCATTTTTCTTTTACTCATTGTAGTTTACATTGTTAATCCGTTCGTATTATACAAAACCACATCCATTCGCAATAACACGAACAATAAGGATAAATTTTTTATTTATTGTCGCAAACTTCTTCATTATTGATAGCAACAAAGAAAGAAGAAAACATATTTTTTGCTTTTTCCCAGTTCTCATGATTAATACAATATTTGACTGTCGGCAGTGTAATTGTACCGCGTATTAAGCCTGCATCTTTTAATTCGTTCAGATGCTGTGACAACGTACTTTTGGCAATAGGTAGTATTTCCGACATATCACCATGATAACAACATGATTGATTGGCAAGCATTTCCAAAATAGCTATACGAATAGGATGCCCCAATGCTTTTGCAAAGCGTGCAAGCTGTTCCTGTTCGGCTGTAAGTTCTTTCTTTGACATATCATTTTATATTTATCGTTCGCAAATATACGAATAGATTTTTAATTCGCAAGTTTACGAACGAATATTTAACAAAAAGATATAAACGGATATTTTTAGTTATTCAGATAAATGGAAAAGAATGCGAAATGTACTTTTCATAAACTCATTTTTTAATGTTACAAAATTACTGATAACTAAATAGAAATGAATTTTATGCGCTATTCCAAATTAGGTCAACATCCTGCCAATCTTGGACAAACTGCACCCCCTTCGTGTTTTTTCAAAAAGGGGGTACATTTTTTTACGTTGATCCCAAATTTGCACGACAGATGCACGACACTAAAAGAAAAACCTTGACAATCAATCGATTATCAAGGCTTTAAGCGGTATGGACGGGACTCGAACCCGCGACCCCCTGCGTGACAGGCAGGTATTCTAACCAACTGAACTACCACACCATTATTTGAACTTGCATTTTCTCTCAAATGCGATGCAAAGATAGGATAAGCATTTCAATCCTGCAATAGCTTTGAGAAGATTTTTTAATATAAAATTTCAATCTCCTGCATTTCAAGGATTTGAAAATGGAAGAAAAATCACAAAATTGTGGATTAGGTAGAGTTTAGCTAAAAAGATTTTAAATAAAATTCATATAGATTTCAATATTACAGGAAAATTATATTGATTTCTCAGTAAAATACTTTTAAGCTATTAGGGTTTTTCTATCTTCACCGATCTTAATAGTAGAAACCGGTTAATTTTCTAAATCACTTAAATCACACAGAAATGAAAACAATATACCTCAAAACAAAACGGTTGACTCTTTTACTGTTCGCATCGGCTGCATTTATTTCCATACAGGCGCAGATGTCATACACAACCATCAGCGGAGTGGTAAAAGATAAGAGAACCAACAAGAAACTGGAATATGTAACCATTACAGTTCCCGGAACCAGCATAGGAACGATAACCAATGCCGACGGCACATTCTCTATTAAAGTGAATGACTCACTACAGGCAGAAGTTCTCGAACTGCGACACATCGGCTACTCTAATCTGAGATTTCCGATAAAAGAGCAAATAGGCAGAGATGTAACCATATATATGACCTCTAACAGCAACCTGCTGAAAGATGTGATAGTGACACCTAAAGATATGGATGCACGCAAGGTAGTGCAAAGCGCGATACAAAAGATAGCAAACAACAACAGTCAGGCAACGAATCTGCTGACAGGATTTTATCGCGAAACAATTCGGAAAAGGCGCAATTATATAAACATATCCGAAGCTATCATCGATGTGTACAAAACACCATATACGCAAGGTGTAGCCGACGACAAAGTACAGGTATATAAAGGACGCAGAATACTCAGCCCGAAACCCGGTGATACCATTGCCGTTAAATTCATTGGTGGGCCAAACCTTTCCATCTTTCTCGATGTTGTAAAAAACAGGGATGTCCTTCTCGATGTAGAATCGCTGCCACTTTATAAATTCAAATGGGAAGAATCGGCTATGGTAGAAGAACGTCCACACTATGTTATCAGTTTCGAGCCACAGGCAATAGTACCTTACGCCTTACATTACGGAAAATTTTATATAGATCAGCAAACACTTACTTTCTCTCGCGTTGAATTCAGTCTCAGTATGGATGACCGCAACAAAGTGACACGAATGATATTACAGCGCAAGCCGTTCAATCTGCGCTTCAAACCCGAAGAAGTGTCATATATAGTTACTTATAAACTGGAAAACGGAATCAGCTACCTCAACTATATAAGAAACGAAGTACGATTTAAGTGTGACTGGAAAAGAAAACTATTCTCGACTGGCTATACCATCGTATCCGAACTGGTGATTACAGACCGGAAAGAAGGCAATGTAGAGAAAATACCGAACAAACTGGCTTTCGACAGGAAAAACTCATTATCAGATAAAGTAAGAGACTTTTACGATCCCGATTTCTGGGGCAATTATAATATCATAGAGCCAACTGAATCGCTGGAAAATGCAGTCAATAAATTGAAGAAGCAACAGAACAAATAACCGGTAAAAATTCATATATTTGATATTGATATTGTCTGAAATATAAGAATTATGCTGAATGATCTGATTGCATTCAAGAAGATAAAGGAAGGGGATATAGGCACGTTTGAGGAGGTCTTCCGGCGTTACTATGCCCCTCTTCATCTCTATTCATTCAGCATAACAGGCCGCAGGGATATATCGGAAGAGATAATACAGGATCTCTTTTATACCATCTGGAAAGACAGGGAGAATCTCAACATTCTCCGTTCGGTAAAAAACTATCTTTACGGAGCTGTCAGAAATCGCTCACTACAGTACATCGAACACCGCAATGTACAAGAACGCCACAAGGAAGCAACCCTGTATCAGGAAAATGAATTATACGACCCTACCCCTCACGAGCAACTGGAATACAAAGAACTGGAAGAAGTGATAAACCGCACTCTGGAACAACTCCCCGAACGCCGCCTCAAAATATTCAGGATGCACCGCATGGAGGGTAAAAAATATAAAGAAATAGCCGACTACTTCTCTGTATCGGTAAAAACTGTAGAAGCCGAAATGACTAAGGCATATCAGATATTGCGACAAGAAATAGAAAGATATACACATATATTATGACTTTAGATAATAAAAACGATAAGTTCACCGATCAAGCCTGGAATAAGCTCTACAGCCGCTTAGAACAAAATGGCTTGCTTGCAGACGCAACATCCGCATCCGAAGATCGGGGAAACATCATACACGAAGAAGCCAGAGAATCGATACAATTGATAGAAAGTATCGGGCTGAAATGGGTAATAAGCATAGCAGCCATCCTCACAGGTGTATTTATACTAGTACATATACTGTCCGACACCATCCCCGACAGGAAAATGTTTACCCTGCATAACGAGAAAGACGCCCCTACCCTTGTCACCACACTCGAAGACGGTTCTGTGATGTACATATCGGAACTCACTTCGATACAATATCCAATACACTTCGAGGCTGATAAGCGTGAAATAAACCTGCAGGGAGAAGCATTCTTCGAAATCAGCAAAAACAAAGACCGGCCGTTCTTTATAGATACCGAACTGGCTACAATAGAAGTACTGGGTACAGCATTCAATGTAGACAGCAAAGACAAATCCTACTTTTCATTATCCGTAAAGCATGGCGAAGTAAGGGTTACTATGAAAGAAAACAGCCGGTCTGTCAATGTAAAAGCCGGAGAAAGAGCATTGATACAATCGGGACAATTACGAACAGAACAATTTTCGGAAACTCATCTGTTCGACAGTTATTTCCGGCAAATACGATTCAAAGACGAACGGCTGGCCAATGTGATACATGCTATCAACATGAATTCAGATTCGGTACAACTGAAAGTATCGCCCGCCCTGGAAAACAGGTTGCTGACAATGACCATAACGAACGATTCGCCCGACACGACGGCAGAACTTATTTCGATGGCTCTCAATCTGCAACTAATCAGGGAGAAAAATGTTATAACAATAGTTGAAACGAAGTAATACATTTTCTTATTTATCTATACCATGTGCGGAACGGCTGAAAATACTTTTCATCGTTTATCTGTCTGGTTACTACTACTTTTCACAGTAGTATCGTTACAGGCAGACGATGGCAGTGTGCTGAACCGCAAAGTTAAACTCACCAAAAGCAAAGGGACAATCTATCAGCTTATCGATCAGGTATCGAGGCAATGCGGTTATCTCTTCATCTACGATAGCCAGATAATAGACAATGACAAAACGGTAAAGGTACGTAAGGGTGAATATACTGTCCGCGAGGCCATTTATACCATTACAGAAAACCGCAATCTCAGGATAAATGTAGTAGGAAATCACATCCTGCTACGTACGGCTGCCCCACAGAGCACATCTGTAACGCCGCCCACTACTAAAGCTGACATCATCGACAATAAACACTTTACACTCGAAGGCACACTTATCGACCGTATCACCAATGAGCCTATTATATATGGTACAGTAGGTATCAGCAACAGTACAATAGGTACAGTATCGAATCTGAACGGCGAGTTTAAACTTACGCTACCCGATTCCCTCAGGCAACACCCTGTCAAATTTTCCCATGTGGGCTATCAGACTCAGGAAATAGAAGCCTCGCTGCTTGCAGAACAGAATATAAAATTATCGCTCGATCCCAAAATAGTTTCCCTACAGGAAGTAGTAGTGCGTGTAGTAGATCCGTTAGCCGTAGTCAACGACATGCTAAGTAAACGCGTGCAGAATTATCCGTCAAAGCCATCGCTTATAGCTGCATTTTACAGGGAAGGCATCGAAATGAAAAACACAAACATAGACATGACCGAAGCTGTATTGCAGATTTATAAAACAGAATACAACAGAGCGACAAAGATAAACATGGATCAGGCAAGACTCGTAAAAATGCGGCGAATTACCAACAAACAGTTGACTGATACCATTCTTCCAAAAATGAAATCGGGAATAGAATCGTGCCTGATGCTGGATCTGGTAAAGAATCTACCCGACTTTCTCGAAGACGACAGAGAAGCCTATTTCAACTTTAGCCATTCCGATATCAGCATAATAGACGACAGGCGTGTAAATGTTATCTCTTTCGAACAAAAAGAGCACGTAAAAAATCCTATATATAAAGGAAAACTGTTTATAGATACCGAAAATTCAGCCTTAGTAGAAGCCCATTTCGAAATCAACCCTAAACACATAGAAAAAGCGACAAGCATGTTTGTCGAAAAAGTAAATTCGAAAGTAAAACTCACCCTTCAGCGTGTAGAATATATTGTAACATATCGTCCGGGCGGAGACGGTATATATTATATAAACCATATTCGCGGAGATATAAGGTTCAACGTGAAACCTAAAAAACTATTTTCATCCGGCTATCCCCTGCATCTGTGGCTGGAAATGGTAAGCTGCAAAACCGAATCGAATGAAAACATAAAAGGCTTTCCGCGTAAAGAGAGGTTATCGCCAAAGAAGATATTCTCCGAAACGAAATATCGTTACGACAGTGATTTCTGGGGCAGTTTCAATATCATATTGCCCGAAGACAGGCTGAAAAAGTCTATTTTGAACAATCTGAACGAGGTTATTGAAACCATTCCGTCAGAAAATCAATAACTATATGCAGCTTTTTGATCAATAAGTGCATCAATGCTATAGAACATCAAATAAAATTATGATTACGATGAAACTTATTTCGAGATTCCTCTTTATTACACTTCTACTTTTTACGGCAGCATGTTCATCCGACAATGATAACAGCAACTATCCGGATGCTAAACCGATAGTACTGAAAACGGAGTTTAACAATAAACTGCAAAACAGCGGCCGTTTTGCTATCGACCTGTTTAATGCCACCTATCTGCACGAAACCAAGACTAACATTTTCATATCGCCACTCAGTGTAGATATGGCACTGGGTATGGCATGGAATGGTGCGAACGGTGAAACCGCAAACGAAATGCAGGTTGCATTGCGCAATGAGGGTTATACACCCGAGCAGATAAATGAATATGCAAAAACCCTGCGTGAAGCACTGCTTAGTGTAGACCCCACTACCCAACTCAGGATAGCTAACTCTATATGGTATAAAACAGGATTTAGTGTAGAAAAATCATTTATAGACGTAAATCGTCTGAACTATAATGCCGAAGTCAACACTCTCGACTTCTCTTCAGGCGATGCTGTTACACGTATCAACAATTGGTGCGCTGATAATACAAATAACAAGATACCGCAAATCATTGAATCTATTTCCGATGATATGGTAATGTACCTCATCAATGCTGTCTACTTCAAAGGAATATGGAGATCGAAATTCGACAAGAGTCAGACAATTGACATGGACTTTACTACCGAAAACGGTACAGTACAAAGTGTGAAAATGATGAGACAAGAATCATTATTTCCTTATACCGAAGACCTGAATGCACGTTATCTGGAAATGCCGTACGGAAATAATGCTTTCAGCATGGTAGTCATACTACCGCAAGATGGTAAAACATTGGACAATGTTATTCATACCCTGAACAACAACTCATGGAATGAAGCCATAGACCGGCTAAGTGCACGCGATATAATTCTCAACATCCCTCGCTTTAAGGCTGAATGTGAATATAAAATGGAAAAAAAGATTTTACCTGAGATGGGTATGACGCTAGCTTTTCAAGCCGGTATGGCAGACTTTACAAAGATCAATCCGGCAGGTGGATTGTCCATTTCGGAAGTGATACATAAAACCTACATAAATGTAGATGAAGAAGGTAGCGAAGCAGCGGCAGCAACATCGGTAGGATTTGAATATACATCAGTACCGTCTACAACCAGATTTACTGTAAACGAACCATTCATTTTTGCCATTAGAGAGAAAAGTACAGGCGCCATTTTGTTTATCGGCAAAATAGGTGAAATAGAATAAAACAGGAGTAAGCCCAGAACAAATGAGAGAGTCCGGCCTAAAAACCGGCTCTTTTTGTTTTTATTATTTTTTTATACAATTTAATATAATAAATTTTATTACTTTTGTATCAGTATAAAAACACTATACAAAATACACAATAAACAGAGAGTTTAATAATTAAAGGAAATCCAGTACCAAATAACCGAAATATTATACCATAAGTCGACTATCTGAAATCTTTAAAGAAATAATCATATATTTGTATAGGTTTTACTGAAGACTACCTGAAATGGTTAGCGAAAGCATTTACGAAGATAGGGACAAGACACTATTGAATGAGACAATCTATACGCTGGACGACGATTTTAAGATATTTATCAATTCAAAATCAATCTCCATCCCCAAGTCTCCAATCTATCATCCGATGGGTATATTAGGTATTTGTCTTGAAGGAAATGCTTCAATAAAAGTACATCAGCAGGAATACCGCATCGAAAACGGCGGACTACTGGTAATACTACCCGGACAGGTAATCTCCTTAAATACGAAGAGTAACGATTTCAGGATAAGTTATTTCATTATATCCGAGTCGCTTATAAATGATGTATTGAGTGGAATATCGCGATTATCGCCTCTCTTCTTTATACATATACGTAAAGAATACTATTATAAGCTAGCTAAAGATGAAATATACCGGTACAATGAATATCACAATCTGATATACAGTAGGTTAACTTCCGGAAATGATTCGTTTCAGAAAGAGTTCATAGTAAACACACTACGGCTCTTTTACTTAGATCTTTATAATAATTATAAAAACAGTCTGTTGTCGCCGGATTTTGCTCGCGATAGTAGAAAGGAACAGTTAGCATACAGTTTCTTCCTGTTGATAATGAAGCACTATAAGGAAAATAGAGAGGTGACATTTTATGCAAAAAAGCTCTTTATTACACCAAAATATCTTTCGGCAGTTATCAAAGAGGTGAGTGGCAGAGCAGCAAAAGACTGGATTACAGAGTATATCCTGTTAGAGATAAAGTCATTACTAAAGACTTCGCCTCTGAACATACAGGAAATAGCAGTAAGAACTAAATTTTCGAATCAGGCTTCATTAGGTCGGTTTTTCAGAAAGCACACAGGCGTGTCCCCATCCGAATACCGCGTATTGGATGAACCAGATTAGAAAAAGGAAGATATATAAGGAAAAGCAATCACTCGATTGCTGTGTAGTTTTGTAAAGTTTGTGTTAAGGTTGAAGTCCTGTGAGTCGTGAGATTCACAGGATTTTGTTTTATATCTGTCCCTTACATCACCAACTCTTCGTACAATTTTTCGAATGTAGTATCCAGATTGTCCGAAAATCCTCTGTTAGAGCGCGATGTCTGTATAGATGTGCTGCGAACAGCCGTCAGCCAGCGAAAGCGTTCTGTTATATCCAGCGTAGCAATATATCCGCCTTGCCTGTCGCCCGAGCATATTTTATCAAATGCGCTAAGCCCCGAGCATAACGAATCCATATCCAGCTCGGACGAAAACAGATTCAGTTTCGCTTCATCTACAGAATAGCGGGCTTTGAGGTATTTCTCTCGTTTGCAAAGCATGATAATCCCCACATTTATAAACTCTTCGCGTTCGACTCTCGGCACAACACGAATAACGGCATATTCATATAAGTGTTTCCCTTGCATGCTGTGCTTCTTTAATAAATATATCGGAATGTTTCAGTCGTTCGTTCAGGAAGTCGATGTACACCTGCCTGATATCGTCGGGCGATTCCTCACTCCCACCCCAGTGCAGCCAGTCGTCAGGCAATAAGCCAACAATCTCCGTTATCTTTTCGGGTGTCAGTATTTTCTTAAATTCAACATCTACCTCATCCAGCATCGAAGCATAAGGCAACAGCACATGATCTTTCACCTGTACAAAAGGGCTCAGTGCATACTTTTTCCATCCTGCCCACGAATGATGAAAATAGAGCGAAGCCCCATGATCTATCAGCCACAGCTCTTTGTGCCACATCAGCATATTGGTATTCTTGGCCGTACGGTCTACATTGGTGAGCAACGCATCCATCCATACTATCTGAGAGGCTGTTTTTGCATCCACATTATTAACTACCGGATCGAAGGTAAGCGCCCCCGACAGAAAATGTAAACCCATATTGAGCCCTCTGCTGCCCTGCAACAGGTCTTGTATCTCCTCATCGCCTTCTAAGCGTCCGAAGGCCTCATCAAGGTTGATAAATACCATTTCGGGAAAACGAAAACCGAGCGTCTGAGCTACTGCCCCACCTACGAGTTCGCTCACAAGCATCTTTGTACCATGCCCCGACCCTCTGAATTTGACAACATACTTAAATCCGTCGTCAGCCTCAGCCAGTGCCGGCAATGAACCACCCTCGCGCAAAGGGGTTATATATCGTATTACATTTACTGTACGTAGTTCCATTGTTCTTTATTTATACCAATAAATATTTAATATTGAATTGAATAAACGTCTGATTTTTTTCTGCGCGCAATCACAGATTACTTGCCTCTTTTCTTCTAGAGTATGCACTGTCACAGATAGCTAAAAATTCTTCGTCCAACTCCTATTGTTACTTACACTTCACAGCTTTGCCATATATCGGCAACAGATTGATACCTTCGGGACAATCCTGAGCTTTTGAACAGACTGATAACATCAATAACAGTTACAACAATATACAGATTTGTATATTTACATCCCGGTTTACCGTTTAAAGTAGAGTTCGGTGAGTTGCTTATATCGTTTATCGCGGCGGATGTTTTTCAGATCGTCGTCCGAATCCATTTTCTCTTTCGTAAAGTTATACATCTTCGACTGGTATGCTCCGGCTTTGATCATCGACTTTTCGAGCCATTTGAAAGCCTCGTCTTTTTCCTTTATCAGCGAATAATAGCACGCCATATTGTAAGCTGCCGACTGGCTACCAAGCTGTTCGGCGCGGATAAGCGAAGTTTCCAGTTCAGTGCGGTATTTAGGATAATTCTTCTCGTATCGTCCAAGACTCAGATATGCATAACCCTTATCGCGCCATGCAGCCATAGAGTTTGCATCCTGCTCGAGCACCTTGTCGAACTTTTCTATACTCTGTCTGAAGTCGTCCGCCTTCTTTGTCTCCTTTGCATAATCAAGCAACGAACGTCCCCAATTCATATATGTTTCGGTTGCATTAGGTTCCAGTTCTACGGCTTTGGCAAATTTACTGAAGCTCTCGTCATACAAACTATCTTTCTTCGTTTCATGTGCATAGTATGACAGGCATATAGCCCATGTACTGTACACTTCGGCATAGTCTGGCTTTATTTCCAGAGCTTTACGGAACTTATCGAAACAGCTTTCCAGTAATTCGGTATTCTTGTTTTCTTCGGCATGTTTGGCTAGCACAAAACCCCATATCAGATAAGGGGATGCATCGTCGGGAGTAAATTGTACTGCCTGCTCAAACAGTGGATTAAACTCTTCGGGCTTACCTCCCTCAGCCTCTTTTTGTACGGCCATAGCTATCATCGACTCGGCTCTGAGCTTGTTATCCTGTGCATTAAGCGAGATTCCTAACAGAAAAATCAGAGTAAATACTAGTATGCGCATCTGTAAGCAATATTTTGTTTATGAGTGTAAAGATAATTATAATATTCTTATATTTGTTTATCTAGAAATAACCGTACTGGAAGAGGGATACGATACCTTCCTGAAACAACAACAGCCGAAAGAGTTTTTCACCGAACAGGAACTAAAATCGAAGAACATATCACTAGTCAACGAATGGAATATACGCTGCAAGAATCCGTCACAGTACGACCCTGCCATTTACGAAGCACCGATAGATTACAGTCCGACAACAGACTACGGGCTCAATGTGGAATGCAATATCTATATGTTCCTTAAGTTTATAAACGAAAAGTATAGTCTGAGACTGAAATAAAAAAGGCCGTTCAGTAGAACAGCCTTTTTCGTATAAATCATATTTCTTATAACGGAATTATAATCTTTTGTCCCGGATGAATCAAATTAGGATCTTTGATAGTATCCTTATTTGCCTCAAATATCTTTTGCCATGTCATATTCGGATATTTACCGGCAATTTTGCTAAGGCTGTCGCCCGGTTTGATTTCATAGATTTCCTCTCCGCCCGGTATAACTTCGATATTCAATACCAAGTCTCCGGCACGCATATCAGGATCTATTTCGTTGTATATTTTCCACATTTCATCTTTTTTAGATGATGTAGCTGATCCTGTGATATAAAGAACGTTGTTTTGCTCAGTAGCAACAAGATTCTCTACTCCCGATTGTTGCGCAAACTGAATCAGTCTGGCATATTTATCTGTCAAGCTCATTTATTTCAGATTTAATTTGTTGATTACTTGTTTAGGTTTAGCTTCGTTAGCTATCTGTAATACCTTCTGAAGGTCTGCTCTCTTAAGGTCACCTGTCAATGTAACGATACCGCTGTCAACAGCAGCTTTTACATCGGCAAATCCTCCGGCTGTAAGCAGGGTGGTAATAGCTGTAGAAAGCACTTCGTCAGGATTGATAACAACAGTGGGTTTTACTTCTACGTTGTTCACAACAGATTTCACATCTTTAAGAGCTTTCAACGCAGTTTCAGCAGCAGCCTTAGCCTCTTCTGACTCTACTGCACCCGAAAGTGTAACAACACCGTCTTTCACCACAGGAGTTACTGTAGACTCAATAGCTGTAAGAGCTGTTTCTACTTGTTTCTGAATTTTTTCGTCGCTTGGTTTACAAGAGAACAACATAACGCTTATTAATAATGCGCTAACATAAAATAAAACTGATTTTTTCATTTTCATTAAGGGTAAAGTTTATACTAAATAGTTTGCTTCTCTTTGATTTACAGTTCTTCTTTGTATAAGTCTTGTCAAATAAGTTTCAATCCAATGTTTTTCAACAGCACCAAAGATACAATATTATTATTATCTTCAAATATAAAAAGGGCAAAATTTTATAATAGATAAAATTGATATATAGTAAGATATTCCCTACTGCCTGCCGGATATATCCGATAATATATGTTTCTTTGCTTAAAATGCCGTTCATTTAGTAACTGTTTAAATTTGATTGGCACTCTTATTTTGTATTATTTCAAATATATTTTTTTCTTTTTATTCGCAGGTTTAGCGGGCTAAACCAAGAGTGGAAAGTAGAAAATAGAGAAGAAAGAAGAAAAATAAGAGCCAAAGAATAATCTGAAACAGTTATATGAAATATTTTCGCTCAAATTTAAACAGTTACTTATACGAATACCGTCCGTTTAACGTTCTGAAAATGTAAACATCTACCATTATGAGTGTCCCGAAATTTGTGATCGTCATTATATGTACATTCTCGGCAGGAGTATTAAATATATACTCTCAGGTAGACAGCACTTATATTGGTTTTTTCGAACAAGAATTTGCCATACGTCCCTACTTTCTGGATAAATACACCGCACTATCTCACGAAACAGAAGATGGTAAAGAAACAATATACCGCCCTAACGATCCCTATGCTTTGGGGATAGGCTTCACATATAAAGGGATTTCACTGAGCGGAGCTTACGGCTTCGGGTTTATGCGCGACAAAAAGCGTGGCAAAACCAAATCGCTCGATTTCCAATACCACTATTATGGACGTAAATTTGTAATGGATCTTTTCTTTCAGAATTATAAAGGCTTTTTTGTAGAAGACGAGGGTAATGACAAAAAAGTACATAACGATGATATATACCATCTTTATCCCGACATCAGGCTGGAACAGTATGGCGGATTTGCCCAATATATATTCAATGGCAACAAGTTTTCGTATCAGGCGGCATTCAACCAGAACGAAAAACAACTGAAATCGGTAGGAAGCTTCCTGCTCGGCGGCGGCATCTATTACAACAGGGCGCGCTCCGACAGCTCTTTGCTCTTCAATGACAAATCGGAACTTGATAATTTTCAGTTCGGCGTCAGCGGCGGATATGCCTTTACCTGGGTAATAAATAAGCGTGTGTATATCTCAGCCTCTATGTCAGTCGGTGCAAATGTAGGTGTCGACCACTCGGGCGAGAAAGATAAATGGAAAGTCTACCCTACCATGTTTCCGCGTATTTCGGCCGGATACAATCACGATAACTGGTCGCTGGGAGTATCCTTTGTCAACAACAGAATATATATACTGCATTCCGAACAATCGAAAATGTCGTTCGACACCGGCGCGCTCCAGTTCAGCTTCACCAGACGGTTTGGAAAAGCACCTAAATTTTTGGAAAAGAATCAGAAAATTATAGACACCTACAACCACTATAAGTTCTGGTAAGTATGTGCTTATCCGCACCGGTTATTCTTCCTTGATGAGCAATATACCACTCAGAATAAGGCTTATAATATCGGCTTTCTTGAACACCATCAGATGGTCGCCACCTTCGACAGGGAAAGCATTGCGAATAAGATCGTAAGGAAATATCTGATCGTTGGTGCCATGTATATGATACAGATGCTTTGTATCGGCAGCAGGTATCCATTCCGTTATCTGCTTAGCTGCCCATTTTATATATCGGGCATCGGTCACTGTCATATATTGAGCTAGTTCTGCATTAGGCATGTGATACACAAGGCGATTGAAGGTTTCGGTAACAAATTCGGTATCGGAATATATCTGGTCGGGAACCATGTCTACAAGATTTGTATGCTTCACCGCTTTGAACAGCATCGGGATCTCTTCCTTGCTTTTGAATGAAGAAATAATTACGCTTTTCTGAGGGTTGAGGAATGTATCCATCTCCTGCATGATGACTGCCCCAAACGAATAGCCAACCAGTATGAACGGACGCGATGTATCTATTGCCTGCGCCATTGTACGTGCATATTCGCCAAGCGACTCTCCGGCATGAGGTATATGCCATTCTATATATTTCTTGCAGAAACCTTCAGGAAGGGTAAGTTTGTCAAAAACATTACAGTTATAGCACATACCCGAAATGAAATAGACATTCACATCGGTTTTCCAGATACGTTTTACCTGTTTCCACATACCTGTGAACTTTCCGGATGCCCGCTGATTGGAATTCTTGTTTTGTGACATGATGTTCCTCTCTTATTTATTCAAGTATATAAAGATACTATTTTTAGTTTAAAGAACTCAATAAATGCACGCTCGCCATATTGTAAATATATCTTTCATATAGTTAAATAAATATTTTAACAGAACAATCTTAGTCCTATATTTTTTTATAATAAGTAATGAATAATAAATATTATGTATTACTTAAAAGGATTATAGAGATTTCAAGTTAAGATTTTGGTTATTAAAAAAGCACTTCATTATGACTAATATATTTGGATATTTCATCAGCAAAAATAAAGAAACCTACAGGGAAATTGCTAAAAAAGAGCAGATGAATCCATTGCGGGTATATCTGCTGGCACATGGTATGAGAGTAAAATCAGACAAGGATCATAAAGTTATACATTCGCTGATAGAAAAGGGAATTGTATCGGGATGGCACGGGTAAATACCATAATATGAGTAAAGCTTATCTGAAAACTATTTTATCTGCTTTCAGATAAACATTTGTTTCTCGTTATACGTTTAATTACTATAAGGAATCTTTACTATAAACGTAAAACCACAAAACAATGGCGACAATAAATCCTTACCTTTCATTCAACGGTAATTGCGAAGCGGCTTTCAACTTTTACCGATCTGTATTCGGCACCGAGTTTGTCTTTGTCGGGCGATATGCCGATATGCCAGCAGAGTATCCGGTACCCGAATCGGAGAAAAATAAAATTATGCATATTGCGTTACCTATAAGTGGCAAAAGTGTACTCATGGGAGGCGATTCGTCCGAAGCCTTTGGTGGATTATCCGATGCCGGAAGCAACGTTTCACTGTCGGTAAATACCGAATCGGAAGACGAAGCCAAACGTATCTACGGAGCACTTTCGGCAGGAGGCAAAATACTGATGCCTCTCGAAAAGATGTTCTGGGGTGCGTTATTCGGTCATTTTATTGACAAATTCGGTATCCTGTGGATGGTCAATTATGATTATGAAGACTATCCGAAAAAATAAAAGCAGATTTCCCAACTTATATCAAATTATTAAAATTACATTTGTTCCGTACTATTCCGTTGCGATTATTGGTTCAATCGACACGGATGGAAAGTACGGAACTTTCTTTTGTATAATCTTGAAATAAAAAGACCATGAATGAAAGCATTGTACACAGGTTGCAACTTAAAAAACATACCGATAGGCTTATCCTGAACAAGCCGGAAAACATACACCATTTTGATACGCTGCTACCGTATGATGCAGCAGAGAAAAAAGAGGCTTACGACCTTATCGTTGCCTTTGTATTCTCCCTCGACCAATTCATGAAAAATCTACAACATGTAATAGATAAAAAACTATTGAAACCCAACGGAGCTTTATTCTTTGCATATCCCAAAAAAGGTAATAAGGAATACAAAGAATATATAGGGCGTGACGATTTTTTTGAATGCGTAGAAGTAGATAATGACGGATATGTGAAAAGCAGTCAGCTTAAATTTTTCAAAATGGTCGCTCTTAACGATACATTTACTGTTATAGGATTAAAACATGAAGTTATACGCAAAAGCAGGGCAAATCAACTCAGCCAGTGTGTAAGTGACTATATAGACCGCATTCCCGACTTACAGAAATATTTTGCTGAGGAAAATGACATCCTTACATTTTTCAATAATCTGACTCCCGGCTATCAGCGCGGATGGGCGCGCTTTGTGTACAGCACCCGATAGGAAGCGACTATTGCTAAGCGTCTTGCCGAAATGCGGAATGTAATCAGTCAGAAATATAAATCAATGGATATGTACAAGGCTGCTAAAAGGTCACAATAGGAAATAAACGAAAGAAGGCCGCTTCGTCCCGAAGCAGCCTTTTTCACTGTGTAGAAAAGATTTAGAGAAATTGAAACTTAAAACACAAAATTTATCCTATTCTAAATATGGCTTAAAATGAAGTTAAAAACTACCTATACCTTATATATTTTTCTTTTTGATAACCTAATCTCTATTAGTCTTTATTAACTGCAATTTGATTTGTACTTGTTGTAATCCTCTCGACTACATTGCAAAGATCATATAAATAATAGCGTGAAGAAAGTCCTGTGATGCTGTAAAAATGTTCTATTTTTCGTATTTATACAAAAAGTGCCGGGTAACAGTGTATAGCCAATGTCCTGTTCTTCCTTTCATCTGTCCTGATAATCGGATAGGGTAAAAAAGAAAGGATGCTTCGAAATGAAGCATCCTTTCGGAATATTCTATAATTTAAGAGTCTGTGTAGGTTGTAAGGACTGCTTTTAGAATATAAAGCTTACACCAACCAAAGCCTGGCTAAAGTCGAAGTCGAAACCAAAAGTGTTTCTTTTCGCATTGCCCTCTTTGCTGTACTCATATCCTAAGAAACCGTATTTAGCTGACAAAGAAAGTCTGTCAGATACTTTAACGGCAACACCCGGTCTGAAACCGATTTCAAGATCGTGATTTTTTGTATCAGAACCTTTAGTTTTGCTGTACATATATCCTACACCTCCGTCAATAAACATGCTACCTATATCACCCTTAAGGAATGAGTAGCGTACGAAAGGATTAACCTTAAATCCGTCAGTTTTTCCTGTTCCGAAAAGAGTATTTCCTTCTACATCTTCGTAAGATACAGTTCCTTCATTATGTTCGTATCCCAAGCTAACAGCGATAGCTACATTGTCTGTAAGGATATAACCGATTTCAGGAAGGATTCTGTAGCTTGTGTTAGCATCCATGCCTTTAACTTTGCTCGATTTGATACCTACTGCACCTCCAACCCAGATTTGTCCCGGATTTTGAGCGTTAGCCATTGTTACTACACCAAACATAATTGCTAATGTAAATAGTAATTTCTTCATTTTCTTAAAATTTTAGTGATTATTAATTTTATAAAGTGCTAATTTTTAACTATTTTGTATTATTTGTACATACATTGCATATATAATATGTAACTCGTGTATGGTTTGTGTTCTGTTTAACTTCTTTTTGTTAATTTCGGCGACAAAGATATATGAAAATCTATAACCACAAACATAATTAAATGTTAAATAGGATTTTTTTATGAATTTTTGTTAAAATAATTTAATCTTTATATCTGTAACCTGCATTATTTCAGGCATATTATATAGTTATACCTAAAAAAGATTATGTTTGCCAATAGAGAAATTTTTATTTACACGCTGTTCGGCATCACAAAAATCAGTATCGTAATATGGCTTTAGCAAGAATACAACTCGATGAAATATCGGAACATATAGACCCTTATGCTATAAAGAACTTTATCATATCGGACAAGTCTGTAGCGCTGCCGCCAATGACATCCAACTACCCGTTTGTGGTAGACGGGGTAATATTTGCCATCTGCATAAAAGGCAGGGGGAAGATAAAGATTAACTTCAAAGAATATGAGATAAAAGCGAATACCATTATCACTGTCCTACCCTCTTTTGTGATCGAGTACCTCGAACGGACGGAAGACCTGATGGTGGAGTTTCTCATTTTCTCCATCGACTTTATGACTCAGATGCCTCCATCGACCAGAGACATAGACATTTCGCGAAGCCTTGTACAATCGCCCTGTATAGAGATTTCGGCTGACGAAGCAGAACGGTACGTCGAATTCCACTCGTTCATTGTAAAGCAATATAAACGAAAAGACCATCCTTTCAGGGTGCAAATGGCTAAAGGATTGTTGTATTCCCTGCTTTCCGAAGTGGGTGGGTTTTATTATAGCAGGATGCAGGAAACAGGTCAGGAAGTAAAAGCATCGTCGCATCAGGAAGAACAGGTATCTGCTTTCTTCAGACTCCTCTTGCAACACCATAAGGACGAAAAATCATTACAATTCTATGCCGACAAAATGTTCCTTACGCCCAAATACCTGTCTACAATCGTTAAAGACCGTACAGGGCGAACAGCCTTCACATGGATCAACGAAGCATTGATAGCATCGGCAAAATATTTACTCAAAACAACGAATAATACGATATTGCAGATTTCTGATGAACTTAACTTTCCGAATGCCTCATTTTTCGGCAGGTTTTTCAAAAAGCATACAGGACTAACTCCGGTGCAGTACAGGGAAAGGGATATATGAGGCTGTAAGAAGATAGGGACAAATTGTATAGTCTTATGAGATAAACTCTTTCAATAGTGGATTTTTGTCTATTTCGTCGTATTTGCGGACGGTAACACCCAGTTTTTCGAATAATCTTTTTACGATAGAATCTATATCTGTCACGTAAATTTCTTTGATACGCTTGGTCAGCAACCAAAGTGCAAGGTAGTTGATATCCTTTTTCACAACGATGTCCTTTTCTACTTCAACCACCGAATTATGATTCGTATGAAGTACAATTATCGCGATTGTATCCACATAGGCTTCATCTATCTTATCGTCTTTAAGGAACAATGCTATTTTCATCAGACTTTCTTTTGTGTAAAGTACATCAATTCATTTTATTACCGAAAGCCCTAAAGAACGCGGGATATGTTCTAAAAGTCGAAAAATCACATTAGAGTCTGTATCAAGAAACTATATAGGATTATTTCTTGTGAGTTTATCTGTTTCCACGCCTTTTAAGGCGTGGAATCGTATCTTTTATCAACATGACTTTAGTCAAAGTTGTTTTGGCTAAAGCCCTTTACCAATATTTTCTTACCCCCTCCACTTAAAAGTGGAGGCAACTAAGAGTCTGTTTAAATTTTACCAAAATATTTTATTACAGATTCTTTTTCATTCATTTTTAGGCTCTTTTGGTTTAATTTATCCCTTTTATCAGCTTAAATAGCCCGCTATTATCACCTCAAAAAAGAATAAATTATTCCCAAAATGGCTCTAAAAATCTGAATGAATAAAATTTAAACAGACTCTAAATTTCTTTATAGGTTATGCCTTTTCAGCCAGTCAAATATTGTATCGTGTACTTTTTGTCGAACGGTTTCTTCCGATAACATCAGGTCGTGAATACCTCCGCTTATGGAGACTGTTTCCACATTGCTGCCCATATCGCAGGATATACGCTCTATATCATCTACATTCAGTATAATATCCATGCTTTTTGCCTGTTCTTTATCATACCTATTGGTTCCCGACCTTTCAGAGTGCATCACCAGAGTAGGCTTGGCTATGATAAAGTTTTTCCTCACCTCCTGTTGCGCCCTGTATATAGCCCTGATCCAGCCCAGATTTACTTTTGGTGCGATATTGGGCTTCCACGATGTATCGTAGTTCCACTCGCCGTAGTAAGACTGATGGATGCTTTTACCATATTCTTCACTGAAACCGCCCGAAACCCGCACGCGAGGGAAAAAACGCCCGAGAAAAGATACAAAGGGCAGGAATATTTTAATATGGCGGCTGAGGTTGAAATCGAAGAACGGGCTGTTGAGTATAAGTCCGTCATACCGATCACTTTCGGGGTGGTCTTTAGCAAACAGTGTAACGATGAGCCCGCCTGTGGAATGCCCTACTAATATCACTTCGCTGTTCCCCTCATCGTGAATAATATCGAGTGCTTTCCGCATCTCTTCATAGTAGGCTTTCAGATCGCGTATGTCATTAAACTTCTGATGCGGAAGATAAGACCGCCCGTATTTGCGCAGATCAAGAGCATAAAAATTATATCCCTGATCGACAAAGCGCCCTGCCATTTCGGCCTGAAAAAAGTAATCGTTGAAACCATGTATGTATAGTACGGCTTTGGCGACACCGGCTTCTGCCTTTTTGCGTATAAGTGTTGCTACATTTTCACCTTCGTAATCGTCATTCAGCGGAATGGTAAGTTCCTCAAATCCGTTACGAAGAATATCTTCGGTATATAATAAACTTGCTGTCATATCTTCGATTTTTAGATATAAACTATGCGCATACAGGTTTTGTTCATTGCGTTAAGCTTTTGTATGTTAGTTGTTAATAAAACATTGTCTTGACTGTCATCAAGCAGTTGCCACGACTTTTAAGTCGTGGGTAAAGGGGGAACCATTGTCTCCAAATCGTAAAGGAGGATATAATTAGCGACAGATTCTTATTCATATATCCTGCCATCTTCGAGCAGATTGCCGATAAAAGACCAGTCGGGAATGGTTATTTCGTCATCATTGTCGAGCATACAGGTAACGCCACATCCGAGATTACCGAACGGATCGAAGTTATACCAGCGGTGACCTGTTTCCGAATCGATACCGAAATAACGGTATTCATCTTTCAACTGTTTATCATGCATTTTGTGAAGTTCGGCTATCTGAAATTTCAATACTTCCATCGTAAACTCCATCCCTTGAAGAGCAGACATATTCATTTTATCAAATTCGTCTTTCAAGTCAGGGCTTGTAAATTTACGGCTCAGCCTGTTGGCATCGGGACATTCGGTTATGCTCAGCCAACTATTATCAAAAGCAGCAGGCTCCGATCCGAAACACTCTTTCAATATACAGAGAATGAGTTCGAACGAAGGTTCTTCATTCAGATAAATAATCTGATTGTCGTTCAGGTTTTTATACAAGGCAAGCAGGTATTCTTCCAGATCCCTGTTTTTAAATTCGTCTTTAAGCTCGTAAATATAATCCGCAAACTCATTTAAAGTCATAATTATCCATCCTTATACAGTAGTGTAAAGGTAGTAAGAATCTTCGTTTTTTATTTTCCTATACTACGCTTATTCATGTTATTGATATAAACTTATACAACATTTAACAAAATTATAAAAACCGATTAAATTATTCGCCTGTTATAATCCTTAAGGTGTAAAGTATGACAAAAGATTTGCATTGTTAAGATTTTACAGCACCACTTCATATTATTTAATCACCGAAAGCAGCACATCATGAAAATTATTAAAAAAATCAGGACAATCCTTTTTTATATTCTCATTATCGGCGGATTCTCCGCTCTTGTGTATTGGATCATAACAGTAGGTAAAGGTCTCGAGAAGGGAGAAAAAATCACGACAAAGGCCATATCGGCCAATTCGTTCAATGAATTTACCGACTCGTTTGTCGAAAATCTGCACCATCCGGCAGGCATATTATTACTTCAGGTCATTATCATCATTATAGCCGCCAGGCTGTTTGGTGCCGTATTCAAAAAAATGGGGCAACCATCCGTCATTGGCGAAATACTGGCAGGAATCGTATTGGGACCATCTCTACTAGGGCTTTACTTCCCCGAAGTGTCACAGTTTATTTTCCCGGCTCAATCGCTTGGCAATCTACAGGTACTAAGCCAGATCGGGCTTGTCCTGTTTATGTTTATAGTAGGGATGGAACTCAACCTGAACGTATTGAAGAACAAAGCTCACGAGGCAGTCGTCATCAGCCATGCCAGTATCATCATTCCATTCGCGATGGGTGTAGGGTTGGCATATTTTATATACGCATCCTTTGCTCCTAAAGGAATTGAATTTGCCTCTTTCGGCCTTTTTCTGGGTATATCGATGAGCATTACAGCCTTTCCCGTTCTGGCACGCATTATTCAGGAGCGCAATATGCAAAAGAGCCGTTTGGGAGCTATTGCCATCACCTGTGCAGCTGCCGACGATATCACAGCGTGGTGCCTGCTGGCTGTTGTGATAGCTATTGTTAAAGCCGGATCGGTATTCAGTGCCTTATATACCATTTTACTGGCAGTGGCATACGTACTGATAATGCTGAAAGTAATACGCCCTTTCCTGCAAAAGCTCGGCAATACGCACGATTCGGCAAAAGGCGTCAGTAAATCGCTTATTGCTACCGTCTTCCTTGTGTTACTTATTTCTTCTTTCGTTACCGAAGCCATAGGCATACATGCCTTGTTCGGAGCATTCATGGCTGGAACCATTATGCCCGAAAACACGAAACTGAGAAGCCTGTTTACAGAAAAAATAGAAGATATAGCACTGGTCATGCTGCTTCCGCTGTTTTTTGTGATCACCGGACTACGAACACAGATAGGCTTGCTCAACAGCCCCGAACTGTGGGAGGTGACAGGAATGATTATTCTGGTAGCCGTATTGGGGAAATTCGGCGGCAGTGCTATTGCAGCCCGCTTTGTAGGGCAGAACTGGAAAGACAGTTTTACCATAGGCGCACTGATGAACACCAGAGGACTGATGGAACTGGTGGTGCTCAATATCGGTTACGATCTGGGGGTACTCAATGCCGAAATATTTGCTATGATGGTGATTATGGCACTCGTCACTACCTTTATGACAGGCCCTATACTGAACCTTATACAGAAAGCATATAAGAGTAGTACGGCGGCACAAGCGGCTTCTACAATGGATAAAACAATTTAAGCCCGGATTGTAAAATACTCCAAATTTGACTTGGTCGATTAAAAACAGAACTTAATAACTATGCAATATAAAGGGAGTATAAAAAACAAGAGTCCGCGACATCACATCGCAGACTTCCCTAAACTTTAACTCAAACTTTACAAAACTTTTATATACCTTTAGAACAACGATAGTCGAAATAAGTTCAGTCAGGATATATATATTTTTTCGATAAGCTATAAAATTCTATTTATATCTATTCACTAGCACTTTACATCTCCTTATATACCTGTTCGTTATACAAATATCCCTTCGTGAAAACATAAAACATAGCCGCCACAAAACAAAATCCGGCTACTGTAGAGAAAAGTGTAAGATTTTGAGCCACACTATCGACAGCCATTGCATCCATATTGGTACTTATCATGTATAATGTATAGTAGGTCTTTGCAATATCTGTGAGCAACGAAACTCCGTTGATAGCGGTAAATATCCCCAGCAGTCTGAGTCCTCCCACATAATATTCGTTATGCAAAAACAGTATCCCACCTACTACCACATACGTTAGAGCCCGTACAAAAACAAGAATATGGGATAACAACTGTAGTGAGCTTTTCACAGAAGATAGGCTCCCGGCAAACACCTTATAAAGCAATATATACACAAATACCTGCAACAGGAGTATACAAACTGCTGCATAGATCAACGAGCCTGCACCCTTTAGGTCTATTGCAGTCAGGTATTGCCCCAGCAAGAGCAATAAGAAAACATGCAAAAGACCGTACGGGACAAAAATCCAGGTACTGAACAAATCGATACCTAATTGCTCTGTCACATATTCCGATAAGATGACATCGGTGAGAAAAACCACTACTGATAAAATAATAGCCAGCAGTAAGTTCGGTCTTTCGATAGGTTGCAAAGACGCATTGTTTGCCTTCATTATTTCTTTGTCTTGTCTTGTTTGTCTTACTAAGCTGCTATACAGTCCATGTATCCCCCAAATACATTAAGAGCCTGTTTAAATTTTACCAAAACATTTTGTTATCGTTCTTTTTTCGTTCATTTTCAGTCTCTTTTTGTCCGATTTTCCCCTTTCTTCAGCTTGAATAGCCCGCTATTCGCGCTTCAGATAAGAAAAAAATCATTCCAAAAATAGTGCTGAAAACCTAAACGAATAAAATTTAAACAGGCTCTAATACCTTTCAGCAACTATTCTCTATCCATTTTTCTAATTCGTAATGTTTGTATCAATCAATAAAAGAATAAAGATAGTAAATAAATTAACTTAAATTCCTATAAATCAAAAAATAAAATATGATTTCCCGTTTAACACTTCATTATTTTTTTCCCGCTCGTTTATCTATAGAATAAAACAGCCTATGGACTTAGTATTTTTATGCATCGCCCTTGTTCTGACAACAGTAGTTTCTCTTTATTTCGGAAAAATATTATCTATAAAATTACCTGAATATCATAAATGGTTTGACCGAAAGCCTTTCAATTGCAGACCATGCCTTACATTTCACACAATATGTTGTATATCAACAATTATAAGCATATACATATCATACACAGGGATTATAGTATCAGGAATTTTTATAGCATTCGTAACATTTTTCATCCTAAAATTTATTGATAATAAAAAAATAATAAAATGAACAAAACAGACTTAAAACAAGAAGTAGAACAACTTTTAGCTGATATTGACAGAACACATCGCTACTCGATGAGCCGGATATACACCCTCGCGAATACAGTATTCAACAAAACAGACAAACCTCAGTCGTGCGCAAGCTGCCTTATAAGGAAAGTACGCGAACTCAGAAACTGGCTCGAAACTCAGAAAGTTGAAGAACAGCCAACAGCGACTAAAGTAAAGCCTAAAAGAGTAAACAGGAAAAAGAAAGATTGAAAATACCGCCCTCAACGGCAAAACTAAGTAAAAGCTTGTTGCTTTTTGTTAAAAAGATAGCGTTTTGCGGTTTATAATCAGAATAGTTTTTAGTAAATTTGTTATAAAAGGAGATCATAACAAATAAACACCAAAAATATGAAAGACAATCTGATTACATTAGCTGTACATACAGCTCCCAAAGCGCATATCTTACAACAGACGCTAAAGGAAAGAGGTATTGAGGCACATCTGATAGACATACCCGGCCCCGAAAACATATCGGGTGGCATAGCTGTAAAAATAGACGAAGCAGACCTGACCAAAGCACTCACGATCATCGAAGGTGTCGGGCTATTCAGATACAACGATGAAGGGATACATAAGATAGATGACGGACGCAAACGTATTCTGGTTGCTATCGACTTTTCCGACTACTCGCTCAAAGCCTGCCGCGCAGCATTTACCGTTGCCCATCAGATGAATGCCAAAGTAAAGATTCTGCATGTGTACAGATTGCATTATCCGATGACCTTTCCGTTCGCCGATGTGATAAACAACGACGAACACGATATGCTCGACAAGGCCAGAAGCAAGATGTTGAACTTCTGTCTCGAGATAGACAAGAAAATATCAGAAAAAGACTTCCCTTCTGTCAACTACTCCTATTCGCTAAGGGAAGGTATCGTAGAAGAAGAGATCGAAAACTTCGTGGACGAATACAAGCCCTTCCTACTGGTACTGGGGAAAAAAGGAGCCAGCAATGTCGCCGAGCATCCACTAGGTAATGTTACGGCAGACATCATAGAAATGACTAATGTGCCGGTGATGGCAGTACCCGAAAACTCGCCTGTGAAGAAAGTAGAAGATGTGAAACACATCGCATTCCTTACCAACTTCCAGAAGAAAGATCTGGAATCGTTCGACCATCTGGTAAACATACTCAGGCCATATCCCGAAGTTCGTATCACGCTGCTGCATATCAATGCCATAAATAAGAAAGGCGACAAATGGTCAGAAACCGAACTGCTGGGTATGAAAGAATTCTTTAAAAGGAAATATCCCGAACTGAATATAGGATATGAAATGATAGACAGCCCCGATATGCTTGAGGCTGTAAATTACTATATAGATACTGAAGAGGTAAGCGTTGTAGCAATGAATACACGCCGGCGCAATCTGCTGGGACGCATATTTATGCCTAGCTTGTCGCGCAAGGTACTGGTAAACAACAATGTGATACTGGTTATCTTTAGAGGATAAATATAAGAGCCTGTTTAAATTTTATTCGTTTAGGTTTTCAGAACTATTTTTGGAATGATTTTTTTCTTATCTGAAGCGCGAATAGCGGGCTATTCAAGCTGAAGAAAGGGGAAAATCGGACAAAAAGAGACTGAAAATGAACGAAAAAAGAACGATAACAAAATGTTTTGGTAAAATTTAAACTGGCTCTAAAAGGGGCGGAAATCTTATCCGCCCTGTATTTCCACCCTATATGTTAAAGCATAAATAATCTTAAACACTGACGGCATTTGCCGCTGTTATAAATAACTTGCGCAAAAAATATAACACTACGAATGTTTGCACGCATATTCACCATCGTATTCCTTATACTGCTGATTGCAGATATATACATTTTCGTACTTTACATCAGAAAGCTCACCGAAAAAACCTTGTTGCGCGTGCTCTGGTTTGTACCATCTCTGATACTGATGGGCGGATTGTATTTCTTCTTTTATGCTGAAGGCAGATACAGCCACAGGGAAGTGTTTATGATCATATTCATGGCAATAGCGCTCCCCAAGATCATTTTCACTATTGTCTCCCTACCCGACCTGTTGCTTCGCCCATTCTTCAAATGGAAAGCATATCCGTTTACCATACTCGCCCTGCTAGCCGGACTAGGCACTATATATGTCGTAGTCTACGGCAGTACCGTAGGCAAAACCCGCTTTACGGTAAGGGAAGTTGAGTTTTCTTCTCCCGATTTACCTGCATCGTTCGACGGTTACCGTATCGTACAATTGTCTGATCTGCATATAGGCAAATGGGAAGGAAAGAAAGAACCGATAAAACATCTGGTAGAGATAGTGAATGCGCAACGCCCCGATGCCATAATGATAACGGGCGATCTGGTGCACAATGTAGCTACCGAACTCAACGGATACGAGGATATACTGTCGGCACTGAAAGCTCCCGATGGTGTGTACTCGATACTTGGCAACCACGACTATGGTATGTATAAAAGCTGGGGCAGCAAGGCAAAAGAAAAGGAAAACCTCTCAAGCCTGAAAAAACGGCAACAAACAATGGGCTGGAAACTGCTCAACAATGACCATACTTATCTCACTAAAGACAACGAAAAGATAGCGCTGATAGGTGTTGAGAACGATGGAGCACCGCCATTCCCTAAGTATGGCAATCTGCCCGAAGCAATGAAGGGAACCGAAGATAGTAAATTTAAAATTCTATTGAGCCACGACCCTACCCACTGGCGGCGCGAAGTGTTGAAGACAGACATAAACCTTATGCTGGCAGGGCACACGCATGGCACACAGTTTTCACTTTGGGGCTTTTCGCCTGCATCGTTCGTCTATCCCGAGTGGGGCGGAATCTACAAGGAAGGTAAACAAGCATTGTATGTGAATGTAGGTATAGGTACGGTAGGTGTTCCGTTCCGCTTCGGCGCATGGCCGGAGATTACTGTTATTACACTAAGGAAGAAATAAAAGCTTTAAGTACAAGATGTAAATTAGTTTATATTATTTAACGTGAGTTCGATATAAAAATAGTATGTAATCAATTGTTTTCCAAAATATATGGTGCAAATTTCGTGCCCTTTGTGGTTTTTCTTTGTGTCCTTTGTGGTAAAAGAAATAAGATTTAACCACAAAGAGCACAAGGTTTTACACAAGGCTCACAAAGAAAACATATAACTAGCTGATATTTAGATACTATTATTTCGAACTCACGTTATTTAAAGGAATACTACATTCATAATTACATATGCTGCGCTCCTGTGACCGTTGGTTCATAATTCTTAATTCATAATTCATAATTTCTTTTTACCTCTTCCCTTTCATCAGGTTGCTCAGTGCATCATCGAGGTGTTCAAACCTGAAACGATAGTGCAGGTCTGTCAGGTGCTGCGGTATAGCACGTTGTCCATCGAGCAGCATTGTAGCCGATTCTCCCATAAACCATTTTACCAGAAATGCCGGAATACGGAATATCTGCGGACGGTACAACGTAGACGACAGT
This sequence comes from Dysgonomonas sp. PF1-14, assembly GCF_029892965.1. Lineage (GTDB taxonomy): Bacteria > Bacteroidota > Bacteroidia > Bacteroidales > Dysgonomonadaceae > Dysgonomonas. The sequence continues at coordinate 10,421 of NZ_JARXWN010000014.1, read as the reverse complement.
ATGTTTGTAAACCGCTTATTGGTGACCGGATTGGGGGCAGTAAAATTGAAAACGCCACGCGCTTCGGGGGTATTCAACAGGAAAATAATACCATCTATCATATCCTGAATATGTATCCACGATATATATTGAGTGCCTTTGCCCAATACACTGCCCAGCCCCAAGCGGAAAGGATAAGTGAGCAAGGCCAGCATCCCTCCTTTTCGGGATAGGACAATCCCTGTCCTAAGCAGACATACGCGTGTGTGGTCACTATCGGCAGCTATAGCCAGTGCTTCCCACTTGCGGCAAAGCCGGAATGTAAATTCGTCATGCGGCTGGGCAGCTTCGGTTATCACATTATCGTCTTGTGCCCCATAGAATCCGATAGCTGATCCCGATATAAATACGGATGGCGGATTGTCACCGGCCTGTATCAGCTCGGTAAGCTTGCGGGTAATATTCCAACGGCTGTTGCACAGTTTCTCCTTTTGCTTATCGGTCCACCGTTTTCCTGCCATAGATTCACCCGCCAGATTTATCACAGCATCGTATTCGTCGAGCGATGGCAAGGCACCCAACGTGGAATACAGAGTTACTTTATCTCCCAGTTTTTTCATCGCCCTGATTTTATTACGGGTCAAAACGGTTATTTCGTGCCCTTGTTGCAGGAGTGTACGTATAAGGGCACTACCGATGAGTCCGGTGCCTCCGGTAATAAAGATGCGCATAGTAATTTACTTTTGTCAGACAACTTGTCTTTATAATAAACAGCGAAACAAGGGCTAATGTTTTTATTGGGCAGGCTTATTTTTGCCATATTGAGAAATAAAGCTAAATGGGCTGTAGAATAATAAATTGAATATACAATTTCAACGACTGATCCGCATTAATGACAGATAAAATAAGTGTACTGAATCACTTTTCCTTGTATTCGCGCCCTCCTTTAAAGGTAATCAACACGTTTTTGAATCCCATCGCTCCCAGTATCGGGCGAAGCAGTGTGACGGCATTGTCGCGGCTCTGTGTCTCTATATCCAGTTTCACTGCCTGTTCTTTCAATTGAGACTCAGCCGAACGGTATGCCTCGTCTACCAGTTCGGTTGTTTCCCACAGGCTAAACTGCATATTGTAGACGCGCGAACGTGAATGGTCTATCTTCACATGGCATATTTCGGGAGCAGGCAACTGTAGCCTGATGGAGTCGCCTGAGGTGTATATATCTTCCGGTTTCAGCTTAGTGAGGTCTATACAGCCTATCACTTCGCCTGAAACAATCAGTGCTGTTTTAGCATTTGGCAGCCACCGGCGTACCTTCTTATATTCCATTATGTCCTGAATGCTGAATTTCACCACCTCGAGATTGCCCAGACTTTCTATCTTCTCCACAATCATATTGTGCGAAACTTCGGCATTGCTGCTTTTACTCTTTCCACTGAAAGTGTACATCAGCAGCATACCGATAACAATGCCGGATATTAATATAATGATACCTGATTTTCTTTCTTTCATAAGTCCTTTTGCTATATGATGATAAAAGTACAAAAATGATCAGGCGGAAGCAAATTACAGTGTGTTTTCTTATATATTGTTATGTTACCGGATGTAGGATATATCACAGATTTATTCTTACTTTGTTCTCAAACAAAATAATACAGAAATGAGCTATTGCGATTATGTAAAAGAACATTGCCGATGCGGATAATGTACACAAAAAGTATCACGACCATCATTATGGTTTTCCTATCAGCGACGACAACGAATTGTTTGAAAGGCTGGTACTGGAGATCAATCAGGCAGGACTGAGCTGGGAAACGATATTAAAGAAACAGGCAGGCTTCAAAAAAGCATATCACAATTTTCACATCGCCACAGTAGCTGCCTACGGCGAAGAAGACCGCAACCGCCTGCTGAATGATGCATCGATCATCCGTAACCGCCTTAAAGTAGATGCCGCAATACACAATGCTAATGTTATATTGGGGCTGCAAGCCGAATTCGGCTCGTTCAAAAGCTGGCTCGACACGCATCATCCCAAGACTAAAGATGAATGGGTCAAGCTGTTCCGAAAGACTTTCAAATTTACCGGAGGAGAGATTGTAAACGAGTTTTTGATGAGCACCGGCTATCTGCCCGGCGCCCATGACAAAAGCTGTGTTATATACAAGGAAATAAGCAAATTAAGCCCTGCATGGATAATAGTTGATTAATTAACTATTTAAAGCGTTATTTTAACACAATATATTTTTAAGGAACAATATTTATATCTACATTTGGATAGAGAATTCGATATTAATATCGAAAAAGGGGATAAAAGGCCGATTCATACATTTATGACGTATTTGCTTTCCAATTTTTGTTCTTCATCTGCAAATACAGCCAAACGGTCTTTAGTTAAGTAACTTCACTTCTAGATAAAACTTGCAGTAACTATATATTTATATGGATATTGTAAGTTTGTTATGTTCATATAATATTGTTTATTAGATATAAGCCACCTTCCCCCTTAACAAACTATTATAAAACTTTACAATGAGTAATTGTTGGAAAAGCTTGTAGTAAAACAGATTTATTACAAGCTTTTTGCTTATAGAAGTTTAGTAACTATTTTAATTTAACCGAAAATATTTCATATAACTGTTTCTGATTATTCTTTGGCTCTTATTTTTTATTCTTTCTTCTCTATTTTCTACTTTTCACTCTTGGTTTAGCCCGCTAAACCTGCGAATAAAAAGAAAAAATATATTTGAAATAATACAATATAAGATTACCAAACAAATTTAAACAGTTACTTATTCCGGCCGGCATATCCAGGTGCCGGAAAAATATGTTCCTTAATGCGGGGTTGCACTATGTGATATCGTGCAACCCTTTTCTGCTTTGTTAACCTTATTTTATAATCTTCTTGTAGAATCGAAAAATAATGTTTTAATTTGCAACATGGTTAGTATCACTAATCTAAATATATAAAAGGCGACAAACAAGACACGCTTCGCTCTACTATCGGAAAATCTCGAATTTCAGATTTGTATAAGCCCAGAAGAATTAAGAATAAAAAAGACAGATACACAAAGAATTTACTATATAACAAAAGTAACTATAAAAAATGGCGGTCTTTATAGACCTTCCATCCGGCAACAAGAAAAAAATTATTACCTAAAAAATATAACGGAGCCCGTAACAGTTATACAGGAGTTTTTCCTGATACGGATTGCTTTCCTGTACATGTCTTCAGATAACTCACCATTTGCGAAAACCAGGGTCTATCGTCTGCAATCAGTATATATAACTGTTTGGCTTCGCTATATTGAAAAAAAAATCTATGCCTGTAAAAGCATAGATTTTTCCATTTATCTACTTACTCGAATTTATTTAACAGCATCGATAGCAGCCTGATAGTTTGGTTCGGTAGTTACTTCCGGAACCAGTTCGGTATATACCACCTTACCATCTGCATCGATAACGACTACCGATCTTGCCAAAAGTCCTTTCAACGGGCCATCTGTCATCAGCACGCCATAGTCTTTTGCAAAAGATGCATTTCTGAATACAGATGCCGGATGTACATTTTCGATACCTTCGGCCGAGCAGAAACGTCCTGCTGCGAATGGAAGGTCTGCCGAAACAGCCAGTACAACTGTGTTGGGCAGGCCGGCTGCTTCTTTATTGAATTTGCGTACAGAAGCCGCACATACTCCGGTATCGATACTAGGGAAAATATTGAGGACAACTTTTTTGCCTTTCAGGTCTTTCAACGACACTTCCGACAAGTCTGACTTTACCAGTGCAAAATCCGGTGCTACTGATCCTTTTGCAGGAAGTTCGCCACTTGTGTTTACCTTAATTTCTCCTTTAAATGTAATTGTTGCCATAATTTCTTTAATTTAAATTGGTTATATGTTTATTTTATTTCAATAAGAAAATCTTTTTTAGGGTGGCGCACTTTTTTCAGATTCACCAACCAGTCGTTTGCTTCGTCCCTGTAGCCTAGCGGCAGCATAAGGACACTCTTCAGACCGAGTTCTTCGAGGTGCAGCAAACTGTCTAATGCAGCATTGTCGAAGCCTTCCATCGGCGTAGTATCTACTTTCAGTTCGGCAGCCATAGCAATAGAGAATCCGAAAGCAATATATGCCTGGCGTGCAGTGTGAGCAAAATTCTCACTTTCGGCACGTTTCAGGTAAGTTTTTTTCAATCGGTCGACATAGCCTTTGTAACGGTCGGGCGCCTGCTCCCTGTCAGTAGTGGTATGCTGGTAAATAGTATCTATGCGATCTTCGGTATAGTTGTCCCATGCCGCAAAGACTAGCAAATGTGAACTGTCGGCTACCTGATGCTGATCCATAGCAATGGGAACTATCTTTTCTTTCAGTTCCTGATTGGTAATTTCTATCACCTTGAAGGGTTGCAAACCTGACGAGGTAGGGGCAAGCCATGCAGCTTCTACAATCTGATCGACTAACTTTTGATCCACTTTCTTTGCAGGATCGAATTTCTTTGTGGCATAACGCCATTTTAATGTATCGAGTAAACTCATATTATTCTTCATCTATTATTTTTGATAATATTTCTTTTATTTGCTGACGCAGATCATCTATCTGCACATCAGACATATTCAATCCTTTTTTTATAAACGGAGATATTTCTTCCGCTTCTTTTTGCAGTGCTTCGCCTTTGTCGGTGATGGTGATATCTACCAAGCGTTCGTCTTCGGCAGAGCGTTTCCGTACCAACAGATTATTGGCTTCCATTCTTTTCAGCAATGGGGTAAGCGTGCCACTATCGAGCCACAGCAACTCCCCTAATTGCTTTATCGTAACCGAATCATGTTCCCAAAGTACCATCATCACAAGATATTGCGGATATGTAAGCCCCAGTTTTTCGAGGTGGGGACGATACAGCGCCGTTATCTGTCGCGAGAGAGCATACAGGGGAAAACATAACTGATTTTCTAATTTTATATTTTCTGACATTATTTATTTATTCAAATTATATTTTGCAAAATTAAATAGTCTAAAATTATAAATGCAATTTTTTGAGTTAAAAAAGAATAAAAGATTATACGGAAAAAGTATTTTATGCACCCCATCTGTATCATTTCCGATATGGTATATGGTACACTTATGGCTACACTCTGCTATATGCTCGCCTGTACATTCACCAGTACGCTCACCTATACCATACATAAGACAAGAAAAGACAAGAATATTAAAAAAGAAAATTAAGATAAAAGAAAAAGATTGTTCTAATTTTTTTTTTGAAAAATCTGCATTTTTTTCAAACGAGATTATCTATAACGAAAACACAGAAGAAACAATGAAAAATATGGAACAATATCCGGCTGAAAACAATTATGCAGTGATAAAACTGTCTCAATCTGTAAAATCCTATCCTACATTCGTGAAAAACCATAAGGGATGGATAAATTATGACAACGACAATCTGCTGCCGCAACGCATCATCGAGCTTAACAACGAATCGGCTATCAACAAAGCGGTTATCAACAACAAAGTGACCTACATCTGCGGAACGGGTGTGAGAGAGGGCGAATACTACGGGCAACCCAATCCGATAGACGACTGGGATGCGCTGATAGAAAAGATAGCGACCGACTATGTCACTTTCGGTGGATACTGCTTTCAGGTGATACTCAACGAGAACGGTAAGACGGTGAGCCTGTATCATACCGATTTCAGCAAAGTACGTGTGGGCGAGGTGAATGAGTACGGTGCATACCTTAGTTTTTATCTGGCAAATGACTGGCGAAAAACCTATGGTAAATATGCGCCTGTAGAGATAAAAGCTTACGGATCGGAAGAGATGCGGAAAGGTGTGCCTTATCTTTTCTACTACAAAGATTATGAGCCAAGTCTCGACTACTACCCGATCCCTCAATATTACTCGGCACTGAGTTACATAGAAGCCGACGGGCTGCTGGGGAAATTTTACCGAAACTCTATCAACAACGGCTTTGTGCCCTCTACCATCATTACCATGCCGAGCAATCCCACAAGTAAGCAAAAGGAGCAGTTTCAGCGGGATATAGAAAACAGTTATGCAGGTACAAACGGAGCAAACAGCATTGTGGTGCTGTGGGGCGAAAGTCAGGAGATAAAGCCTGTGGTGACGTCATACACTGCCAGCAACAACGCCGACCTGTACAACAATGTGGACGAGATCATTTTCCAGAAGATCATTTCGGCTCACCGCCTCACCTCTCCTACCCTAGCGGGATTATCGGGATCGGGCAATCTGAGTGGAAATGCCAACGAGATCATCAATTCGTATATACTGTACAACCATACCGTAATACATCAACTAAGACGAAAGATACTGGACACGCTCAGCATATTCACCATCAACAATGGTTACCGGAAACTGGCGGTGGACGATCTTACCATAACTAAAGAACTGACAGCCGACAACACTTTATAAAAATACTACTAGTTTTTCACTGATATTTTGCCGGCAGGCATGGGCTGAGAAGTTCGTGCCTGCCATTTTTTTAGTGAATTTATTGTAAAAAACACACAATCGCAAACATTCTCCTTCCGTTAACGTTGGCAGTACCTTCCGGAATATCTATATTTGGTATGGTTGCCGATTTGCCCGAAATGCCGGTACGGCTGCAACGTCAGATTATTCATTTCACATTGTATAGATATGAAAAAGTATTTATTTATTCTATTGTTTTCTATCCTGTCTATAGGAAAATCGTTTTCGGCCGATCAGTTACCCGATATACTGATCATTGGAAATGATACGGTATTTCTGAAATCGTTTCCACTCGAAGACCTGAAATTCAAACTCTATCCGTTCGATTACGGCGGCGGTGTAGGTTCGCCCAACGATGCCTGCCTGAGAGGCTATCAGGCTACATGGGTAGTTATCGATTACAAACTGTATCTGAAACGGATAGCCAAAGTGGGTGCGCCGGACGAGACAGTCGACCTGCAACCTTATTTTACCAGAAACAGTTATACGCCCGAAATGAAGGACGGAATGATATTTGCCAACTGGTATTCGGCAAGCCTCGTTTACTATTTCAGCAACTCTACAAGGTATATATACAAGCCGGGACTACGTTTTTTCTGGGACAAACCAAAGGTGAAGTTCGAAAACGGTCTGATGACCATTAATATACTGAACGAGTCGCAGACTCCATAAAATAGCGCATCAGTTGCCTCCACTTTTATATTTAGGGCCTGTTTAAATTTTACCAAAATATTTTATTATAGATTCTTTTTCATTCATTTTTAGACTCTTTGGGTTTAATTTAGCCCTTTTATCGGCTTAAATAGCCCGACAGACTCTTAGGTTATTGAATAAAATAATGGGCTTACAAAAAGAAAGCTACTTCTTATTAGTCTGACATTGTTTGTTGCGAAAGGTTTAATAGCGGGAATGATATAAAAAACTTTGCTTGTGAATATTAAACTTCGGACGGAAAGGATAGTCTATATTTGTAAAGGAAACAGCCCCTCTTAGTCTCCCCACAGGGGAGACTAAGAGGGCAAAAAGACTATAATTATGAATAGCATACTATCCTATATCCGTTCCAAATCCCCCCTACGGGGGCTAGGAGGCCTATTGTTGGGCTTGCTTTTACTGACAGCCTGCGATGGCGGTGACGATCCTTACAATCCTGAACCAACGCCGACACCAACTCCCGAACCTACCCCGAAAGAAAATATCGTCTTCAACCTTGATGGTGACCTTATCCGTGCGGGAAAGGAAAAGTCGGGCGATGCCGTCTTTAACTTCGACGGAGACTATGTGCGTGCGGGAAAGGACAAAACAGGCGACATCGTATTCAATATAGACGGCAAACTGATACGGGCGGGAAAGGAAAAGACAGGCGATGCAGTCTTTAACCTCGATGGCAACTATATCCGCGCAGGGGCGGATGCCAAAGGCGATATTGTGTTTAATATAGATGGGAAGTATGTGAGAGGGGGTGAGGGGAAAATAGCTTCCTTATTATACACAATGAGTTTTGATAACTGGTCGGATGGATCGTTATATGCAGGTAAAATTTACATAGGCTCAACCTTATTATACACAATGAGTTTTGATAACTGGTCGGATGGATCGTTATATGCAGGTAAAATTTACATAGGCTCAACCTTATTATACACAATGAGTTTTGATAACTGGTCGGATGGATCGTTGTATGCAGGTAAAATTTACACAGGCTCAACCTTATTATATGCAATGAGTTTTGATAACTGGTCGGATGGATCGTTGTATACAGGTAAAATTTACACAGATAATTAAAGTATAAGAGGATATATCGAATTTTTGAACATAATCTTCGTCACTGGGGATTTATCATCCCCAGCAACTAAAAGATTAATCATATCCCCGACCAGCCATCTACCTGAGTCATTTCATCGTGTACACGCATAATATCCGTTACGGCAACTTTCATATTCATTGATTTTATTGCTTTTAGCAGTTCTTCGTTATTCATTGTCTCGCTAGGTACGTCTATAATGGGAGGCGTTAGGCGTCCGCCTACTTCAAAAATATTTCCCAAAACTTTGCTTGTGAATATTAAACTTCGGACGGAAAGGATAGTCTATATTTGTAGAAGCTAAAGATTAATAATTATGAAACAATTAATATATCTGTTTTTTATATGTAGCTTTTTCCTTTTCAATGCTTGTGGGGAAAAGGAGGAAATAGACTATGGAGATGATAATGAAGTAATACTTCCTTCCACAAATAAGATTACTTTTTATTATAGCTCTGATGAATTGAGTTATGCATATTTATATACGAAAGAAGACTCTTATAAGATCACTTTCTATTATCGTTATGACCAATTGGATTATGCACGTTTATATACAAAAGATGACTCTTATAAGATCACTTTCTATTATCGTTACGATCAATTAGATTATGCGTATCTGAATACGAAAGAAGATTCTTATAAAATCACTTTCTATTATCGTTATGACCAATTAGATCATGCACGTTTATATATAAAAGATGACTCTTATAAAATCACTTTCTATTATCGTTATGACCAATTAGATCATGCACGTTTATATATAAAAGATGACTCTTATAAAATCACTTTCTATTATCGTTACGATCAATTAGAGTATGCGTATATAATATAAAATAGCCGAAAGACTTCGGCTATTTTATATGGAATTATATTCCTGACCATCCATCAACCTGTGTCATTTCGTCTTGTACACGCATAATATCCGTCACTGCAACTTTCATATTCATTGATTTTATTGCTTTCAGCAGTTCTTCGTTATTCATTGTCTCGCTAGGTACGTCTATAATGGGTGGTGTTAGCCGTCCGCCTGCTTCAAAATATTTCCCAAAACTTTGCTTGTGAATATTAAACTTCGGACGGAAAGGATAGTCTATATTTGTAGAAGCTAAAGATTAATGATTATGAAACAATTAATATACTTGTTTTTTATATGTAGCTTTTTCCTTTTCAACGCTTGTGGGGAAAAGGAAGAAGGAATAGACTATGGAGATGATATCGGAGTAATAATTCCGTCTGCAAATAAGATCACTTTTCATTATAGCTTCAATATATTAGATTATGCAAATTTAAAAACCAAAGACGGAACTTATAGAATTGATTTCCATTATAGCTTCAATATATTGGACTATGCAAACTTTAAAATTAAAGACGAAACTTATAGAATTGATTTTCATTATACTTCCAACATATTATATTATGCAAATTTAAAAACCAAAGACAAAATTTATAAAATTGATTTCTATTATACTTCCAATATATTGGACTATGCGTATATAAGATAAAATAGCCGAAAAATTTCGGCTATTTTATATGGAATTATATCCCCGACCAGCCATCAACCTGTGTCATTTCATCGTGTACACGCATAATATCCGTCACTGCAACTTTCATATTCATTGATTTTATTGCTTTTAGCAGTTCCTCGTTATTCATTGTTTCGCTAGGTACGTCTATAATGGGTGGTGTTAGCCGTCCGCCTGCTTCAAAATATTTCCCAAAACTTTGCTTGTGAATATTAAACTTCGGACGGAAAGGATAGTCTATATTTGTAGAAGCTAAAGATTAATGATTATGAAACAATTAATATACTTGTTTTTTATATGTAGCTTTTTCCTTTTCAACGCTTGTGGGGAAGAGGAAGATATATCTTTACCTAATAAAGAAGAAGAAATAGAAATAAAACCATCATTAGGTAAAATAGACTTTCATTATGCTTATGATAGATTGAATGTCGGTTATATAACTGTAAATGATGAAAAATATAAAATAGACTTTCACTATGCCTATGATAGATTAGATGTTGCCTATATAACTGTAAATGATGAAAAATATAAAATAGACTTTCATTATGCTTATGATAGATTGAATGTCGGTTATATAACTGTAAATGATGAAAAATATAAAATAGACTTTCACTATGCCTATG